>CADEDV010000027.1:18794-48706 GCA_902826165.1 uncultured Bacteroidota bacterium
GCGCAGGAAGTGATCGGTGCCAGCAGCAGTGAGATCAATATTTCCCTGCAAACGGATAATAACGGCAATAATATAGCTGATAAGCCATCCTTTAAACTCCTGCGGCCTCCCTTTGCAGAGTCAAGAAATTTCAGTTATAAAGGGCTGCATTTTAATTCCTGGTTTTATGATATGGATACTACAATTGCCGATAAACTGGGAACGGATGAAATGAAACGCACCAATTTCATTCACCTGAAAACAGGACAGGGTAATTTATATATTCACCTGGCCCCACTCACATTCAGTAATTACTTCCTGCTGCACGGCGATAATTTTGCTTATTATGAAAATGTGCTTTCCGTCATTGCACCCGATACTAAGAAACTGGTCTGGGATGAATATTTTATTGACAAGAAAGGTTTTTATTCAGACAATGATGACGAGGACAATGAAGGCTCCAATTCGCTGAATGAGTTATTTAAATACAAACAGACCAAGTGGGCCTTGCTGATTGCTATATTTACACTATTGCTGTATGTCTTACTGGAGATGAGAAGAAGGCAACGGTTCATCCCAGTTATCAGCAAACCCCGGAACGATTCGCTTGATTTTGTCAAGACGATTGGGCGTTTATATTACGACCGGGGCGATCATCATAATCTTAGCCATAAAATGGCGGCTTATTTCCTGGAGCATGTACGGAATAAGTATAAGCTGCCGACCAGCAATCTTGATGATGAATTTATTACAAAACTCCAGTTCAAAACGGGATGTGATGAAGCAGAGGTCAGGGGTATTGTTACATTTATTAACCAGTTAAACAGGACATCATCGGTCACTGCCAGACAGGTTACCGATTTTCATAAACAACTTGAATCATTTTATCAAAAAGCCTAGCCCCCTCCAACCTCCTCCTGAAAGGGGAGGCTATGACGAAACAAACTTTAAAACCTAAAAGAAGAAAATAATATATGGAAGAACCAATTTTTCAGCAACGAACCGATATGACTGCACTGAATCATGCGGTATTATCCATCCGCAGCGAGATCAAAAAGATCATCGTTGGGCAGGATGAAATGGTGAAATTGATCATTGCTGCTTTGCTGGCCGACGGGCATGTGCTGATCGAAGGGGTGCCGGGAGTAGCTAAAACACTTACGGCAAAGTTAGTAGCCCGCAGCGTGGATGCCGGATTTTCAAGAGTACAGTTTACGCCTGACCTGATGCCTTCTGATGTATTGGGTACTCCTGTGTTCAACCCCCGGGAAGCAACCTTTGAATTCAAGAAAGGCCCGGTGTTCAGCAATATTGTTTTAGTGGATGAGATCAACAGGGCCCCGGCGAAAACACAATCCGCCTTGCTGGAGATCATGGAAGAACGACAAGCATCCGTGGACGGGAAAACCTATCCAATGGCTTCACCTTTTATGGTATTGGCTACGCAAAACCCGGTGGAGCAGGAAGGAACTTATCGTTTGCCGGAAGCACAGTTGGATCGTTTCCTATTCAAGATCGTGGTGCCCTATCCTTCTGAAGCAGAAGAGCTGAGTATCCTTACCCAGTTTCACAACATGGGGAATACTTCGGTGCAGGACCTTGTGCATCCTGTATTAGGTGCACAGCAGATCAATCAACTTAAACAACAGATCAAAACACTGGTGATCGAAGAAAAATTATTACAGTTCATTGCCAAATTAATTCACCAGACAAGAAATCATAAATCCATTTACCTGGGAGCTTCACCAAGGGCATCGCTGGCCGTGATGAACGCATCAAAAGCCATTGCGGCTATGAATGGAAGAGATTTTGTGACACCGGAAGATATCCGGGAAGTGCTGATCCCTGTCTTGCGTCACCGGATCATCCTGGCACCGGATAAGGAAATGGAAGGGGTAACAGAAGCGGAAGTGATCAAACAGATCGTGCAGGCGATGGATGTGCCGAGGTAAGAGGAAGCAGGATGTCTGAAGTCTGATGTCAGAATTTTTAGGAGATCCATTTTATATAAAACCTTATGTTATGATTAAAACAGTCTTTGACCTGGAGGTTTTTAAAATCTCCTATCAGCTGGCAATGGATATTTTTAGTTGTACAAGGAGTTTTCCTAAGGAGGAAAGATATTCGTTGACCGATCAGATAGTACGTTCTTCCCGTTCCATTGCGGCAAATATTGCCGAGGGATGGGGAAAACGAATCTATGAGAATGAATTTAAACGGCACCTGATTTATGGCATGGGTTCATTGGAAGAAACAAAAGTATGGCTGCTGTTTGCCAGGGATTGCTTGTATCTGGAATTAAATTCCTTTGAAGAATTAAATAAAAAATGTGATGAGCTTGGCGCAAAAATCTATAAGCTGTACGAAAACTGGAAAACACTATAAATTATAATGACTGTTCTGTTCAGACCTCAGATTTCAGGCTTCTGACCTCAAAATAGCAACCTTGATCAAATCATTCTATCTCAATAAAATCGTTTACATCATTGCCGGGTCGGCAGCAGTGATCTTTTTGCTGAGCTTCTTTGTGCCTGTTTTTTTCAGGTTGGGCGAACTGGTCTTGTTATTCCTGTTGCTGGCGGTGCTGCTGGATGCCTTATTGGTCTTTGGCAAGAAAAATGGTTTCCATGCAGAAAGGCAGGTGACGGACCGTTTCAGTATTGGCGATGATAATAAAGTGATGCTGCATTTTAAAAACCAGTATGGCTTCCCGGTTCGCATCAGTGTGATCGATGAGATCCCTTTCCAGTTCCAGGACAGGAAATGGTTACGCAAGCTTCAGTTGGCTACAGGAGAAAAGAAAGAACTGGATTATTTCCTGCGGCCGGTTACCCGCGGCGAATATGTTTTCTATGATATCAATGTATATGTGCATGCACCTTTGCAATTGGTAAAAAGACGTTACATTTTTGCACAGGAGAAGACAGTAAAAGTGTATCCATCTTACATACAAATGCGGCGCTACCAGTTATTGGCGGTAGCTAATAAATTGCAGGAAGCCGGGGTGAAAAAAATGCAGCGCATTGGTCACAGTATGGAGTTTGAGCAGATCAAGGAATATGTGCGGGGAGATGATTACCGCACCATCAACTGGAAGGCAACAGCCAGAAGGGAAGGCTTGATGGTGAATAATTATACGGATGAACGAAGCCAGCAGATCTATTGTGTGATCAATAAAGGCCGGGTGATGAAAATGCCTTTTCATGGAATGACCTTGCTTGATTATGCCATCAATGCCTCGCTGGTATTATCGAATGTGGCGCTGGTAAAGCAGGACCGGGCAGGGTTGATCAGTTTTGCAGAGAACCTCGACAGTTTTATCCTGGCAGATAAAAAACCAACACAAATGAACAAGGTGCTGGAATCATTGTACCGCCAGCAGACCCGTTTCCTGGAACCGGATTATGAAAAATTATTCTCGGTGATCCGGAACCGGATCACCAACCGCAGCCTGTTGGTACTGTTTACCAATTTTGAATCACTGGAAGGTTTGCAACGGGAATTACCGGCGCTGCGAAAGATCGCAAGATATCATTTGCTGCTGGTGGTTTTCTTTGAGAATACGGAGCTCCGTTCACTGATTGACAGGAAGGCAACTAATATGGAAGATATTTATATCAAGACCATCGCAGAAAAATTTGCCTATGAAAAAAGACTGATGGTAAAAGAGCTGCATATGAATGGTATTCCTTCCATTCTCACCACACCGGAAAATCTTACGGTCAATACCATTAATAAATACCTGGAATTAAAAAGCAGGATGTCCATCTGATTATTTCTCCCGAAAAGCTTTCCCGGAATACGATTACTTTTGCCCGATGGAGCAAAACCCTGTCAATCCTTTCCAGGAAGGAAAAGTATTGCTGATCGATAAGCCATTAGAGTGGACCTCGTTTGGGGTGGTGAGCAAGATCCGGAATCTTATCCGTATCAAAAAAGTAGGGCATGCCGGTACACTGGATCCATTGGCCACCGGTTTATTGATTGTCTGCACGGGAAAGTTTACCAAGCGTATCAATGAATTCATGGCGCAGGAAAAAGAATACACCGGGACTTTCACACTCGGTGCAACCACGCCTACTTATGATTTGGAAAGTGAGCCTGTCAAGTTTAAACCATTTGAGCAGATTACAGAAGAACAATTACATAAAGCGACCCTGCCATTCACCGGTGAGATCATGCAGGTGCCACCGGCACATTCAGCGATCAAAGTGGATGGTAAAAGAGTATATGAGCTGGCAAGACAGGGCAAAGAAGTGAAACTGGAGCCAAGAAAATTATTTATCAAAGAATTCTCCATTACAAAAATTGAAATGCCAGTGGTTCATTTCAAAGTAGTTTGCTCCACGGGCACTTATATCCGCAGCCTGGCCAACGATTATGGTGAAGCACTAGATTGCGGAGCTTACCTCAGCAGTTTACGGAGAACCCGTATTGGTGCATTTAGTGTGGATGATGCGATGACGATACCCGTCTTTGAAGAGGAGATTAAAAAATTGAAAGCTGATCAGAGCTTGAAAGGATAATTGACACCTAACTGTAATTGACCTTTTAATAGATTACTCAGCTGGTAGCCATAAAACCATTTGTTCTGGCTGGCTGCCCTGTCAGGAGAAGGACTTGGGTCCTTTGCTTTAAATGCATAATCAAGCCGGATCATAAAGAAAGAAAGATCGATCCGTAAACCAGTACCTACACCAACAGCAAGGTCTTTTCCTAACCGGCCCAAATTAAATACGGTCTCAGGACTTCCTGCTTCTTTCTTGAGGAACCATACATTACCAATATCCGTGAAGAGAACACTCTCAACAGTAAAGCCGGCAATTTTAAAAAAATTAAACCGGTATTCTGCATTCAGTTCCAGTTGCACATCACCATATCGTTCCGGGTTGTTTTTAAAATCACTGATCAGTGAACCGGGGCCGAGGCGACGCAGGCTCCAGGCCCGCATACTGTTGGGACCGCCGGCAAAATATTGTTTGAAGAAAGGCAGCCGGTCCTGTTTTAAAGGATTCGCAGTAGAACCCAGTTCATACCCCACACCTGCAAAGGCCCTGATCGCAAGGGCTGTTTTTTTGAATTTGATCAGCTTGGTCAGCTCGGCATCAATTTTTACAAACCGGTACAGTTGAGAATCTAAAAAATCATTCCGGAACATACCTGCCAGCAAACCGGATTGCTCATAGTTAACAGCCAAAATATTCTGCCTTTTCCCTTTTATCCAGGTATGTGTTACCCCGGCTACCAGCGAAGAGATCAATCCATCGGTAAAAACATTATTCAGGGCAGGTGTTGTATTGATAAGATCGATCAAACCCTGTCTTTTCTTTAGGTAGGAATATTCAATATTAACGGGCTTCAGGGTAACAAAAAGTGTCTTATTCGACCGGGGAACATTTCGTTGAAATTCATAACCCAGTGATGCATTGACGGTGGTCAGGTTAAAAAGATTTCTTCTTTCCGTATTCGCAGCACTGAATCCAAATACCGTCCGGATATTATCACGGTGCCGCTCAGGAATGAATTTGAAATTGGGAACCGGTTTCGGGAAATAGAGCTTATAACTGAAATTCACCTGCTGGGTCTGGATAAAACTGCTGTCTCCTAATTCAATACCGTACCGCATATTCAGGCTGGAGGTATTGGCACCCCTGAATACGTTCCGGTTTTGTAAGCCCACGTTTGCACCAATGCCAAAAAGACTTCCGGAGATAGCACTCTGGTTCTGGCTGGCCTCAAGGTTCGCATTGAAAACGTATTTGGGCGCCGGGTTTAAAAAGATCCTGAAATCAACGGTGTCCTGTCCAACTCTTGGTGCGGGTTCGATATTGATCTGCTTCCAGGTGCCAAATACATTGAGCCGGTTGATCGTTCGCTGGAAACGCCGTTGCGCATACAGGTCGCCATGCCGGAGATAAATATTATCGAGAAATATTTTCGGCTTATATGTGTTATTGAACTGGATGATGGAAAGATTTGGATTCAATGCAGTGACAACCCTGTTACCTGTGGAAGAATCAACAGTAAAATCAGGATAGATCTCAATATTACCTACATAATACTTTACCAGTTTCACACTGTCAAAGCCCGGCCGCATCCTGATTTCCAGGTTGGCGGTTGGTTTCAGCCGCCTTTCTTTTAATTTTTGCAGGAGTTCTATTTGCTCAAAAGGATCAAGAGAGGGTTGTAATAGAGCAACATCTAAGGTGTCCCAAACTCCCAGCAGGTCTTCTCTTCCAAAACGGAGAAAACCATTGTTCCTGTATAAGTCAACAAGGCGGTCAAATTCAGCCGAGATAATGCCTTTGGCAAAGGGCATCCCTTTCGAGAGATAAGATTCTTTTAAGTTGGATTTGGTCAGGGATTGTAATTCGGCCTGGTTATGATGATATTTGGGAGAATCGATCCGGTAAACGATAGAATCCAATCTTGTCAGCAAACCCGTTTTCACATCAAAGATCACATTCACCCGGTATTGGTCATCTTTTGAACCGGCTGTATCAATTTCTGTCCGGTATCCAACTGAGTCATAAAAATAGCCGAGTGAAACCATCAATGCCTTCATATAAGTGACGGACTTGTCGGCATTCATGCTGTTATAAGCGGGGGGCTTATTCAATATTTGCCTGTTGAAACCACCGCTGGATACCAATTTTCTTTTCGTTCTTACGCCAATGCTGTCATCCAGTTGGTTTTCCAGGGCAGATTCAAGGTCTGATTTTTCCTGTTCGGTGAGATTACCTTCTACGTTAATATTATATTCGTATACAAATGGCGTATTCCGGGGATAATTTTTAGGAATAACGGCACAGGAATAAAAAGTAATGATAACAAGGCCGGCGATCATTGCTCGTAAAAGGTAGCGGGTAAAAAGTGGCTGGCCGTTGAACATAAATTGATAAAAGAGTTGCAATGCTTGTAAAATCGCAGGTCAAATATATCCAAAGTTTAGGCCAGAAAAAATCAAGAGATGAATCAGGGGCTTTTATTGCAGAAGGCCCGAAGATCGTCAGCGAATTGTTGCAGGAGATACCGGGACAGGTTCAACAGGTATTGGGCCTGAAAGAATGGTTAACTGATCATGCAAAATTGCTGAATGGCATAGAAGCAATTGAAATAAGCCCTGCGGAATTAGAAAAAATTTCACACCTGCAAACACCCAACCAGGTGCTGGCAGTATTGAGAAAGTTTGAACAGGTTTCTGCAATTAACCTGAAGGGTAAACTTGTTTTGGCTTTAGATACCATACAGGATCCGGGCAATTTGGGAACCATCATTCGTATCGCCGACTGGTTTGGAATAGAGCATATCATTTGTGATCATGATAGTGCCGATCAATATAATCCGAAAGTGGTGCAGGCTACTATGGGAAGTATAGCCCGGGTGAAACTGCTGTACACTGATCTTGCCGGTTGGTTGACGGAGCAAAAGACAACTATTTATGCAGCTGCACTCGAAGGAGAGAATATAACAACCATGCAAAAGCCGGTTGAAGGTATTATCGTTATCGGCAACGAATCAAAAGGCATCAGCCCGGATATACTGCAATTGGTTACAAAAAAGATCACTATACCACAAAAAGGGAAGGCAGAATCATTAAATGCTGCGGTGGCAACCGGTATTATTCTATCTCACCTGGCTACCTGAAATGAATGGCTTTCACCGGCTGCACTTTCCTGACAAGAATAGAAGGGATGAGCAGGATAAGCAGGCAAACTACTAGAGTAATAACTCCGATAAGCCCCACCTGCCACCAGACTATTTTTACGGCGGCTTCACTCATGTAATACGCTTCTTCTTTCAGTTTGATGAAACCTGTTTTTTGCTGCAGGTATAAAAATCCTAATGCGAACACCGTACCGATGATGATACCGGTAATCGTAATGATCAATGAGTGACGGAGAAATATTTTTTGCACGGTCCAGTCAGAGGCACCCAATGATTTTAAAATGCCGATCATTTTTATTCTTTCCAGCACTAAAATGATAAGACAGGTGATAAGATTGATCACCGCTACAAAGATCATGATCCCGATCAGTACATTACGGGTTACATCCTGCATATTGAGCCAGTCAAAAATATTGGGAGAGATGTCCCTGGCACTTTGTGTGTCCCAAGTGGGAGGGAAGCCATCGGTTTCATAAAGATCAATAACGGCTTTATTGATCTGCCGGTAATCATCCAGGAAAATTTCATAACCACCGATCTCGTTTTGCTTCCAGAAATTAAGCCGCCGTATCAGTTTGATATCGGCAATGGCAAAGGTCTTGTCGTATTCTTCAATTCCTGTTTTGTAAATAGCACTAATGGTCAGCTTATCAGCCCTGATGTTTACACCCGACCCATCTTCTTCGCTGCCGCCGGGCCGGATAAAATAAATATTGATCTTATCATTGAGTTGTAGCTGTAACTGCTCAGCAGTGTAAGCAGAGATCATGATCTCCCGGCTGTAAGTGCTGTCGTTAAAACGGATGGGCTTGCCCTGTTTGATAAAAGAGTTGAAATTGGTCCAGTCATAGGTACTGTCCACACCTTTTACCAGCACACCCTCTATCTCATCTTTTGTTTTCAGGATCGCATACTTGGTGGCAAAGGGATGAATGGCTTTGACCCGGCTGTCTTTTTTCATCAATGTTACCAGCGAATCATTCTGTATGATCGGGGTTTCTTCTGCTAATATGGACCGGTCCACCTGTTTTTCCTGCACCCGGATATGCCCGAGAAAGCTGAATACTTTCTGGCTCACCGTTGCCTGGAAGCCATTGGCAAAAGACAGGGTAATGATCATCACAGCCACACTGATCACCGTGGCTACGATGGACAGCCGAATGATGAACCTGGAAAATGATTTCTGCTGATTAAATGCGATGCGGTTTGCTATAAAGCCTGCAACCTTCAAATTGATTAGTTTGTCTTCTTCAAAAATAAGCCGGTAAAAAAGATTTATCTGCTTTTTCGGGCAATTTTTCACAATATTGTGTGTTCTTACAAATTACCACTGGCAGGATGAAAAGGATCATTTTACTGTTACTACTATGCAAGGGATTTACCGCTGCGGCGCAGCTGGCCGATCATATTTACCAGCCGAATATTCATTCGGTCAAGTTGTTCAAATATGGTGATATCTACAGCTACCCGGTCATGAACCTCAACAGTGGCGAGCAGTTTGAACTGCATTTTGATGACCTCGATGCAGATGTGAAGAATTACTATTTCTCGTTCCAGCTTTGTAATGCCGACTGGACGCCTTCCACCTTATTTACCTTCGATTATACCAAGGGGTTCCAGAGCCAGCGGATCAATACCTACCGCAATGCTTCTATTTCATTTACCCGTTACACGCATTACCAGGCCATGGTGCCTGACCGCAACAGTGTGCCCACCCGTTCAGGTAATTATTTATTGAAAGTGTTCCTGAATGATGATACGTCGAAACTGGTATTTACCAAGCGGTTTTTAGTGGTGGATAATAAAGTATCGCTGGCGGCCAGGATGATGCAGCCTTTTGGCGGTACTTTTTTCCGGACACACCAACGGGTGCAGGTAACGGTGAATACAGCTACTGCCAAACTGAATATTTTTTCCCAGCAGGACCTGAAGCTGCAGGTGGTACAGAATTATACCTGGCCAACGGCCGTCTATCTTGACAGACCAACGATCTACCGGGGGAATTATTTTGAATACAGTGATGATGCACTTTCATTTCCTGCAGGAAGGGAATGGAGATGGATCAACCTGTCAAGTGTACGATTGATGAGTGACCGGATGAGGGATATTCTGAAAAGCAATGACCGTATTGATGTGCTGGTGAAACCGGATGGAGAAAGAAACCAGCAGGTCTATGTATATTACCGGGATAACAACGGGTTATTTACGATAGAAAATGAAGACGGCAATAACCCTTACTGGCAAAGTGATTATGCCTACACCCATTTCACATTTGTACCACCGGGCAACCGGGCTTACCCCGGACGTAATATTTACCTGTTTGGCGAGCTGACCAATTATGCGATTGACGATTCCACCAAAATGATATTTAACCCCGAAAAAGGAGTGTATGAAAAAACACTATTCCTGAAACAGGGTTTTTATAATTATTCTTATGTAACAGCACCGGAGAAAAGAAGAGCTGCTGATCCTGTTTCTTTCGATAATACGGAGGGCAATTTCCAGGCAACGGAAAACAGCTATATGGTGCTGGTCTATTTCCGTCCGTTTGGAGCCAGGGCTGATGAACTGATCGGCTTTGCCAAAGTAAATTCCATGGCGGGTTTTTAGAGCTTATTTCCATCAAACAAATCGTATTTAGTTGTGCTTCCCTATCTTTGCGGCGGCAGGTCTTACACGACCAGCTCCTGCTGAACCCTCCCAGGGCCGGAAGGCAGCAAGAGTAGGTGGTTGAGCGGTGCGATGTAATCAGCCTGCCATTTTTTTTGCTCCTAACTTCCTCTGCAAGAGGGTTTTTAAATACAATCAACATGAAATTTTTTATTGATACGGCCAACCTGGCCCAGATCAAAGAAGCCAACGAATTAGGTATCCTCGACGGTGTTACCACCAATCCTTCGCTAATGGCCAAAGAAGGGATCAAAGGACAGGATGCGATCATGAACCATTACAAAACGATCTGCGAACTGGTGGATGGTGATATCAGCGCCGAAGTAATTGCCACCGATTTTGCCGGTATCGTGGAAGAAGGTAAGAAACTGGCGGCTATTCACCCGAATATCGTGGTGAAAGTGCCGATGATCAAAGATGGTATCAAAGCGATCAAATGGTTTACGGATAACGGTATCCGTACCAACTGCACCCTGGTGTTCTCTGCAGGACAGGCGATATTGGCTGCTAAAGCAGGAGCCACTTATCTTTCCCCGTTCATCGGTCGTATTGATGACAGCAGTTGGGATGGTATCGAACTGATTTCCCAGATCTCTCATATATATTCGGTGCAGGGTTTCAAAACGGAGATCCTTGCAGCATCTATCCGCAATGCCCTGCATATTGTAAGATGCGCTGAAGCCGGTGCTGATGTTTGTACCTGCCCACTGGATTCCATCCTTGGTTTATTAAAACACCCGCTGACGGATATCGGCCTGGCCAAATTCCTGGAAGACGCTAAGAAAACAGCTTAATTCATTTTGCTATATCGAAGTAAAAAGCCCCTGTCCGGGGCTTTTTTATTAGTTGTTCTTCCTGTTCCGGCGGGGTGCATTGTCAACCTCGTTCCGGTTGGGTAAAAAAGGATCGGGCAGTTGTTTGATCCAGATCGTTATTTCCTTCCAGACAGCAGGATTGGATCGCAATACTGCTTTTACGGTTACTTTTTCCGGTTTAAAATGATCAGGTATAAAAAGCTCATTGCCGTTGAATGTTCCTTCAGAGGACGTGAAGAGTATTTGTTTGGCTGTCAGTGGTAACCAGCTTCCGTTTGATAGTTTTCCATCCACGTTGATATAATTATGCTGGCCTTTTTTCAGGCTGTCGGTGTATAAATGGAAATAGATACTGTCCACCTGTTGGGCTTTTACCAGTATCCCGGCAAAAAGAAAAATGGCTACGAGTATAATTTTATTCATGGTCTGTTGTTACTGCAAAAAAGACGCAAGCATCCTCCTAAAGGTACGCAGCAACTGAACCTTAACATATTTTTGTTGCAAGTACGAAGTCGCTAACTTGCGGTATTGCTTGCTAATATGAAACAGTATATCCTCTTGGCGGGACTTGCTGTCGCCTTCTCCTATGGGGCGGCTGCCCAGCATACCGGGCCGGAAGAACCTTTTCCCCTCTCCAACCCGGTGGAGCATGTGGTTATCACTGATATTTTTACTCATACAACAGCCGATCATAGTTTACCCAGGAACGGAATATTTTCTGCTGTTCAGCAGGACAGGTTACTGTACCGGGGGAATGTGAAAAATTATAAACTGCATGGGGACTGGCAAAGCTGGTACCTGAACGGGCATCCACTGGATTCCGGAAAATTAGTGAACGGCCTACCGGATGGGGAATGGAAATTATGGGATTCATCTGGTAATTTGATTGCTATCCGTCATTATGATGCTGATAAATTGCAACGGGTAAAAGAAGAAATGCGGGTTAATCATCCGAAGAACTGGCATTACCCATTAACCGGTTTGTATAAAAAGGAAGGCCGTGCTGCCATGAAATATCTGCAACCGGGTTATTCTTTTTCTTTTGCGGCGAAGCAGTCTATGCCGGTTAAAAAAGCCGTTCAGTTAAACAGCACGGGTACGGTTTATCACCCGGTATTTAAAGAATGTTTGCACGATGGCCTGTACATGAATTATTTTAGCAACGGGATGGTAAAAGATTCCGGGTATTATAAGAACGGGCTGAGAGAAGGCGCCTGGGTGCATCATATGAACAGCCGGACATTCTGGAAAGCGACCTATAAAAATGGTAAGCCATCCGGCGAATGGAAAGAATACTTACTCAATGGGCAATTAGTACAACTTATCCATTTTGATACGAACGGAAAAGAGACCTGGCGGAAGCGATATGAGAAGTAAAACCCGTGCCAACAGCTAATTATTTTTTGGAACTGGATGATGTAGATTTGGGAAAGTAAATTCATGTAGATGAATTATTGGCGACACAGGTGGGTGTGAGATCCGGCTGAAAAAGTATTGAATTAACACCAAATGTTGTTAACAGAGATGAAAAAAATTTTTCTATTTATTGTGCTCTTAGTTTTTCCCGGCTTATGTTTTTTTGCTCAATCATCAATAAAAGAGGATTCAATTAACTTTTTTGTCAATAGGTTAAATTGGAATTCATTTGGGATGACCGGTAATTATATAAACCAGGTATTTCTAAACGAGGAAGCTGAAAAACTTACCCAAATTTCCGTGGACTCAATAGAGAGGTTTGAAATGCTTTTGAAGGAAATTGAGATTGAAGAAAGAACAGTCAGTGTGCATTTAATCTTGTCAAAAATTTTTGAACCTCAAAAAAAGACATTTAAACAATCCAATATATTGAGTGTAAATGGTAGTGACGGAGGGTTTATTTTTAGTTATAATGGATTGAGTTGGAAGTTCGATGTTGCTAGAAAACAGTATTCAATTAGTCAAAATGAAATTTTGAAAATAAAAAAATACTGGGGCGAAAAGCTTTTGTTACTTAGTCGATAGTTTCTTAGCCAGGTTAATATTAAAACTGTTCCAAGCAGTATGGCAGAATCTGTTCCAAAAGGAATACGCAATTGTAATGATACTATTGACAAAAAAAGCTAAACCGAGGTTTAGCTTTTTTTGTTTTTGTCCCCAGCAGGATTACTGAACGATCACCCCTGCAGCAGCCAAACGTTTTCCTTTTGTATCGGTCATTACGATCCAGTAAACGCCCTTGCCATGCATCCGCAGGTCAACGGTTAACCGTTCATACGGACTGGTGATGGCATATGCTTTCCTAAATACATAAGCACCTTTACTGTCATACACCGTAATGGTATTCGTTGTATTGCCACCTGCATTGTAGTAGCTTACGGTAAAGAGGCCATTGTTCGGGTTCGGGTAAATATAAAATTGGGTAGTAGCAGAATCAGTGATTACCACTACGTTCGATGTATTACTGCAGCCACCGGCATTGACTACCGAGAGCGAATAACTACCTAACTGGTCAAGGGTAACGGGTAATGTGGCAGCATTGCCCCCGGTTACAGGTATCCCGTTATTCAACCAGGTATAGGTTACGGTTCCGGCCGGTGTAACCGTTGATGTTAAGGTAGTACTGATACCGGGATATAACCTTGTATAAGGGGCAGCAGCGATCGTTACCACCGGTCTCGGGCTCACTGCAACAGTTGTTGCTGTTGATGTGGCAGAACAACCACTGGCATTGGTAACTGTTACACTATAATTACCGGAAGTGCTGACTGTAATAGAAGGAGTGGTAGCCCCGGTACTCCATGCATACGAACTGCCGGTTGCAGCTGTTAATATTACATTGTTGCCATCACAAAAAGCAGTAGGTCCATTAGCCGCAATGGTTGCTGTTGGTAACGGGTTCACCGTTACGGTAGTCGCAGGTGAAGTATTGCTGCAACCGCTGGTTACAACGGTAACACTGTATGTTCCAGTTGTGCTTACAGTAATTGATTGTGTGGTGGCACCATTGCTCCAGGTATACGAGCCGCCTGCATTGGCGGTAAGTACTACACTACCACCCTGGCAGAAAGTAATCACACCACCTGCAGTAATACTAGCTGCGGGTACTGATGTAATCGTAAGTACAACGGCTGTTCTTGTATTACTTTCACAACCCGTTGTTGTATTGCGGCTGGCTGCATAATAAGTGATGCTGCCAGCTGCATTTAATACCGGGCTGCCTGTTGCAGATCCACCGCTGGCTGCAGTATACCAGATAACGGTATGACCCGCTGCTACAGTTGCTGTTGCTGTTAAAGTAGGAACAGGAGAACCCGGGCACACGGTTACTGATTGATCGCCTCCGCTGGAAGGGGCATTCACTGCTGATCCGCTTACAGTAATTGACAGGGAAGATGCTGCCGTTTGACAAGTACCATTACTTGCCGCTGCTGTCACATTACCGCTGCTGCTGCCCGCAGGATAATTGATCGTTACCGTTGTTGTTCCCTGGCCTGCACTGATGATCGCACCAGGTGGAGCTGTCCATATATACGAACTGGCGCCACTGACTGTTGCTATTGTATACGTCACATTGGTGGCAGCACCACAAATTGTAGATTGTCCTGTGATGGAACCGACAGCACCTAAACCACCACCGCCATTGGATACAGTGACATTGATGGCATTGGCTCTTTCACTTTCAGCAGCAGTGGTATTATTTTTTGCACGGATGGTAAACCACATACTTGCATTAGGAGTAAGCCCGGTAGCTGTATACGTGGTGCCTGTTATATCCGGTGCTAAAACAACAAATTGTCCTGTTGCAGCATCCAGCCTGTAAATATCATAGTGAGTGGCATTGGTGACAGCGTTCCAGTTAAAGATCACTTCACCGGCATTGCAACTAACACCACTGCCACTAAAGCCGGTTGTTGTGCCTAGTATTTTAAAAGTGGCATCACTCACATCTGTCAATGCACCACTTGAAATTCTTATCAATGCAGTGGATGTATTAGCACCTGCCGGAACTGACCAGCTAAGACGGGTAGCAGTTGCCGCAACAACATTGGAAATGATGTTCCAGCTGGCACCATTGTTCAATGAATACTCTACGGTTTGGTTACCCATTACACCTGCATTATTCCAGGTGATCGTTTCATTCGTGCCGGGATTTAATGTTTCATTCCCGTTCGGGTAGATCACTTCAATATAAGGTTGCTCCACACTCCAGGTCAGTGCATAATCCTGGCCCGGGCCGGTTGGTACGGCCGTTCCATTTACCCGTAAAGTATAGGAACCCGCAGGAGGATTATCAATAGTTACCTGTTCAATATTACTGACATTATCTACTCCTCTTACTGCGGGTGTTGCCGGGTTATTAGGATCTAATATCCAGGGCAGGGTTGTCGTTGCCCCGTTAATAACAGTGAGGTCAAGATTATTCACCAAAGCAGGATTAGCATTTGCTGCACCGGCCGGATCATTCCAGGTCAGCATTACTCTTAATCTTGCCGTACCGGCAGGTATGTTCACCGTCATGTCATTTGATACACCCGTTGTAACCGTACTTAATGCATAACGATTTTCTTCCAGTATCCGTACTGCTTCCAGTGCATTGATACGTCCGTAACCAAAGCGGTAATCAGGTCCGGCATTACCGAGATCTTGTGCTGTATTGAGTACCGTATTTTTTATCAGCGTGGAAGGCGGGAGATTATTACTGTTTAATTGTTTGTACCGCTGTACTAATAAAGTTACAGAGCCTGCAACACCCGGCGTGGCCATTGAAGTACCGGATAAAGTTGCATACCCATTGACGGGTGTGGAAGTTGAAAATACACTTGTACCAAATGCACTGATCTCCGGTTTCACCCTGCCATCCTGAACGGGGCCGCAACTGCTGCTGCCGGATAATGCTTCGGATGTGGTGATATTGGCAACGAGGATATTATTCTTGGATGATTTACCACTGGCGGTGATTGTTGACCAGCCTCCTGTACAAGCCGCCTGGGAATTACCGGAAGAATGAATATGCAAATGCGTTGGAAAATTATTCAGGTTAAGATCCGTTGCACGGCTGGTGGCAGAATAGGTAACACCAGCTCCGTTTAGTCCGCAGGTTTGTGTGCTGCCATAAGAGTGACTACTGACTACCAATCCCTGTGTGGGAATCGCATTCGCCATTTCTGTCTGAATATTTCCGCTGAAATTGAAGGAATATAAAGTGGCATTAGGCGCCATGCCTCTTGCGGTCTGGTTAATGAGACCACGGCCCAGTATTGTTCCGGCACAATGGGTGGAGTGCTGGGAAGCAGCACTGAATTCAACCTGGTTCAAACGGCCGGCCGGAGAAAAATCAAGATGCGGGCTGATCTCACCTTCATCCCAGATACCGACATTGATGCCATCGCCTTTCAGGTTCCGGATGCCATCATTCAAAATATTGACACGGTGTAGTGTTCTGCCTAATGTATTTTCTACCTGGTTGGGCGGATCAACAAATTCAACCCACTGCACAAAGGGAAGATCCACTAATTGCTGCACAGATAACTGCCCGATGCGGACCGTGAATGACCGGAACATAGGCATGTCTTCCAGTATCGTGGCATTCACTGCACTCAATGAACTGCTGATGGAAGCAGCAGCTAATTTTTCATAAGTGATCACGGTTACATCCACATAGCCGGGTTGCTTCACAGCGTATGCAGGAAATGTTCCGCTTAGGATTGCCGGCACTGTCTTTTGTTCTTTGGTTAACCGGAACACACTGCGGAAACCAAATGCTTTGAACGCATCCAGGTTGATAACGGCAGGAACAGTTGCTGTATAAGCATTATTGGGTATGTAATCGATCAATTGAATTCGGGCTGCATTCAACCGGTTTTTCATAGCTGCATCGGGGAGTGAATGGAATTGCAGCATCACATAATGGGTGTTCCCGTACAAACTTTCTTGAAACACCGGTGATGCTTTGGTCAGGCTGCTGGTATTTTCTTCCGGTAAAAACTTGCCTGCATTCAGCAGGATATTATAATCTTTTTGAGCGGCTAAGAGGCCCGGGGTAATGATGAACAGCACGACCTGGATAAGGCGGGTAAAAAATTTTCTCATGTAAGTGTAGTTTTGATATAAGCAGTATGCAATAACAGGCAGGGAAAATAATCAAAAATGCTGTTTTGCCGAACTTTCGTTCGCATAAAAAAACCCCTGTAACAAACCCGGGGATTATTACAAGGGAATACTACTGTAAGCCAGTTATTTGAGCGATCAGTTGCCCGTATTTATTTCCTGAACGGCACTTTCATTACCGGTCCGGTCAACGGCTGTAACAGCGATCGAAGTCAGTTTAATATGCTTATCGGTAATCGTCTTTTTTAAAACAGTGGAATGGTTCAATTTGCCCAGGATCATATAATTCCAGTTGTTGCCGTATTTATAATAGACCACCCATTGAAATACATCTTTATCATCCGGGTGTGTCCAGCTGATCGTGATAGTATCATCTTGTGTACCCATTGTTACAACCGGCGAAGCAGGTGCTGTATCATCCAGCCATTTGCTGGCCGGTACAAGAGCTTGTTTTTTATAATGACCTTCTATCAGTGCTTTGGCCATCGGCGGGTTTTTAGTAACAGAGGAAATACTCCAGTGAACAATGCCCTTACTGGCAGGCAACATACCCCTGCTGATCATGACCTGGCTCATGATCTCGTTTATGTTTTTTGCACTGGTATCACGGCCCACACTGATGCCCGGCCATAAATGACGCTGCATCGTATTCTCAGATTGCCACCAACCCAATAATACCGGGAAACTTTGCGTGGCCCTGTTGATCGGCCAGTAGAGTTGCGGTGTGAAATAATCGATCCATCCTTTATTCAACCACAATTTTGCATCGGCATACAATTGATCATACTGGTCAAATCCTTCCACGGATTCAGGATAACCGGGCCGCCAGATACCAAAAGGGCTTAGCCCGAATTTTACATACGGTTTTTCTTTTTTGATCTCTTTATACACCCTTTCAATAAAAACATTCACCGCATTGCGGCGCCAGTCGCCTCTTGATAATTTGCCACCAGTTTGCTGGTAGGCTTTCCAGCTTATGGAATCCGGGAAATCAGCACCGCCATTATAAGAAGGATAGGGATAGAAATAATCATCGAAATGAACGCCATCAATATCATATCGTTTCACCAGGTCCATCACCACCGCTGTTGAATGATCCTGTGTGCCCTGCTGTGCAGGATCGAGCCACCAGTAACCTTCTTTCAGGAATAAAGCCAGCTCCGGTCTTTTCTTTACAATAGATTGTTCACTGATCTCTTTCCCATCTTTATGGTGTGCCCTGTATGGATTTAGCCAAACATGCAATTCAATACCCCGCAGATGGGCTTGCTCCACCCAAAATTCTAATGGATCATAATAAGGATCGGGTGCTTTACCCTGTTGGCCTGTTAAGTAATAAGACCAGGGCTCCAGTTCACTTTTATATAAAGCATCTGCCTGCGGCCTCACCTGGAAAATAGCCGCATTGAAATGATGTTGTTGCAAAAAATCCAACAGTTCAATCGCTTCTTTTTTCTGCTCTTCCACTGGTAGCCCCGGTTTACTCGGCCAGTTGATATTCGCTACCGTAGCGATCCACGCTGCCCTGAATTCCCGCATGGCTTTTGGGGTGTTAGTAGTTGCAGTGGTGCTGCTTATTTTTTTTCCGGGTGAACAGGCTTGTGTAAGACAAACTAAAACACAAACAGTAAGCAAGGAGAGTTTCATAATGACAATTTAAAAGTAACAAAAGCAGGAGAAGTAATGGTATGCTAAAATATGCACATCAAGTGTTTCCGCAATCGTTTTCAGCAAGTAAGTTTTTTATAAGAATCAAGTAATCTGCAGCTCTTTATGTATTTTTCTAATGCGATTGAGATTATTCATTTGCTGGTTTTTGCAACCAGCCCTAACGACTAACTGCCATGTTAAGAAAGATTGTATCTCCTGCACTGTTCCTTCTCTTATCCGCTCTCGTTATTGCTTCTTGTAATTCATCGGAAACCAAACCAACAGCAACCGGCAGCGATACTGCTGACCGCAAATGGTGGAAAGAAGCCGTGGTGTACCAGGTTTATCCCCGCAGTTTTAAAGACAGTGATGGCGATGGTATTGGTGACCTGAAAGGGATCATCTCCAAACTGGATTATATCAAGAGCCTCGGCGTGGATGCTGTCTGGCTCAACCCGATCTATGGTTCTCCCAATGATGATAATGGATATGATGTAAGTGACTACCGGGGTATCATGAAAGATTTTGGTACGATGGAAGATTTTGATGCCTTGCTGAAAGGCATGCATGAACGAGGATTGAAATTAGTGATGGACCTGGTGGTGAATCATAGCAGTGATGAACATGAATGGTTCAAACAAAGCCGCAGTTCCCGCACCAGCCCATACCGTCATTACTATCACTGGTGGGATGCCGAAAGAGGCAAGCCTGCTTTCCGCTACAGTTTATTTGATGTGAACCATGATGCGTGGAAATATGATTCAGCCACCAATGCCTATTACCTCCATTATTTTTCCCGCAAACAACCCGACCTGAACTGGGAAAATCCCAAACTGCGGCAGGAGATCTATGACATCATGAAATTCTGGGCGGATAAAGGAATAGATGGATTCAGGCTGGATGCTTTCCAGTTTGCAGCCAAGGACACTACCTTCCCTGCCTTTCCAAAAGGATTTGAAAAAGATTTTATTCAATACTATGCCATGGTAGATGGCCTGCATGATTACCTGAAAGAAATGAACAAGGAAGTGCTGAGTAAATATGATGTGATGAGTGTGGCAGAAGGAGCAGGCCGCAATTTCCAGGATGCGCATGACCTGGTGGATGCAGACCGCAATGAACTGAATATGGCCTATGCATTTGAAGGAGTGGATATAGCCAAACCGGAAGGATACAGTCTATTACATTTTAAAGAAGTCTTCAGCCGGTGGGATAGTGTGTTTGCTGAAAAAGGATGGCTCTCCGTTTTTTTAGCCAACCATGACCAGGCAAGAATGGTAAGCCGCTTTGGGAATGACAGCCCGGCATTCTGGGAAGCCTCTTCCAAACTACTGACCACTTTTATTATGACCATGCGGGGAACACCGTATTATTATTATGGTGATGAACTGGGCATGACGAATGCAGGGTTTTCTACAATTGAAGACTACCAGGATATTGCCACCCGCAATGAATACGAACACCAGAAAGCAACAGGTGGCGATCTCAATAAATTTCTCGAGCGGATACGGTTCAGCAGCCGGGATAACGGACGTACACCCATGCAATGGGATACTACACTGAATGCAGGTTTCTCCACCGGGAAACCCTGGTTAAGAACAAATGCCAACCATACCACTATCAATGCAGCAGCACAGGAAAAAGACCCGGCCAGTGTGCTCAATTATTTCCGGAAGATCGTACAACTCCGGAAAGATAATCCCGTATTGGTCTATGGAAAGTATACATTGCTGGATAAAAACAATCCCGATGTGTATGCCTATACCCGTGTATGGGAAGGAAAGAAAATGTTAGTGCTGCTTAATTTCAGCAGTAAGGCAGCGAAAGCAAATACCGGTGTTGATACCAATAAAGCAAAACTATTGATCAGTAATTATCAAACGGCTTCCGTTGATGGAACCTTGCAGCCATACGAAGCTTCGGTATATGAACTATAATCACCATTAAAACATAACGATGAACAAAAAGCTTGTACTCTGGTCCATCACCGTAGCCCTCGGTGGTTTATTATTCGGCATGGATGTGGCGAATATATCCGGTGCGGAACAACGGATACAGCAATTATGGAACCTGGACGACTGGATGCATGGCACAGCCATCGCCATGGCTTTGTATGGTACCATTATCGGCGCTGGAATGGGAAGCATTCCTGCCAATAAATTCGGACGTAAGAAAACACTGATCCTGATCGGCGTTATTTTTTTAGTGTCTTCATTGGGCAGTGCCCTGGCGAATGATGTATATACTTTTATGGCTTTTCGTTTCCTGGGCGGACTTAGTATCGGTGCATCCTCCGTGGTGGCGCCGGTGTATATTTCGGAGATTGCACCACCGCAGCACCGCGGCAAAATGGGTATCGCTTTCCAGGTGAATGTGGTGAGTGGGATCCTGCTGGCTTATCTCACCAATTATTTATTACAGGGGGTGGACGGCGAAAACGACTGGCGGTATATGCTCGGTATCATCGCTATACCTTCTTTACTATTCTCCGTGATGATGTTCTTTACACCCGAAAGCCCGAGATGGCTGATCCTGTACCGCAATGATGAAGCAGGGGCAAGAAAAGTGTTTGAAAAAAGTGGTGCTCCTGCAGATGAACTGATCAAAGAGATACGGAACTCTGTGCAGCAGAAGAAAAAAGAGTCATTGTTCTCCGGTAAATTTTCCAAACCCTTAATGCTGGCCTTTCTCTTAGCCTTGTTCAACCAGTTGTCCGGCATCAATGCCATCATCTATTTTGCACCGCGGGTATTTGAAATGGCCGGACTGGGGAAAGATGCAGCATTCTTATCCAGTGCCGGCATTGGTATCGTGAATTTTTTATTTACCATGCTGGGCTGGTACCTGATCGACCGCAGCGGCCGGAGAAAACTGATGTATATCGGTTCGGCAGGTTATATTATTTCACTGACATTAATGGCACTGGCTTTTGCCGGATATATCAATGGTGGCATCAGCATCTTTGTATTCCTCTTTATTGCTGCTCATG
Source organism: uncultured Bacteroidota bacterium (assembly GCA_902826165.1). Lineage (GTDB taxonomy): Bacteria > Bacteroidota > Bacteroidia > Chitinophagales > Chitinophagaceae > CADEDV01. The sequence continues at coordinate 40,653 of CADEDV010000027.1, forward strand.
CCATTGGCCAGGGGTCGGTGATCTGGGTTTTCCTGTCTGAAATATTTCCCAATTCGGTCCGGGCAGCGGGCACTTCGTTTGGCAGCCTCACCCATTGGGTATTTGCGGCCCTCATCTCGCAAACCTTTACCTTCTTTGCCAACCGGATCGGCGGAAGCTATATTTTCGGCTTCTTTGCGGTTATGATGGTATTGCAATTACTGTTTGTGTGGAAAATGATGCCCGAAACAAAGGGTGTGGCACTGGAGGATATGGAAGTAAGGGTGGGGCATTGAGGAAGACCGGGTTAATGAAGAAGGTATTGGCGGAGGTTTTTACATAGCTATATTGTTAGCTATTAATTTGAATAGATACCTATTCTATTAAATATTAGTTTCCATTTTTGCTTTACATCGGTTTCATATTTTGTCCCTTTTAAATACTTTACTACATCCTGAAAAGTCACAATGAAATCGTTTCTATTATTCATGTAATTTGTCGAGATTCAGTTTGACCCTTCAAAATATCCAATGTAATATGACATGAATAAGGGGTTTGACCGGTCTGAAGAGTCCGGGTTATTATATTTGTCAAATAAGACATGTTTGAGTTCCTCAAATTGTTTTTCAGAAAGAGGAATTTGTAAAACAAATGGATTGCCACCATAGGAATGGAGACTTTGTTCGGGATTATAGCCACCTTTCTTATAAAATACAAATTCATGATAAGGCTTATCTACAGGGCCATTCCACCGTATACACATATACGTTGAATCAGAACATAAACCGTCGACATAAAAGGTTAAAAGCAATATCAGAAAAAGAAATCTGAAGGATCGATTCATTGGGTGAAATTAAAAACTAAAGTTGAAAGTTGTTTGGCCTGCTAAAACAAAGCCCGGATTTACTATTAACTGAAGATTTTTTAGTGCAAATTATATTATGCCAATTTTAATGTCTGTCAGTATAACCTGGCATATAAGTCCAGCCTTCAACTGCTGGAATTTTCACTGTGTCAGGAACTGGATAACCTAAAAGGAGTTTACTATTGTTCGGATTCGTTGATGAGAACTCCACATAATACTTACCTCCATTCGCTACAACCGTTTTTTCAAATTGGACTGGAATGGATTCAAAGTCAGAATATTCTTGACTTCCAACCTTGTAATGATACTTAATCGTAGGCTGAGAACTCTTAACATTATGGTATTGTTTTCCCGTGGTTCCGATAGTGAAATACTGATTGACATTTCTATCAATCTCATTTTCTTTTTCACGTTTACGAACATATAGTCCAATTAGAGATAAAAAAGATACAAAGACAATGGAAGAAATAATTTTTCCTTTGTGCCATTCTCTTGTATTATCTTTTCTAAAATTCTGCATTAAATTGTCCCAGACAGTCATGCTATGAAATTGTTTATCTGTTCTCCGTAATCTTTGAACTAGTAATGAAACGACAGCCCTACAGTTTTTATTTCTCTTACTGAGATGGAAAATTCAGGGCAATTGGGCTGTATCAACAACTCTGATATTGCCCGTTGAGTCATACTTTGAGTACTTGGCTCTTTCGATATGTTCTTTAGCAAGCGAATCAACTAATAGTAAAACTTGTGGATCAAGAAGTTCTTTAACATCTTTATTTGATTCTGCAAGTAACCTAAAAGAGATTGGCTCTTCCCAACCCAGTTGAGGAGCTAAAATCCAGTCATTTACATGACCGCCATATTTCTTTAAGGCTGAAAGATATGCACCGGAATCACTTCGCTCCATGATCATCGAGGTGTCAACATTAAGACCGTCCTTACTTTTATATGTTACTATTAGGAGGTAACGCTTGAATTCCTTAACATTGGTTTCTTTTTTTGAATTTTCGCCGTTGTTGCAAGATATCCATACTGTCCCAGCGCATACTACAAACAAAATAAAAAATGCTGATTTCTTCATCCTTGATAAGGTTACAAAATAATCGCTAACTCGTAAATATGTGAAAACCCCTGTCCCTGAAACTTTCGTTTTTTTGTAAATCTCTCAAATTTAGCAAAATAAAAATATTGTTTTTAGACAGCGGAACATTTACAAATACAATCTGTTACCGTTCTCTTATTCCCACAAAAAAGCCTCCCCGCTACCGGGAAGGCTCTTGCTATAAAAATATCCAATCAATTCGTCTTATAGATCTTCACCACACCATCATTCTCACTGCTCACCACCACCAGGCTTTTGCCCACCGGGCTTTTTTGTGCGGGGATAAAAGTAATGCCTTCGGGTGCATCACCGGTTGCTAACAGTTTAATAAATACAGGATGCGCCGGGTTGGAAACATCGTAGATAGCAAGTGCATCAGCTCTTTCCATACCTACAAAAGCAATTTCTTTCCGGCCTACTAAGCCGAGTGTAACGCCTTCGGGTTCCACACTCTTATCATCGCTGCAGCCCTCATCATACAAACCGGCAGTAAAACATTTTTGATCCAGTTCATTTTTACTGTCAAAAATTTGTTGTCCTGTAAAACCATTCCATACACTGAAAGAACGGCCTCCCATGGAGTAGAGTTCATCAAAATCTCCGTCTCCATCGGTATCACCGAGGGTGGTGGTTACATTCAGGCGGCCGAGTTTGGCATCTGTTTTCAAGGTGGCATCAGGAAAAGCCGTTGCATCCAACGCAATATCTTTTACCCGTTCAATCTCTTCAAAAGTATCATACTCCCTGGCATCACCTTCATTTGCAGTGAAGAGGTAAGGGGTGCCATATTTTTCCAGTACGGCAATGGCGTCGGGCTCATACATTCCTTTCACCGTCCAGGGTGCTGTAATATAGCCGCCATTCCGGTCGCTGGGGTCTATGGCATTGGCAGCAAGATTATAATTCTTAAATCCTAACGGGAAAATGTTAGTGATCTTCCGGCTGCGGATATCAATCTTCGCAATAGCATTGTTTTCCTGCAGGGTTACCCAGGCCGTTTTTGAATCATAAGAAATGGTCAGGTATTCCGGTTCTATATCCTGTGCAAAACTGGCGTTGGGCCCGTAGATACGAAGTCCTTTTGATTTCAGGAAAGCAGCCTGCCCGGCAAAGCTGCCAAAATCAAGGGTTGTTACCGCATAGTTCTGCTGCACACCGATGATGGAAACAGTTCCCAACGGATCAACCGTGTAGGTATCATTGGGTTCGCCTTCATTGGCGGTAAGAATGTATTTACCATCATGGGTATAAGTGATCATATCGGGTAATGCACCCACCGTCACCTGTTTCACCAATGCATAATCAGTTGTTTTAAACACCACCACTTTTCCCGGCTCGGTCTTGGTAAAACCTTCCACGGCGGCAGCTACTTTGCCTTCACTTACAGCCACACTGTTCACGCCACCTCCATAAGTTGCAATATCAATGAAGCCTGCACTCACCGGGTTGGCCGGGTCGGCGATATTCAATACATCAATTCTTGTATTACCTCCGCTGTTGGTGACAATAAATAATTTTTTGGTCAACGGATCATAAGCGGTGATCTCAGCCGCCCCTTCCGCACCAACCGTCGTGGAGCTGATCTCGGTGAAACTGGAAGCGTCTTCCGGAACATAATAATCATCATCGTGGGGGTTACAGGAAGCCAGTGCCACGGCAGCCAGCAGGGCCAGGGTCAGTTTTCGTTTCATAACAGTGTTTATAGTTGTTGAGGCTGCAACATACCGGCCCTGTGTTACCGGGAAATGAAGAAGGCGTTACGGAATTATTAAGGAGGGGGTTTTTAAGAAAAACCCATATATGTATAATAGAATAACCGGCCGGCTCTCAATAAAAATTCTTGTTCAGATTTTTCATCCAAAATTTTTAACTCTTTTAATAAGAAAGTAACCAATAGCACTTTTAATCTTTCAGTCGCTTTAAATAATTCTACTCCTTTTAGTGCTTTCTTTTGTAAGTTTTTTGAATAATGGGTATAGTAGTTTCTAGTATCTTTTATAGATTTGGCAAATTCAATCTCATTTTCAAAAAGTTTTACCTTTAAGCTGTGTGGGAGTTCACTTATTACATCACAAAGCCTATTAAAAAGAGTCGGCTCGTTGGAGTATAGAAGTTTTTCTTTTAGCCAATCTTGATCTGATTCAGATACAGAGCGTATTATTTTTTTAATTTTCTTATCAAATTCCTCTTTTTTAAGAATATTGTTCTTTCTCAATCTTCTGTGTAACGTTTCTACACATTGTGCAGTATTTAAAAAATTAAATTCCTGTACTTTATTATCTCTTGAAAATGATTGAATAAGCCCGCCGATTACAGGTTTAATGTTATTGAATAAACTAAACCAGTTCTTAAAAATAATACTTTCTTTGTTCTGTATGTCTAAATAGGTAAATAGGAAGTCGTTTTTGTTTTCGGATATATTTTTAGTTCTCAAAAGAATTTTTATTTCACTTTGTTGTTCATCTTCTTCTGTCGATTTGTTAATTGTGCTGGATACTTCCTCAATTTCTGGGTAGTCAAAAAAGGCGAGGGCTAAAAAACTTTGAAAAGCGAATATTATATCAAGCCATTCGGAGAAGCTTAAATATGAGTCAGTAAATAGAGATGTGCTAGAAGTTTGAATAATTTTCATCTCCTCTACTGCATTATTTAATTTTGTATGTACAAAGAAATTAAACTCACCTCTAATTGTATCGCTAAATTCAAACTCAATTTTTTTTGGTAGATCGTAGCTTATAGCTATACTACCAGGTTTGTTACTATCTATCGAGATTGGTTTAAAACCGAATATGCCTAACCAATTATCTAAAGACTTAATTTTTAAGCTTATATTTTTGAATTGCAAATCGGATCTTGTACTAAAATGGCAACCACTTATTATTTTGCTTGGGGAGAATGAGACGGTTGAAAACCCGGGTGATGAAAAACGATAATTTGATATATTATTGTCTAATAGTGTAAACTTAGTGCCATCAGAAGTGTAGCCTAAAATTATATCGATACTTTTGTTAAGTTCATGTCTTCCGGGTAATGTGCCTACTAAATCAAGATGGAAATATTTTTTACCGTTGATTGTTAGAGTGCCGTGTATTTTTTTGGTCGGCTCATTTGGCAAGAACCACACTCCTTTGTACGTCTTTTCTTCCATTGAATTTTCGGATAATTTATTAAGTTATTAAATATATTGAATCTGTTATTATTTTTTACCGTTAAATTCGTCTTCCTAAAACCAACCACATGTCATTTGAATGGAAAGGCGTTTTCCCGGCACTCACTACCAAGTTTACCAACAACGATGAACTCGATCTGCCCTTATTTGAAAAGAACCTGCAGGCACAGGTAGCGGCCGGTATTCATGGTGTGATCCTTGGTGGTACGTTGGGCGAAGCCAGTGTATTGACCACGGAAGAAAAGGAAAAGCTGGTGAAATTTGCGATCGGAAAACTCAATGGTAAACTGCCCGTGGTGCTGAATATTGCCGAAGGCAGTACCAAAGTAGCACTGGAGCAAGCAGCATTGGCCAAAGCCTGGGGTGCAGCCGGGCTGATGTTATTACCTCCCATGCGATATAAAGCCGATGACCGGGAAACAGTGACCTATTTTAAAACAATCGCAGACAGTACCGACCTGCCGGTGATGATCTATAATAACCCCGTGGATTATAAAATTGAAGTGACGCTGGATATGTTTGATGAACTGCGGGCTTGTAAGAATATTACCGCCATCAAAGAATCCACCCGGGATGTAACGAATGTAACAAGACTCATCAACCGTTTCGGTGACCGCTATAAAATTTTATGCGGTGTGGATACGTTAGCGATGGAAGAATTATGCCTCGGTGCAGATGGATGGGTGGCAGGATTGGTTTGTGCTTTCCCGAAAGAAACGGTGATGATCTATGAATTGGTAAAGGCCGGTAAGATAGCCGAAGCCACCAAAATTTACCGTTGGTTCATGCCATTGCTGGAACTCGATATTCATCCCAAGCTGGTGCAGTATATCAAGCTGGCGGAAATGCAGGCCGGTATCGGCAGTGAATATGTAAGGGCACCCCGATTAGTCCTGGAAGGAGCAGAAAGGGAGCGAGTTTTAAAAGTGATCAATGAAGGGATTGCAAAGCGACCGAAATGATGATTAATTGAATATCTATGTGCTCCTATGTTTCTATTGTGTCTATGTGGTAAGATCTTAACCACATAGGATCATAGGCACATAGCTACACATAGTGCTTTACAACAATAATTATTTTATGACATATACAGACCATACAACCGAAGAAATCAACGATGCAATGCAACAGGCATGGAAAGCCTTTCATGTGTACCGCAAGTGTTCACTGAAACAAAGAGCTGGTTTCCTGCGGGCCATTGCTAAAGAAATAGAGAATCTCGGTGATGAGTTACTGAAGGTAGCCGGGGAAGAAACGAATTTACCTGAAGCAAGGCTACGGGGTGAACGGGCCAGAACAATGTTTCAATTAACTTCTTATGCCGATGCCTGTGAAAAAGGCGATTGGCTGGAAGCAAGAATTGATACAGCGATACCAGATAAAGCCCCACCCAAACCGGATATCCGGAAAATGTTAGTGCCGCTGGGGCCTGTTGTAGTTTTTGGTGCGGCTAATTTTCCCTTTGCCTATTCAACGGCCGGTGGTGATACTGCCACAGCTTTGGCAGCCGGTTGCCCGGTTATTGTCAAAGCACATCCTGCTCATGCACAAACCAGTGAGCTGGTCGCAGCTGCTATCCTGAAAGCAGCGAAGGACTGCGTCCTGCCGGAAGGAGTCTTCACACATATTCATGGTGCATCGTTTGAAGTGGGCAAAGCATTGGTCACACATCAACATACCAAAGCCGTTGGTTTTACCGGTTCTTTTACGGGCGGCAAACAATTATTCGACTGGGCTAATCAACGCAAAGAACCCATTCCTGTTTTTGCAGAGATGAGCAGTATCAATCCTGTGTTCCTGTTACCGGAGAAAATGAAAACAGCAGCAGCAGAGACAGCTGCCATGTATGCAGGTTCAATTACCTTGGGTGTTGGACAGTTTTGCACCAACCCCGGACTTATCATCGGCCTCGAAGGAAAAGAATTAGAAACATTCAGGACTACCTTAGGAACGGAGATCAGCAAAATTGCCCCGGGCACCATGTTGCATCCGGGTATTTTTAAAAATTACCGGAAGAAAAAAGATGAAGCATTGAAACAGGCAGGAGTGGAGCTGGTTGCTTACAGTGATGCCAAACCGGCACTCAACCAGGGCAGCCCTACGATTGCTGCTGCAACAGGAAAAACATTTTTAAACAACCCGCTGCTGCACCAGGAAGTATTCGGCCCTTATTCACTCATCATTGGTTGCAAGGATATGAAAGAAATGCTGCAGGTGGCTATTGCATTAGAAGGACAATTAACTGCCACCCTTATGGCCACGGAGAATGATCTCCGGATTCATGATAACCTGGTGGAAGCCGTAAAAAATATCTGTGGCCGTTTTATTTTGAACAGTGTACCGACCGGCGTGGAAGTTTGTTTAAGTATGCAGCACGGCGGACCTTTCCCTGCCACGACTGATTCAAGATTCACTTCCGTGGGTGCGGATGGCATGAAACGTTTTGCAAGACCGATTGCTTTTCAGAACTGGAGCAATGAATTATTACCCGATGAACTGAAGAACGAGAACCCGCTGGGGATATGGAGAACGGTGAACGGGGAGTTGAGTCGGTAGTAGGGAGTCTTGAGTCGATAGTCTGGAGTCAGTAGTCAATAGTCTTGAGTCGTGCAACTTCTTTTGTCATGCCGAGGTACGAGGCATCTGGCAAAAAACTTTGCTATAGATTCCTCCTTCGTCGGAATGACAAAACGCTGCGCCTGGTGAATTCAACCTGTACAGTGTTGCATCAGGTATTTATCCGTTTAATTTAGTTACATTCGCCGCCAATTTTAAAGGCGTTGACTTTTCATCGCAATTTTTATTTTCAATTTTAAACGACCGGACTCTCCCCTTTAGGGGCAACCATAGGTTGGGAACGCAGTTCGGAGGGGTAAAAATTTTTATTATGAAACAGGATGAATTGCTGGCAAAGCGAAGTGGTAACAAATGCGAGTTGT
>CADEDV010000027.1:48806-50988 GCA_902826165.1 uncultured Bacteroidota bacterium
ATTATGAAACAGGATGAATTGCTGGCAAAGCGAAGTGGTAACAAATGCGAGTTGTGTGAAGCAACTGAAAATCTCAAAGTATATGAAGTGCCGCCGGCCACCGGCAATATGGAAGATGCTGTTCTCGTTTGCCCCAAATGTTTGGCACAGATAGAAAAGAAAGAAGAACTCGACAGTAAGCACTGGCAATGTTTGACAACGAGTATGTGGAGTGAAGTGGTGCCCGTGCAAATAATGGCCTGGCGACTGCTGAACCGGTTGCGCAGTGAAAGCTGGGCGGCCGAACAATTAGAGATGCTTTACCTGGATGATGAAAAATTAGCCTGGGCCAAAGCCACCGGTGATCATGAAAATGATGGTTCGGTGGACCTGCATAAAGATTGCTATGGTGCCGTATTGCACAGCGGCGATACAGTAGTCCTCACCAAATCATTAGATGTAAAAGGTTCAACGCTCAACGCCAAATTGGGAACCGTCGTGAGAAATATTCGGGTGGTGCCGGATAATATCGAACAGATCGAAGGAAGAATTGAAGGACAGCAGATCGTGATACTGACGAAGTATGTAAGGAAGCAGGGATAAAAGAACAGCCGGTAAAATCTTACCGGCTGTTCTGATTTGTTTCCTGTTGATACGACATTATTTTGAAGCCAGTCCTGTATATTGTTTGCTGATCTTATCCATGATATAACCGCTGATCCAGCCAACATAAGCATATCTCGGGAAAATGAATTTCTTATTTGTATTGATCTTGTTCACTTCTTTCACTACTTCATCTAACCAGATGGTACCTGCCAGTAAGGCTTTCTGATCATAGGTTTTTACCGCACGGTTGATATTGGCCTGCGAAGCCTGTTGATCCGAATAACTCATTCTCCGCAGGTCGGGTTTAATGAGTTTATCATAATCACTGTACACCAGCTTGCGGAAATCAGCAATATCCTGCGGCGTCAGTTCCACCTGGTTTTGCCTGATCTGGTCCGGGTGCATCAGCGAAGCGATACACCACACGATACCGCCGGAGATATAAACAATGTCCCTGGATTTGAAATCTGTTTTATCCCGGAACTGGTACACGATCGTTCTGCCGAGGCTGTCGATGATGATCTTCTCAGCCGTACGCAAATAATCATCCATTTTAGTACTACCGGCCGGTAATTTTTCTTCTACTAAACGCTGAAAGGATTTAGTGCCAAACGGAAAAGTGACGGGAATAAAATTGCGGCCGCTGTTCAAATAGCCACCCTTGGTATTACCACTGCCCACATCGATCTGGTTTGCAGTAAGCCGGTTGATGGTGGGCACGATGCCTTTAAAACTCAGTTCCGCTTCCTGGTCCACGGTGATATAACCGATCCTGATCTTTGGATCCAGTTCTTTGGGACGAACCACATTGGCGAAATATTCCACCTTATTGTATTTATCCAGTTCCTGTTTCAGGCCACTGCTGATAACGATATGCGTTCTTGCAGCAGGCACCTGGTATTTTTTCCGGATAATATCATAGAGGATGTGGATGGCATCATGCGTTTCCTTTTCACTTTGATAAGATAAAGCGGCTGCATCGGAGTTGATGGAAGTATCCATCTTCAGGGTGAAATCATTTTCACCATCCTTGCCCATCTTCACATCGATCACACTCAGCTTTACACCTTTGGCACCGATCTCCACACCGGCATACAAGTCACCAATACCCTGTACAGATTTTAACATACTGCTCACCAGGTCGGCGATCACGGGCAGGTCAAGAGCCCTGTATAATTTGATCGCTTTTTGATAGGCATCTACTGCCTGGGTGGTCTGGTTGGTCTTGCTGTACAAGGTTCCCAGTCCTTCATAAGCCTGTGCCTGGTGATAAGCATTTTTGGCGGCCAGGGCATTCTTTAATGCCTTGGTAAAATACTCTTCGGCTGCTTCATATTGCTGGGCCTGCAACAGCGAAGTGGCCGTTTTCAATATCCTGGAATTGGGTTGTGGTTTACCGGGCTGTGCAGCAGCGGAGCAGCACAGGAATAATAAAAGGGCAGGCAGCAGGTTTCTGAGTGACATGTTTGTTGGATTAAATTGGCTATTCTAACCAGTGATGATCGGACAGTTTGTACCGGGACAAAAGTAAAATATTCGGCTGCCGGGGCTGCCGGTAAGGAAGGGCCAATTGTGAACAGGTTTTCAACATTTTGAG
>CADEDV010000028.1:0-8544 GCA_902826165.1 uncultured Bacteroidota bacterium
GGGTCCGGTAAGTGGAAATTTGTTTTACACGGGATTCCGGTTTAAGATCAAATAGTGGTGGTTTTGATACTAATGCAATGATTGCCAATCTTCAAACGGGAGCAGTTTATCAACTGCTCTTTTTTTTATGTCTTTGATGGGAAAAGTCGTTATATTTGTCTAAACAATTATTTAGACAAGTCTAAAAATTTGTTTAGCCGGGTTGAATATGAAACGAAAACCTTTTTTAGTTATTATCCTGTTCTTATTGTCAGCAGGCCTTTATGCGCAGCGTTCTGTGCAGGGGGAAGTGATGCATGAACAAACCGGTGAACCGCTGGCGGGGGCAACTGTCAGTACCAGTGTTTCCCTGCGTTCTGTGGTTAGTGATAAGAATGGGAAATTTTCTATTGAAGTAATGGATACAGATTCATTACTGGTTACGGTCACCGGGTTTGAAATAAAAAGGCTATTCCCTGCTGATAAAAGATACCTGCCCCTGTCCATGACTCCATTACAAAAAGAGCTGGAAGGAGTTGTGGTTACCGGTACGATGAAGGCGGTAAGAAGATCAGAGAGCCCTGTTGCTGTTGAAGTATACACACCGCAGTTCTTAAAAAAGAATCCTTCGCCCAGTATTTTTGAATCCTTACAAAACATAAACGGTGTGCGGCCGCAACTGAATTGCAGTGTTTGTAATACAGGTGATATACATATTAACGGATTAGAAGGCCCTTATACTATGATCACTATTGACGGAATGCCGATAGTCAGCAGCCTTGCTTCCGTGTATGGTTTATTTGGTATTCCCACACAACTGATCGACCGTATCGAAATTGTGAAAGGACCTGCTTCAGGCTTGTATGGTTCTGAAGCGATCGGTGGTCTAATTAATATCATCACCAAGTCACCGGATAAAGCACCCTTGTTTACGGCCAATTTTATGACCACGAACTGGCTGGAGCATACAGCTGATATCGGAGCGAAAATCAAACTCGGCAAAAAGACATCTTCCTTATTGGGAATAAATTATTTCAATTACCAGCATCCGCTGGACAAGAACAAGGACCAGTTCACCGATGTGACCCTGCAGCACCGGATCTCCGTTTTCAACAAACTGAGTTTTGAAAGAAAGAATAACCGTGTTGCCACACTGGCCGCCCGTTATTTTTATGAAGACCGCTGGGGTGGTGATATGCGATGGAACAGAACGTTCCGGGGATCTGATAGTGTGTATGGCGAAAGCATTTATACCAACCGGGTTGAACTGATTGGTAATTATCAATTGCCCATGCCTGAAAAAATCTTCTTTTCCTTTTCTGCCACCAGCCATGACCAAAATTCTTATTATGGGACAACTCCGTACAAGGGCAAACAAAAGATCGGGTTTGCGCAACTGGTATGGGATAAGCAGGCGGGTGCTGCTCATTCGGTACTGGCGGGGTTGGCTGGCCGTTATAATTATTATGATGATAATTCAACGGCAACAACGGATACCCTGACAGGAATGAATAAGCCTGATAATTATGTTATACCCGGCATCTTTTTACAGGATGAATGGAAATTGAATACAAAACACTTATTGTTACTGGGCCTCCGGTATGATCATCATCCTATTCACAAAGGAATTTTCACGCCTAGAGTTGCATGGAAATGGAGCTTGAAAGAACGGCAAACGTTTCGCCTGAATGCAGGCACCGGTTTCCGGGTGGTGAGTTTGTTTACAGAAGAACACGCAGCACTGACCGGGGCAAGGGCTGTGGAAGTAAAAGAATCGTTGCGTCCCGAAAGAAGTTATAATGTGAACCTGAATTATACCTGGTATAAAAAATGGGAGCAGTTATCATTGAATATTGATGCCTCTGCCTGGTATTCGCATTTCACAAACCAGATCATCCCGGATTATGATACCGATCCTAATAAGATTATCTATAAGAACCTGGATGGATATGCGGCTTCCAAAGGGATGACATTGAACATCGAATTGAATAAAGGGCATCGTTTCAAAAGCCTTATTGGAATAACGATACAGGATGTTGAAAAGACAGAGACCAATGACCAGGGAAAGAAAATAAAACAGCAACCGGTATTGACGGAGAAATGGAGTGGTACCTGGGCCATTACATATACAATCCCTGCAGCAAGATTAACGATTGATTATACCGGTAATATCTATGGACCAATGCGGTTACCTCTTTTATCAACGACAGATCCAAGACCTGCTTCTTCACCCGTGTGGAGTATCCAGAATATCCAGTTCAGCAAACTCCTGAACACCAAACTGGAAGTATTCACCGGGATCAAAAACTTACTGAACTGGACGCCGGCAAAAAAAACTCCTTTTATCATTGCCCGTTCACATGATCCCTTTGATAAAAAAGTGGAGTATGATGCTGCCGGCCAGGTCAGGGCAACGGCAGAAAATCCATATGCCCTCAGTTTTGACCCCACTTATGTGTATGCACCCAACCAGGGGATACGTTTCTTTGCAGGCATTCGTTACACGGTTAAGTGATGCCGGTGATATTTGTCACCGAAATCTCATGGTCTTTTTTTATCTTCGTCCATCTGAAAAAGACAATCACTATATTTTTCCTGTCAGTTTACCTGTTTTCCTATACAGAACTGCATCAGCTGGTAAAGATCCCTTTGCTGGTCAAGCATTTTCGTGAACATCGGCAGGAAGATAAATCCATTAGTTTCTGGGCCTTCATGAAGATCCATTACCTGGAAAAGATGGTGAAGGATTCTGACTTTGAAAAAGACCAGCAATTACCCCTTCGTGATGCGGACTGCAATATGATGGTGATCAATTCTGTTTGTGAATGCCAGCATACTGCTATTGAAATAATTACTCCAAAGGAAAACCCACGGCAATTCTCTGTTTACAAAGAAGAGAACAAACCCCAGTTTACAGCCTTCGATATTTTCCAGCCTCCCCGCACTTGTTGATAAAATAGTCTCTTATTATCAACCAGATTTACTGAACCAGTAAAAATAGTTATGCTTAATCATATTATCCGCTTTTCCATACGGAACAAGCTGATCATTGGGTTATTAATGTTGGGATTAATAGGCTGGGGAGCTTATTCGTTTACCAAATTACCGATTGATGCTGTTCCGGATATTACCAATAACCAGGTACAGGTGATCACCGTATCACCATCGTTAGCTGCTCCTGAAGTAGAACGATTAATTACATTCCCTATTGAACAGGCAACAGCCAGTATTCCCGGTATCATTGAGATCCGTTCTTTTTCCCGTTTTGGTTTATCACTCGTTACTATTGTGTTTGATGATAACACGGATGTGTACTGGGCAAGGCAACAAGTATCTGAACGGTTGCAACAGGTGCGTTCTGAAATTCCTGCTGATGCCGGTAACCCTTCTTTGGGTCCCGTGACCACCGGGTTAGGAGAGATTTTTCAATATGCGGTCCGGCCCAAAAAAGGCTACGAGAATAAATACACAGCAACTGAATTAAGAACAATACAGGACTGGATCGTTCGCCGCCAGTTGCTCGGCACACCCGGTGTGGCAGATGTCAGCAGCTTTGGCGGCAACCTGAAGCAATACGAAGTGGCAGTGAACAGTGAGCGACTGAAAAGCATGAACGTCTCTATCAGTGATGTGTTTACGGCGCTTGAACAAAATAACCAGAATACAGGTGGTGCCTATATTGAAAAAGGCCCGACTGTTTTATATATACGCAGCGAAGGCCTTGCAAAAGGCATTGAGGATATCGGGAAGATATTTGTAAAACATACGGCTGCAGGTATACCGGTATATATGAAAGATGTTGCTGAAGTAAGAATTGGCATAGCCGTCCGGTACGGTGCCATGTGTTTTAATGACGAAGGAGAAGTGGCTGGTGCCATTGTGATGATGCTGAAAGGAGGTAACTCTTCTGAAGTGATCAAAAATGTAAAAGAGAGAATTAAGCAGATCGAAAAAACATTACCGGAAGGAGTGCGGATCGAACCCTTTCTTGACCGGACGAAAATGGTGGATCATGCTATTGGTACGGTGGAGAAGAACCTGATCGAAGGTGCATTGATCGTTATTTTTATCCTGGTCGTCTTTCTCGGTAATCTCCGGGCCGGTTTGATCGTTGCTTCCGTGATCCCGCTGTCCATGCTATTCGCCGTGATCATGATGAATGCATTTGGCGTTTCCGGTAACCTGATGAGTTTGGGTGCACTGGATTTCGGGTTGATCGTGGACGGAGCCGTGATCATTGTGGAAGCGGTAATGCACCGCTTGTACCACAGCCGGCAGTATGCGGTCAATAACAGTATCACACAAGCCCAGATGGACGAGGAAGTAGAGAATTCTTCCGGCAAAATGATGAACTCAGCCGTGTTTGGCCAGATCATCATTCTTATTGTGTATTTACCCATTCTCGCTTTAGTGGGTATTGAAGGAAAGATGTTCAGGCCGATGGCACAGACTGTTTCGTTTGCACTTATCGGGGCCTTCATCTTGTCACTCACCTATGTGCCGATGGTTACTTCCCTGTTCCTGAGTAAAAAAATGAAGCACAAGGAGAATTTTTCGGATAAAATGATGAACTGGATACAAAGAATGTATGAACCAGCTTTGAAAAAGGCGTTGGCATTTCCAAAGATCATTACAGTTTCGGTGATCGCAGTATTTGTATTTGCCGTATTTATTTTATCAAGATTAGGCGGAGAGTTCATCCCCAAGCTGGAGGAAGGTGATTTTGCCGTAGATACAAGATTATTGACCGGAAGTTCATTGTCACAAACGATTGAATCAACACAAAAGACGGCCGGAATACTATTGAAGAAATTCCCTGAAGTAGAAAAAGTAGTCACCAAGATCGGTTCCGGTGAGATACCGACAGACCCGATGCCGATCGAAGCATCGGATATGATGGTGATATTAAAAGATAAAAGTGAATGGACCTCTGCAAAAACTTTTGATGAATTAGCGAATAAAATGAGTAAGGCTTTGGAAGATGTGCCCGGTGTAACAGCCGGATTCCAATACCCGGTGCAGATGCGTTTCAATGAACTGATGACGGGTGCCAGGCAGGATGTGGTGTGTAAGATATTCGGGGAAGACCTGGATACTTTGGCCGCTTATTCTAAAAAACTGGGTGATGTGGTGAGTACAGTAGATGGGGCAAGGGATCTTTATGTAGAGACGGTGACCGGGTTGCCCCAGATCGTTATCAATTATAACCGGGATGCTATGTCGCATTATCAATTGCATATTGCTGATGTGAACCGGGTGATCCGTACTGCTTTTGCAGGCGAAACAGCCGGGCTGGTCTATGAAAATGAAAGACGGTTTGATTTGGTCGTTCGCCTGAACCAGCAATCAAGAAAAGATCTTACGGATGTACAGAACCTGCTTATTGCCACACCGACCGGCACGCAGATTCCTTTATACCAGGTGGCGACTGTGGAGATCAAAGAAGGACCTAACCAGATACAACGGGAAGATGCCAAGCGAAGAATTGTGGTGGGCTTCAATGTAAGAGGTAAAGATGTGCAGACGGTGGTGACAGAGCTAAGCGAAAAAGTGGATGTACAATTAAAGTTACCGCCCGGCTATTATATTACGTATGGTGGCCAGTTTGAAAACCTGGTGCAGGCAAAGAAAAGACTGAGCATCGCATTGCCACTGGCTTTATTACTCATTTTTATCATGCTCTATTTTGCATTTGGCAAACTAAAATATGGTGTGCTCATCTTCTCTGCTATACCATTATCGGCTATCGGTGGTGTGCTGGCCTTATGGATACTGGGTATGCCTTTCAGTATTTCGGCTGGTGTAGGCTTCATTGCTTTGTTTGGGGTGGCGGTATTGAATGGTATCGTTTTGATCACCGAATTTAACCGCTTGAAAAACCAGGGTATGCATGATCTTAAATTCATTATTATGGAAGGAACCAAAGTCAGGCTGCGTCCTGTATTAATGACGGCATCTGTGGCGTCACTTGGATTTTTACCCATGGCATTGAGTCATGGTGCCGGGGCTGAAGTGCAGCGGCCATTGGCTACTGTGGTGATCGGTGGGTTGATCACGGCGACTTTCCTGACCCTGGTGTTATTGCCCATCTTGTATATGTGGATCGAACGGGAGAAGCCGAAAAAAACAAGAAGGAAGAAACCCGTAGTGCCTGCAACCATTATTTTATTACTGCTGGCCTGTTCGTTTGCACAGGCACAAGATCCGGCAGGGAAAAAAATGAAACTGGAGGAGATGCTGCAGCTGGCCGGTAAACAAAATTTAGCCATACAGTCATTGCAAAAAGAATCAGCTTACTGGAAACAACTGCAGGCAGCTGTATTTGAACCAGCTAAAACCCAACTAGGTGCTGAATACGGGAACATCAATAGCTTGAATAATGATACCCGTTTCACCCTCAGTCAATCCTTTAGTTTACCAGTTGTGTATAAACGGCAGCGGGAATTTTACCAGGCCAGCGAAAAAACACAAACGGCAATGATCAGCTGGAAGCAACAGGAGCTGAACAAAGAAGTGAAACTTGTTTTCTGGCAGATGGCTGATCTTTTAGCAAGACAGCAACTGTTGGTAAAACTGGATTCAGTATATAGCCGTGTATTACAAGCCGCAGCACTTCGCCTGAAAGCCGGTGAAACCAATATGCTGGAAAAAGTAACTGTGGAAGCACAGGTGCAGCAATTAAAGATCCAGCAACAGCAATTAAAGGGTGATGTCAGCATTGCGCAACAGAAACTGCAATGGTTGCTCAATACGGAAGAGAAACTGTTGCCTGATTATAATGAGGAAAACACGACCGGAATTGTGCTAGCGGATACTACAGCGATCACCAATCATCCGTTGATCAAATTCAGGGAGCAACAGGTGATGCTGGCGGGTTCGCAAACAGCGTTGGACCGGAATAAACTGGTACCGGATATTGGGATAGGATATAATAATATGTCCATTGTTGGTTACCAGTCACCCGACGGGATTACGCAGAAATACTATGGTTCCGGCAGCCGCTTCAACAGTTTTGCTGTCACGATGGCAATTCCCTTGTTCAGTAAGGCAGCAAAGAATAAAGTGAAAGCTGGTCAATTGAATGAAGAAGTGGCCCGTATGAATGTGAAAGTGGCGGATCAGCAACTGAAAAGCCAGTTAGTGCAACTCACTGAAGAAATGCATAAGCGGCAACAGCAGCTGGATTATTACCGGCAACAGGGGTTAGCCCAGTCGGAACTGATCATCAGTCATGCGAAACAGAATTTCGAGAAAGGGCAGATCAGTTACCTGGAATGGACAATGCTGATGAATAATGCGGTGGGAATACAACTGGCTCACCTCGATGCAGTGCAGCAACTGCATATGATCAATACCGAAATAGAATATTTAACCGGAAAATAAAATGTATGACAAAGATATTTTTATATATAACAGTGATCTTCTTATTCGCTTCCTGCTCATCGAAGAAAGAAGCGGCTGCTGAATCAACAGAAGCAACGGCAGAAGATATGGTCCTGATAACGGATGCACAACTTAAAAATGCAGGTATAGAAACAGGAACGGTGTTGCCGCAGGCGATGAACAGTACTTTAAAAGTGAATGGTATGGTGGATGTGCCGCCCCAGAATATTGTGTCTGTCAGTTTCCCGCTGGGAGGTTATCTCCGTTCCACTAAGCTGATGCCCGGTATGCATGTGAGCCGCGGTGAAGTGATCGCTGTGATCGAAGACCAGGCACTGATCCAGTTGCAGCAGGATTACCTGGTGGCGGTAGCAAGGCTGAATTTCCTGCAACAGGAATATGAGCGGCAAAAAATGCTGAATGAAAATAAGGTGAATGCGGATAAAGTATACCAGCAGGCACAGGCGGATTTTACTTCACAAAAAGTACTGGTGAAGGGATACAGTGAAAAATTACAACTGATCGGTATCAATCCGGCAAGGCTTACGGAGAATACTATTTCAAGAAGTGTGACGGTGCATTCACCCATCAACGGGTTTGTATCGAAAGTGAATGTGAATATTGGTAAATATGTTACTGCCACGGATGTATTATTTGAGCTGATCAACCCGGATGATATGCATGCCATGCTGACCGTGTTTGAGAAAGATATTACTAAGGTCAATATCGGGCAGAAAGTACAGGTGTCATTCGTAGATGATCCTGCTTCCGTGCATGAATGTGAAGTGATCCTGGTTACTAAAAACGTGGACGAAAGCCGGAGTGCCCTGGTGCATTGTCATTTTGAGAAACAACCCAAGAGCCTGTTGCCGGGTATGTTCCTGAATGCGACCATCAATATCAGTAACGCAAATGTGCTAACCCTTCCGGAAGAAGCGGTGGTTCGTTTCGAGAACAAACAATATGTGTATGAACTCACGAATAAGAATGAATTTAAAATGCTGGAAGTGCAGACAGGTATGGTGGAAAAGGGGAGGATTGAAGTGGCCAGTAATATCCAGGGATTCAGCGACAAAAAACTGGTGACCAAAAACGCCTATGCTGTTTTATCAAAGATGAAAAATACAGCCGAGGAAGAATAGAATACTGTATTGTATATAAATTTTATTTCCCACAAAGACA
>CADEDV010000028.1:8644-16893 GCA_902826165.1 uncultured Bacteroidota bacterium
GCTACCGTTAGATTTGCTCCCCCAAACAAATAACCTATGGAGCTGAAATACTCACAACAAATTGCGGCCACACTCAATATTTCCCTGAAACAGGTCAGCAGTATCTATGACCTGCATACCGAAGGTTCCACCATTCCCTTTATTGCCCGTTACCGGAAAGAAGCCACCGGCAACCTGGATGAAGTGGTGATCGGGAATGTGATCGACCAGGTCAAATATTTCAACGAACTGGAGAAGAGAAAGGAAACGGTGCTGAAAACAATTGAAGAAGCCGGCAAGCTGACACTCGAATTGAAAAAAAGAATTGAAGATTGTATCAACGCTACCGAACTGGAAGATATTTACCTGCCGTATAAACCCAAGCGCAAAACAAAAGCGACTGTGGCCATCGAGAAAGGGCTGGAGCCATTGGCTAAATTATTATTCGAACAGGAAGCGATCAATCCCGAAGAGGAAGCAGCAAAATATATTACCGAACAGGTAAAAGATATTGCCGAAGCATTACAGGGTGCCAGGGATATCATGGCAGAATGGATATCTGAGAATGAACAGGCGAGGAATATCATCCGCAAATTATTCACGGAAGAAGCGGCACTGAGTGCAAGAGTGCTGACCTCAAAGAAAGAAGAAGCCGATGCACAGAAATACCGGGACTATTTTGATTTCAAAGAACCGCTGGCACAAAGTCCTTCGCACCGTATCCTGGCCATCCGCCGCGGTGAGAAAGAAGGTTTCCTGATCATGGATATCAACGTGGATAAGGAAACAGCTAATGAAGAATTGAAAAGAACCTTCCTGAAAACGTCCGGTGCCGTAGCGCAACAGGTGAGTATGGCGATTGAAGATTGTTTCAACCGCTTACTGAAACCGTCTATAGAAAATGAATTCCGCATGGCCAGCAAGACCAGGGCCGATGAAGAAGCGATCCGGGTGTTTGCAGAAAACCTGCGCCAGTTATTGCTTGCTTCACCACTGGGACAAAAAAGAGTAATGGCAATTGACCCGGGTTTCCGGACCGGCTGCAAAGTGGTTTGCTTAGATGAACACGGAACGTTTTTAAAATACAATACCATCTTTCCCCACGCACCGCAGAATGACTGGAACGGTGCCACCCAAACGATCAAAGAACTGGTGGCGAAATATGATATTGAAGCGATCGGTTATGGTAATGGAACCGCCAGTAAAGAAACCGAGCAATTGGTAAGAGGCATTGATTTTGGTAAGCCCGTTTCTGTATTCATGGTGAATGAAAGCGGGGCTTCTATTTACTCGGCCAGTGAAGTGGCCAGGGAAGAATTCCCGGATGAGGATGTAACGGTACGGGGAGCGATCAGTATCGGCCGCCGTTTATTAGATCCCCTGAGTGAGTTGGTAAAAATTGATGCCAAGAGTATTGGTGTGGGGCAATACCAGCATGACGTGAACCAGAACCGGTTAAAAGAAGCCTTGGACCAGGTGGTGGAAAGCTGTGTGAACTTTGTGGGAGTGGATGTGAACACCGCCAGTAAACATTTGCTGATGTATGTATCCGGTTTGAGTGCCACCGTGGCTAAGAACGTGGTGGAGTACCGGGCTAAGAATGGCGGTTTCAAAAGTCGTGATGAATTGAAAAAAGTTTCCATGCTCGGCCCCAAAGCGTTTGAACAATGCGCAGGCTTCTTACGCATTGCGAATGCCAGCAATCCCTTAGATAATTCAGCCGTGCACCCGGAAAGCTATCATGTGGTGGAAGCCATGGCGGCAAAAGCCAGCAGCACCGTTCCGGAGCTGATCAAAAACCCGGAAGTACGCAAGCAGATCAAGGCCAAAGAATTTGTATCGGAAACGATCGGCCAGTTTACCATTGAAGATATTTTGAAAGAACTGGAGAAGCCCGGCCGTGATCCCCGTTCGCCCATTGAAGAATTTCGTTTTGCAGATGGCGTGAGTACCATGGAAGACCTGAAGCCGGGTATGAAGATACCGGGTATCGTTACCAACATTACCAACTTTGGTGCTTTCGTGGATGTGGGAGTGAAGCAGGACGGACTGGTACATATTTCGCATTTGGCGAACCGTTATATCAGTGACCCGAATGAAGCGGTGAAACTGGGACAAAAAGTAATGGCTACCGTGCTGGAAGTGGATATTGCAAGAAAGCGGATTGCGTTGTCGTTAAAAGACGGGGGAGAGAGGACTGAAGTACGAAGTACGAAGCCAGATGCCAGGGGACAGAAACCTGTTGCTAAGAAACCGGAGACTTTGAATCCGTTCCAGGCGAAACTGATGGAGTTGAAGAAGAATTTTAAAGAGTAAGGGTTTAACACAGAGGAATGGAGTTGTTGCACGGAGTAGCACAGAGATATTTAATACAGGAATGAGTAAAAGTTTAATGAACAGGCCGTTCATAGGTTTCGCCTCGTTCCAGTATTACAACACCTTTGGTTGAGTTAAATTTTGTTCTTGTAAACGAATTCATCTGGTAGTTGAGTTTTAGCTTGACTGAAAAATGAAGATGCGGCCGCAGGACAAGCCCGGTAGCGCCACTAATACCTATTTGCTGACCTTTATCTACTTTTCCTTTTTTAACAAGAATACCATTTTTTTGCAAGTGCCAGTAACAGCCAAAGCTTCCATCATCATGTTGTATGATTATGTAATTCGCTTTGTTCTTATACTTTGAAAAAATACCACCTTCATCACTGTCATCTTTGTAACTATAGATAATTCCGCCCCTTGCTGCATGAACCGGGGTGCCAACCGGCATCTCAAAATCTAAAGCGGCAATATGCCGGTGAGAAAACAATCCGCCATATCCCTGGACTACTTTGTAATTATTTCCTTTTTTGAATGGCAATTCATATACATATGAATCAATATTTGGAGTAACATTCGTGCTGATGGAAAAGAAAATAAAAATTCCAATAGCCAGGACTATGGAAATGACAATTACAATTTTTAGTATTCGTAAAAATAGCATAGGTATTTTCATTGAAGAATAGTGATTTCAAATAATCTATTTTTTTATTGACATATCTTCAATTCTAACCAGGTTAATATCTTTTGATTTATTGTCAACAGTTTTTGGAATTTTAATTTTTATAGTCCCGATTTTAGAGGCCTCATAGGTTAAGAAACTAAGTTCGAAATTAGTTTGTATCTCGTTAATAAATTTACTCTTAAGAGTGCTGAAGTATGTAGTCTTAATTACGATGGTTGGCAGCGATGAACCTTGCCATTGAAAGGTGGTGTCTTTTACAAATTCCGATTCTGATCGGATCAGCCATTCAAGAGAATCAGATTGGTAACTTACTGTCAGAATATTTTTGCCTAAACGTCTGCCGTTATCAATTATCGTGTCTGACAGAATCATAGCTTTTGTTGCTTGAGTTTTAGAGAAAAAGTAAGAGTGTACTTCTATGAGCTTGGAATTTAAATAGATCAAGGAGTCTGAATGTTCGTTCCTGGAATAAGTAGTTCTGATAAAATATGTTTCGTTATCTTTCTTGTAATGATAAAGATCATGAAAGGAACTGTCCCCGTTACTCTGATCAATGTAAATAAATGTTTTACCTTTGCCGATTTGGTCTTTCGGAAAGAAATATTCTGTGGGTATAAACTGCTTTATTTTCTTGCTTGTGGTGCAACTGCAGTATGGTGTTATTATAAGCAGTAGATATATTAGTTTCATAGTTGTGCAGTATATTATCGCTTGTAATCCTCCCTCACCGGGTTGAACACATCAATCACCTTACAATCTGTTCTCGCCACGGCACCGTGCACCACATTGGAAGGGATGACATAATACATCCCGGCGGTTAAGATGCAAAGCTCGCCGCCAATGGTCATGTCTAATTGCCCTTCGAGGATATAAGTGATCTGTTCATGCACATGCTGGTGGGCCGGTAAATTACTGCCGGCTTTTATTTCCACCAGGCCCAGTGTCATGTTGCTGCCATGCGCATAATAGCCGGTGAGACCGGGAGCTAATTCTTTAGGTTGTATGTCTTTCAGGTGTTGCATAGTAGTTACTATTTTCTAAGTGAATAATTCCACAACCTGCCCTTCGTGGAATTTGTCTTTATCTTTACTATCCTTTAATATGAAACAAAAAAGGTCAAAGCGGGCATTGCCTTCTTTATCATGAGCTCTGGGTATATCGACATAATCTTCTACCGGGATGTTATTAAGTAATGAATTACTACTCATTTTGAAAGGCTTATCATCCAGCCTTCTTGCCATAATTATTATTCGATCTCGGGATTTGATCCCAAAAATTGATTCTATTTCAAACATTGGTCGCACAAATGTATCAGGCTTAGAAATAAAGCAAACTGCCGCCCACCCATTCCTCGTCCTTATTCTTTCGGTTGTATGTCTTTCAGGTGTTGCATATCTAAATGAATTTTCAAATATCAGGGTTTAGTAAGTCCCCCTGCGGGGGATTTAGGGGGCCTCAAAGTAACACAAACTTCCGCCTACCCATTCCTTATCCTTATTATACCGGACGCCGATCATTTTTCCTTTGCTTAACCGGGCCAGGTTATTGGCCGGCACCGGCCGCATGGCGCCGTCCTTCCAGAAATAGAAAATACGGATCTCCGCTTTGGCGGGAATATCCGGTGTTTGAATAATATCTGCATATTTTACTTTGCGCTGCAGGATCCAGTTCTCCGGGTCTTTCACGTTATCAATATCCGTTTGTGTCACATCAATGATGACTCCCTGTCCGGCAAAAGAGAACAAAGGTTTCAATACATAATTCTCCAGGTCGCCGGGTAATTGTTTCACTTCGTTCAGGAAAAATGTTTCCGGCACATACGGATGACGGATCAGCGGGATGGTGTATTTGCTGATGCAGTAAAACCAGGAAGGATGCGGTGCCCATTCCACGTCTAACTCTTCAAAGAATATTTTTCCTTTCTCCTGCACGTCGGCCGGTTGCTGGAACAGGTCATCAAAGATCACCCGGTTGTAGATCCGTTTGATCTCCGTTTTCACTCCGTCATTCAAATAGTATAGTTTTTTTCCTTCTTTGATCAGTTCGGTAATACATACCGGTTTAATGCCGACATGATCCTGCGTACAGTAAAAATCAATCTTTGTTTTTTGCTGGTGCGGGAATATTTCCAGCAGGATCACATTTTCGGGCTGGTGTGTTCCGAGTAGGATATCTTTTAAATGCTGTATATAGGTTTCTTTGGTATGACCGCCCAGGTAAGCTGAGAAGCCCGCCGGTACTTCAAAATGATTGCGGAATACATCATCCACCAGTATCTCGTAGGCAAAGAGGGAAGGGAAGCCCTGCATTTCGATCAGCTGCGGTTCATATTCACCTTTATCATTGATGCAGATACCAAAATCAAATGCAATAAAATGGGAGTGCTCATTCTCTCCGGGTACTTCCAGTCCTTTCGGAATCGCATTTTTTGTCAGTTCTTTAAAAGAAGGATCAACAATGATGTCCACAATGCTTTCGCAGGCATCAATAATTTTAGTCGTAAAATCTTTGGGAACAAATACGGCTGTTTCCGCCACCCTGAATTCAATCGCTCCTTCATGTGCAGCATGCAGTTCTTTTAAAAAGGCTTCGTATTTTTCGTTGGTAAAATCAGCGTTGAATTGCTGGCGGATAGCCGGTATCATGTATCAATGGTTTATACAAAGTAAGTTACTGCATGAACGGATAGCCACCAAACAGAAGTGAAAGGGGATCGAGTGGTATTCAAGTTTCGGAGTGTTTGTCATTCCGACGAAGGAGGAATCCAGGCTTACGCAGGGGAGAATTTATTTCAGATGCCTCGTGCCTCGGCATGACAAACGGGTATTAAACAGCTTCGACCATTTCAAACTTTCCCACCGACTGGTTCAGGAAGTTGGGGAGAATATGGGCATGTGTCCACCTGATCTTATCCGGATGATCGAGGAACTCCAGCATATTATTGAGTTTGTCCTCGCCATGACTTTCAATCACAGTCTTTCTTTTTTCTTCCAGTTGCAGGTACATACTCATGCCCGGTGCATCGGCTTCAGGATGGAATTGTGTGCCGATCATATACTCATTAAAACGGACACCCATCAAAGCCCTTTCATAGGGAACATGCGGCCGGCTTTTTTCAATACATAAAACTTTGGCGCCCATTTTATGCAGCAGGTCATGGTTGGGTTGTATCACCTGGTAGTCGCGGCTGTCCACACCGTAAAAAGGATCACGGAGACCGTCAAATACTGTTTCTTCTTTACCAGCTTCCAGCATATGGATAGGGAACACACCAAAGGCGGTTGATTTTCGTTTGCAGACCAAACCAATATTGTAATAACGGCTGGCTAACTGGAAAGAATGACAGATGAAGAAGATGTATTTTTTCTGCGTGTTATCCGGGTTGTCGTTCCAGCGTTCCATACTGTCGAGCCAGCGGCACCAGCTGATATCCCAGTCATCAAAACGGGTGGAGAGGGGATCACCGGGGCCACCACTGGAAATATAAATGTCGAAGGAAGTATCGGGCAGTTCATTTTTCTGGCGCACATCAAATTCTTCGCAAATAGTATCGAAATTGTTGGCAGAAGCCCAGTCACCAATGATCTCCCGGATACAGCGCATGCCCTGGTTGGCTTTGCCTTCATAGAGATCGAGAATAGCGATACGAACTAACCTTTTATCTGTCCAGCCCATGCCACAAACATAATCATTTTTTGCCGGAGGGGCTTGTCGTACAAACTATGAAATTGCCCACAAATGTGGATTAATGATTGAGACTAAGATATTTGCAGGAATTTTATGGACCCGGCTGCAGTGCTGTTGGCAGCTTTCGTTGCGGCGCTCCGTTCATCGTCTGCCCCGCTGATCAACTTTTTTCTTTACCACATAGGATCATAGTTCACAATAGGCCCACATAGACTGTGAAACTATGTGCAGCTATGTTTCTATGTGCCTATGTGGTAAAAGCTATTTTTTCTCATACACTCTCTCCCCATTCAAAAAAGTCTTCAGTACCGTTGTATTTAATATTTCTGTATCGGCAATTTTCAGCAGGTCTTTATCCAGTATCACAAAATCTGCATACTTGCCTTTTTCAAGCGATCCTTTTTCTTTTTCTTCAAAATTGGATTTGGCGGCCCAGATGGTCATGCCTCTTAACGCTTCCTCTCTGGTCAATGCATTCTCCATTTGATAACCTGCTTCCGGCCATCCCTTCGCATCTTTTCTTACCACGGCCGCATAAAAAGTTTTGAAAGTCGAAATATCTTCCACCGGGAAGTCGGTGCCCAATGGTAACCATCCGTTCTGTTGTAATAATTGTTTATAGGCATAAGCTCCTTTCACCCGTTCAGCACCAAGACGGTCTGCTGCCCAATACATATCACTGGTGGCATGGGTGGGTTGAACCGATGGAATAATAGAATTGGCGCCAAATAAATTAAAATCATTCTGATTCACCACCTGTGCATGTTCTATACGCCAGCGCAGGTCATTCTTTCCTTTTAAATATTTGGCGTAGATATTCAGGATGGCCCGGTTGCCACTGTCGCCGATAGCATGGGTACACATTTGCAGGTCTCTTTTGCGCAGCACCTGTGCCACCGAATCAAAATGATTCAATGAACTTAAGAGAAAACCCGACCAGTTGGGTTTATCATGATAAGGTTCTAACAAACAGGCGCCTCTTGAACCCAGTGCACCATCCGCATATACTTTCAACCCGCGGATATTGATACGGTCTGTTTTGGTGAGCCTGTCGGAATGTAAATAATCAATATTGGCCCTTGTATCACTCAGCATGATGTAGAGCCGCATCTTCAGTTCTTTCTTTTGCTGCAAGGCATAGATAGCAAGGGCCTGCTGGTAATCCAGCCCGCAATCATCAATAGTGGTGAGCCCGACCGCAAAACAATTTTTCTCGGCGGCCTGCAATGCTTTTTTGAATTGCTCTTCGGTGGGAGCGGGGATCTTTGCTGAAACAAGATCAACGGCATTATCAATTAATAAACCCGTGAGCTGACCGTTCTTTACTTCCACATCACCACCGGTAAGTTTGTAGCCGGCTTTTACACCCGCTGCATCCAATGCTTTTTGATTCACAACAGCTGCATGACCATCCACTCTTGTTAAGAAAACGGGACGATCCGGAAACAATTCATTCAATAATTTATTATCGGGGAATTCTTTTACAGACCAATCGTTCTGGTCCCAGCCACGGCCGATCAGCCACCCATCCGGGTTGGTGGCGGCAAATGCTTTTAGTTTGTCAATGATCTCTTGCCAGCTG
>CADEDV010000028.1:16993-50229 GCA_902826165.1 uncultured Bacteroidota bacterium
GCTAAGATAGTGGCTTCATCATATAAATTACCAATGAGAGTAATACTGAGTGGTGAGCCATTCCGGTTAAAGCCAATGGGCATACAAACAACCGGGTGACCGGTCAGGTTCGTAATGGCAGTCTGGTTACCCGCAAAAGTGGGTACGATCAGTACATCATAATTTTGCATAAACGCATTCATGTCATCACATAGTTTCGACCGGTAGCGGTTGGCATTGATATATTCCACGGCAGGTACCAGTCTTGAAGTACGGAAGATATTCGGCCAGAAATTTTTATCCTGTCTTTCGATCAGGTCATCCCGGTCGGTCCGGGTCAGTTCATCAAAAGCAGCGGCTGATTCAGCACTGATCACCACATTCATGATATCAAATGGATAAATGGAAGAATCCGGAAAGCTGATGGCTTTAATGTCTGCGCCCAGCGAACGGTATACATCTAATACTTTTCTTTCTGCTGCATTGCTGTCCAGTCTCCTGAAATAATTAGTTGCATAGCCAATGCGTAATTTTTTCATATCCGCTTTGCCGGTATAATTAAATGCATGATCCACTGAACCCGGATCTTTTCCATCCGTGCCATTGATGACGGAGAAAACAATGGCTGCATCTTCGGCACTGCGACAGATAGGGCCGACCTTATCCAAACTCCAGCTCAGCACCATGCCACCACTGCGGCTGACCGAACCGAATGTGGGACGCAATCCTGTTGTGCCACAACGGGTGGAAGGAGAGATGATCGAACCCCAGGTTTCTGTACCAATAGCAAATGGCAATAAACCCGCTGCTGTTGCGGCGGCTGAACCAGCGGAAGAGCCACTGGAGCCCTGTTTTAAATTCCACGGATTTTTAGTGGCGCCGCCAAACCATTTATTATCGAAGGCCAGTGCACCGAGTGAAAGTTTGGCACATAATACCGCCCCGGCATTCCGGAGTTGCTGGTATACATAAGCATCTTCATCGATCACCTGTTCTTTATACGGTGTGCTGCCCCAGGTTGTTTTTGTTCCTTTCACGGCAAACAGGTCTTTCAACCCATAAGGGATACCATGCAGCGGGCCCTTGTAAATTCCTTTCTTTAATTCATTATCGGCCTGCCGGGCCTGTTGCAGGGCGATATCTTCTGTTAAGGAGATAACACATTGCAATGTATCACCCCATTTCTTCAGGCGGTTGATGAAAAAAGTGGTCAGTTCAACTGAGCTGATCTTTTTATTTTTTACCAGGGAAGCTAACTGCGGCAGTGAATAAAACGCCAATTCATTCCGGTTGGCAGGCAACTGAACGTTAGCCGGTATGTTCCAGCTGATGGTTGTTTTTTGCAGGGGTATCTTTTTCCCAATTGCCGGGTTGAATGCAAAAGGGTAGGCCAGCTTGTTCGGCGGATACAATTTATGCATGGCATAATAGATATCCCTATTCTCTTTCAATCCATCGAGCATGGAATCCACTTCTGCATCGGTGAACGAAAGATCATAGAGGGATAATGCATCTTTCACGAGTTGGATGGAATCGGTTTTTGTTTGTGCTGTGCTTGAAAGGAACAGCAACGAACAGCAGGCAGCTACTAAAAATCTCATA
The DNA here is from genome assembly GCA_902826165.1 of uncultured Bacteroidota bacterium. GTDB lineage: Bacteria > Bacteroidota > Bacteroidia > Chitinophagales > Chitinophagaceae > CADEDV01. The sequence goes on from CADEDV010000028.1 coordinate 18,575, forward strand.
CAATTGGTTTTGCGTTGACTGAAATTAAAAGTAAAATCAATACCTTTTCCTAAAATCACCGGTATGAGAAAGATATTGTTTGTCCTGTTAGCCGTTATTATCGTTTCCTGTCAGCCAACTTCAACAAAGAAGGAAGGAGGGGATATGCCGGTGGCGGCCTATTTCAATTATGGTGACAGCAGTGTGAGGCTGGCAGGGATCAAAATGATTCCCATTTCTACCCCCGTTGGCACTTTTAAAGTATGGACCAAACGATTTGGCAACAATCCCCGGATCAAAATATTGTTACTGCATGGCGGCCCGGCCATGACGCATGAGTACATGGAATGTTTTGAAAGCTTTTTCCCGGAACAGGGATTTGAATTCTATGAATATGACCAGTTGGGTTCCTATTACAGTGACCAGCCGAAGGACAGCAGCCTCTGGACAACAGAACGTTTTGTGGAAGAAGTGGAGCAGGTAAGGACAGCACTGGGTATTAATAAAGATAATTTTTACCTGCTGGGCAATTCATGGGGTGGTATTCTGGCGATGCAATATGCGTTGAAATACCAGGACAATTTAAAAGGGCTGATGATTTGTAATATGATGGCGAGCTGCCCTGAATATGGGAAGTATGCCGAAGAAGTATTAGCGAAACAATTGAAACCGGAAGTGTTGTCAGAAATAAAAGCAATTGAAGCAAAAGGAGATTTTGCAAACCCCCGTTATATGGAATTGCTGATCCCGAATTTCTATAAAGAGCATTTATGTCGCCTGGAAGAATGGCCTGATGGATTTAATCGTTCGATGAAACATGCCAACGGGGAGATATACACGATGATGCAGGGACCTTCGGAGTTTGGCATTGCAGGACGATTGGCCAATTGGGATGTAAAGAACCGGCTTAAAGAAATCAAAGTGCCCACGCTGATGGTAGGTGCAAAGCATGATACGATGGATCCCAAAGCCATGGAAGAACAAAGCAAGCTAGTACAAAAAGGCCGTTATCTCTATTGCCCCAATGGCAGTCACCTGGCGATGTGGGATGATCAAAAAGTATTTATGGAGGGAGTTATCCAATTTATCAACGATGTTGATGCAGGAACTTTTTAATTCTTTTCCTTTAATTTAAATGATCACCTGTTTTCCTGTTTAAACGGGCTAATTTTGATATCCGCAACTGAATAGTATGGAATTGCCATTCGCACAACTCGGACAAAAATTAACCGGCTTACTTTTTTTTGATAACTCCGCCATTCACCAGGCACAGTTACTGGCTTATTCAACGGATGCATCGGTGTACCAGGAAAAACCGTTAGCCGTTGCGATCCCTTTTAATACAGCCGATATTCAGCAACTGATCGTATTTGCCAATGAAAATAAGCTGACACTGATACCAAGAGCCGCCGGAACTTCTTTGGCAGGGCAGGTGGTGGGGAACGGGATCGTGGTGGATATATCTAAATATTTTACAAAGATCCTGGAAGTAAATAAGGAAGAGAAATGGGTACGGGTGCAACCCGGTGTGATCAGGGATGACCTGAATTTTCATTTGCGACCCTATGGATTGATGTTTGGCCCGGAAACATCCACGGCCAGCAGGGCTATGATCGGGGGTATGCTGGGAAATAATTCCTGCGGTTTGCATAGTATCGTGTGGGGTTCGGTAAGAGATCATGTGCAGGAAGTGAAAGCTTTACTGAGTGATGGATCTGAAGTGGTATTTAAAGCGGAAGATATTCCGGTAAATAATCAAGCATCATCACTGAAAGAAAAAATTTACCATGACCTGTGCCAGTTATTAGGAGATAAACATAATCAACAACTCATCCGGGATACTTTTCCTAAACCAATTATCCGAAGAAGGAATACAGGTTATGCACTGGATAGTTTACTGGCCATGCAGCCGTTTACAGGAAATGGTGAACCTTTTAATGTATGCAAACTCCTGGCGGGTTCAGAAGGTACACTGGCTTTTATCACCGAAATAAAGATCGGGTTGCTTGATCTGCCACCGAAAGAAACAGCGGTTGTATGTATTCATTGTCATTCCATCATTGAATCGCTGAAAGCAAATATTGTAGCGTTGAAGCACCAGCCAATGGCATCCGAGCTGGTGGATAAATATATCATGGATTTTACCATTGGTCATCCTGAATACAGTAAGAACCGGTTTTTTATTGAGGGTGATCCTGCGGCAATATTGATGGTGGAGTTTATGGAGCATGATGCCATTACAGTGCAGCAAAAAGCAAAGCAACTGATCTTATCATTACAAGAAGCAGGATTGGGCTATGCTTTTCCTGTATTATATAATGAGCAAACCAAATTTGCCTGGGATGTGCGGAAAGCCGGTCTCGGTTTATTGCGCAACCTGAAAGGAGATACACAGCCCGTGAATTTAATTGAAGACTGTGCGGTGAGTACCGATGAACTCCCGGATTATATTGCTGATCTGCAGGACGTATTACAAAAGCACAAGGTCAATGCTTCTTATTATGCACATGCCGGTGCAGGTGAGTTGCATGTGGAGCCGATGGTGAATTTAAAATCAGCAGCAGGGCTAAAGACATTCAGGAATATCCTGGCTGATACGGTGGAACTCGTTAAGAAATATAAAGGCTCTTTATCCGGTGAACATGGTGATGGCAGGTTGCGGGGAGAGTATATCGCTAACGTGGTGGGAGCGGAGACCTATCAATTATTTGAACAGGTGAAAGCTATTTTTGATCCCAATAGTATTTTCAATGCCGGAAAGATAACGGCTACGGCTGCCATGGATACCCATTTACGGGTGCAGCAAAAGCCAGCCGGAAGAACCATAAAAACAACTTTTGATTTCTCCAATGAAGATGGGATATTAAGGCTGGCAGAAAAATGTTCCGGTTCCGGTGATTGCCGGAAGATGCCCATTTCCGGTGGCACGATGTGCCCCAGTTATATGGCCACCAGGCTGGAAAAAGATACCACGAGAGCAAGGGCCAACCTGCTAAGACAGTTCTTGAGCAACGAAGTGGATGAGCAACCTTTCAATCATCAGGAGATCAAAGAGATCATGGACCTGTGTTTGAGTTGCAAGGGATGTAAGACAGAGTGCCCCTCAGGTGTGGATGTGGCGAAGATGAAGGCAGAGTTTCTACAACAGTATTATGATAAGAATGGTATCCCGTTCAGGGCAAAGCTGATCGCCAACTTCAGCAAGCAGATGAAACTGGTATCGAAATTCCCGGGACTGTTCAATTGGTTTTATGGTGTTAAGTTCTTTCGGCAGACAGCTAACCGGTTAGTTGGTTTCCATCCTGACAGGACGATGCCTGCATTAGGCAAGGAAACTTTGCTGCATTGGTATAAGAAACATGCTGCAAAGAAATCAACAAAGCAACTTTATTTCTTTTGCGATGAGTTTACCAATTACAACGATTCGGAAATTGGTAAGAAAGCGATTTTGCTCTTAGAAGCGTTGGGTTATGAAGTGATCATTCCTTTACACCAGGAAAGCGGCCGTACCTATTTATCAAAGGGATTGGTGGAAAAAGCTGCTGCTATTGCCAATACCAATATTGAATTATTATCCGGCCTGGTTTCATTAGCCACACCACTAATCGGTATTGAGCCTTCAGCGATACTCAGCTTCCGGGATGAGTATATTGACCTGGCGGATGAAAAAAATAAAACATCAGCCCAATCATTAGCGGCTAATTCATTTACCATCGAAGAATTTTTATCGAAGCAGTCAGCGGCTGATCTTATTGATAGAAATTTGTTCACTACTGAACATAGAGAACTGCATGTTCATGGCCATTGTTACCAGAAAGCATTATCCAGCCAGCAATCCATACTGGATACCGTGCAACTACCTGTTCATTATAAAGCTACACTGATCCCGTCAGGTTGTTGCGGTATGGCGGGTGGTTTTGGATACGAACAAGAGCATTATGAAATTTCACAACAAGTGGGAGAGCTGGTTCTCTTCCCGGCTGTAAGGGCGGTGCCAGAAAATGGTATCATCGTTGCTTCCGGAACTTCCTGCCGTCACCAGGTGAAAGATGGCACTCAAAAAAAAGCACTTCACCCGGTGGAAGTGTTGTTTGATGCGTTGGTGAAATAATACGTAGAACAGCAAGGAATATAAATGCTAAAGATCGCTTCAGGTAACCAGCCTTTGAAGCCCGGACTCAGCTGCCGACAGGCAGATTTAAACCTCCTGGCCTGGTTTAAGTTTTATTTTTTAATACTTCCATTACATCCTCCTTTCTTCTCCTCGAAATCTCCACTTTGGAGGTATCTGACATGGTAAGCATACCATCTGTCATGTAGTTTACAATATGGGTCTTATTCACCAGGTGCGATTTATGCACCCGTAAAAAACCATACCTGAAAAGAATATCCTCATAGTTCTTAATAGTATAGGCTGTTAGCAACGACGTATTGTCAGCGAAGAAAAATTTAGTGTAGCTCCCTTCCCCCTGTAAACGGATAATATCTTCCGGTTTATAAAAAAAAGTACCTTGTAAAGTAGGTAACGCCAGTTTGAAATCCTTTTTATCTTTTACATTCAGATTATACATGAAGTTATTATACAAGGGTTCTGCGACTATAGAACCGCTTTGCTTTTCAAGAAAACGATTAAAGGCATTTTGCAGTTCATCTGCATCAATGGGTTTAAGTAAATAATCCAGGGCACTAAAGCGAATGGCATCAATGGCGTACTCGTCATGTGCTGTAGTGAAAATGATACTGAAATTAAATAGCTCCACTTTTTTCAGCAGCTCAAATCCATTCATAAGCGGCATTTGTATATCTATAAATAACAGCTGTGGCTTAAACTGCTTTATTAAAAGCAGACCCTCATAAGGATCGGTGGTAGTTTTAATATTTGTTATTGCAGGAGCGTAGTGTTTAATCATCAGTGACAGAGTTTGTAACGCTGTCACTTCATCATCTATTATCAATGCTTTTATATTCATGATTTTTTGGTTCCTATAAATATTTTTAAAATCACCTGTGTGCCCTGTACAAAGCCGTTAGTGTCAGTAATGTCGGAAATGATCACTTCAAAAGGCTTATCGTACTGGTTGCGGAGCAATTGCAAACGTTGCTCTACAATAGACATGCCTTTGGATTCATGCAAAATAGTACTTGCAACAGCCTGTTTTAACCCGGCGGAGGCGGTCCGGCCAATTCCATTATCCCGTATTGTGGCCTGTAAAATATCTTCTGTGAGCAAATCAAAAAAAATACTCAGGCAACGGTCTGTTTGACGTGGCATTAAGCCATGCCAAATAGCATTTTCCACAAAAGGCTGCAGCATCATAGGCGGGATTAAAATTTCCACCGGTTCAATTTCTTCGGCCATTGTTATTTTATAACTGAAGGTCCCTCCAAGCCGGTTTTGTTCCAGTTCCAGGTACGAATTCAGTATGCCTGTTTCCTTCTCCAGGGATATAAACTGCTGGTTGCTGCAATGAAGTATTTCCCTTTGCAGTTTAGAAAATTTAGAAAGATACTTATTGGCCTCTATTACGTTGCCCTGCATGATATAGTGCTGTACACTGTTGAGTGCATTAAAAATGAAATGAGGGTTCATCTGCATCCGCAGTGCCGTGAGCTGTGATGTGGCAAAATCTTTATGCAGGCGTAGTACTTCTATTTCCTTCTCCCTAGAAATGCCCTCTGCTATTATGGTTTTAAATTTACCGGCGCACAGGGAGGCTATCGTGGTGAGCAGCTGCAAATGTCTGTCGGTGTAAAAGTTTTTACTGCTGTGTTCGCTGTCTATCACGCCAATTACAGTGCCGTCAATAGCAACCGGAACAGCAATCTCCGACATGCGCCTAGCATCATCTGTAATGTACCGTTCATCCAACGAGGTATCATTCACAATTTCAGCCCGGCCATTTAGTGCCACATGACCCACAATGCCTTTACCAACAGGTATTTCAATGGCGTTAATGATATTATTCCTGTCTGTTGTTTTTGGCCCCCAGGCTGCTTTTTGTACTAATGTATTTTTTTTAGTATCCAGCAGGTAAATGACACAGTCTTCAAAATCCAGTTTTGAAATACAATTTTTGGCAACATCCCATAAAATATCATCGGTATTATTAATACTGTTAAGCGATGTGGCAAAATGGGTAATTATTTTTTCTATTTCTAACTGATTCCTGTAGTTCGCAGCTTTCAATTTTTGTAATGTTGTTTTGGCTGTTTCTCTTTCCCTGATTTTTTTTATCCTGTAACGGATGAATAAAAGGATACAGAGCCCCGCCACGGTTATCATCAGCACTACAAACCACCAGGTCTTCCAGAAAGGAGGGATGATAGTAAAATTATAAACGGCATCGTTTGCACTCCAGGTGCCCTTACTATTTAGTGCTTTTACTCTGAATACATAATCGCCGGGTGAAAGATTCTCAAAACTGATGCTCCGCAGCTTTCCACAATATACCCAGTTGGTATCCAATCCCTCTAATTTATAGTAATACCGGGTATTTTCAGGGTTTTCAAAAGCGATCGCCGTAAAATTAAAATTGAAAGAATTGTCAGTATAGCTGAATTCGTTTTTTGACAGTTGCTGAGTAAAGGGGTAACCGGCAGTTAAGCGATTGTTTTTTAGCGGCCTTATTTCGGTGATATAAACAGCTGGCGCCGTATTGTTACTTAACAGTTGTGCAGGGTCAAAAGAGGTTACTCCCAGCGTTGTAGCAGTCCAAATAGTGTTGTCGGCCGCCTGGAGCATAGTAATATAACTGTAGCCTGATTTTATAAATCCATCCGACTCATCAAAATTTAAAACCCTGTTTTTATACGCTTGCTGCCTGTCAATAACGCTGAGCCCGGTGGAACTGCCCGCCCAGATATTATTTTTTTTATCTGCCAGCAGTGTTAAGTAATGCAGGGTGTTAAGGCCATCAGATTCTGTAAACCGCTGCTCAATTTCCAGTTTATTATCTTTCGTAAAGGCACATTGCAAGATCCCTTCACCTGGTGCAGCCACCCACACTTTGCCTTCTTTGTCTTTTAGTAAAAAATTTACAGAAAGCTGTTTGCCAGCCAACGAAAATTTATGGAGTGAGTCATTATGCAAATAAAAAAGACCTTCTTCGCCTCCTATCCAGATTTTGCCGTCAGGAGCTTCTATGCCCGAAAAGAATTTTGCATAGGTAGTAGTGTTGGGCTTATAAAGAAACTTCTTAAATGAAATTTTGTTACCGGCTGTAACTTCGATCTCACTCATTCCTGCATCGCCAACAATATATAATTGGCCGCGGCTTGTTTTTATAAAATGATAAACAGAGTTATCATGCAACCCGTTTTCTATAGTATACCTTTCTGCCTTTCCATTTCTTACTAATACCAGCCCCTGGTAGCCACTAGCTAGCCAGAGCCAGCCCCTGTCATCTTCATACATTGCTTTAATTTCTGCACTGGGTACTATTTTGTCTTTTATAAGCCGGAAGGAGCTTCCCTGCTTTTCTAGAATTTTACCAAAGTTTGCACCTAATAACAGCTTACCGCTTTTTAACTGTGCCAGCGAATAAAAATCACTATATGAGGATGCTTCAGTAATAGCATATGCGGTAAAGAGAGAAGGCTTTATCTTAATTAGCCCATCGCCGGAAGCGACCCAAAAAAAGTCAGTTTCTTCTAAAACAGCAGTCGCCCATACCAGGTATTTATCCAAGAGTTTGAGCGATGCAGATACGGTGCCGCTTTGCGGATGAAAATAAAAGGCACCTCTTGTGCCTACGTACCAGGTACCTGGATTATTATCTTCATCACCGGGCTTGTATAAATCCAACGGGGTATACTGCGTAATAATTCCGTTTTCGATTTTATTTATCTCTGTACTGACTGCATCAAAATATACAATTGACTTGCTTACAGGGAAAAGGGAGAGTATTTTATCCCTGCTGTTGGAAATGGTATGCACTACCTCCGGTATGTTATTGGTGAGCCGGAATAAAGCAGATGGCCCCGCAATGTAAATAGTCCCATCACCAGCTTTTGCAAGATGAGTAATATGCTTGTCATCAATATTTTTATCTTCAAACTTCCATTGTTTAAGCAGATAATTGCTAAGTATAGTTTTTTTCTTGCCCGAAAAATCAAGATCGTTAATCAATAGCTTAACGGGCCCGTTTTCTGTTGCCAGCCAAATGCTGCCATCGGTATCCGGTAAAATATCATTTACACCTTGCGGTAAAGAAGTAGCGGTGCTTATTTTTATCAACTCATTATTTACACGGCAAAATAATCCTGCGCCGCTGCCAATCCATAAGCGATCGGCGCCATCTGCTTTTATCACATTTATATGACCTGTCAATTCATTATTACTTGTGTAAGCATGGTTTTTAAAACTATAGCCATCGTACATACTTAAGCCCGATGAAGTACCCACCCATAGAAACCCCATATTGTCTTTTGCAAGACAGGTAATTTGACTGGAGGGCAGGCCATGTGATGTATTATAATATTCATACAGCCAGGATCCGGATTGCTGTGCAGCAATAGGAAAAACGCTGCCGGTCAGCAGTGTGAGATAAAGTAACAGCTTGTGTATAAAAAGTGATTTTCTCAATACTCTAATATAGGAACTTATAATGGGAGCAATGATATCTTTAAGCGTTACTACTCTGCATTTTTATTTAGAACTGCCAGGCACAGTGAGTTTGTTTAACAATGCTTTTAACTCATCTATTTGCTTTTGCTGGTTTAGTATCATCGCTTCCTGCTGTTTCAGCATTTTCTCAAGGGCCGCCTGCTCTTTTCCCACCTGTTCGATCTTTTGTGTCCTTTTCTCCAGTGCCTGAATGGCAATAAAACTCACCCCGGCAAAATCGGCGGAGTTGATAGTGGTATCATTGCCAATGGTACCATATTCATCGTTTCCAAAAGCGGCATAAAAATCCTGCGCCATAGGGCCGTAGTGGCGAAAGGTTGCCGGGTTTTGTGTTTTGTAATTCCAGCTGGTGAGATGGAAGTTGCTTATTTTATTTAAAAAAACTTCCCCGTTTATTTCAGCAAAATTTTCTTTGGTACGTACATCGCTGGGGGTACTCCAGGCATTACTGCTTTCGTTTAAAAAACAGCCGGCAGTTAAATTGGGGTTGGTAAATAACCTGTACCCACCCGCAAATCTTGCCGAAAAAGAATTAAACGCAGGAGAAATCATTACCACAGCAGAAGAATTATCACCCATTATAAATGAACCTACCTTGTTATTGGAGGAAACATAATTACCCATCGCCGTTGAAAAATTACCACTGGCAGTTGCTTCATATCCCATTGCCGTTGAAAAATTGCCACTGGCGGTTGTTTCATACCCCATTGCTGTTGAATAAGCGCCACTGGCAGTTGTACGAAACCCGCTTGCAAATGAAATAGCTCCGCTTGCTAAACTGCTATCACCGATTGCTGTAGATCCGTATCCTGTTGCATCGGTATACTTCCCCATTGAGGTTGAATAATTCCCATTAGCGTTTGTATTTCCTCCCATTGCGGTTGAAACAGTTCCGAAGGCAATTGTATTTTGTCCCATTGAAGTTGAGTAATTTCCATTAGCGGTTGAATTTTGCCCCATTGCAGTTGAACGAAGTCCACTGGCGATTGTGTTATCTCCCATTGCTGTTGACACATTTCCACTGGCGATTGTACCATATCCTGCAGCTGTTGAAATATCTCCGCCTGCGTTAGTATTTTGCCCTATTGCCATTGAAAAACTTCCATTGGCGTTTGTATTAAACCCTATTGCGATTGAAGCAGTTCCACTGGCGGTTGTGTTTTGCCCCATTGCAGCGGAATAATTTCCACTGGCAGATGTGCCACTTCCCAATGCGGTCGAACCGGTTCCAAAGGCGGTTGTATTATTTCCTGTAGCAAAAGAATAGATACCTGTATTAACTTTATCCCAGCTATTTCCTGCTGTATAACCTGCCCGAAATGCAGCTTTGTCTGCATACCACATCATTCTTCTTCCGGAACCCTGAATGGGAGGATTGCCAGGTGCCGGGCTGGCCAATCCAACTGCACTAAACAACACACTGCTGTCTGCAACATGCAAACGGGTAAAAGGGGTAATGGTGCCAATGCCCTCATTCTGAGCAACGATGCTTTTAATCAACAGCAGCAATATAATTGTAAAAAAATATTTATTCATTGTATAGGTTTTTTAGTGAACCTGTATTTTTATTTTCAGTTCATCCAATTCTTTGCGTAGCTGCAGCAGCATTGTTTTCATTTCAGTAGTATCATTTTCAGCAAAGCATTTTCGTTCTCCAATTGCCCTTGCTAATTATCAATACCAATGATGATGGCTTTAAAATTGCCATTGATTGTAGCGGCTTCAGGAGTTGGATTATAAATGGTTACCTGTGCACTGGTTGTGGTTACATCATGTACATCGTAAATTAATTTGCGATACGAAAGTGTTCCTTCCGGAACTTGTGCTACTGAAATATGCGGAACGGATGAAAACGCAGAAAATGAAATATTGAAAAGAACTGCACCCCCGGCGCCAATACCTGTGGAAAGGGGCCCTGAGTAAAGCTCTGTTCTCAATTGATTTCCGTTGGAACTTCTTACTATTCCAGCACCATTATTAACGGTGGCCGTACCAGTTATACTTACGTTTCCCTGCGATTGTATATTGCCACTGGCTCTTATTGCACCAGCAACATCTAATTTATAAGCCGGTGAAATTGTTCCGATTCCTGTATTTCCGCCATTTAATATTGTAACCCGTGGAGTGCCATCTTCTCTTATTTGAAAAGAGTTATTAATGTCATTATAAAAGAGAACCCAGTACTTGGAATCACTGGAATTATAAATTGCCACACTGCCATCATTTACCTGAAGTTGATGATTTGGAGTTGTGGTTCCTATTCCTACTCTGCCATCTGTATAAATATTCCCTGTATTATGAATACTGCCATTCACATCTAATTTATAGGTGGCTAAATCAGGAGTGGCGGTTCCAACTCCTATTCCCCCTGATGTAACAATATTACCGTCCACTGTCAATTTTTCAAAAGGCGTCGTGGCTCCAATACCCACATTGCCTGAATTACCGTTGTAAATATTATTTCCTAATACCGTCCAGTTACTGCTTCCACCACCTGTTGTCAATTCCATCCATTGACTCCCGTTATAAAACCAAAAGCTATTACTGGTATTATCAAATACCAATAAGCCGGTTGCGGGTGCGGCAATGGCAGTTCTTTCGGCAGTTGTCATACGGGGAATTAATATGCCTTTACCAGTGCTGGCCAAATCCAGCAAGGCACTACTGTTGGGCAGTGCATTGGTAGTGTTGATGGCTACACCTGCACCATTATCAGTGATAAGAGTGTTTGCAGTTAACCCCCAGGGGCTGTTAAACTTTGCCAATTTATTAGGCAAGCCGTTAATAATGCCACTGTGCGAAATATTTACCCAGCTTGACAGATGATAGTATTGAAAACTGTTGGTGTTTGTATTAAATATCAGTAAGCCGGGAGCCGGAGAGGGGATTGCATTTTTTTCTGCATCCGTCATACGGGGAATAAGTACCCCTTTTGCTGTGCTTGTTACATCGAGCATAGCTGATGCATCTGGTGAGCTGTTGCCAATACCTACTGATTGTGCATTTAAGTAGTGAGCAACTGCAAACAACATTACAACGGAAATTATTTTTTTTCTCATACTTAAGATTAATTTTTAATGACCTGTAAAGTTTTAAATTGCTCATTTAGAGCAGTAATAAAATAGGTGCCAGCCGGAATAGACCGTAAATTCCAGTTAAACAAATTGCTGCCTTTAACGACGTTAAAATATTTTGACGCAATTATTTTTCCATCCGCACCAAGCAGGTGGAATAAAAGGGTTTCCGTTTTTAATGACTGAATATTCAACTGCAATACATTACTGACAGGGTTAGGAAATACTGAAAAATCAGCAACCGTAATCTTTGTATTGATCTTTATTATATTGGAATAAGTAAAGCGTCCGTCAATATCCTGCATTTTTAGCCGGTAGTAATTATCGCCATTTACTCTAGTTGTATGCAGGTAACTGTAGTGTTTTGTGGCGCTGCTGTTGCCTGCTGTTTGCCGGGTGGCAATTTTTTCAAAATTTATTCCATTATTACTCCATTCTATCTCAAAATCTTTTGTGTTTATTTCCTGTGCAGTCTTCCATTGTAAAATATTTCCGGATGCAATACTGCTACCAGAAAATTCCAGCAAGGTTAATGGCAATACACTGCTGCCTAAATTAACAATATACGTTCTGCCATTAGCGGAGTTAAGCGCTGTGGTTCCGGGGCCGGGGTCAAAATCCCCACTGCCCTGAAACTGTCCTGTCGTATAAATATTTCCGTTAGATCGTACAAAAATGGAAAGCCCTGTATTTGAAAACCCTGTTGAAAACTGAAAAGCCCAGCCAAAGTTTCCAGCGGCATCCAGTTTGGCTACATAAACATCGTTGCTTATTGTGGTTAAATTAAATACACCGGCACCGGGATCGAAATCTGTAGTTGCCTGGAATAATCCTGTAACATATACATTACCCAACGCATCTACCGCAAGATCGTTAGCATTTTCGGCTGCCGTTCCCGAAAAAGCTTTTGCCCAAACAAAGTTGCCTGATGCATCCAGTTTTAATACAAATGCATCTGAACTTCCGGTTGCGGTCATTTCAAATATGCCAACACCCGGATCAAAGTCGACCGTAAATGGAAAATAGCCTGCCAGGTATACATTTCCTGAAGCATCTGTTTCTACTGATTCACAAGTTTGGGTACCGGGGCCTCCAAATGACCGCCCCCAGACAAAACCACCGGAAGCATCCAGTTTAATAACAAATGCATCTGTGCCAGCATCTGCCGAAGTAACGTTATAAACTCCCACGCCAGGATCAAGATCTGCCGTTAGGTTGTATACTCCACACACATATAAACTGCCGGTTGCGTCTTTGCTGATGGTACTGCCTACACTATAATTTCCGTCTATTTCTTTTGCCCAAATAAAATCTCCGCCGGCAGTTAGCTTTAAAATAAAACATTCGCCAAGCGTACCATTACCATCAAGGTTTGCAATGGCAGGCCCGGGATCAAAATCTACCACACCTATAAAATTGCCTGTAATACAAATATTATCAGTTTGATCCAGTATAAGAGAGTAAGCAAGGTCCGAGTTAGCGCCACCAACTTTCTTTGCCCAAACAAAATTCCCATTCGCATCCAGTTTGGAGATGCCAATATCAAATTGCCCGTTAGTCGTTAATTCAAAAACACCGGGACCGGGGTCAAAATCAACAGTACCGCTAAAATACCCTACGGAATACACATTGCCCGCTGCATCTACTTCTATAGAAAAACTATAATTGGTAGAGCTGCCCCCCAGTTGTATGGCCCATAAAAAATTTCCGTTAGCATCCAGTTTAGAAATATAGGCATCATCCGCAATTCCAAATGCATTTAAAAAGTAATTACCAGGCCCGGGGTCAAAATCTCCGGCACCTGCAAAATAACCGGTTGTATAAACATTACCAGCAGCATCCACTTTAATTTCATCACCCCTTGATCCGCCAATGTTTCTGGCCCATTGCAAGGAGGGTATTTGAGCAGGTAAGGATAAAATTATAAAAAAGCATATGACTGTTAAACGAAGTTGTTTCATGTACAATAAGTTTATTGATCCTTTATTTTTCATATAAATTCATTAGCCGCATGGCCATTTTGTAGCCATTGCCTGGGCAGGTACTGTTTGGTTGAATGTAAGCATATGCATTTCCTGCTGGTTGCCTGATGGGGCTACGCCACACCATAAATTTTTTCCCCGGTATAAAAAAGCAATCCTTGTTATTGTCTTCATTCCTTGATTGCGCCACTTCAAATTCACAATTACATAATTACGTAGTGAAAGCTGTCCGTAAACTTTCATTTGGCAACTGGCAATATCAATCTGTTTAACGGGTAAAATGGAACAATAACCCGGCCGGCAGGAGGATTCCGGGGATGCTGATTCTTTGGGTAGCCAGGTTAAAAGTGACTGCCTGTGCGGAGTATTTGGTTAGCAGATCAAATAAAGGCAACCGGTTATTTTGAACTAGAAAAGGGATAGAGTCTGCTGAAATGCTGACTGACCCTTTGTTCAAGGCTTTCTGTTAAGCCAACATAGATGTGTATTTGCAGGACAAACTTTTTGGGAATAACGTAAAACACAGACTGATATAAATGCAAAAGACCGCTTCGATTGAAGCAGCCTTTTTGTGCCCGGGGCCGGACTCGAACCGGCACACTCGTGAAAGCGGCAGATTTTGAGTCTGCTGCGTCTACCAATTTCGCCACCCGGGCAAAATGCTATCAATAAGAACTAAAGGCCAATCCATTAGCAGCATTGGGGCTGCAATATTAAGCCATTCCGGCTAATTGGCGGCGGATGCGGTCTAAATATTTTTTCTTGTAATAATAGGCTTTTACCTGCAACAGGTCTTTTTCGGAAACACTATCTTCCTGATAATTCTCCACCATTTCTTTAACAGGTTCATATATCTCGTTTTGAAGTTGCTGAATGGTGGATTCAAGGCCTGCTTTTACAGCAGGCTCATCCGCATCCATTAATTGTTCATTTATTTCCAGTATCTCCATCAAAAAATCAGGCGGCAGCTCATATTTCTCTTCTTCTTCCAGCAACCCTTTCAGTTGAAGCACATATTTAATGGTCTCATCAGGATTTTGAAAGGTTTTCCAGGCCTTATTCAGCAGGGCGGATTTCTCCAGTGCTTCTGCCTGTGCCTGATCTATCTCATTAATAAAATAATCCGGGTGATATTTCTTTGACAGTTCAAAGAACTTGCGGGACAGGGTGGCGGTATTCACTTTCAGGGCCACCGGCAGTTCAAATAGTTCGAAATAGTTCATAGCCATTTATATATAAGAAATTATTTTCTGATAAAAATATCCTTAGTTTGGGTTACAAAACCGGATTTATCATGTACAAATCTACGAATAAGGCATGGAGCTAATCAGAAACCTCCCGGACACAGAGCTGGTAGCGAACCTCCGGGTGGGTAAAAGCATGGATGAATCGATCAAAGCCATTTACAGGAACCACTTCGAGAGTCTCTGCTGGTATATCATGAACAACAGCGGCAGCAGGCAGGATGCGGAGGATGTGTTCCAGGAAGTGGTGCTGAGTTTTATTGACCTGGTACAAAAGGATAAGTTCAGGGGCGAATCAACGGTAAAGACCTTTTTATTTTCCCTGAACCGGCACACCTGGCTCAACGAACTGAAAAGGAGGGGCCGGGCCCTGGCAAGGGAAGAAAAATATGAAAGAGGCCAGGATAAAATGGAAATGGATGCCAGTCATTATATCGCCGACCGGGAAGGAAAAGCAGAGGTAACCCGGCTGGTAGGGGAGCTGGGAGAGACCTGCCGGAAGATATTGCTCCTGTTTTATTACGAGAGCCTGTCGATGCGGGAAATATTAGAAACACTGCATTATGAGAACGAACAGGTGGTACGGAATAAAAAATATAAATGCCTGAAACAATTAGAACAAATGATCACTGAAAAACCATATTTGAAACAAAGCCTGAAAAACTTATTGCATGGATAATTCTACACCCAATATGACCACCCTGCTCATCGATCATATCGATGGCGTTTTACCGGCCACTGAAAAACAGCAGCTGGAAAAACAGTTGGCTGCAGATAGCATCGTTAAAGAGGAATGGGAAAACCTGCTGGGAACCACCAAAGCAGTTAAATTATATGGCCTGCAACAAAAAATCGGAACTATTCACCGGGAAATGATGACCGAATTGCAGACCCCTGTAAGAACCATCAGCCCGGTAAGACGTATTGTTCGTTATAGTGTTGCTGTTGCCGCCAGTGTGTTACTGGTTGTTTTAGGTATCACCGGGTATAATTTTTATAAATTATCACCTGATAAAGTATTTGCCGATAACTATAGTTTTTATGAGTTAAGCAATACCCGTGGTGCCGGATCAGAAATGACGGCTGCAGAAAAAGCCTACCGGGAAAAGAATTATAAAGAAGTAATAAGCATACATGATAAAAGGAGTGAAGCAGGACCGCAGACCGAATTCCTTGCCGGGTTATCAGCATTAGAACTGGATAATAACAGTAAGGCGATCACTTGTTTCAAAGAAGTGATTGAAATCAACCGGCAAACAAAGGATAAGCTGCTGAAAGACGAAGCAGAGTACTACCTCTCTCTCAGTTATATCCGTAACAGGGATTATGATTATGCACTTGAACTCATGAAAAAGATACAGGATGATCCGGGTCACCTGTACAATGAAAAAATAACCAGCAAGTTGATGCGCCAGGTCAAATTGTTGAAATGGCGTTAATGGTTGAATGGTCACAGTTGGTATCCTCCTGCAAAGCAGGAGGATTTTTTTTGTTGAGCAGGTTACATGTTGTTCCGTGGTGTGTACTCATTCATGAAAACAAGTATTGTGAAATGAAAAAGTTATTTATGAAAAACATGATCCGTTTGAGTGCTATGCTGCTGTTACTGGCAACCGTTATCTTTTATTCCTGTCAAAAAGATATTTCAGGAACGAACCAGGTTGATATTAATAAACCGCATACCGTGGCTATTTACCTGACCGATGACCAGACACCCATTTTTGACAGTGTATTTATTGACCTGCAACGATTGGAAGTTAAACTGGAAGATGATACTTTACCCAACGATGGCTGGGTGAGCCTGGATATCCGGGCTGGTGTTTATAATATCCTTCGCCTGCGCAATGGGATTGATACCTTATTCGGCACCGGTACTTTACCTAATGGCCGTGTGAAAAAGATCAGGCTGACACTGGGAACACAAAACAGTGTGATGAAAGATGGCCAGTCATTCCCGCTCCGTATCAAAGACGAGGACAGGCAGGTAACGGCCAACCTGGAGAGCAGCAATTTTGAGATCAGCAACGGGCAGGTATTGTTCTGGATAGATTTTGATGCCAGCCGTTCCATACAGGTTGATAACAGTGGTTCCGGGAACAATAATGGTTACCGTCTTAAGTCGCATATCAAAATATTTACAAGAAGTCATTCCGGAGAAATAGAAGGCAGGGTATTGCCAAGCGCAGCTGATGCAGTGGTAATGGCGATCAGCGGAACGGATACCACGATGGCCCGTCCTGATGATGATGACGGAGAGTTCAAGATCGTGGGCCTTACTGCCGGTACGTATAAAGTGTTCATAGATGGAAGAAATAATTATAATGATACAACGATCAACAATGTGGTGGTGAGGAACCGTGAGGACACCCACTTGCCAACAATAACATTGCACCAATAATAGTGAGCTTACCTGTGGAGAACTAAGCCGGGCCTGGTCAGGTCCGGCTTCTCTTTTTATGCTTTATAAATAAATAGACGGTGGTCAGTACAATGATGCCTGCAGCGATCCACCACCAGGCTTTTGGATGATTGTTGGGCTGGTAATCCCCGATAAATAATAGATGGGCCCAATAATTAGGTGTTTTGAAACGGGGATCTATGGTTTTACTTTTCAGCAGGTCCAGTTTGGCCCGTTGCAACGCCACATCTTTTGACAACCCATTATCGATATAATGATGGAGTTGCCGGGTGATAAATGCCGTTGTTTTATCTTCTGCTTTCCATAGCGATGTAATAATATTGGGGCAACCGGCATAGGCAAATGCCCTTGACAAACTCATCAGCCCTTCACCCTTCACTAATTGACCGGCCCCGGTTTCACAGGCACTCAGGATGATCAGTTGGGTGGAATCCAGGTTCATATCATAGATCTCCTGTGCATATAACCTGTACTCATCATTGACGGGATAAAATGCAATATAGGAGCGGAGAGGTAGTTCATTATTTACAGCAGCATGCGTGGCGAGGTGAATGATACCATTGTGATTGGCTGTTTTTAAAAAATTGGCTTTGGTAGCATTGCTGTCTGTAAAAATTGCACCCGGCAACTGGCTCACTTCTTCTTTGGAGGCGGGCAGTTTAGTGAAGGAAAAACCCGCTGAGTCTTCATAGCCTTCGTTTGTAAATGGTGCAAAGGCCAGGGTGCCATTTAATTTTTCTGTTGCTGTTTTAGGCTTTCTCAGCAGGGCGGTTGAATATTGGTATTGTACAGCAAATTTCTCCAGCAGGTAATTACCTTGTTCATCCTGCAGGGCTTCGAAAGGAAGATAGTTCAGTTCATCATCCGGGATAATGATCAGCCGCTTTGAAGCAGCCAGTTGTTGTTCAACAGGCTTTAAAAGGATAGTATATAAAGCCGCTGCTTCGGACTGTCCTTCAAAACGCTTCAACCCGTCAACGGTATGGAGAGTTGTTTTGTATCCCGCCAGTTGTTTATAAAAATCTTCTGTTACCGGGCCCCGGTTATAATTGATACCAGTTGCTGAGATCAGCAGTACCAGTATCTCTTTTTCTGATAAATGATAGGATAATAAGGTTGTGTTATCATCCAGCAGTTCCCGGAGTTCTTTTACAGAAGGGATGCGTTCAGCAGCCTGCTTATCCCGGTAAACAGGATCAGCATTGATTTGTTCCTGAATTTTTCCTAATTGAATTTCATCATCCCGGATGGCGGCGTTGATCCCGGCCAGTTGAACACTGTCTGTTACGTTGGCTGCTTTCAGGCTCATACGGGTGATAGATGTTTTCAGGGAAGCTTCCTGCCTGGTCAGGTCATTACCGGCGTCTTTGAGTTTATTTTCCTGTACATTCAGCGAAAGGATCGACGCTTTGTTCCGCTGATCAAAAAAATAAGCTTCTTCCAGGAATTGCTTTTCGCCTGTAAGTTCATGCAGCAGCAGGCTGATATCAATAGGTTTACTGTGGGCTGTGTATTTTATTTTATTCAGGAAAAGACGGGCTTCGTCAGAGTCATAAGTTCTTTCTACAAAATCAGCCAGTTTAAATGCTGCCCGGTAGGCATCCAGCGAAGCTTTGAGCTGGAGGATGTTCTTTTCCCGCTGGTAAAAGAAAACAAAAGCATCCGCTTTGGCGGTTAAAGCATTGAAGAGGTTGATATAGGAAAATACCCCGCTGAATTGTTCAGGGTTTTTATAAATATCTCTTTCATTAAAGTCGTTGACGAACTGGATAACCGACAGCTGGTATTGCTCCAGAGCTTCCGTAAACTTATCTTTTTGAATGGCCAGGTCTCCAAGGTGTTTCAGTGCCAGGCCAGCCTGGATATTCTTGCGGCCAAGGTTCCATTTTTTATTTTCTGCCAGTACTTGCAGGTAATAATGCCGGGCTGAATCAATTTCGTTCACACTTTCCCAGGCCTGCCCGATGTCATTCAGTAACCGTACGATCTTGTTATTGCTATACCGTACCTGTTTAAAAAAATGGATGGCTTTACGGCCGGCTCCCAGTGTCAGGTTGATCGTTCCTAAATTATGAAGGATATCATTTTTATTAATGTCTTCCTTTAACAGTTGCTGGTAAATGCTATTGGCATCATCATATTTTTCCAGTTTGGTTAAGGTGGCTGCCAGGTTGATCTCGTAATTAGCCCGTAGTCCTTCGGAGGAGGAATGAGGTGCACCCAGCAGGGCAATGGCTTTTTCAAAGTAGTTTTTTGCCTGGTTGTAATTACCCGTTTCAAAATACATAGCTCCCAGTGTATTGTAGAGCCGGTTGGTTCCATCCAGCGGCATGGAATAGCGGGAAGCTATTTCTTCTGCTTTTTTATAATTGATCAGGGCAGAATCAAACTGATTACTGCTGTACTGGATGCCACCAAGAAATATATAGGGTTTGAATAAAAAGGAATCTGGTAGTGCGGGAAGTTTGCTTTTAAGTGAAATGGCTTTTGCATAGTTCTTTTTAGCTGATTCGGTGCTGTCAAAATAATGTTCCAGTTCGCCAATCTTATAATAGCAATGAAAAGCAAGGGAATCATTAAAGGCCTTTTCTACTGCCGGCAGCACGGCTTTAAAGCTTTTTAGTGCCTGCTGGTTCAGAGCTGCTTCTTTCCTTCCTGTTTCGTCTGTATAATCGGGAAGTGAAGAGAGCTGGCCGGCTTTATGATAAATAAGGTCAGCCGCAGCATATTCTTCCCGGTATGAAGGGTTGGGCTGAGACTTTTGTTGGGAAAAAGCAAGCAAGAGAAGAAAGGCCAGTAAAATTGATAAAATGATCCTGTTCATGATAAGCAATACTGCTCATCAAATTTAGCAGAACTAACTGATTACTGGTTTACAATTATGACACATGGTGGTCTTGGTTTGGCCACACGGCCAAAGTCGCCACCTCTTAAAAAGACGCCTTGTGAAGTACGTTCATTCAGGATGTCCCATACATATTGCGGTACATCGTTGATCGTGTTGTACCAGTATAAAAGCACTTTCAGTTTATTTTCTGATTTACCGCTGGCATCGTTGATCCGGTATTTGATCTCAAAAGTTTCCTGGGCGTCATTGCGGGGTGGGAAGCCAAATACGCCGTTACGGATTGTCTCTTTCAGGTTGATCTTGCCATTATCGGTTCTAACAGAGCAGCCGCTGCTGTTGGCCAGGTTGCCTTCATCAAATAGAGAGCCACTAAGCGGCAAAACCCGGTTCTCATCGGCATTGTAAATAGGAAATGCAATGGAATCATTGGCGGAGAGATAATAGAAATGGTCTTTGAAAGTGATGCCTGATAAAACCACTTTAGTCTCAGTAACTATACCATCAGGGGCAGTATGTGTAATGCGATAACGAAGCCCGGTCTCACTTTTTGATACATTAATAGCGCCGGTGTTTTCATCTATCTCTATTCCTTCGGGGAAACCATCATAAGTACCGGCTCTTTTTTGAAGCGGCTCCACAATATAATCCGTAGCCTGTGCCCGCATATAAATGATCGAGTCGCCGTAGCTAAGGGTATAAGGGCCGGTCGGCTCACCTACACCAGCTTTGGGGTCGCAGGATATAAAAAGCAGTACAGCCAGTAATGCCGGGATAAAAGGGAGGATACCTCTATTTCTCATATAGGCCTTTTTTGTGTGTAACCCCGGGAAGCTGTCTTGTAACCGGGTAGGGGTAACTTTTTTCCGGGAAATTAAAGTTACAACATTTATTATGCCAGGCTGCTTGATTTAAATCAGCTTGTTTTGCATCCGGAGAAACGGCAACTTTGCGGCCATAACTAACGAGTAAGGCTATATGACAAGAATCGGACTTATACGGGAAGGGAAGATACCCGCAGATAACCGGGTGGCATTGACACCAGCCCAATGCAAATGGGTGCATAAGAATTCAGACCAGGTAAAAATTGTGGCCCAGTCATCTTCCCATCGCTGCTTCAGCGACAGGGAATACATATCCGCAGGAGTGGAAGTAAAAGAAGATATCTCTGACTGTGATATATTATTAGGTATAAAAGAAGTGCCGGTTGACCAGCTGATGGACAATAAAACTTATTTATTCTTCTCGCATACAAAGAAAAAACAACCTCATAATCAAAAACTTATGAGGCATATATTGAATAAAAAAATACGATTGATCGATTACGAATGTTTGGAGCATGAAGACGGCCAGCGGATAATCGGATTTGGCTTTTTTGCCGGTGTGGTGGGTGCTCATAACGGGATGATGGCTTATGGAAATCGTACCGGCCTTTTTAAATTAGACAGGGTTTATAAACAGCGTAGCTTCAGAGAATTGATTCATAATTATTTTGGCCTAAGGTTGCCGAATGTGAAAATTGCGATAACCGGATCAGGCCGGGTGGCGCATGGTATTTTAGAGATTATGAACCTGATGGGTATTCATGAAGTGGAGCCGGATGACTACCTTAAACGTCGATTTTCTTATCCCGTTTACACCCAGTTAAAGGGGGCTGACCTGTACCGGAATAAGACAACTGGTGGTTATAATCGCCAGGAATTTCACGACCACCCGGAATTGTATGACTGTACATTCCTGCCCTATACTGCCCAGACCGACATATTAATGAATGGGGTGTACTGGGACAAAGCGGTACCCCGTTTGTTTGAAAAGGCAGATGCTCTTTCTGATAATTTTATCATCCAGACTATCTCTGACATTACCGATGACGCAAACGGTTCTGTGCCTATTAACCTCGGAGATCAGACCATTGAGGATCCGATCTATGGTGTTGATAAGAAAACCCAGGAAAAAACAGCCCCTTATCTGGCAACTTCTATTGATATCATGGCCGTAGGCAATCTTCCGAATGAATTGCCAAGGGATGCATCCCGCTATTTTGGGGAGCAGCTTATTAAGCATGTGCTGGAAGACCTGGTAGGAAACGGATCCGCAATTATTGACCGGGCTACCATGGCAAAAGACGGCGATCTTACATCTAACTATGAATATCTCCGCGAATATGTATCTGGAAGCTAATGGCATAAAAGCAGTTCTGGCGAACTGCTTTTATGTGAAAATAACTCAGGGAAGGTTGATGATCCCCAGGTCAGTATTTGACTGAGTGTTCACCCTGATGTCGCTGATGACGATTGCTCTTTCTTTATCATTAGTTTGGGTTTCACCAGCAAGGCGGTATGTGATTTTCATATTGTAAATCCCGGCTGGCAATTCCCCGGCTTTTAAATCTCCTTTTTGTTCAGCAATGCCGCTGGCAATGATGGTACGATCGTAATAAATAATGAAAGTGGCAGATGCGGGCGCCGGAAAAAGTTTGCCACTGACAGAGCCTGTAAACGGTGCAGGTCCCCTGTCTGTATTATCCCCCGTAAGAGTTGTTTGGTTGATGATAGCTTTTTCTGCAACCGTTTTGTCTTTTGAGCAACTGGTAAATGATATTACTGCAAGGGTTGAAGCAAGCAGGCAGGTTAATACTGTGTTTTTCATGACTACAATTTTTTAGATGAAGAATAAGATGAAAGGCAGGTAATCAACTGCAGATCCGGAATGGCAGTGATGGCCGCTTACATCAAGTGGTAAATGCAGAGTGCGAGGATGTAACTTTAATTCTGTTAATGCTGCATGAATGGAATATTACAGGGACAGGTAGTAGTCTTTTAGCAGGCCGGTAAATTCCGGTGTGTATTCCTGCTGTTCATTTTTTATACTTATTTCCCCGGTAACTTGTTCTTTGTAAGGGCTGCTTTGGTGAGTGCCGGTCAGCATAACCCGGAAATGGTCATGCTTTGTGGTCTGCCGTACCAATGTTTTTTCTTTGATCTGTAACGAGTGCTTATTGAAAAGAGCAGGAAGTTCTTCCAGTCTTTTATAAGGAAGCAGCAGGTAGAAAATACCGGCATCTGACAATGATTTTTTTATGATTCCAAGTAATCCATCAAGGGTTAACGCACTGCTATGATGGGCTATGTTTTTACTATCATCATGTGATTTTAATTCATCTTCATAAAAAGGTGGGTTACTGATTATCAGGTCATAACTCTTGTTTGTTGAATATAATTTAGCATCAGTATGCATGACGCTGATCTGCTCTTTCCAGGGGGATGCGTTTACGTTTTCAGTAGCCTGCGTAGCTGCTTCTTTGTCAATTTCTTTTGCCTCTATTTCAGCCGTTGGATTTTTCTGTGCCAGCATCAGGCTGAGCAAACCGGTTCCGGTTCCAATATCAAGGATTTTTAAACCAGTCCCGAGGTGCTGTACTTTATCCGCCACCCAGGCACCAAACAGGCAACCATCTGTTGTTACTTTCATGGCGCAGCGTCCCTGGTGAACAATGAAGTGTTTAAAACGGAAATAAGTATTTGACAAAGGGTCAGGCTTTTTGTAAATGTAGCCAGAAACCAGTGATAAGCAACTGAGTTTACCAATTCGCCCTGGCCGATGCGCTTATTGATAGGTCTGCAAACTGGCCGGCCTGGTATTTATAATAGCCTGTAATGGCGATCATGGCGGCATTATCCGTGCAATACTGAAAGGCCGGAATAAAAGTGTTCCAGCGGTATTGTTCACCCATTGTTGTGAAAGCCTGCCGCAGTCCGCTGTTGGCGGATACACCTCCGGCGAGGCAGATGTCCCGGATACCGGTTTCAATCGCCGCCTTTTTTACTTTGTTGAGAAGTATGGTTACAATGCGGTGCTGTATGGAAGCGCAGATATCAGCCAGGTTATTTTGAATGAAGGCCTGTTTCTCTTCTTCTGTTGCTGTGAATTCCTCTTTATACAAATTGCTTTGACCAGCGTTTTGCAAAAAATAAAGGATGGATGTCTTGAGTCCGCTGAAACTAAAATTCAGTCCGGGTATCTGTGGCTCCGGAAATTTGAACAGGTTGGGATCACCTTCTTTGGCATATTTATCAATCAACGGTCCGCCGGGATAGGGAAGGCCGAGTATCTTGGCCGATTTATCGAAAGCTTCACCAGCTGCATCATCAATCGTTTCCCCGATCACCTTCATGCTTGCTGGCGATTCACATAATACAATTTGTGTGTGCCCGCCACTTACAGTTAAGCAGAGAAAAGGAAAATTGGGTTGGGGGTCATCGATCAGGTTGGCCAGCACATGGGCTTGCATATGATGCACAGCGATCAGTGGCTTGTCTAATGAAAGAGCTAACGATTTGGCGAACTGTCCGCCTACCAGTAAAGAACCGATCAGCCCCGGAGATTGGGTAAAAGCGATCGCATCTACAGATGAAAGTTCTGTGTTGGCTGTTTTCAATGCCGTATCCACTACCGGAACGATATGCTGCATATGGGCCCTCGATGCCAGTTCGGGCACCACGCCACCATATTGTTCATGTACTGCCTGGTTGGCAATGAAATTGGAAAGGATCTTACCGTCCACGCAAACGGAGGCGGATGTTTCATCGCAACTTGATTCTATGGCCAGGATGGTAGTTGACAAGTTAATAAGTTAACAGGTTAAAAAGCTATTGCAAAAATAACAGCTAACCTGGTTAACTAATAAACTGATTAACTTATTTGCTTCGAATCGCCACCACCGGGTCCATTTTTGCTGCCTGGAGTGCAGGGATAAAACCGGCGAGGATGCCCACAAAAATGCAAATACCGATGGCCAGCACCATATAACTGGTAGAAATATAAACGGGGAAGTTCAATGCCTGGGTGAGTATCACGGTTAAGAGGAATACCAATGTAAGGCCGATCAATCCCCCGATGATGCAGAGGAATGCTGATTCTAATAAAAACTCGGTGAGTATCACCCGGCTCTTGGCACCAATGGCTTTTTTCAAACCTATTTGGCCGGTACGTTCCCGGACGGATACAAACATGATATTTGCCACGCCAAACATGCCGACTATCAAGGATAAAGCGGCAATCGCCCAGCCGCCGATATTCAAACCCACAAAGGCCGAACTGATAGCATCACTGAAATCATTGATATCGTTCAGGGCAAAATCTTCTTCTTTAGTGGGACTGAGTTTATGCAGGGCTCTCATCGTCCCTGTCAGGTCATCTTTCAGTGCCTTGCTTGTTATGTTATCCTGTCCCTGTACCATGATCACGGGGTCGGTCCGGAGTTCATTCATAATAGACCGGGAAAAATTATACGTGAATAAAGTGCTCTGGTCAAATTCCCAGCCACCGATCATGGTCTTGCCCTGTTTTTTGATCACACCGATGATCTGTAATTGCTTTCCTCTTACTGATATTTCTTTACCAACAGCCGTTTCGGGGGAGCCATATAATTTTTCAGCAATTTCATTACCGATCACCGTCACATTGCCGCCACTGGAAAACTCGGCCTCGGAAAAATAACGGCCGGTGCCAATACCCATCGTTTGTATATCATCAAAATCTTCACTGACTCCGTAAAGAATTACGTTTGATAACTGGTTGCCTTTATACTCTACATTGTCACGGGTATTGATGGCAAAGGCTGCATACTTGGCACTTTTTGTCCGATCCTTGATATGTTTCATCTCATCATATTTGGGAACGGGGCGGTTCACATATTTCCACCAGGGATAGTCGGGGCCACCACCCGCACTGTAATCCCATTTATCAATATAGATCGTATTAGTGCCTAAAGATTTTACTTCGTTTTGGATATTTTGTTCCAGGCTGTTCACGGTGGCCAACACGCCGATGATGCAGAAGATACCGATCGTGATGCCAAACAGGGAAAGGAAGGTACGGAGTTTGTTCTTCCACAATTCCTGCAGTGCCATTTTAAAACTGCTGTAAACGATTTCAAGCGACCGGCGGATCATACAGCAAAACTACCAGAAGATAGTGAAGTTTGGAAAGATATTATTTGTACGGTTGCAGTTGGAATAAAGGAGATGGGCAGCCGTTGCATTGCTACCGCAGGGGCAGTTTATATCACCCCTTTCAGGTAAGTTTCTTCAATCGTGGGTGCTGAATTACCACCGGCTTTTTCAAGTGTTACGGTAAATGCAGTGGCTCCGGACGGGATATTGCTCATTTCAATAAATTTTCCCCTGATTTCATCTTTTACAAGGCCGGCATTGATATATTTCCCATCCACCATTGCCCAAAGCTGATAATCTTTAGTAGCAGATGATTGCGGCAGATGATGGATCATTATGTACATTTTGCCGGTTTTTTTATCCCAAAACATGGTACACCGGCAAATTGCATGGGTCCCCACACCGTACATAGCTACGGGTGTAATTGAAGGGTCCAGCAGTACTTTGTAGTCGCTCAGGGGTAAGGACGTATTGCTGCCGGCACTAGCTGTTTTTTTTACCTGTCTGTACAGGTAATAATTGAAACCGGTACTGATTACCAGCAATACAGAAGCAGCTACGGCAATGTTTTTCAACCAATTTCTTTTTCTCAACGGCATTTGGACAACTGCCGCAGGCTTATTCATAGCAGTAAGTGCATCCAGGATTCGCTTATCAGTAGCCGCAGGTGGCAAAGTAGTTTGTTGCAACATGTTTTGCTCCATTTCCTTTTCGTATGCAACTATTGCTTTGCTCAATTCAGGATATTGGCTGCGCAATAATTCCAGTTCTTTTTCTTCTGCTGCGGTGCAAAGCCCCATAACATAAGTTTCTATGATGCCGGATGATATGTATTGCTTTATATCCATCTACACAAATTGTTTTCTAAGTTCAATTAAAGCACTTCTAAGTCTTGTTTTTACAGTCCCTAACGGAATATTTAATGAATTGGCGATTTCTTCCTGAGTAAACCCGTTGTAGAAAGATAATTCAATTACATTTTTATAGTCTTCTTTTAGCTGATGTACCTGTTTCCGGAGTCCTATCCGGTTTATATTTTCTATGTCCGGGTTATTGTTTTCAATAGCAACTACGTAATTATCCAGGCTTTCGTTCTTCGATTCTGATTTATACACTTTTGAGCGTAGTTTATTAATAGCTGTATTACGGGTAAGTCGTACCAGCCAGGTAAATAACCGGCCTTTATTTTCATCATACTTTTCAATCTGTTGCCATACAGTTATAAATACTTCCTGCAGTACATCACTGGCGATTTCTTTATTAGGGATTAATTGAAGTATGATATTATACAATGAACCCCTGTAATTCATATACAGGTATTCATAAGCAGCATTGTCATGCTGCACTAATCCACGGATCAGTTCAGGTTCGGTATATGTTTTTATTTCCGGCAAAAAACTATTAAGTATCGCAAATATGGCTAATTAATCGGGTAGTCACTATTAAATTAAAATATTTTTTTTCCTGAAAACTATCCGGGTTGTTTTTGTGTAACTACTGTATTATCATACCCTGGTTATAAGTTGTTACTGAAGTGCACCAGTCTGTAACTGTTAAACAGGAATACTTGGTATGTAAATAACCGGAACCTGTGAAGTTGGAACCTGCATCAACATTATATCATTCTTCAAAATCAATAGTTATGAGACTTCGTAATACAGTAGTAGCAGCCCTGGCGGCAGCAGTAACATTAATTTCCTGTCAAAAAGATAACAGGGAGACAACTTTGCAAAAAGATCTGAAAGAACAAACGGAGGCAGAAGAAAAAAGCGAAACTGAAAATTTATCTTCTGGAGGTACAGAATCAAATCGGCATAATGGGAATAACCGTGGTTATGTTTACACATTATCTAATCAAACAGCCGGGAATATGGTATTGGTATACCGCCGTGCTGGTAACGGGACACTCACTTATACTGCATCGTATGCAACTGGTGGAAACGGAACAGGTGGTGGTTTGGGAAACCAGGGTGCTGTTACTCTCAGCAGTGATAATGAGGTGCTGCTTGCTGTAAATCCCGGTAGTAATAGTATCTCATCATTTAAAATTACGGGTAGCGGATTAAACCGTAAATCAACTGTTAGCAGCGGGGGCACCACTCCGGTTAGTATTACACAACACGGAAACCTTGTTTATGTGCTAAATGCAGGGGGTAGCGGCAATATCTCCGGGTTCTGGTTAGGGGAAAATAATAAGCTTACTCCAATCCCTAATTCAACCCGGCCACTAAGTTCATCTGCATCGGGTGCAGCACAAATTTCATTTGTAAGAAACGGGAGAGTACTGGCAATCACTGAAAAAGCTACTAACAAAATAATTACGTACACTGTTACTCAATGGGGCCGTCCGGGCACAATGCATAGCCTTACTTCTGCAAGCCCGACCCCGTTTGGTTTTGCAGCAGGCCGTTTTGGTAATATTTATGTGTCTGAAGCGGTGGGCGGTGCCGCTAATGCAAGTAATGTTTCTTCCTACCACATCGGTTTTGACGGAACAATCAGTCTTACACAAGGGCCTGTGGCAACAGGACAAAGTGCTGCCTGCTGGGTAGTGTTAACAGAAAATGGAAGAAATATTTATACTACTAATACGGCGAGTAATACACTGTCTTCTTATGATGTTTATCCTGCTTCCGGAAATATAGATTTGCTTCAGTCAATAGCAGCTACTTCCGGCATGGGGCCAATTGATGCGGCACTTACAGATAACTCAAGGTTTTTATATGCGCTTAATGGTGCCGGGCATAGCATATCTGTTTATGCAGTTAGTAATAACGGAGCTTTAACTCCTTTGCCAACCACTATAACGGGGTTACCAGCAGGTACCAATGGCCTGGCAGCGAACTAATCAACTAAAAGATAGAAGTATGAAAAACAAAATTATCGCCCCCCTGATTTTATTACTTGCACTTGTTTTTTCAGCATTTAGTAGTACTGCCCAAGAGGGAAGAAAAATAATTGCCGTAGTTAATAAAGCTGACTGGTGTCCGGTTTGCCAGTCAAATGGAGAGAAAATGATGAAAGAAGTAATTCCTGTATTTACAGAATCATCTGTTCAGTTTGTGATCAACGATCTTACCAATGAAGTTACAAAGTCTGACTCGAAAGGGAAGCTGAATGAATTGAAAGTATTTGGTGCTGTAAAGAAAACTACAGCAACAGGTCTGCTGATACTGGTAGATGCTGAAACAGGGAAAGTGTTGAAAAAGGTAAGTGTGGTGGAACCGGCAGAAAAAATAGTTATGATAATTAAACAAACAGCTATGGGTGAAAAAAATAAATAGCAGGAAGTTGTTAAACTGTTCCCCGGTTTGAAACCAGGGAACAGTTTTTAAATTTAAAATCAGCAAGCATGAGAAAAATTAGTTCATTTTTAATGGTAATTATTATTTTGGCATCATGTAAAAAAAGCGCTTTGGATAATGTAAATGAAATGCTGCCAGGAGGGGCATCAATTGTTACAGGCAGCTTTGTCAGCAATTCGCATACCACTACCGGAACAGTAAAAGTGATCCGGGATGCAGCAGGTAAAGCACACCTGGTTTTTGAAAATTTCAAAACTGATAATGGACCCGATCTCCGGGTATGGCTTTCGCCAAATAACAATGGATCTCCGTACCAGGAAGTGGGAGTGCTAAAGGCTGTAACGGGAAACTTTTCTTACGATATCAGTACTACTTTTGATTACGTTACTAACAAAAGGGTATTGATCTGGTGCGAAGATTTTTCTGTTTTGTTTGGGCATGCTGTTTTGCAGTAAGATCAGCTCTTTGATGATTATTGCTGTAAACCGATATCAGTGGGCAATCCATCAAGGCTCTTCAAATTATTCTGCTGCACATATTCATGGAGACCATCAGCACCTTTCTTTTCTGCCCATTCAAAATGAATGTCTCTTTCGCCATTGTAGGTATATAAAGGCACACCAAAGCCACAGGAAGTTTGCACCATGTCTATGTCCGCTACAATGAGCTGCCGGGTGCTGGGATAAAGTTTGAAATGAGGAGCTAACTCTTCCCATTCTGCGGTGCCGGGTAATACGGCATGTCCTTTACCATAGAGCCGCAAAATATTCGGGGCACCTTCAAAAGAACAGAACATGATCGTGATGCGGCCATTTTCTTTGGTATGTGCTGATGTTTCATTACCGCTGCTGATCAGATCCATGTATCCCACTTTATGATCGGATAAGACACGAAAACAATCCAGCCCTTTCGGAGAAAGATTCACCCGGCCATCTGCACTCAAAGGGGCAGTAGCTACAAAGAAGATATGTTGCTGTTCAATAAATTCCTTGTGTGCCGGTTTGATGGAGTCGTGGAGTTTGCCCATGGCCTGCTGATTTTATATTGAAGATAAGAAGGAAAATAGTTGCCTGGTAAGCCGGGCTTAGTTTACTGCTTCACCATCAGTTTTCTGGTAAAGCAGCAGGCGGGATGATCTGCTAAAGTTCTTTTAGCTCTACATCATTATATTAGGTTTACTGCCAAAAGGAATAGTATGAAAAGAAACTCATTGATTTGCCTCCTTGTTTTCGCTGCTCTTTTTGGCAATAGCCAGGGAATAGAAAATTATCAGTCTTCAGACCCCAGGCAACCCGTTGTTTTTGGCGGCAGTTATATCGTTTACAATCGTGATACGGTAGAATCAGGCTCCCGTAGTTTTTTTATTGACGGACGGCTTACCTGTGCCGGATAAAGGATACCTGTTACTCATCGTTGGATATATTGCCAACACCTGGAAGAAGGCACTGGTTGATTATTTTATTAAACCAGAATATATACATCAAAAGTGATCATAACTAGCAGCACCCAAAAAAGATGTAACCGTACAGGCAGCCATGCAATGGCTGAATATCCGTAAGAAAAATGAATAAACCATCTCCTTGCAGTGAAATAAGCTATCCCTGTCCCAAAAGCTGGTACAGGGTAAGGATAATAATTAAAACGAGGATAGACGTATAGATCAGCTTGGTATATTTAACCAGCCAGTTGGGCAGGTAAATATCAAAATTGTCTTTCGTTGAGTTGGAGTATTGTCGGGCCATAACTGTTAAAGGGCAAAAGAATTTAAAAGCCAGCAGCGTAATTCCTTCTAAAGCGAACAGTCCGTAGCCGATCCACAACCATTTGTCCAGCTTATTGGTCAGCACTGCATAGAGCATGTAAAAAATGACCACGTTGAAAAACAACCAGACCATTGTATGGATGACTTTGATAAGGCGCAGTTTCGTTTCGTTTTTCATGTTGCAGTAGTTGGAAAGGAAACGGTATGCAAGTTACTGCTTAAATGCAGTGACTGAACGGGCAAACCGCCCTGGTGATTCACGATTCCTCTTTTTATTTTTTCCCCTGCGGTTTCAAACGGGCTGCTTTGCCTGGTGTTAACCTGCAGGGGTGATAATAAAACTGCGAAACACTTGTTTCGCAGTTTTGAAAAGTGGGGCAGGGTATTATTGTTTTTTGCAGGTGAACGTGACCCACAGTTTATGCGTGTCATCTCCCTGTTCAAACAAGGAACCATTTATGGTGG
>CADEDV010000029.1 GCA_902826165.1 uncultured Bacteroidota bacterium
ATTCAATGGAGAGGCTATTGACATTTTTGAAAGTCCTAACAACTCCGAGGAAGCAACGAAATTCATTGGAGAGTTATTGCAATATCTTTTATTGAAAGAAATTCAAAGATCACAAGAAAAAGGAATTCAAATGACAAGAATAACTGAGGGAGGTGTTTATAGCCTTGAAGAAGGTATTGACAGGCCATATCCTCCAACAGAAGCGAAAAAAATTGGACTCAAGGATATCGGAGTTGATACAAGTAGTATTATTTTTTACAAATCACCTATCGAAAAAATAGATTGGGAGCATCAATTCTTCATAGTTCCTGTCGGAACAAAAATCATTTTTAAGAATATAAGTGCATCAGAAAAGACTGGGCTTGAGAAACATCAGATTCTTATTAAAAAAGAAAGATACTTTGGTATTACGATAACTATAACAAGCTTGGGATACTCGGATAAAACTACTTTTAAAGAACTTGAACTGACTCCTGAGCTACAATCTAAAACAAGTGTATATACATATTTAATAACACTTGATGCAAAGTTTGATAAATTCACTTCTGGGAATTGGAAAACGGATGAATATAAAAATTGGGTAAAGTGGACGTTTGACTATTTTAAATCCAATTTTGCAGATGAATCAATGAATTAATCCTTCAGCCTTAGATCCTCTGCCACGGTTCGTATCTTACGATACCAGCTCTTTTAAAACCCTAATCATCGGTCAAACTTCTTGTACGCTGAACAGGACTGAGTTGATTCTCTAATTTCATTGTCAAACTTTTCTGAAGAAATAATCCTATTGTCAGTTTTGCAAACTGAGTTCAACAACTTGCCCTTCTTGGAAAAATTCCTTAGGGTAGCCTTTTAATTCTGTTGGCCTAAAAACGTAGATGTCAAATTGTGGGTCTTTCTCCTCCTTTGAAAAAGGATACATTTCCAAATAGTGATAGATTGGAATACCGTTTAATAGAGAGTCTTCTTTGATCACAAGTGGCTCTTTGAAATTTAATTGGCAAGCAACGATAAACTGTCCACGATTGTGATGGTCAAATAACTTTAGGATTATAAATTCTATTACCATAAGAATGTTCCAATAGTTTCTGCTAACACATAAATATACATAATAGCTTATAAAGATTTAAGCCACTACTCAATACAAAATGTAACAGCATCGCTGTTTGAATCAGCCAGCAACTTTCTTCGGCGGAAAAATAAACTCCCCCGGATGTTTCAGTAAGTATTTACCCAGTATGCGCAGCAGCCGGGGATATTGGGAAAGATGGATGCCCCTTGATTTTACGGCTACGAAAGCAGCTTTCAATCAGAGTATATCAGGCCTTTCTGAAAACTGTCCTTCCTCCACCACCTGGTCGGGTTCTTTTTTATAAAAGATCATTCCCAACGCCATGATAACACTGGTGGTAAGGATCACATAGAATAAAATACCATCATTAAAGCTGCTGAGCTTAAAGTTTTCCGGTATCTTATAAAACAGGACAATGGTGATCAGCCCCCGGGGAATGAAAAAAGCTTCCGGGAAAAGATTGGTGCGCAGGAAAAAACGCAGGTAAAGTAACCGCACTACAAAGAGTGCCACTACCAGCAAGCTGCCCACCATGATGATCTCACCCTTGCCCAGGAATCCCAGGGAAATGGAAAATCCGAAAAGAACAAAAAAGAAAGTACGGATCAGGAATGAACTTTCGGCAGTAATCGAGTGCAATAAATGCCGGACTGATTCCACTTCTGCCGTGGGGAAAAATTGCTGCAATTTGGGGACCACGATCTTTTCCCAGTTATTGATCAGTAAACCAAATACCAGGATGATGAGTAAAGAAGGCAGGTGCAGGAGTTTGCCGCCGGCATAGATCAGTATCAGTAAGGAAAAAATCAGGAAAAATTTAATGTTCAGCCTAGTCTTGGCGAGGATCAATAATAACAACAGGGAAAGGACAAGTGATAAAACAACGGAAAGTAACAGGTTGCCCCCAAACACCGCTACTGATGTCATATTAAAACTGTCATTCGCAGTAAAATAATTAAAAGCCAGGATGCCTATTATATCGGAAAAGGAAGCTTCATAGATCAAAAACTCTCTTTTCTTTTCGATCAGCGGATGAATACTCGGTATCACGATCGAACTGCTCATTATAGAGAGCGGAATGGCATAGACCAGGCATTTTAATACCGGCTCATGCAGCCAAAAATAAAGTATGCCCGTAACAAGCCCGGTTGAAACGACCAGGATAATGACAGCCGATAAAAAAGAATTTCTTATTAAACGCAGCTTGCTTTTTTCCAGTTTCAGGTCCAGCCCTGCTTCCAGGACGATCATGATCAACCCGACCACACCCAGTGCTTCAATAAGCTGGGTGGAAAAGGTTAATTCCATGCCGTACGAATCAGCAAGGACCCGGAAACCAATGCCGGCAAAAAGGAGCAGGAGAACAGAGGGTACCCTGATATGGCGGCTGAGAATTGAAAAAATATACGAGAGGACTACAAGACTGCAAAGGGCGATTAATATTTCTTCCGTATTCAGTTTTCCCATGCAATGAAATTACAGGAAAATGATCAGACCCATTCACCGGAAAGCATTACTTTATCAATAAGATTAGTGCCAAAATAGTAAGGAATGGCTGCCAGTGAGGGAATGGCCTTAGTAAAAATCAGGTTTGCTTTTTTTCCTACCATGATACTGCCCAACTCCTTTTCCAGTTCCATAGCATAAGCCCCGTTGATGGTGGCGGCATTGATGGCTTCTTCCGGTAGCATTTTCATTTGTATACAGCTCATGGCCACGACTAAATTCATATTACCCGAAGGTGATGAACCAGGATTATAATCGGAAGCCAGTGCAAGAGCACAACCGGCATCTATTAATTTGCGGGCCGGTTGAAATGGCATGCGGAGGAAGAAAGCGGCAGTGGGCAATAATGTGCCAATGGTATTGGAATGTGCCAATATGCCAATGGCATCTTCATCCATAGTTTCTAAATGATCCACGGAAACAGCACCCAGCTTCACTCCTGTTTGTGTGCCGCCTGAAAGATGGAGTTGATTGGCATGGATCTTTGGTTTCAATCCATAACGCATACCCGCTTTACAAATGGTTTCCGTTTCTTCGGGGGAGAAAAAGCCGGTCTCGCAGAACACATCGATATAATCGGCTAATTTTTCCGCAGCGATCTGCGGCAGCATTTCGTTGATGATAAGATCAATATAACCAGTGTGATTTTCTTTGTACTCCAGTGGGTAAGTATGTGCCCCTAGAAAAGTAGCTTTGATAGAAAGTTTTGATCGTTCTTTTAGCTTTTTGATCACCCGCAGCATTTTCAATTCCCCTTCCACGGTTAACCCGTAACCGCTTTTTATTTCAATGGCCCCGGTACCCAGTTTACTTACCTCTTCTAATCGTTTCCAGGCCAGGTTAAATAATTCATCTTCGCTGGCTGCCTCTATCTTTTTTGCCGAATTGAGGATACCACCGCCTTTGGCTGCGATCTCCGCATAACTCAATCCTTTGATCTTATCAATGAATTCTTCTTCACGGCTGGCCGCAAATACAAGATGCGTATGCGAATCACACCAGGCGGGAAGAATGAACTGACCAGCGGCATTGATCGTATTTTCGATTTTTAATTTCCGATTTTCAATTTCAGCCATGGTACCATAGTCAGCAATGATGCCATCTTCGATAAGCAGGAATGCATTATTGATAACAGGCAGGTTGGCCAGTGCTTCACCTCTCAGCAATTCATTTTCGGTTCTTGTGTTGACTAATTGTTTGATATTCGTTACCAGTGCGGCAGCCATATACTGCTAATATAGATGGAAAAAAGAAACCACTACCGTTTTTGCAAAAGAAAAGCGTCCCGGAAACCGGGACGCTGGTATGATAAGTTCATTGAATGAATTAATACGGCAGGATGATCGTACGGGTGGCACCGCCATTTCCTGTCCAAACAATCTTCATATAATAAGTGCCTGCACCGGGACAAGTAGTTGGAGCACCTGTTGCATCAAGACCAAATGTAGCAGATGAAGTGAAGGCAGGTGTGGTATGGGTTACTTTACCACTGGTGAGACGGAAACTGCAATCCTGGCGAACGATCAGCGGCTCTGTGGTAGAAGTAGTGAAAGTACGGCCAAAACGGTTAGTTCCCCACTCGGCAATATTGGCCAGGTTACCTTCTGTATGCGTACCACTTGAAGTGATCACCACACCATTATTATACGTGAACACTCTTTGCTTGGCGATCTGCCAGCTGCGTTGTGTGCCATTATCAAAAGTCACACTCATATTGCTGCTGGTAATCGTATGTGTAATACTGTTCAGGTTAGGCAGGTTGAACAATAAGCCACCGCTTACATTCGTATAGGTTTTTGTACCGTTGAACGTAATGCTCCGGTTATCCCTTACCCTCGTAATTTTCAGGTTCTGGAAAGTAACAGAGATAGCGGCACCGGGGTTTATCCAACGAACACCCTGTGGCATGGAAAGGATCACCACACCGGTACGGGTACGGTTGCCCAGGCAATTGCTTCCGTTATAAGTAATAGTGATCGTCCTGGGATTACTGAAAGTATCCACTTCCACAGTGGCATCACAGATCAGGTTTTGTACATCGCCGGGGCGGGCAGCAAAGCCGGCAGTACCTTCCAGCAATATATCAGCATCATTGGCTACGGCATCTATTTCTGCAGAAACAGTGGACTGGTCATCAGAATGGGTGGAGGCTTCGGTGGCATAATCATCATTGGCTGAACTATCCTTTTGACAGGATGTAACAAAAACAGCTAATGAAAAAGCGGTGATACTTAAAAAGAGAAGTCTGGCTTTCATAAAGTGAGGGTTTATTATTTTTAATTTTTTAAGGACTGTATACAGACCTGTTTTGACTCAGGTGGTTTAACGAAGCCCCGTTTTTTACTGAAAAATCTTCGTTAGAGACGTGGCAACACTGAATAACGTTGTTTGGCCCGGTTTAGTGCCGCCTGCCAGCCGGAAATGCCCGCAGAAAGATTACGATACCGGCATCAATTGATATAGCTTTAATCCGGAATTCTGATACAGCCCGGAATTGTTTTTCTTCAGGATATTTGCATCTCTTTTTACAAAATTGGAACTATGAGGATCGCTATCAATGGAATGGGCCGCATTGGCCGCTTATTATTCAGGAGGTTATTGCATCACCCGGGTGTGGAATTAGTGGCTGTCAACGATATCATGCCAATGGAGAACCTGGCTTATTTAGTGAAATATGATTCGGTCTATGGCACTTTCCCCGAGCCTGTGAATATGGAGGGAGATATTATTGTGGCGGCTGGTCAATCCATCAAAGCTTTCCGGGCCGATCACCCCTCCCAACTTCCCTGGAAAGAACTGGGTGTGGATGTGGTGCTGGAATGTTCCGGTAGTTTTTCTAATCATGCCGCTGCAACTGAGCATTTAAAAGCCGGGGCTAAAAAAGTGTTGTTGTCCACCACAGGTTCAGCCGATATTCCTTTACTGATCTATGGATTTAATCATAGTGCGGTAACAGCTGGTACGCATATTATCTCTCCGGGTGGTTGTATGACGAATTGTTCCGTGCATGTTTTATATATACTGAATGCGATCGGGATTAAATCAGCGCAGTTAAATATTTTACACTCTTATACATCAAGACAGGAACTGGTGGATGCTCCACATAAACAATTCCGCCGCGGTCGTGCTGCTGCCGAATCCATTATACCGGTGGAGATCGACCTGCACCAGTCCTTAGAAAAACTGATGCCGGGTATGCAGAACAGGATCGCTGCTGTTTCCACAAGAATACCTGTGGCTAATGGGGCGATGGCTGATTTTACAGTACAGCTGAATGAAGCCGTATCCGTACATCAAATCAATACACTTTTTAAAAAAGCAGCACAGGGGGAATACAAAGGTATACTGGATTATACTGAAGAGCCACTGGTGTCATTAGATATCAAAGGCAATACCCATTCCTGTTTGATTGACGGGACACTGACCTCCGTTGTGGGGCAGCAGGTAAAACTCATCGCCTGGTTTGATAATGAATATGGGTTTACCAGCCGGATGATCGACTGGCTGGATTACTGGAAAAAAATACTGTAAGCTATAGTCTTTCGATCCAAAGTACTGAGTTGCCCGTATCGATTTCGTTATTTTCCCAGAGCTTATTGCCGGGGTCAATGATCCATTTTCCATCCACGATAAATTTATAGAGATGCTTACCGGGATCAAGATGCACCGTGAACACCCACTCATCCCCTTCTTTTTTCATAGCCAGTGAATTGGGGCTCCAGTCATTGAAATCACCCGCCAGGAAAACAGATTTCGCATTCGCAAAGCCTTTTAACCGGAAGGTATAATTGGGATCAATGATGAAATAAGAACTTTCTTTTTTGCCGGGATTTTTATACTGCCCCAATGTATCCGTTACCCATTTACCATCCACTTTATACTTGTATTCATAATTGCCCGCCCCCAGCGTATAATACAATTCCCAGCCCGCCGGCGTTTTTTTCATATATAATTCATCATCCCGCCACTTGTTAAACGAACCGGTCAGTATCACCTGCTTCGCATCCGGGAAACCGGGCAGGAAGAATAAGTGCATCTTACCCATCCTGATCACCGAATTAAAATCATTGAACTCGTTGGGATATTTATCATTGTTCAAAGGGTCAGTTATCCATTTACCATCCACCACGAATTTGTAAGTATGTGTGCCATCAGCGAGATAAAGGGGCAACTCCCACCCGGTGGCTGTTTTGCTGAACGTCAGTTCTCCCTCCTGCCAGTCATTGAAACTGCCGGAGACAAATACTTTCCTGGCATTAGTATATCCATTCAGCCTGAAAACATAGTTGTTATAATAGAATACAGAATTGATATTGCCCCTGCCGTCATTTTCATTCAGCCGGTTATCCATATCAATGATCCAGTTTCCATCCACGATGAACTTATACCAGTACTTGCCCGGTTTTAATTTCACCGCAGCGATCCAGCCGCTGTCGGTTTTGGTCATCGGTAAATTATCAGGTACCCATTTATTAAAACTACCGGCCAGCATCACTTTACCGGCTTTTTGATTATTACGCAGGTAAAAAACAACTAATGAATCTTCTGTAATGCGGAAAGGCTGTTTATTCCGGAAACGGTTATACCCCATTATCACTTTATTACTTACCGCAGGAAATTCACCATCAAGGAATTGTTTCTTCTCCAACAGCCTGATCTTTTCGGCATGATCATCGAGATCAGCCAATCCTTCTATCAGCTTGGTGAAAATGCAGACCTCGTTATTATTGATCACCACTTTCCAGCCCTGCTTTTTCAGGGAGTCTTCAAATCCTTTGGCAATAAATTGATTCAGCGCCAGTGATTGCAGTCCGTATTGTGTAATGAAGCTGTCAAGAGAAGCAATGCCGATATCCTTGCCGATGGCAATATGCATCTGGCCGTTCTTGATCGTGTAGTTCTTTAACGGGGGTTGTGCCGCTCCTCTTACGATAAATAACAAGAGGGATAGTATAAGGAGGAAGCCTGTCCGCCACCCGGTTTTGATCATATGTTGAGCTGCCCTCCTCATTTCCATAAGTACATTTTGCGAGTTACAAAATTAAACCCTATTTTCTGTAAGGAGAGAAAATCAAATCCTAATATTCCGTCCACGCAGCCGCCATAGGAAAAACAGGTCTTTTCCAGGTTGGTGATCATTACGGGCAGGTCATTCACCCTTTGCCCACCGATGACCAGTGTTTGCAGATCACCCCTCAAAGCTTCCACTTTCTTATTTCCCGCCCCGGTAAGGATGATACGGCCGTTAATGGTTACCTGGTCAAATACTTTATCTGGCAACCGGCTGTCCAGCACATTGGATTCGGCACCGCTGTCAATGATCAGCCGTATTTTCTTCCCGGCCAGTTCTGTCCTGACGATGATCCTGTCTTCCTTCATTTCAATGGGGATGGTATGATAAGCGGCAGTATCCCGGAGCATTTCGTTTTGCGTGTTGAGGTCATCTTTGCGGTTGGCCCTGCGGAGGTGTATCTGGCTCCGTTCAAAATCAATGATCATTTCATACCTGTCCAGTAGCTGCATGCCGATCAGGCCGAGGATCTTGACGCCTTTGCTGTTTTCAATATGTCCCAGGTTCACCATGTCAGTCTTTACCCGGTAATGTTCGGTGCCTCCAAACCTGAAATTGCTGATCACTGTTTGCAGGGCGGCGGCGATCTCTCCCGTCATCCCTCCTTTTTGTTCGTCTTGTTCCCAGGTGGTTTCATAATGCCGGAAATAGGTCATGTTCAGCACCAGGTGAGGGCAACCCGTATCCAAAATAAAATTTCCTTCAATGCTGTCTGCTCTTGCTCTTACGAGGATAAGATTTCCGGCCCTGCTGAAAGGAATTACGATAACAGATGAATCCTGATCATATCTAGCTTCACTGAAAACCTGGATGGATAGTTCACCCGGATCATTACCGGCAAATGACGGGCTGCCAGCAAGCAACTGTACGCAAAGCATACCCATTAGTATATAAAGCCGGTTAGAAAGAAGCATTGGTTTCTGATCGGGATAAAAATACCGACCAGGCAGATCATATTCAGGTGCATAATGACTAAAGGCACATTCCTCTATTAACCGGGAGCAAATGTTAATGAATTTAATAAACAGTTATTAGTTACAGTTCATCCACCTGCCGCCTGTAATCGTATTGCAGGTCTTCATGTAACGTAGCCAGTACCGTGTTGATCTTTTTCAGTTGTGATAAATATAGATTATTGATAACCGCATTCTGGTTGATGGGAATACCTGATTCTTTGAGAATCGTACAGAAATGTATCCGTATGGCAAGATCCGTTTCTTTGATCCCGCTGTAACGGCTGTATTTATTGATGACCCGGACAATTTTCCGCAGGCTTTTTTTCGCAAAGTAGAGTTGTGACTGGTTGATCTCGCTGAACAATTCATCGATCTCATTCTTTACCGATGTAACAAATCCCTCTTCATCATGTGCTTCAAATAAAAGATAGGTCAGCAGTTCTTTGTTCTCTTTTTTAAACCGGGATAGCCGCAGGCATAATTCCACCGTTTCGGCAGGTTTGCAGTTCAGTAATTCCTGTTTTATTTCATGTACCGTGGCAGCTTTCATGTGGTGAAGTTAACCGCCCTGTTTGTAACCGGGAGAATTACCAAAAAAAATATTTGCCAAATCAGCTCAAATTATATTTTTGGAAAGCAAAACTAATTGGGCGGCCATGTTCTTCTTCAGTACTACTTTTTATTTTATTACGATAGCCTTGCAGGCCATTTGTGTGTTACACTGTGTTCGCAGGGGCACCCAGCAAAAATGGATATGGCTGATCATATTCCTTCCGGTAATAGGCAGTCTCGTCTATATTTTTACAGAGATGTTTTCGGGCAGGGATGTACAGAAAGTGCAATCAGGTGTGGGGGCCGTATTCAATCCTTCCGGGCCGATCCGGAAGCTGGAGGAGAATCTTCGCTTTTCCGATACGTTTGCGAACAGAACAGCTTTAGCCGATGCCTACCTGCAGGCGGGACAAACAACTAAAGCCATCGAACTGTATGAAGCAAGCCTGGAAGGAAATTTTGCTGAAAATGAATATGTACTCAGCCAGCTGATCATTGCCTATTTCCAGGTGAAACGTTATGAAGAGATCATTCCTGTTGCGAAGAAAATATATAAACTGCCACAGTTTGCCCGTTCCCGGCCACATGTTTTATATGCTACGGCACTGGGGTATACCGGGCAAACAGAACAGGCTGAAAAGGAATTTAGTTTGCTGAAAAGCCGCTTCTCCAATTATGAAGCCCGTTACCAGTACGGTTTATTTCTTGACCGGGAAGGAAGAACCGGTGAAGCTGTACAATTATTATCAGATATGCTGAAAGAAACGAGCCATCTCAGCGGCCCTGAAAAAAGAAATAACCGTAATTGGTTTGCATTGGCCAAAAATGAATTACAGCGAATGAATGACCAGGTGACGCATCGATAATTACCGGGTTGAAACCGGCAACTGGAAACGTTCACCGGTGGCACCGATCCTGTAATAGATACCATTACTATACAGTACTGCTTCTGATTTTCCTTCTGCATGTGGTACATCTGTATTGATTACTTTACCATGATGCCATACGCTGATCGTATCCGCCACGATAGAATGACCGGTGAAGATATGCCGCACCGAAAACCGTGACAGCGTTCTGTGGATCTGCCCGGGTAAAATCTTATCAGGGTCAGGCTTATAATAGCCCCGGTACCAGAAAGGCCCGTCATCATTGTACAATACCGGCAGTTTTTTATCGGGATAGGTATAAAGACTATCTGAATAAAATGGTTTCACCAGGTTATTGATCTCTCCTGGCGAAAGCCGGAGTTTATTCACCGCATCGGATATGCCGCCATGTACAAAAATATTTTCACCGATCTTCTCGATCACATTCTTGGTCCGCAACCAGCGTCCCAGTTCTGTATGTTCATCAAATAACTGTTCATACTTCACATTCAGCAAGCCGGTGCTTTCTTTATATTTTTTATTGACATACCTGGTATCCCCGCTCATGATCATGATCTCGTGGTTGCCCAATATGTAATGGACATACCCTCCGGCAGCTTTTGCTTTATCCTCCAGTGCATAAATGAACCATAATAATTCAGTGACCTGTTGTCCACGATCCACAAAATCGCCGGATAAAACCAGGTGCCCGTTCCCAAATATCCAGTTCAGGTTATCATCAATAACACCAGTTGCCTGTAATAATTTTCTGAATCCGGCAAAATTGCCTTCCATATCGGACAGGATCAATTGTTTTTCCGGAAGCGGAAATACCGTGGGTTCATTGACCAGTTCATTTTTAAATGTTACAATGAAGGTTTTGCCGGGAATATCTGTGTTGATGGTAAGAGCGACATTGTTCCGGGAGGAAATAGGCATACTATCCACCCGTGCGATTTTACTGCCATTCACCTCAATGATATTTTTAATAAAGAGCTGTTCATTGTGATAAGATACATAAGGGCCGTCAACGGTGTTTTCACCAACAGTTAAAACCACCGGGATAAAAAAAAGAACAGACAACAAGCGAATTTGCTTCATGGTGCTGGTATTAGAGCCTTGCTTTTATAATCA
Source organism: uncultured Bacteroidota bacterium (assembly GCA_902826165.1). Taxonomy (GTDB): domain Bacteria; phylum Bacteroidota; class Bacteroidia; order Chitinophagales; family Chitinophagaceae; genus CADEDV01. The sequence continues at coordinate 11,158 of CADEDV010000029.1, forward strand.
ACAATCTAAATGCTGTTTTGTATCACCATTAAATGTAAAATTATTTCTCTACATGGAGACAATCCTTGTGCCCCATTCAGTTGCAGCCATTTCAAATTTTATCTCTCCTTTTCCATACAGGCCTGTTTCTCTCCAGCCGGCCTTGCGGTAGAAGGCTTCTGCCCTGGTACCGGGACTGGTACTGAGCCAGATTGTTTGAGTCGTTTGCTGAAAATACCAGTTCAGCATATCATCATGCAGGCGGCGGCCAATTCCCTTCTTATCAAAACCCGGTTGAACAAATAAAGCCCACACATTATGATCCTGCAGGTCTGCGATCGCAAAGCCAACGATAGTATCATCCACTTCACAAACCCAGCCTTTGCCCCGTTTCATAATGTATTCTTCACAATCCTTATCCGTTACCAGCGCCGGGTTAGATAAAGTGTTTTCCGTTACTGCATTGCGGACAACCTGTATTGGCGGTATATCATGTATCGTTGCTTCTCTGAAGGTCATGGCTTGTTTATTTATACAATTTCAATACTTGTTCAAGAATAGAATTGATTTTCTTCACCGGCAGGTCCTTCGCAGGATCCAGTAATAATATTTTCATCCGGGCTCTTTTTTCAATGACCAGGTCAGGATGATTGACCAGGTTTCCCTCAACAATTCCAAGATAGGGCTGTTTGTATTTCTTATGCACCCAGAGATAGCAACACATTTTTCCTTTGTAACAGAAAAAAGGCATGCCATACTTCCAGGCTTCGGAAATATTTTCATCCAGCTGTAAAATATATGATCGTAAAAATTGCAGGCAGGCTCTTGCCGGTTCTTCCTGTTTTAAAAACCAGTCATCAGCGGGTTTCAGCATGGATTATTTTTTGAAGGTTGGATAAGATCCCACAGGTTGCCATAGAGGTCTGCAAAAACTGCAACAGTTCCGTAAGGCTCTGTGGCTGGTTCCCTGACAAAAGAAATACCCTTACTGACCATATCATTATAATCCCGCCAAAAATCATCCGTATATAAAAACAGGAACACCCGGCCACCGGTTTGATTGCCTACCCTGCTATGTTGTTCTTCGGTAGCTGCTTTAGCTAATAATAACTGGCAGCCAGCCGAACCCGGAGGCGATACGATTACCCAGCGTTTTGTATCACTGAGTATGGTATCTTCTTCCAGCCGGAAGCCGAGCTTTTCTGTATAAAAACGAATAGCTTCATCATAATCAGCTACCACCAGTGCAATATGTGCTATATGCTGTTTCATGGCTTACAAATATCTCATTCTTTTCAACATTGGTGTAAATAAGCAATTCTTAACAGGTAAAAAAAGTAAGTCATATCTTATTTTCCAAAATTATTCTACATTGCCCCCGTCTTGTATGCGCCGGTATTTATTGATCATATCATCTGTTTTGTTCCTGAATTGTACTTCTGAACTGCACCAGTTGTTCAGGATACCTCTTTTATTCCAGCATTTCAGGGATCACCAGGCAGAAAATCCTTTAATCAGTTTTACCGGGTTTCTGAAGCTTCATTATACCGGCCATCACCCGGAAGATAACGACGATAATGAAGATAACCAGTTACCATTTAAGTACCCGGGCAATATTCAGCATACTGATATCCCTCTTGCTTTTGAAAAAGATATAAATGAGGACCCGGTTGTTTACGAGTCGGCGACTATTGTTGTATTACATCCCGAAGGGAATACCTGCAAAAGAAGTTTTTCCATCTTTCGTCCTCCCCGTCATTCCTGAGTTTTTAACGGTTACAACAATTTCAGCAGTTATGACAAACTGCTGGCTTACTCATTTCTACATTTAAAAAATATTCTCATGAATGCAGCACAAATTCACCTGGCATTGAACCATGCGCCACTCTTTCTTTCGCTTATTGGCGGTGGTATCCTTTTGCTCGGCATGATCAAAAAAAATGAATCTTTCAAGAACCTTTCTTTATACTTTCTTATTGCCGCAGCGGTATTTACAATACCTGTATTCCTGACTGGCGAAGGCACCGAAGAACTGGTTGAAAATTTACCCGGTGTTAATGAAAATGCAATCGAAGAACATGAAGAGATGGCTAAGATATCGCTGATCATCATCAGTATCATGGGCGGCCTGGCGTTGATTGGCCTTTTTATAAGAAATAAGGCATCCATTACCAGGATACTATTTAGCGGCCTGGTGCTGCTCTCCCTGGGTTCCTTTGTGACTATGGCACAAACGGCACATCTTGGCGGACTGATCAGGCATAGTGAAATACAAAATGGAGCAACAGCAAACGAAGGAAAAGAGGAAAATGAAGAAGATGAAATAAAAGGAGAAAATAAGGAGGCGGAAAAACTGGGGAAAGACAGCCTCCGGCAGGTGGAAAAAAATGAAAGAATGGATAAAGACGATGATGATTAACCAATTAAAAGAGAGGGTAAACACCCTCTCTTTTTCTATACAGGTCCTTTTTTATCAACATGCCCTTGATAACTATGACTAAAAATTAATAGCTCCGCAGGTTACTTTTGCCAAATCGGGGTATTAAGGGCGGTAAAGTGTCATGCCTTTACTGATTTGCTTGGCCATTTGATAACAGAATTTTGAAAATCAATACTTTAAAAAGCACCAAATGGTACAAAAGACCTACTACAAGACAAAAGATTACTGCAAAGTAAAATTCTCATTTACAGTTGAAAATGCCGAAACGATCGAAATTCTGGGCCTCAACAGCGATTGGGAAAATGCCGTGATCATGAGCAAAAAGAAAGATGGCAGCTTCAGTGCTGACGTTAACCTGCCGAAAGACTCCAAACATGAGTTCAAATACCTGGTGAATGAAACCGAATGGCTGAATGAACCAGAAGCAGATGAAACAGCACCGAATGTATTTGGCGGCACCAATAGTGTAATCTCTCTTTAATTCACCTGTCCTTTCAAGTATATAGTTTACCGGCTGTTTTTGAATTAAAAATGGCCGGTAGTTTTATTACTGCAATTCAGCCATACTAATCCTGTTTCTTCCCGACAGCCTGGTAAACTACGAAGTAATTTTCCTGTAGCAGGTATAATCCTTTCTTGGTATTTTTCGTTCTTATTACAAATCCAATATCTTGAAAAAAGCCATCCTCTTTTTCATCCTGCCTGTTTGTTTCCAAACAGCCATTGCTCAGCCGCTGAACGATACAACGGGAACATTAAAAGCCCAGAAAGAAAACATTATCAAGGAAAGTACGATTGTCAAGATCGAGAATCTTGGCGACCTGATCAATACGAGACTATCTGAATTAAGACCCACTATTTCAGCAGATGGCAATATTCTTTTTTTTATCCGGGAGAACGATCCAAAGAATACAAAATACTATTCGGTAAGAAATTCGCAGGATATATGGTATGCCATCCGGGATGAATCCGGTAAATGGAGCGAAGCCTACCATATGGATTATCCCCTGAATACCTATCACTACAATGCTGTATTCTGGATATCGCCTGACAATAACAGGATACTGATCAGGAATGCTTATATCAATGGTGACTATGTGGGCAATGGTGTCAGTATGAGTTCACTGGATGATAAAGGTTATTGGAGTAAGCCGGAAATGCTGAAAATAAAAAACTATGGCAAGTATGACCGGGGCCGGCAGAATGGTGCTACCATGGCGCATGACGGGCAAACTTTATTGCTGTATATGACGGAAGAAAAAGCTGGCGTGAACAATGATATTTATGTTTGCTTCCTCCAAAAAGATGGCACCTGGTCAGAACCCAAAAGTTTAGGCAAGAAGATCAACCTGCCCAATTACGATGAGATGACACCTTACTTAGCTTCGGATGGTGTTACGTTATATTTCAGCAGTAACCGCCCCGGTGGATTAGGAGATAATGATATCTGGATGACCAAACGACTGGACAGTACCTGGCAAAAATGGAGCGATCCCACTAACCTGGGCAGCCCGATCAATACAACGGACTGGGATGCGTTCTTTACATTAGATGCCGGTGGTGAATATGCTTACCTGACCAGTAGTTTTGAAAGTTATGGCGAGAGTGATATTGTCAGGGTGAAATTATTGGAAATTGAACGTCCCGATCCTGTTGTATTAGTCAGCGGGAATGTGTACAATAAAAAAACCGGTAAGCCACTGAGTGCTTCTTTAGTGTATGAAACTTTACCAGATGGCTCCACAGCCGGAAATGCCATATCAAACCCTGAGGACGGAGCCTTTAAGATCGTCTTGCCGTATGATAAGAACTACCTCATAAGAGCTACTGCCGATCATTTCTTTGCCCAATCAGAAAATCTTAGTCTCGATTCTCTGATCAAAGCGGGTTATAAAGAAATTCACAAAGACCTGTACCTTGTCCCCATTGAAGTAGGTCAAGTAGTGCGGTTGAATAATGTATTTTTTGATTTTGATAAATGGAGCTTACGTCCGGAATCATTTGTGGAACTGGACAGGGTGGTTAAATTGCTAGCCGAAAACCCTGCCATCGAAATTGAGCTGAGTGCACACACAGACAGCCGCGGATCGGATGATTATAATTTCAAACTGAGTGATAACCGGGCCAGGTCGGTGATGGAATATATTCTTTCCAAGGGCATTGAAGCCAGCCGGCTTACTTCACAAGGGTATGGCGAAAAGAGCCCGGTTGCTACGAATGATACCGATGAAGGCCGCCAACTGAACCGCCGGGTTGAGTTCAAGATCATGAAGAACTAACGCATATATAAAAAGAATTGCAGCCATAAAGAAAAATGGAGACCAACTGGTCTCCATTTTTAGTAAAAGGATTATGATATCACTCTTTACTGTTTTACAATTCTCGTTCTTATTACTTTACTATTTTCATACACATCCATGAAGTAAACGCCATTCAGCAGGTAAGAGATATCTATACTATAGGATGTTCCTGAGATACTTGTTTTCTCAGCTACCAGTTGCCCTCCTGTATTCACGATCCTGATCCTTGCATTCTTCATCTCTTTTCCGGCGACCAGGTTCAATTTACCAGTTGTTGGGTTCGGGTATACAGCGATCACATAACTGGCTTCATCCCTGCTGATCAGGATAATTCTGGAATACCAGGTTTTACCATCCAGGTCAACCTGTTTCAACCGGTAATAGCTGTTGGCTGGCAACAGGCCCCTGTCTGCATATTCATAATACTGCGGGATACTGGTGTTCCCGGCGGCATTAATAATAGCAATCTTGGTGAACTGCATCCCATTTTCACTTCGTTGTAATTCAAAATGGCTGCTGTTCATTTCTGCACTGGTCACCCATTTCAATTGGTTTATTTCTTTTATTGCCTGGCCAGCGAAAGATTGTAAAGTGATGGGCAGGGTAATGTTTTGTTCAAAAGCTCCCAATTGCGGCGAAGCACTTCTGAAAACGCCTGCATAATCGGTATTGATACCCGTTCCTGTAATACCATCAAGAGCAATGCCGACAGCATAGGAAGTGGCAATATTATCACCCGGCTCTGCAAAAACAGGGTTTACAGACTGGCTCGCATTATCCATTCCCGGTATAATCGGTAATGTAGTAATGTTTGTATTATTATAATTCCCCAGTACGGCCCCCTGGCCGCTAACAAAATAATCATTATAGCCCAGCGTAAGTTTGGTTGTACTGCCATAGTTAAAATAAGCAGCATAATGCTGGTTGGTACCACCTGCTGTTGATCTTTCATTCGTGAAAATATTATTCCGGATATCCCTTGTGTTATTGTTGGTCGCACTGTAAAATGCATACGACTTGTTATTGCCGGATGCTACAGAACCGCCAATATAAACCGTATTGAAATAAAGATTTGTTGTATCAGCAGTGGAGCCGGTTTCATAAATCCCGTAAATAGTTGTATTAGCGGTATTAGTAAGACTGATCACATTATTGAAGAAGACAGAACTTCTCGCCTGTTTAACACCATACAGGTTTGCTGCCGTACTCCCCTGGTGAACTGATAACCCCTGAATAAAATTTTTGGAAACGGAATTGCCTTTACCCGGACCTGCTTCATAATATAATCCGATAACACTGCCTTCAAAGGAAGGATAAGTATTAGCCAGGTTGTAGATATTATTACCCGTAACAGATTGTCCCGGAAAATCACTGATCTGTCTGATACCGGTGACGGAAGCATTAATCGTGGTATTGGCATTAGCATTACCAATGGTCATATCCCGAATGGTGTTGTCAGCTATACTATTAACACCGCTAAGTGTGGCAATACCTGTGACTGATCCTTCTGCATTATTATTACTGTTCGTAGTTCCGTTTTTGAGGTTCATAACCGCATTACCACTGATTGTAACAGCTGCCGCATTGGATACACTGAAAATGCCGGTAACTTTTTGCGCAGCAACCGGTGCTGACCAGGCCGCTTCGATACTATTGGGAATGCTGTTGCTTCCGATAAGATTATTACTGATCACAGTGGCACCGCTGTCGGAAAAGATAAAGTTATAAATGCCGTGTATGTTCACATCACCATCCGTGCTGATACCGGCAATTTGGTTATTCCTGATATCAGCGTTGGCAGAAGCGCCTCCCATATTAAAGATACCCGCAACCAGGGCTTCGGTGCTGTTATTGGTCACGGTGATAGACCCGGTTCCGTCTGCGGCCCCAATCGTATTATTGCTGATAGTACCGATGGTAACTTCACCTGTAATGACTACCAACCCATAAAACCCAAAATTGCCTGTGCCGGTATAATTGATACTACGGATCGTATTATTTTCAACAGTGCTTTCCGTGATCCCGCTGACATATATCCCGGTGAAAGCAAAAACAGGAGGGAAAAACTCATAGCCACCACTCGAACTATTCACAGTGTTGCCGCTGTTTATACGCAGTAACCCGGTATGATCAGCATTATTGCCACCGATAAAATTATTACTGATTGTAAAATTAACCCCGGTTTCCACATCAATAGCAATACCTGCATAGCGTACCGTTTCTAGCGGAACGAAATCCGTTGTCTCATAAAAATTATTACCGGTAATGGCCCAGGCCGTTGAAAAGTCACGGATATATAACCCGTTTGAAGTGAAGTGACGGTTGAAATAGTTGAACACATTGTTATTGGTAACAATATTACCACTGTTTGCTTTGCCCCAGGAGCCGAATGAATAAACAGCGTTCAACGGACGGTCGGTATCGGCAGCATTTGTGATATCATTATTATCAATCAGGTTATTATCGTTGCCGGTAGTTCCGTTGGTAGTACTAAAAAAGATAATTCCTCCTCCATCATCTGTTGTTGATCCCTTGATACTGCAATATTTAATCGTATTGCCAGTTGCATCGTTGATGAACCGAACTGTACAGTTACCTGCAGAGTCTGATTTTGCTGCATTACTGATGGATAGACTCTTAATGGCCCCGCCGCCATTCACCCTCCCATCAATAGTTATATTATCAGCACCATTCAGATCAATGAGCGGTGCTTCAAAATTTCCACTAATACTTAAGTTGTTTGCTGACGGCTGTACTCTCACCGAAGCATAGTTAGATATATTATTATACCCGGTTTGATAAAGAATAGCCGACGCTGTTTCGATGGTGCTTGCCGTAAGATTGATTACGATGTTGCCCCGGTGCGTACCGGCATTGATCGCATCAAAACTTTGTTTAAGGGTGGAATAATTACCGGTCGCGGTGCCTGCAGTGGCTGTTAGCGAGATTTGCGCATCCAGGGTGCAGCCCAGGCAAATAAATGCCAGGAGGATCAATTGGTTTTTCATAAGGGGATTTTAAAAACTGTTCACTACATGATCAACTTGCGTTCATCACTCTGTAAAATTATTATACCCAAAATCTATTCCAAAGTGACCTGTTACTGGGATATACTTAATTTGAAAAAATACTGCGGAAGATGTTGATGAGAATTAATTGTCAACAGTAATTTTCTTTATTACCGGCAGCATTACACGTAAGCAATATCGTTAGCAGCAATGGTAAGGAATACAATATCACCCACGGAAAATCCCTGTTGATATGTTTTTACCAGCAGCTGTTGATGGCTTACACTTACTAATAGCAGGTAATAACTACCGAAGAAATTTATTTGCTGTATCGTTCCCGAAAGAGAAGTTAGGCCACTGGATGAGAGGAGAATTTGTTCCGGACGTACCAGTGCTTTTTTGCTGTGTGTAGTTTGCCCGGGCAATGTGAATAAACTTGCGGACAGTGGGCTGTCAATAACAGTAAAATTACCAAAGAGCCCGGCGCAATATTCATTGACGGGTTGTTTATAAATGGACTCCGGGGCTCCTTCCTGGATAATTGCCCCATCTTTCATCACGATAATATGATCGGCCCAGGAAAGAATATCCGCCGGGTCATGCGAGACCATAATACAGGTGATACTTAATTGCTCACTAATATCCTGTATCACGGACTTGATTGTTCTTTTATGAATGGCATCCAGGTTGGAGAACGGTTCATCCAGTATTAAGAGTTTGGGAGAAGTGATCAGTAACCTGGCTAAAGCGATACGTTGTTTTTCTCCACCGGAAAGCTGGTCGGTTCTCCGGTCCACTAAATGTTCGATCTGGCAAACCCTGTAAAGTGCAGCCGCTTGATCAGCAGGTAACTCATTCGCATAACTGAGTAGCTCATGTACCCAATAATTATTCCGCAGCTCAAAATGCTGGCTCAGGTAGGCAATACCCGGATGGCCGGGTAATAATTTATCAGCAGGCCCAATTACGTTGGTATTATCAAAGATGATCTCACCTGCATCCGGTTGAACCAAACCGGCGATCATTTTTAGTAAGGTTGTTTTCCCGGAACCTGTTTCGCCGGCAATGGCGATCTTCTGCAAAGGCTGTTGGGAGAAGCTGATCTCTTTTACCACAAAAGAATCCTTCCCTTTCTTACTTATTCCAGATACCTGCAACAAAGCCATGCCCGAAAATAAAGGATAGAATGCAGATAGCAAGTATGCCTGCAGATTCAAAATTTAAAAGTTGACCAGTAACCTGATCTTGCGGGTGGTGAGTGCCATGCTCAGGTACTTGATATTTAAAAACCCATAATCCCTGATCAGTAATAAGGTTATTGCAGTGTCTTTTAGTGCAATGGCATTATTGAAACATTCGAGTGCTTTTTCCCTTGCACCGGCATAAGCATAGTCGATCCCCATCCATAACTGGGAAATATATTCACTCCTGTTCTTCAGATCAGCATAATAGGCATCCACTCTTTTCTCCAGCAACGACGAATCATTATCGTGATAGAACCTGACAAGCCCGTGATCTACTCCCCGTTCAGCAGCAGCAATGGCCTCTGCCTTATCATTGAATGACCAGAACAAACGGGACAATTCAGCATATCTTTTTCTAAGCAGTTCAGGACTATGCGCCGCTTTCTCGATCAGTTTATGTTGTAGTTGAATGGCTTCTTCTTTGTTATTATTATTCGCCAGGGTTTTGATCTGGTTGGCCACGAGATAATCCCACATCGGGTTCACTTCATTGCCCTGTTTGTATATTTTTAATGCTTCTTCCCGTTCTCCTTTTGCTTCAAGTAATATGGCGAACCAGAGATAGACATTGGATTGATTGGCATTTAACCCAATTGCCCTTCTGTAAGTGATCTCAGCAGCATGCCAGTCGAACGACTGGTGATACCAGTAACCTAATGAAGCATGTGTTTCGCCGGAAGACGGATCTAATGACAAAGCGGTATCGATATTCTTTTTAGCCAGCCATAACATCTCTACCGGGTCTTCATAACCACGGAAGGAAGAAAGCAGGTAAGTATCTGCCAAACCCGAATACGCATTGGCAAATGCTTTGTCCTTATTAACCGACTGTTGAAAAAGTTCTCTTGCCAGCAGGATATCCGCCTTATTTCTTTTTTCGACCAGTAATCTTCCCCGCAGGTAAAATTCATAGGCCTGCAGGCTGGTCGTGGGCACATGATCCAGTTGCTGTGTTTCGTTCCTGGTCAATTTTGTATTCAGTACGGAAGCTATGGCCACCGCCACTTCCCGCTGGATGGAGAAAATATCATTGACAGGCCGGTCATACGATTCCGCCCACATATGTTCATCGGTAAGAGCATTGATGAGCTGGGCGGTGATGCGTACCTGTTCACCGGAACGCTGCACACTTCCTTCTATGATCAAAGCAACTCCCAGTTCATTCCCGATATCTTTAACCGACTTGGGTGATGTTTTATACTGCATCACGGAAGTGCGGGATATCACTTTATAGGATTTGATCTTTGAAAGTTGTGTAATGATATCCTCGGTTAGTCCGTCACTGAAATATTCCTGTTCAGCATCACTGCTCAGGTTGGAAAAAGGCAATACGGCAATACTGTTCTCATGAATGATACGGCTGACCGGCATATCATTCATATCGGAAATAAAGTGCGGTTGACTGTTCTCCGTCAGTATTTCATATATCCTGACAGGTACTTTTACATTCTTCAGTTTTTCTTCCCGCAGGAATACAGAATCAAGATCTTTTTTGTTGGCAATGTTCCGGTACACCATTTCAGAGATATAGATACCACCGGGAGGGGCCAATGCCTGTATCCGGGATGCAATATTCACCACATCGCCAAACACATTACCGCTATTGAGCAATACATCACCCATATGGATACCAATACGGACAGGCACCTGGGGTTCATCAGCAAAATCAGCCTGCAACAATTTGGCAAATTCCGCGGCATCGGTAGAACTGTTGAAGAGTACAAGGCAACCATCACCATAAAACTGGATGATATTCCCATTCAGCTCATCAGCGATCACATGGATTACCTGCCTGAAACGGTTGATCTTTTCAAGTGCCATGCTCTCGTCTTCCTGCATCATGGCGGTATAGCCCACGATATCAGCAAAGAGGATAGCGGCTAACTGGTGAGAATTTTCGGGCATTGGTTGAAATTGGTGCGGCAAATTTATGAAAAAGCCCGTTGTATCAGCTTGAAATGCTTTGATTTGCCGGTTAACGGGCACCACAACTGACAGGATGCAGCAAGGTAGCGGCCTCCGGCGGTATAAAGAAAATAATTACCCGCCTATTTTGGGGCATTCACCAGTTTGAAATAGCTGGCCTGGAACCGGCCGTTTACAATTTCCCCCTGTACTTCGGCTTTCCGTACCGCTTCACAAAAACCATCTTTGGCATGTGCATCCCCATGGTCATCAATGGAAGTGCCTTCAACAAACCAGGCTTTGCCATCCATACGAACAGCCAGGTCACAGCCTTTACCGGGCAATTTGAACTGGCATTCGCCGCAGGCCGCTTCCACCAGCAGTACAGGTTTTGAAGGATCTTTTTTACTCACATCAGGCTTAGCGGCCTGTGATTTGAAAAAATTCCATGCATAGAGATAAACATCTATATCACCGGGATAATCATGTTTACCGCCAACCACTTTCAGCAATGTTACAGAAGGCCTCCCGGTGGAATTATAACGATACTCTTCAATTATTTTCTGATCGGCAGGATCTGCGTCCGGCAAAACTGTTTTAACGGGTTCACCCGTATAACCAGCCAGTGATGACCAGTAATAAAAACTCTTTTCCGTGCTGCGCACCACCCCGTAGCTGCTGTTATTGACAAACATCTCTCCTCCATTATACGGGTTCACATTATCAGCTGTACCATTAATAATAAGTACGGGCAGGGGTTTGCCGGTAAAAATACAATCGGATGATGCGGAATCGGGCATATTAGCAACAATAGCAGCAATGGCCCTGATCTCACCCGGCATGGTAAGCCCGAGTTTATAGGCCATATGCCCACCGCCTGAGAAACCGGCAGCAAAAACCTTTTCTTTATTGATATTGTACTTTAACCCGAAGTAGCTGATCATCTCATGAAAGAAAGCATTGTCATTAATATTCTCCTTATTTGCATCGGAATCAGCATACTTACGGCATTCGTTCCAGTAGTTCTTATACCCATCCGGGTACACGATCAGCAGGTTTTCATTGGTTGCAATAGCTTCCAGTTTTTTTGTTGCACCCATCATCCGTTTGCCGTTGCCACCGGAACCATGCATGGCAAAGAGCAGGCTGCGGTCTCCTGTACCTGCTGCAGGTTTATTAAAATGAAAAAGGCGGTAATGCCCTTCAATTAATAGGGAGTCGATTATTACCTGGCTGCCTGCAATGAGGTTGATCAGTAAGAAGAAGGAAAAAATGGTCAGTTTCATTATGTACTATTAATTTAAAACCTGAATATCAATAAAGGTACCGGGTTATCTGTTCACAATTGCATTTCTAATATCGGGAATGGCTTTCCCAGGCTATCCAGCGCCTGCCGGTTCATGATATGAAATCCCATTTTTTGGTAGAAGCCAACAGCCTGTTCATTTTGCTCATTCACATCCACTTTATATGCCTCAAACTCCCGTATGCAGTATTCAGTCAGTTTACGGCCAATACCCTGCCCCCTGTTGTCGGGGTTAATGAATAACATTTCTATCTTTTGTTCGGCCACACCTGCAAAACCTTTTATGGTTCCGTGTTCATCACAAAAAATGAATAACGGAACATGGGGTAATATTGATGGCAATAAAAGTTTGATCTCCTGCAGGTAATCTTCTGGTAAGAAATGATGGGTAGCCCTGACTGATAATTCCCATGTTTCGATAATACCCGGGTAATCCTTTTCTGTGGCTGTTCTTATTCCGGTTGTTGTAACAGCATGTTTCATACTTCAAAAATAAATAAGACACGGATATCTTATACGATCCTTCAAAAATCCTGTTTTATGTCATAGCCGGGTATGATTTAGATGCTTAAGTGATAATGGTCACATAAGCCGGATTTTGCCCAAAATAGTTTTGCGTTTAATCTGCAGATTCTGCAGGCATCATACAAAATTTTCGATTATGAAAAAGCTTATATCAACAACACTTTCAGTAATTGTACCCCTTTTTTTATTCGCCCAGGCTGGTCATATTATGCAGGGCATTGGTGCCACGAATATGTCAATGGGCGGAGCGGCCACTGCACAACCTTTAGATATTAATGGCGCACTTCACTGGAACCCGGCTGCTATTTCTGCATTTGATAAGAAAATACTTTCAGTTAATGCCGGCTTGTTTTTCTCTTCACCGGAATTATCCTCAACAGTACCTACTCCCGGTGGTCCCATGAGTGGCATTACCAAAGACGACAGGGGTATTTCCATTATGCCTGCGGTAGCGATGGTATGGGGAAAAAAGAACAGCAAGCATACCTTTGGTCTTTCCGCATTTGGTATCAGCGGATTTGGGGTTACATTTCCTGAAAGCAATTCCAATCCCATCAATATGCCGCAAAGCTCTGGTGGGTTCGGACGCATTGAATCAGATTACCAGCTGATGCAGGTGGGAATTACTTATTCGTACAAGATCAGTGATAAAGTTTCGATTGGTATAGCTCCTACTTTCAATTATGCAGCATTGGAGCTGGCACCCAATCCACTTGCCTCTCCCAGCTCAGAAAAAGGATACCCTGTCAGCGATAAAGCCAGTGCTTTTGGCGCCGGTGGACAGGTGGGTATTTATTATAATTCAGGAGAAGGGCTCAAATTAGGAGCATCCTATAAAACACAGCAATATTTCAGCGATTTTATATTCAATAACAAATACCTGGATGGCAGTACTGCACCGGATGTAAAATTTCAAATGAACTACCCTGCTATTTTTTCTGCCGGTATTGGTTTCTCCAAAGGCCTTATTGATGCGGCTTTCGATTATCGTTATGTAACGTACGAGAACACACAAGGCTTTGAAGCCAAAGGCTGGACCAATAATGCATCTGTAAAAGGATTCGGATGGAATAATATTTCGGTGGTATCTGCGGGCCTTCAATACAAAGGCATTAAAAAACTACCGCTCCGTGCAGGATACACTTTTAGTTCCAACCCGATCAGTAGTGAATTGGCTTTCTTCTCCACTCCTGCCACAGCCATTATTAAAAATGCGTTCCAGTTTGGTTTTGGATATGAATTCAGTAACAAGGTTACGGTAAATGCAGTCTATCATCATGGCAGCAGCGGCGGTTCCACCAGTGGGCCGTTATTAAGCCCGATGATGATCAGTGGCTCCAATCCTTATGGGGCAGTACCCGGCAGTTTAGTGTCTTACAAAATGACAACAGATATGCTGATGTTCGGTATTAACTATAATTTCTAACCCTGGTTTAAAAAAATAGGCCATGCTCCGTCATTAATATTTAATGACGGAGCTTTTCTTTTTACGTTTTAAGCTGCCGGGTGTTGTGCTTTTGTTTTAGGCATTATCTTTAGTGCAAACTTTTGTTTACATGAAAAAGATCATGGCTGCTATTCCGTACCTGCTGCTCTCCATTTGTTTATCCGCACAGGTAGCTGACGGGATCAAAAAGCTGGACTCCGTCCTGACGGTTCTTCAGCAGACCAACCGTTATAACGGAACAGTACTATATGCAGAAAATGGGAAGGTTCTCTACAAAAAAGCATTTGGTATAACTGACAGCCGTTCCAATCAACCCCTGCAAACCAGCTCGTCGTTCAACCTGGCTTCTGTTTCCAAGCAATTTGTTTGCATGGCTATTTTGCAATTATCAGAAAAGGGCCTGCTGAATATTGATGATGACTGCCGGAAATTCATTCCCGAGTTACCATACGATAGTATCACTATACGAAACCTGATGACACATACATCCGGCATTCCAGAATATTTTGATATTTTTCAGCAATTCAAAGGTCCGCTGGATACGCTGACCAATGAAAAGATGCTGCAACTTTTTGCTTTTTACAAACCGGCACTTGATTTCCCCACAGGCACCCGCTGGAATTATTGCAATACCAATTATGTTTTACTGGTCAGCATCATAGAAAAAGTATCGGGCCAGCCTTTTGCCGGCTATTTTAAAAAGAATATCGCCATGCCACTGGGATTGAAGGACACTTATGTTTACCATGTAAAAATGTCCGGGGTTCCATCCAACCATGTGTATGGATTTGCAGAAATAGGCGAACAAAAAAAGCTGGATGACCTGACTACTTTTGATGGCGTGGTGGGCGATGGGAATATTTATTCATCCGTAGAAGACCTGCTGAAATGGGAACAAAGTCTTTATACCGAAAAGCTGGTGAAGAGATCGACCCTGGAACAGGCATTTCAGCCCGTCAAGTTAAAAGATGGCAGCACTTTTCCCTATGGGTTTGGCTGGGGCATTGAAAGAGACAGGGAAAAAGAATATTCACATACAGGTGGGTGGGTCGGTTTTATTAATATTATTTACCGGGATACAAAGAATAACAGGACGATCATTTCCCTGAGCAGTGGTGGTAACGGCTTTGGAAACAGGATCGCCAGGAATTTCATACAGGGCAAACCGCTGGAGGTTCCACCGACAATGCTCATAAAAAATGTACAACTCATCGATGGCACCGGCACTGCTTCCAGGAATGCTGCCGTGCGCATCGAAGGGAAAAGGATCATCGCTGTTGGAAATCTTCAGGCCCTTGCCGGGGAAGAGGTGATTGATGGACAAGGAAAGATACTGGCACCGGGTTTTATCGACAGCCATAGTCATCTGGGCGGTTCGTTAACCAAATATCCTGAAGCGATGGCTGCACTGAACCAGGGTATCACCACGATCATATCCGGGCAGGACGGCAGCAGCGATCCGGTAGATTCGATCAAAGCAAAAATAAAAAGAACCGCTGTGGCTATAAATGTGGCCACCTATACCGGCCATACTACTATCCGTGAAAAGATATTGGGTGAATCGCAACTGAGCCGGCCTGCTACAGATGAAGAACTGCAGAAGATTAAAACCTTATTGCGGGAGGATTTGCAGAAAGGGTCATTAGGTCTTTCTACAGGCCTGGAATATGAAGGAGCTTTTTACAGCAACCGGCATGAAGTGATCGAATTGGCCAAAGTAGCAGCAGAAGAAAAAGGAAAATATATCAGCCATATCCGCAGTGAAGATATAAGCATGAATGATGCCATTGATGAGATCATCAGCATTGGCCGTGAAGCAAAGATCCCGGTGCAGATCTCGCATATCAAGATCGCTTTAAAAGACGATTGGAAAACCGCACCCAAACTGATCGCCGTTCTTCAAAAGGCAAGGACAGAAGGTATTGCTATCACCGCTGATTGTTATCCCTATAATTTCTGGAACAGCACTCTCCGTGTTTTATTTCCTAAAAAAGATTTTAAAAGCCTTGAAGCAGCTACTTATGCCACTGAACATTTATTTGACCCCGAAGGTTCCGTATTAGTTCGTTTTGCACCGGACAGTAATTATAAGGGCAAAACCATTGCCGCCATTGCAAAAATGAGGAATGAAACGGCAGCACAAACACTTTTATACCTTGTGGCAACTGCGGAGAGCTATGAAAAAAAATACCCTGATGCAGGCGGAGTTGAAGCGATCATGGGTAAATCAATGACGGAAGAAGATATCACGTTCTTTCTGCAATGGCCGCATACCAATATCTGTTCGGACGGAGCCAATGGCGGACACCCAAGAGGCTACGGCAGTTTCACACGGGTGCTGAGTTACTATGTAAAAGAAAAAAAGATCATGAGCTGGGAAGAAGCGATATACAAAATGACGGGACTGGCGGCTGAACATACCGGTATCCGCAACCGGGGTATCATTGCCGCTGGTTACTTCGCCGATATGGTACTGATCGACCCGGTTACAATAAAAGACAATGCTGGTATAAAAGATCCAAAAGCATTATCCGATGGTATTGTAAAAGTTTGGGTGAATGGTGTATTGGTGTATGCGGATAAACAATCACAGCAACAATATCCCGGGGAGTTTATAGTAAAGTAATATACTGCCTTACAAAAAGAAACCCTGCTTTTGCATTAAGCTTCATACAAAGAGCAGGGTTTGGATTATAACCTTAACCTAAGTAGGTCCTATTTATAAAACTGTTGTGACAACAGGTTTGAAACTACTTTGAACTCACCATGGCTTTTCTGGAGCTGGTAGCAATTATTAATCGCCCTGATATTGGGATTCGATAAATGCTTTTCATTATAAGGGGCTATGATATCTTTTTCCACCACGGCTTTCCCTTTATCATCCACCGTTTTGGTCAGCAGCCGGTAGTGGAAATGCCAGGGATTCATTTCGCCTACAGACTCCGAAGAAGTAAAGGAGTCATTAAATCCTTCAAAAATAAGTTCGCTGGTATGATGGGCATGTTCATGCAGCATTTCGGTGATCTCGATGTATTCATCCAGTTCGGGATCATTGTGTACGATGCCACTATCCCAAACAGTTTCGCCATTCAGGTAAACAACCAGCCTGTTGTCAACATGTTTTATATTGATCCAGTATTCCTTTTTCATGATCTGCTAACTTTTAAAATTAAAAACTCTTTCCGGGTACAAATTTTAGTCGAATTCCTATGAGATCGTATGATTAAGATTAGAATGGCAGCTGATAATCGTAATCCCGGTTACTGATCTTCCGGGTTTTCCGAACACCTGTTTGTGCAGTTACTCTTCTGGTAAGCGAAGAGAGCAGGTTTACTACAGATCCTTTAGTTTAATGATTTTTACCGGGCAGAGTGCCGCTGCTTTTTCATTGGCGGCACCTTCTTCATCACCTACTTTCACGGTCCAGAATCCCCTGCGGTTCTTTGCATCGATCAAAACACTCCTCCCATCTCTTTTTGACATACGCCAGCGGCCCGGTGCCGCTTCCACGCAATAGTTGCAGCCAATACATTTATCTCTTTGTTGTGTAATAGTGATCATGTTGTTTGTTCTTCTGCCACATCGACAATTTTATAAAGCTTATCGGAAATATGTACCGGTATATCCAGCGGGAAAGCACAAAGGTCTCCTTTTACAGCCGTATCCTTTGCCCCTTCATCATTCACATGCAATGAAGATACAGTTGTTTCAACCACACCGGTATGTTTACCGGTGATCATCACCCGGTCACCGGCATTCAGCGGGTACGCTTCGATCATAAATTCGGCGATTTTAATTTTCGGGTAATAATGATGGCCTTTGCCGATATATATCTTTTTAGTAGTTGCTTTGGAACCATGTGTATCATTCCACTCTCCCAGTAGCTGACCGGTAAAGTAACCTCCCCAGAAGCCACGATTATATACTTGTTCCATTTGCTTCATCCAGGCCTGCGCTTTTTCACGGATATAAGTTCCGTTGAAATAATCGTCAATAGCCTGCCGGTAACAGGACGTAATTGTCTTTACATAATCAGGGCTCTTTCCCCTCCCCTCTATCTTCAGTACACTTACACCGGTTTCTATAAGTTCATCCAGGAAATTAATGGTGCAGAGATCTTTGGGCGACATAATATATTCATTATCGATCTCCAGTTCATGTCCTTCTTCCAGGTCAATCACTTTATATTTTCTGCGGCAATTCTGTACACAAGCCCCCCGGTTCGCCGAAGAGTTATGGGTATGTAAACTTAAATAACACTTACCTGAAACAGCCATGCATAATGCGCCGTGAGCAAATACTTCTATGGCCAGCAGGTTTCCTGAAGGCCCGGTAATATTCTCTTTCCGGATTCCATCGCAGATAGCTTTTACCTGTCCCAGGCTTAGTTCCCTTGATAAGACCATTACATCAGCAAAGAGTGAGTAAAACCGAACGGTTTCAAGATTAGTGATATTCAGTTGCGTTGAGATATGTACTTCCATCCCGCAACTCCGTGCAAAAGCGATGACCGCCTGGTCGGCAGCGATTACAGCGGTAATCCCAGTTTTTTGCGCTTCCCGGATCACTGCTTTCATCAGTGAAAGATCATGATCATAGACAATGGTATTTAGCGTCAGGTAAGAACGAACATTATTTTTGCGGCAGCGTTCCGCTATTTCGGCAAGGTTGGCCATGCTGAAATTCATCGTGGCCCTGGCCCGCATATTCAGTTGCTCCACCCCGAAATACACAGAATCAGCCCCGGCCTGTATGGCTGCCTGGAGGCTTTCAAAATCACCTGCCGGTGACATCAGTTCAATTTTTTTTGTTTGCATCCGCCGATTTTAGAGGCGCAAACGTAAAAAAATAAAAGGATATAAAGGTTGAGTTTGCTCAATGACCCCTTCCCTTGCAGCGTTAAATGACTACCTTGAATCCTTAACTACAGCATGAATAAAAACTTTGACCAGCTCATAGACAGCTACCTGGAGAATAAGATCGGCATTGATACAGGATTCATCACCTCATCGCTGTCGGAAGGCCTGCGCCAAAATATATTTCAATTGCAAACCGATAACAGAATGGTAGCTGCCGGAATTGGCAACGACATAGTAAGTGACACGTATCAAAAAATAAGGGGCGATAAAATTTACTGGATGGATAAAAGCCATTCTAATGATTTTGAAAGAGAATTCCTGGAATTGATCAACGATTTTGTCGGGCACCTTAATGAAACATGCTATACCGGAATCAACAGCTATGAATTTCATTATGCAGTATACGAAGAAGGTAATTTCTATAAGCGGCACAAAGACCAGTTCAGGAACGACAGCAACCGGAAATACTCGCTGATCAGCTACCTGAATGAGGACTGGAAAGAAGAAGATGGAGGACAGCTACAGGTCTACCAGGGAGAAGAAATTCAACAGATCATGCCACAATCGCAAACAGCAGTTTTCTTTAAAAGTGATGAAATGGAGCATGAAGTACTGAAAGCAAACCGGCAAAGAATGAGTGTCACCGGCTGGCTGAAGCAAATCTGATTATATGCTGCCGATCAATCTTTGAAGGCCTCTAATTTACTTTCGACAATTTATCCGTTACAACAAAATAGCCTTCATTCAGCAAACGCAGCATTTCATCTGTACTCCAGGAGCAATCAAAATAATATGATTCGGAATCCACGGAATAAAACATACAGGGCAATTTTGCAGCCTTTGAAGCGGGTATCCATAATTGGATACTGCCATCTTCTCTTTTTTCAAGCACGAAGATGCGCCACCAGTTATTAAAACTGGCTATTTCTTCCCCTAAAATCCGGCTACGGATATTCAGTACATAAAATTGTTTATTGAGCTTACGGAGGAAAGCATTTTGCCCCATATCTATACAAAGCGTATCCCTTTTGGTAAATAGGATGGTATCACCTGCTGTGAGATAAGGGTATCCTTTTTCCAGCAACCCCCTGTCCCCCACTTCATAAATAAAATGATCATGCAGCATATAATTATACACAGTATCTGTTCTTTTTTTCAGGGAATCATACCGGATACTTCTTACACTGCCGTAAAAGATCGGCGGGTTCAGCATACCCCCGTTTTGACTGAGCCGCGGCCAGTCCCCCATCAATACTTTTTCCTCGGATGTGGTTATTAAATAAGCATGTTCCTTTTCTACAAAGTAATACTGGGAATCCTCAGTTTGTGGCTTATTTGTTCTCGCAATAAAATTCCAGGGATCAGGACTCGGGCCGGCTTCAATACCGGTAAACAGGTCACCCGGTAGCATCTTTTTGCTGTCTGAAAGGCTGATGGTTTCTTCAATCGTATCATTGATCACTACCCAGCTGCCCCGTAATTCCCTTGGGAACTCGTATAAACTTTCTTTGTCTGCAGGTTGAGGAGTAGAGAAATTATGATACTCACAGGATAAAAAGGAAAATGATAACAGAGACAGAATGAAGAAACTGTAACCGCCAGTACGGCGAAGATTACGATGTTTCATATGGTTGCAATTTGAGGGCAAAGCTATAGGATCTGAAAGTCAGGCTTGTTGACTTTAGTCATTACAAAGGCTGATTACAGGATAAAAACAGAAAACGCCTGTCAGCCTGCTGCATTGAATAGGATAGCTCAACTATAGTTGAAAGAGTCATATACCTGCTTAAGCAGGCTCATTTTTTGGAATGTATGGTTTCATTACCTTCCGCACTTTCAGCCAGCCCATGAATGATGAGCATGGTTCAACGATTTCTTGTTAAATGAATGACGTATGAATGATTGCAAAACCAGTGAAAGCAAAAAGGATTACCTGGAAGAAGGCCGGGGAGAGCCCATTGTCCTCCTCTATGGATTATTTGGCTCTGTTAATAATTTCAAGCCACTGATCGATCACCTGAAGCAATCCTACCGGGTGATCGTACCCGTCTTTCCCTTTTATGAAATGGGAATAGGTATTACCATCTTTTCATTAACAAAATTTGTTGACCGGCTTATGAATGAGCTGGATCTTGAAAAATTTCATTTGTTAGGCAATTCAATGGGCGGCCATATCGCCTTATTGTACACACTGGAGCACCCGGAAAGAGTTGCATCATTGATCCTGAGCGGCAGTTCCGGCCTCTATGAATGTGGCATGGGTGACAGTTTTCCGAGGCGGGGTGATTACGATTATATTAAAGCAAAAACTGAGCAAACTTTTTTTAACCCGGAAACAGCCACCAAGGAACTGGTTGATGAGATATACGCAACTGTAAACAGCCGGAAAGCATTACAGATATTATCGCTGGCCAAATCTACGATTCATAATAACCTGGAAAAAGAACTTTCAAAAATCAAAACCCAATGCTGCCTGATCTGGGGAAGAAATGATTGTGTAACAGCACCGGATGTCGCCCTGAAATTCAACAGGTCAATCCCGGGTTCAGAGTTGTATTGGATCGATCAGTGCGGGCATGTACCGATGCTGGAAAGACCCACCGCATTTAATACGATACTGGATGGTTTTCTTCAACCTGTTACTGCAAATCAGTTTCAAAAGCAGATATCATAAAAACAACAAAAGAGTTACAACGGAATATTACCGTGTTTTTTCCGCGGCCTTTTTACTACTTTATTTTCCAGCATAGCAAATGCTTTAATCAGTTTCTTTCTTGTTTCTCTGGGTTCTATCACTTCATCAATAAAACCTCTTTCTGCTGCCAGGTAAGGCGTAGCGAATTTCTCCCCATACTCCGCTTCTTTCTCCAGCAATTTTTTAGCCGGGTCGGAAGCTTCTGAAATTTCTTTTTTGAAAATGATCTCGCTGGCTCCCTTGGCTCCCATCACAGCGATCTCGGCAGTAGGCCATGCATAATTCATATCTGCACCAATATGTTTGGAATTCATTACATCATAAGCACCTCCATAGGCTTTGCGGGTGATGACTGTGATACGGGGAACAGTAGCTTCACTCAGTGCATATAATAATTTTGCCCCGTTGGTGATGATGCCATTCCATTCCTGGTCAGTTCCAGGCAGGAAACCCGGCACATCCACCAATACCAATAAAGGAATATTGAAGCAATCACAGAAACGGGTAAACCTTGCTCCTTTCTTTGAACTGTCAATATCCAGCACACCAGCCAGGCTCATCGGCTGATTGGCCACGATCCCAATACTTCTGCCGGCGATGCGGGCAAAGCCTACCACGATATTTTCTGCATAATCTTTATGGATCTCAAAAAAGGAATCAGTATCACAAATGCCTTCCACTACGGAACGGATATCATAAGGCTGGCTGGCACTGGTGGGTACAATATTCTCTAACACTTCCCTTGTTTCATCACCCAGCATATAAGGTATTTTTATACCCACATCTTCGCAGTTTTGCGGCATATAGCTCAGCAGTTTTTTTACATGGGCGATACATTCCATATCATTAGCTGCAGTGAGGTGTGTTACACCGGATTTTGTAGAGTGGGTGGAAGCTCCGCCTAACTCTTCGGAACTTACTTCTTCATTGGTAACTGTTTTCACCACATTGGGGCCGGTTACAAACATATAACTGGTATTTTCCACCATAATTGTAAAGTCCGTCATAGCTGGTGAATACACAGCGCCACCGGCGCAAGGCCCCATAATGGCGGATATCTGGGGTATCACTCCTGATGATTGCACATTGCGGAAAAAAATATCTGCATAACCACCTAATGACCTTACCCCTTCCTGTATCCTTGCCCCGCCTGAATCATTCAGGCCGACCATCGGGGCTCCGCCTTTCATCGCCAGGTCCATGATCTTGCAGATCTTCTCCGCATGTGTTTCTGATAAGGCCCCGCCAAAAACCGTGAAGTCTTGTGCAAATACATAGACCAGTCTTCCGTTCACCGTGCCATAGCCGGTGATCACACCATCGCCATAAAATTGCTGGTCTTCCATACCAAAATCTTTGGTGCGGTGAAGAACGAGTGCCCCGATCTCTTCAAACGATCCCGGGTCCATTAATAACATAATACGTTCCCTCGCTGTCAACTTGCCTTTCTGGTGTTGAGTAGCAATTCTTTTAACACCACCGCCCAATTTCCCTTCTTCTATTTTTTCTCTTAATATTTCAACTTTAGATTTCATCACTGTTGTTTTAAGATTAAGGTATGCATTTATGCCAGCCTTCGTTTCCAACTGGTGGTCTTGTGTTCAACCGGGTTCAGTTTCTTTTGTTTTTCCATCCAGTATTTCAGTCCCACGAAAGCAGCTATTTCGGCATTCGCTTTTTGTTTATCCTTTATTTTTTCAGGGGTGAAATAATTTTTTACAAAATGGGTGTCAAACTTCCCGGAGAAGAAAGCATCATGTTCAAATACAAAAGTGCCAAAGGGTAAGGTCGTCATCACCCCTTCGATCTTGTATTCCTTGATAGCCTGCAGCATTTTCTGAATGGCTTCCGTTCTTGTTTTACCATGCACCACCAGCTTGGCAATCATCGGGTCGTAATAAATCGGTATCGACATACCTTCTTCGTAACCGTCGTCCACCCGGATACCATCGCCGGTTGGTTTTTCATAACGGGTTAAAGTGCCGATAGAAGGCATGAAATTATTAAACGGGTCTTCTGCATATACCCGCAGTTCAATAGCATGTCCATTCAGCACCAGGTCTTCTTGTGTAAAACCAAGTTCCTGTCCCCTGGCGATCCTGATCTGCTGTTCAACAAGGTCTAATCCTGTTATCATTTCTGAAACCGGGTGCTCTACCTGCAGCCTTGTATTCATTTCCAAAAAATAAAAATTTAGCTGGTCATCCATTAAAAATTCCACCGTACCGGTACTGGTATAATTACAGGAACGGGCCACCATCACGGCTGCGTCACCAATTTTTTCCCGCAATTCAGGTGTAATGATCGCCGATGGTGTTTCTTCCACTACTTTCTGGTGGCGGCGCTGAATACTGCATTCCCGTTCAAATCCGTGAATGATATTACCGAATTGATCGGCCACCACCTGCACCTCAATATGTCGTGGAGAAGTAACATATTTCTCGATGAATACAGAACCATCCCCAAAAGATGAACGGGCCTCACTGATAGCTCTTTCCATTTGTTCTTGCATATCTTCAGCTTTCTCCACGATCCGCATTCCTTTTCCACCGCCACCGGCAGACGCTTTGATCAATACCGGGTAACCGATCTTATTGGAAATCTCAATAGCGAGGTCAACATCTTCAATCGCTTTATCAATACCTGGCACCATCGGGATATTGTATTTCTTCACCGCTTCTTTAGCAGCCAGTTTTGATCCCATGATCCGCATCGCTTCAGGACTGGGGCCAATAAAGATGATACCGGCATCCTGCACTTTTTGAGCGAAATCGGCATTCTCACTTAAAAATCCATAGCCGGGATGTATACCGTCCACATTCAATTCCTTCGCAAAGGCAATGATCTTATCCCCGTTGAGATAGGATTGGTTAGAAGGTGCCGGCCCCAGGCAAACCGCTTCATCTGCAAATAACACATGGGGTGAATGACGATCCACTTCTGAATAGACTGCTACCGATTTGATACCCATTTTACGAATGGTTCGCATAATACGCAGGGCTATCTCACCCCTGTTGGCAACTAATATCTTTTGCATGGTTCGTTTTTTAATAATTGAATTATTCCAGTTCCACCAGCACCTGTCCTTTTTCAACGGCCTGCCCTGCTGTTACCGCTACCCGTTTGATCGTGGCATTCGCATGGATCATGATACTGTTTTCCATTTTCATGGCTTCAAGGATCAGTATTTTATCTCCTTCTTTTACTTCCTGCCCGTTGACTACGACCACTTCGAGCACCAGGCCCGGCATGGGAGCTTTGATCTCTTTGATCTGTTTACCAGATACGGCGCTGAATCCCATCTGGTCCAGCATCTGGTCCAGCTCATCTCTAATCTCCACCTCGTAGGTTTCACCATCCACTTCAATTTTCATTTTTTTGCCAAAAGCATTTTCTTCAAGCAGTTTTGCATTGACAGAACGATGTCCTTTGAGGATATTGAATTCGGTAGGAGATTTTTGCATAAGATCAGCAGCATCTGCTGCTGCCTGGTCTATTGAAAAGGAGAATTCACCAGCTTTTACTTTGAAGATTTTATTTTGTTCTGCCATATAAAAGGGGATTTTCTTGTTGTAAGTTAGTTGATTCAGGAATTACAGAAAACGGGTTTGTTTTCATGACTACTTTTGAACATTACCTGCAGGAACACGGGAAAGCGGGTATAAAGGTTGCTGTTAAACACTTCCGGAAGAATGATTTATATCATTATCATTCCTGATCAGCGGCCGGAGACTGCCAAAACAAGACAATTGAAATCACCGATAAAAAAGTAGCTTTAAACATAAAACCATCTGCCGATGCGCCTCCCACCTGTTGTTCTCTTATTACTGGCAGTTTTTGCAGAACCGGCTGCTACGGCCCAGTCAGTCTATCATTTACAGTACAATTTCAATACGGCTGCTGATACCACCAGCTATACTTCTTTCCTGCTGCTGAATAATAATGGTAGTGGGTTGATGAAAACAAAGTATAAAGACCCGGTATCAGGGCAGGATACACTGGTTCAACGGCAAACAGAAGAACAGTACCTGGTTAACCAGGAAGGCATAGAGGATACCAATACCCTTTTAATAAAAACAATACCGGCAGCAACCAATCAAATACAGTTAGCTGACCCGGTTATTATTTTCCGGATGAATCCTGCCACTGGTTATTTTGAACCGGCCGGAATCAGTAAGGATCAGAACGACCCGGTAATACAGCCGGGTACATTTTTTAACGCCAGCCTGATTGAACAGAAAGAGTTGAAGAAAGAATTCGTCCTGCAGTTCTTTAATAAGAACGAAGAACTCTATACAAGTCTTTTCAGGCCAAAGACAAGAGGCTTCTCCCCGGCTGAAAAAAACATGAAGCTTCATTTGATCGTAGTGGGTGATATCGAAGACAGCACCATTGGCCCGGCCTGTAATAAAGATTTGCATCGGACTGTTGAAACGTTCGACAGTTTACGAAGATATCTTGGCATCACTGGTTTTATCACCACAACCATAGCCGGAAAGGAGTTGAGCAAAATGAATGTACAGAAAGCAGTCGAAAATCTCAGCCCGGCTGCGAATGATATTGTGGTCTTCTATTATTCGGGGCATGGTTTCCGGACATTAGGAGAGAATAAAGCCTATCCGAATATGAAACTAAAAACATTGCATACAAACCGGAAGGATGTACTGGATAATTCGCTCAACATCGAAGATATATTCGTCGCCATAAAAAATAAAGGAGCCCGGTTCAACCTGGTAATGAGTGATTGTTGTAATGATGATATCTTGTCCACCAATATCAGCGGTACCAAGCCGGGAAAAACAAGGGGGTCCGGGATCGAATGGAGTGAGCAGAATGTCAGGGCTCTTTTCCTGGATAAGAAACCGGTTTCGATCTTAGTTACTGCAGCTCTTTCCGGGCAAAGAGCTGCCAGCAACAAGAATTTTGGAAGTTTTTTTTCCTATTTCTTTAAAACATCGCTGGAAGATTATGCAAGCCGTTCGAAAAATAATGTTTCCTGGGAACAATTGTTACAGGAAGCAAAAAGACAAACGGTATTAAAAGCAAACCGTACCTATTGCGCAGAACCGAAGATACCCGAAAATGTATGCCAGCAGGTTCCTTTGTACAGGATTGAATGAATATTATTGCAGCTTACTTTTCTTTTGCAGATTTGATCCGGAACAAAAGATTAAAAGTGCTGCCTTCGGCTTTGCCACTGTTTTCTACTTTGGCTCCTCTTGTGGCGATGGTATAGGAATTGTTCACCAGTTTTTCAAGAACGGTAAAATCTCCTCTTGATTTTAAACCGGCACTGACGGCAATAACTTCCATATTGATCTCGGTTTCCGAAACAAATATTTTGAATAGTTCCATCCCGTAAGGAGGTGCAATGCTGATCTTATATTTATCAAATAAAATTTCCTGGCCGGCTTCCACTTTAAGATCGGAAGGATAGATCGGGGGCTGTAATCTTGTATTTGGCAAAATAGGATTGATCACGCCGTCCGGTTGCAGATCGAGTATGTTGAAATAAACCGCCTTTTCGCCATTGTTCTTCACCCATACCAGCAAAGAATCATTTACGTTGAATTCATAGATACCGTTCACCAACTTTTGATTATCTTTTGAGGTATCTGCTTTCCCATTGATAAAAGGAACCAGTCTTATCTCCAGCTTACTGGTACGATCTGTTATCTGAAGCTGTTGCAAAAAACTATACTGAACATACCGTTTCAGCTGGGTCAGGAGATCTTTTTTATCGGTTGCTTTAACTGTACTGAATAAATAACCATTGGAAGCGATCTTAAAGGAATCAATTGCGATGCCTTTCACAAGTAACAGGTCAGGGCTTCCATCCGTTGATGCGACAGGAATTTCTTTTATTATGCTCTTGATGGCTGCCATTTCAGGGTCAGAAAAATTAATACTCGTACCATCACCAGTATCTGTGCCTATCTTGATAACAAGCGGCTTAATGTTATATACAGGTTCAATAACAAATACCCAGTAAGCAGAGGGTTGCTGCAAACCTGGGTTAGTATCAAGGGTCACGGATGAAGTAAAAGGTTTAGCCATTGATATAACTCCCTTTGCAACAGGATTTGATGTAGCAGGATCATTAGTCCCGGATGAATAGACCGCCACTTTTGCACCACTGTCTAATCCCATCAGCGATCCTCCTTTAAGTGTAAGTATCCTTGCATTGATCGCTTCAATTTCAATAAATGGTTTTTGCTCGATAAATCGTCCGCCAAAAAATTCACGATCCAGGCCATTTCCTTCTATCACCGGGTGCTGCTCCGGCACGATCTCGTTCATAAAAGAAAGTAAACTTGAAAAAAAAGAACGATACGTAGTTCCGGGACTAAGTTTTTCAAATACTTTACCAATGGCAAGACTCAGCGAACCCATATCCGTTCCATCATTATCAGCTTCTGTATTTAATTCGCCGGCCCTTGCAGCCGAGATCACCACATAGGTTGCCATTTTTTCTTCCGGCAACACTTTATTCTCCCGGAACACATCGCCTTTGCCGGTTATTTCTTTACCCGTAGTTTTATAATTTTTGGAAACCAGTGGTGCTGCTCCTCCCCTCACTTTCCGGGAACCACGGGTACCGCTACCGGAATGGCAGGCATCAATAAAAACGATAACATCTCCCTGTTCACCCAGTTTGCTCCTCAGTTCATCAATATAATTACCAAACTGGTCATCCCTGAAATATTTTACCTGGTCAGCCGAGAAATTTTCCCTGTTAACGGGGTACATCGCATCATAGGATACAATCGCTTCATCCAGTCCATCTGTCTCTTCCTTATTATCATCTTCCACCTGTTCGCCATGCGAGGAAAAATGGATCACTACAATATCCCCTTTTTTAACACGGGTGATCAATGTTTTAAAAGCCGCCTCAATCCCGGCTTTTGTAGCGATGGAATCGGTAAGAACAAGTATATCATCTTCCCGGAAATCCTGTTTTAGTAAAGTGGTTTTAATAAAAGGCACATCATTACTACTTGAAATATCCGGCCAGTATTTATAATCACCTATTCCCACTACCAGGGCATGTTTTGTTTGTGCCTGCAGGCAGATCATACCAACTGTGAAAGTAAAAGACAAAACCAGCCTTAGCATATGTAAGCTTTTGTTTCAGTATTATTTGTTCCCAGCTGCCCAATCAGCAGCCTTGCTGACGATGGCGGCGGCGAGTTCAGCGAGTTCTTCTGTTGTTCCGGAAATTTCAAAATGATGCTTTACTTCCCGGTTCTTTCGGATATTGACCTTTATAAGAATCGCTTCCCCTTTCACGAAATATCTACCGCTTATTGTGCAGGCATCGGGTGTATTGGTCTCCATCATATAAACCAGTCTTGATCCGGCAGCAACCGATGCCGTTTCTTTCAACTGGCGGTTAAGTAACCTGTTAAAGTCAAGGTCATCACCACCCGCGGCTTCATCATTATTTTGAAAATTGGAAGCAGTAAAGACCGGCTTTTCCTGTGGCAATACGATCTTCGATAATACATCCGCATCCACAATACCAATATTGAAATTGGTATTGGTTACCATCTGCGGCTCCTGCCGGGCGCCACTTTCTTTTGATATTTCTGTTACCGTTTTTTCAGCGGCATTGAACCAACGGCTGATATCCAGGAATCTACCGTTCTCCAGGATATCTGGTTGCTCTTTAATGGCTTTTAATAAGGAATAAGTCAGCAGCCCTTGTGAATATCGTCCCATCTCGTAGGCACTCTGGTTACTCGCAGAGGCAGAAAGAATAAACAAGCCGGCTTTCTCATTGAGCTTATCAATGGCTTTTACCTGCTGCGACTTATCATCATCCCGGGCTGCAATGAATTGCTGCTCATCATTACCCATCTTTACAAAGTCTTTAATCGCCTGGCCACTGTTGCAGGCATCAAAGATCAATATCCTCTTTTGTGCTTTGATATTTTGGGGATTGATCCAGTCGGTGAGTTCATTCGTACTGATGCCCACATCTGTTACTGCTCCTGATGAAGAAAGTGTGGAAGCATCAGCCGTAAGAAAATAGAATTGTTTTTGTTCGGCCTGCCCCGACATCACACCATGCCCCGCAAAAAAGATCAGCAGTATATCATTGGCCGTTGCTTTTTTACCGATCTCTTCCAATAGTTTTTTAATACTGTTCTTCTCAGGCAGCTGGTAGCGGCTGGCATCCGTGGTCAGGTTATACATGAATACATGCTCTTTGCCATCTGTATTCAGTAATTTTTTAGCTGTATTCCCAACAGCAGCAGAAATATCGGTGGCATCTTTGGCAGCATATTTCAGATCGAGTTCATCCCCTTTATAATCACTGACACCCACCATCACTGCATACAGGTTAGGCGCAACTGCCGTTTCTTTTGTCTGGTCAACGGTAACGATCACCCCGCGGGAAGAAATAACATTATCTGATGTATAGGCTCTTATTGTAACCGGGTTTTCTTTACCCGGTATAAAATAATCATGAAGCTCTGCATTGCTGATGATGAGTTCATAGGCGTCACCATTTTTTTTCAACTGGGCAGGTTTGTAATGTTTCGCTTCGATTCCATTTACAAATACCAATACATCTCCCAACCCGCCTTTGCGCAGTTTGATACTAAAGCGATATTCTTCTTTCCCGGTGCTGATATCCTGTACTTCCGGTGTCAGGTTAAATATATTCAGTTCTGCCAGCGTTTTTGCATGGATCGCCTCTCCCTTATTGATACGTTCAGCAAGACCCGGCACCCATAACTGGTCTTTCACCTGGTCCAGCTCGATCACTTCCCCGGCACAATTGAAGTATAAAAGCCCTCTTGCCGCCTGGCTGCCATCATACCGGTTGTACTTATCCACCACCAGGTAGTCGTCATAGTCAATACCAATGAATGTATATAGTAACTCACCGTTTGCGGCATTCCAGACCTTGCAGGTATTATCGCTGGAAGAGGTGACAATTTTTTTACCATCCGGACTAAAAGCTGCCGAAGTTACTTCTCCTTCATGCCCGGTCAGTGTGATAAGTACTTTACCGGTAAGTGCATCCCAGATTTTTGCTGTATTATCTTTTGAAGCGGTAACGATCCTCTTACCATCCGGGCTGTATACGCAGGTGTAAATAATATCATCATGCCCTTCCAGGTAAAACAATTTGGTTTTAGCCGCTACGTTGAACACAACACAATCAATAAACCCGGAGGTAGTGACCACATACTTGCCATCCGGGCTGAAAGAGGCATCATACATATCTTCAAAATCGCCTTGCCCGCTGAATAGTTGTTTTCCTGTAGCTACCTCCCAAATACGGGTTGTCATATCTTCAGAGGTGCTGATTATCTTTTTACCATCCGGGCTGAATTTTGCTGACAGCACCGCCTCCTTATGCCCCCGAATATCTGACAATAGTTTACCGGACAAGGCACTCCATATTTTAATGGACTTATCAGCAGAAGCCGTCACCACTTTCCGGGCATCAGGACTAAAACTGGCAAAGCGAACAATGTTTTTATGTTTTAAAATGAATAAAAGCTTTCCATTGGAGTTGTCCCATATCCTTGCCGTTGAATCAATCGATGCAGTGACGAATTTTCTACCACCTTCCGGGTCAGCTGCACAGGCAGGGCTGTATTGCGCAGAAAGTAACATTCCATCGTGAGCCGCTAATACATTAAAGAGAGAACCGGTACCGGCATCCCATATTCGTACGGTTCCATCAGCTGATGCAGTGATGATCTCTTTCTGATCCGGGCTGTATTGGGCCAAACTGACAAAGGAACTATGTCCCAGCAGATCAACCAATATTTTTCCCGATGCAACATCCCAGATGATAGCAGAATTATCAGCACCCGAGGTTATGATCTTGGTTCCATCCGGGCTGAAGGTGGCTGCATTGATATGAAACTGGTGCTGGAACTCTGTAATAACATTTCCTGTCATCACATCCCATACTACTGCGGTGAAATCGTCAGAAGCTGTAACGATCCTGGTTCCATCCGGGCTGAAACGGGCTGCATTCACTATACCGGTGTGTTGCTTCAGTGTGAACAACAGTGAACCGGTAACTGTATTCCATAACCTGGCTGTTTTATCACCCGAAGCTGTTACCAATTTGGTCCCATCCGGGCTGAACTGGGCTGATGTAACAGCATCCGTATGTCCTTTCAGGTCGGCCAGTAATGTTCCTTTATCGGCATCCCAGATCCTGGCAGTTTTATCAAAAGAAACCGTAACGATCTTTTTACCATCGGGGCTGTATTGGGCAAACCACACAAAATCCTGGTGACCGGGAAGATTCAACAACAATGCTCCATTTTCAGCATCCCATATTTTGGCTGTTTTATCACCCGAAGCAGTCAAAATTTTTTTACCATCGGGGCTAAACTGGGCAGATAGTAAACCATCTGTATGGCCTTTGAGCCGGAATAATAATTTACCGGTCGCTGATTCCCAGATAATGGCGGTACTGTCAAAAGAAGTTGTAACTAATTTTTCTCCCGAAGGATTGAAACTGGCGCTGGTAACAAAATCATGATGATCTTTCAGGTCAATCAAAAGTTTCCCCGAAACCGCATCCCAGATCTTAGCCGTGCTGTCGTTCGATGCTGTAACCACTTTTTTCCCATCGGCACTAAACTGTGCAGTTTTGACTTCTGCCCTGTGCTTTTTCAGGTCGGCCATCATGGAGCCGGTAAGTACATCCCATATTTTAACTGTCTTATCAGCGGAAACTGTAACGATCTTTTTTCCATCGGGGCTAAATTGTGAATAGTTCACCGCACCGGTATGCCCGATCGGCAATACCAGTTTTGGCTCCTGCCCGAAAACAGCAGTCCCGGCAGCCAGCGAGTACAAAAAAACAAAAGCGATTCGTTGGGTGATGAACATAAAAACTTTCAGAAAAGTTATAATTAATAATTGATTTTTCCTGCCCCGCCGGAGGCCAGCAGAAGATACACTTTTTTTAATACCGCTTTCCTCCCTATCTTCCGGGCTATGCACCCTCATGTCCAACTGCTGGTAAAATGTATTGACCTGGAAGAAAAGGAACAGGCCAATCGTTATAAACTGGACCAGGCTCATACGTTGAAACAACTCAAGGCGGAAGGGCTGGCACTGCATCCTATTATAGTTACAAGACGAAGTTTTGGTTATGCCGACTACCCGGAGATCAGTTTCAAACTCAGTTTTCCTCCGGAAACCAACCTCTTCAGGGATGGTGCCGCCATTGAATGTTTTATTACTGGTGAAGAACCGGTAAAAGCTGTATTGATCAGCCTCGACGGTAAGAATGGAGAGTTCCGTTTGTTTGCTCCTGATTTCCCGGATTGGATCGAAGATGATGGCGTGGGTATCAAACTGGCCCCGGATACCCGGACAACCAGCATCATGAAAAAAGTATTGAATGAACTGGAGAATAATAAACCATTATTCAAACTATTTGAGCAACTGCATGGGAATGCCATTACCGCAAAGACATTATCCGGAGTTAATACTACCAGCTTCCGCAACCATGAGTTGAATAACAGCCAGCAACAGGCCGTTACGGCGATTATGCAAAACGAACAAATAACGATTGTGCATGGCCCGCCGGGCACGGGTAAAACAACCACACTGGTAGAAGCCATTGTTCAACTTGTTAAAGCAGGTGAAAAAATCCTGGTATCTGCCCCGAGTAATACAGCAGTAGATAATATTGCAAAAGGTTTGATCGGGCAGGGAATTAAATTACTGCGGGTGGGCAATACCAGTAAAGTGGACGAAACGATTTTTGCCCACACCCCGGAAGGAAAGCTGAATAATAGCAAACAGCTAAAGGAGATCAAACAATTAAAAATAAGAGCAGAGGAATTCCGGAAAATGGCCCTGAAATACAAACGCAGTTTTGGAAAGGCTGAACGGGAGCAACGTAATCTTCTTTTTAAAGAAGTAAAAAACATCAGGACTGAGATCAAAAAACTACAGGCATACAATGAAGAAAAATTATTTGAAGATGCACAGGTGATCGCTGGTACACCCATTGGCCTGTATGATGCCGGTGTTGATCACCTCCATTTTGCCACACTGGTGATTGATGAAGCAGGACAATGTATTGAACCCCTCGCCTGGTGCATCTTTCCTTTAGCCGATAAAATGGTACTGGCTGGTGACCACTGGCAGCTCCCGCCAACGGTATTAAGTAATGAAGCTGCGAAACTCGGCTTTAACCGTTCCATCCTGGAAACAGCCATTACAACAGTCAATACGGTTCATTTGTTGAATGTGCAATACCGGATGAGGCAAACTATTGCCGGTTTCAGTAGTGCGTATTTCTACAAAGGATTATTACAAACGGCTGCACATCTCGCTGATACAGGTGCCCATCTTACATTCATTGATACAGCCGGTTCTGGTTATAATGAAAAGCATGGCCCTGATGGAACCAGTTTACAAAATGAAGGCGAACTGAACATTGTAAGACAGTTGATGGAAACTGCTGTGTTGAACACGGGACAAACCGCCTTCATTTCCCCCTATTCAGGGCAGGTGGCCGCCGCAAAGGAACAACTGCCAAAGGGAATGCGGATCAGTACCATCGACAGTTTCCAGGGACAGGAAAAAGAGAATATCATTCTTTCGCTGGTGCGCAGTAATGATGATGGCGATATTGGTTTCCTGAAAGATTACCGCCGGATGAATGTGGCCATCACAAGGGCAAAAGAGCAACTGGTTGTCATTGGCGACAGTGCTACAATTGGGGCTGATGCATTTTATAATGCTTTCCTGATCTACGTGGAGCAACATGGCAGCTACAGAACGGTATGGGAATTTGAACTTTAACCGTTTGCCGGTTCATCGCAAAATAGTAAAGCCCTGCACAAGTCAATGCACAGGGCCTTAATCTCAGGATAAGGTCGTTGCTACTATTGTTTTTTAACTGTTACATCCACTTTCTTCGCTTCTACTTTTACTCCATTCTTATCTACGGTAATCGTGGTGGATTTTGCCGGCGGATCTTTTACGATAATAGTGGGTGCGGCCGGCACGACGATGATTTCTTTCTTAACCTCTGCCGGTTTGTCCGAGCAGGATATAGTTATAACCAATGCAATCAGTGCCAGGAAACTTACTATTTTTTTCATGTTAACTATTTTAAATGGTATTAATTTCTATGTTTCAGCAGGTAAAAAAAGCCCAGTTGAAAACCCCTGTTGGTCGAGTTGATATTACTATTCTCGTTAATAGTACTCAACCCCAGGTTATATCTTGCATCCACACCAAAGCCTGTGGCCGGGTTTACATAACCTGCACCAAAACCTACTCCAAAATCGACTGTTTTCATATTATTTTTTATATCAACTGAAACATTCCCGGTTTCAGATTTTGCGTGAACAAGAAAACCCAGTTGCGGTCCAGCCTGTAACCTGAATCCATTATCAAACATGTACTGGAACATGAAAGGCACATTCAGGTAATCAAGTTTGATTTTAGTTTCAGTTCCTGAAACCGTGTATTTGGCTCCCTGTGTTGAATAGACTAACTCCGGCTGCAATGCAAATGATTTATTGATATGAATATGGCCGATCAGACCCAGGTTAAAACCGGCTTTCGTGTCATACTCCACCCCGTTATCATTATGAATGTTATAAAGGTTTAATCCCCCTTTAAATCCAAGATTTACATGTTGTGCCTGTGCTGTAACAGCAGTCATTGTCATAATAAGAACCAGGCCCGTTAAAAATTTCATATGTAGTTATTGTTGTTTAAATGAGCGAATTGTCTCTCAGAGGGGCATTCTGGTCAGTCTGTACTGACCGGCGGAAAAGAATACCCCTGCAAAAACAGGGGTATTTACCAAAACCAACTGCTATGAGAAACCGATACTGATAGTAGAATTGTGATACAAAGATGAGGCTTTGACCTGCAATCATTGTTACACGTTCATTCAAATACATTACATCATTCCCATGTTTCCATTTGAACACCCATTTGGCCACGTACCTCTCCACGGCTGTGAATAATATAACATTTAGCAAAATACCTGTAACAAATAATGTAAGGAATCAACCCATCTTTATTACTAATAAACTATTTTATATGTCATTATTTACAATTTTAGTAGTACTCGTTGTTACAGGTGTTATCCTCTGGCTGATTAATTCATACATCCCCATGGACAGTAAGATCAAAAGTATACTGAACGTGGTTGTTGTGATTGTTCTTATTATCTGGTTGCTGAAAGCTTTTGGTATTTTAAATTCTATAAAAAGTATCCAGGTATAATTTATGGAAGCCGAAAAAACATACAGTAACTACCGCGTTGTTCATGCAGAGATACAAGCAGTTAGTTCTAAAACGAGATGGTCTGTAAAGCGGATTATAAAAACAGGCCCCGTACTTGACCTCATGATTGCAGCGGTTGTAATCGTTGTCAGCTATAACGGCTTCTCTGCCAGTGAAAATTCCAAAATTGCCAAACAGGATGGCCCAGCAGTTATTACTGCATCTGCTATGACCTTTAAGGCGGATTGGCGGAAACTTTGGGCAGACCAGGCATTCCTGACCCGGAATCTTATATTCTGTATCGTGGACAGACTTCCCGGAACGGATCATACCATCAACCGGTTGCTTCAGAACCAGGCGGCCATTGGAAATGCGATTAAACCATTTTATGGAGAGGAAACGGGCAATAAACTGGCTGAATTATTAAAAGTCCATATCAGCCTGACAATGGGAATCATAAAGAGGACTGCCGCAGGAAATACTGCAACCCTTGAGAAATTGAAAAG
>CADEDV010000030.1:0-41371 GCA_902826165.1 uncultured Bacteroidota bacterium
CCGCAATCTCCGCCCCCACTTTCGCATTATGTTTGATCAAAGCAATATTGGCTTCCAGGCTTTCACCGTTGGTATGATCAGCAATGTATTTTAATAAGAAGGGCGTTACTTCTTTGCCGGTTATCTTTTGTGCTGCGGCTGCCTGCAGGGCCTGCTGAATATGTACCTCCATTTCATCCGCTGCAATTTCCTGTTCTGCCGGAACCGGGTTAGCGATCAGTACCGATCCTTCCAAACCTAATTGCCATTTGGTGGATAAGAGCCGGGCAATCTCTTTCGGAGAATGTAAGGTGAGTGGTGACCTGAAACCGCTTTTATGGGAATAAAAACTCGGGAACTCTTCCTGCCCGAATGTAACAACGGGAATTCCTTTTGTCTCTAAATATTCTAATGTTAACCCAATATCTAAAATGGATTTCACTCCGGCAGATACAACAGCCACTGAGGTTTGTGCCATTTCAGTAAGGTCAGCTGATATATCCATACTATTTTCTGCACCGCGGTGTACTCCACCGATGCCGCCGGTGACAAAAATTTTAATACCAGCCATCGCTGCGATCCGCATTGTGGCTGCAACGGTGGTGGCACCATATAACTGCTGGCTGATCACATAGGGTATATCCCGCAGGCTTACTTTCCATACATGGTTTGCTTTGCCAAAATATTCCAGTTCTTCTTTGCTTAATCCCACATGACATTGCCCGTTAAAGATGGCAATTGTAGCCGGAACTGCTCCATTAGCTCTAACCACATCTTCCACTGCTAATGCCGTCTCTACGTTTTTGGGATAAGGCATACCGTGTGATATGATGGTTGATTCCAGCGCAACAACTGCTTTACCTGCCTGTAATGCTTCTTGTACTTCGGGGTGTATGGTAAGGAATTGATTCATTAATCAGGATAATATTTGGAAACAAGGCTCAATAATTTTTGCTGGTCAAGATGGGTGGCGATAGCACCATTCACCTGTAAGATCTCTGCGGATAAAGTATGCGCCAGCTTCAGACAACCCAGGTCGTCTTTACCTAAATGTTTGGCCAGTAAATAGCCGGATAGTGAACCATCTCCTGCACCGGTGCAGTCCACCACTTCAATATCCGGTGCATGCAGGGTGATCGCTTTCTCTTTGTTATATAAGGCAGAACCATGTTTGCCATTATGCAGCCAGATATTCTGTACACCTTTCTCTAATAATTCTTCCACCTGTAATTGTGTTAGGAATGATTTTTCCGAACAAAGCACCGGCAGCTCATCTTCATTGGGTGTGATCATATACAGACCGGCAAGATTTACCTCTTTGTATTTTTTGGCCGGAGGTACAGAAACGGGTTCCAGGATAAATGGAATATGGGTTTCGCCACTAAAAGCTAATAACCATTCAGCCGTGACTACGCTGATATTGGCATCAGCAAGTAAGAAGGAAGCGGTTCTTAGTAAGTCCTTGTGTTGTTCCAAATGTTCGGGAGTGATGAGTTGGTTAGCTGCATTGGTTAAGAATGCAGAGAACAAGGAACCATCCACATTCAATATACCTGTGTACTTACCGGAAAGACCTTTACGGGTAATAGAAGCATCCAGTTTAACACCTGCATCACTGCACACTTTTTTTAACCAATCACCGTCGCTATCGTTCCCAAATACACTGATCAGCTGAACGGGTACACCGAGCAGGGCCAATTGATGAGCAATATTACGGCTGACACCTCCGGCGGTTTTGGTGACCACCGCATCATTGGTGGTGGCCAACAACATCTCGCTGCTGGCATGGAACAGCTCATCGACTAAGGAGGCACCGATACAGATAACAGGGTTTGACATGCTGCAAATGTAATGGCAATACCTATTCTTCTTTACGACGTACTACCAGGTACCAATCATTTTCTAAGGGCAGGTAGCCATAGTCGTAACAATAGAAATAGGTCTTGCCGGTTTTGGTGGTATACAGATGGGTGAGGTATTTGAATTGAAATCCCAGTCGCTGTAGCTTGTCCTTATTTGCCTTGGCGGTTTCTTCTCCTTCTGGCAAAATCGCTTCGAGGATCTTGCGGTTCTTGAGCAAGGTATTGTTGATATTCCGGACATAAGTGCTGTGACTTCCCTTGGCTTTTTGCTGGTTATTGTAATTATTGCGGCAGTTATCGTCGCAAAACTTCTTATCAACACGGCCTTTCAGGGTTCGTCCGCAGGCAAGGCAGATTTTTGTTTCAGATGCAGTCATAGCAAAGGTTTCAGGGAATTAAGATAGGCTTTTTTATCCGTGTGCAAACGTTTTTACACGTTTAGCTTCGGGAGTAAACGGGTAAAAACCGGCTATCGCTTTCCGGCACTGGCATCTTTGTGTTGTCAATCGGCAATGACGTCACCGGCTGACTGAGATAACAAAATTCAAAACCGCTTCCGTCAAAAAATAACCGGGAGCACAAATTTTAAAACTATGTACGCTTTAAAAAACAAAGTACAACTGATCGGCAACCTGGGTAATGCACCTGAAGTAAAAACCTTAGAAAGTGGAAAGAAGATGGCCCGTTTTTCCGTCGCCACGAGTGAAAGCTACCGCAATGCCAAAGGCGAGAAAGTAACCGAAACGCAGTGGCACAACCTGGTAGCCTGGGGTAAAGTGGCCGAGATTGTTGAAAAATACCTGACTAAAGGAAAGGAAGTAGCCATTGAAGGCAAGCTGATCAGCCGCAGCTATAATGACAAAGACGGTAACAAAAAATACATCACCGAAGTGCAGGTGAGTGAATTGCTGATGCTCGGCGTAAAAGCCACAGAAGCATAATTGTTTCAGCCACAGATTACACGGATTTACACAAATTATGACCTATGGTCGTTGTGAAACTTTATGTAGTCTGTGGCTTTCTTTTTATCCTAAACTGCTAAGAGGTGAAAATGGAAGAAGTTATACGAAAGAATGAAACATACCAGATCATCGGCATTTGTATGGAAGTTCACCGTACGCTTGGTTTTGGTTTCTCTGAAATTGTATATAAGGATGCAATTGAAGCAGGTAACAATGCTATTCTAACCGAAAGGGAGAAAGAGTATTGTGTTCACTATAAGGGGAGGAAACTCTCCCATAAGTTTTATGCTGATTTTGTTATGTTTGATAATATAATTGTCGAAGTCAAAGCATGTGCTGCTGGTATTATAGATGATCATATAGCACAAACGCTTAACTATTTAAAAATATCAGGCAGCCCGGTAGGTTTAATCATCAATTTTGGTAAGCGCAGCCTGGAATATAAGCGACTTGTATTTTAATCTGTGTTAATCTGTGTAATCTGTGGCATCCTTCTCTCCCGATATATCCAATAAAATGTTCGGCATTGCCGTGCAACTGGTGAACCAGAGTTCCCGGAATATCTTCCTGACCGGGAAAGCCGGTACGGGCAAAACAACTTTTCTGAAATATATCCGGGAGAACTGTCATAAGCAAATGGCCGTGGTGGCACCAACCGGTGTGGCTGCTATCAATGCCGGTGGTGTTACCATCCATTCCCTATTTCAACTGCCTATTTCCCCTTTTATCCCGGAAGCAAAAGGTTTTTCCAAAAATGAGGAAACGGTCAACCGGCACAGCCTCATCAGCCGCTTGCGGATGAATACCGATAAAAAGAAAGTATTACAGGAACTGGAGCTGCTGATCATCGATGAGATCAGTATGGTCCGTTGCGATACCCTGGATGCGGTGGATACGGTGTTGCGTCATGTGAGAAACCGCTACCAGGAGCCATTCGGTGGCGTACAGGTATTGTTCATCGGGGATATGTTCCAGCTACCACCCGTTATCAAAGAACAGGAATGGAGCCTGTTGGCTGAATATTATACGGGTCCCTATTTTTTCGACAGCCTGGTGATTAGGCAGGAGCAGCCCGTTTATATTGAATTTGATAAGATTTACCGGCAGAGCGAAGAACGGTTCATCCGGTTATTGAACCAGGTGCGCAATAATAACCTGGATGAGGACGGAATGAAAATACTTGAAAGCCGGTTTGATCCAGCCTTCAGACGAACAAAGGAGGACGGGTTTATTATTTTAACAACGCATAATGAAATTGCCCGGCAAACCAATGCAGAAAAGCTACAGGGATTAACCGGGAAACTATATTCCTTTAAAGCCGACATAGATGATGACTTCCCGGCCAATGCTTACCCGGCGGATGAGTTATTGCAACTCAAAGTAGGCGCACAGGTCATGTTCATTAAAAACGACCTGGATAAAAGCAAACGGTACTTTAATGGGAAAATTGGTACGGTTACCAAACTGGAAAACGAAAAGATATTTGTGCAATGTGCTGATGAGCCCGGCGAGATTGAAGTAAAAAAAGATAAATGGGAAAATATCCGCTACGACCTGAACAAAACCACCCGGCAGCTAGAAGAAAAACTATTGGGGGCTTTTTCCCAATACCCGTTGCGCTTGGCCTGGGCCATCACCATTCATAAAAGCCAGGGGCTGACATTTGAAAAAGCTATCATTGATGCTGGTAAATCTTTTGCCGCCGGGCAAGTATATGTGGCCCTGAGCCGCTGCACCAGTTTGGACGGAATGGTATTACAAAGCCGGATCAATACCGACAGTTTACGGACCGATCAGCGGATCGTCAATTTTTCAAGAACAGCTGCTTCTGTAAGTAAGCTGGAAGAAGAATTGATTGTCTCTCAAAAGCAGTACTGGCAAAAGATACTGCTCTCCCTGTTTGATTTCAGGAATGTGGTTGCCAATTGCAAAGAACTGGTGAGTTATCTAACAGAACATGCATCCTCTTTCAATCCTGAAGTATTGCCCTGGGTAGAAGCGCTAAGCGGGCAACTTATTTCCCAGCAAGAAGTGGCCGAACGGTTTCAGCAGCAACTGCAACAGTTATTTACCCTGGATGAAGAAGCCCGGTTGCAAGAACGGGTCAAGGCAGCAGCCGAACATTTTTATAAGGAAGCGGCATCTTTGATCGGGAAATTGCAGGGATCACCCGCTGTGACCGATAGTCGTCTTCATGCCAAAGAATATAACGAGCTGCTGAAAGAGATCATTATACAGCTGGCGTCGAAGAAACATATACTGGAGGAAGGCGGTATTTCAGGTATTGATGCTTATCATATAAGGAAGAAGAGTTTTATAGCACCTGCTATTTCCATAAATGCCTATGCCGTGGCATCCCATCAACAGCTGACAGATATTCCCAACCCCGTTCTTTACCAGCAATTGAGAAAGAAAAGAGATGCGATCTGTGAACGAAAAGGGTCATCAATATATATGGTGGCCGGTTCCCAGACGCTGGTGGAAATGTGTACCTACCTGCCCCAGACCGCAAAAGAATTAGAACAGATCACCGGATTTGGTCCGGCTAAGATCAAATCCTACGGACCTGATTTCCTGGATATCATTGTAGCGTATTGTGAAGAGCATGGGCTGGAATCAAGAATTGATGAAAGAGCTGTTAAAAAGGTAAAGAAGGAAAAGAAAGAGAAAAAGACCAATACCAAAGAAGAAACCTATCGTTTATTCCGGGAGGGAAACCCCATTACTGAAATAGCGAAGCAGAGAAACCTTACCCCACAGACAATCGAAGGTCATCTTGCCTTTTATGTTGCCCAGGGGGAAATAAGGATTGAAGAGTTATTATCACAGGAAAAGATAGTGCTGATGGAACCACTTACCAAAGAGTTTGCCGGCGGATCTATTACTGCACTCAAAGAACAGGTTGGTGATGAAGTTAGTTTTGGAGAAATCAGGTTGATGCTGGCCTGGCAGGAATACCTGAAGCAGCAGAACGGTTAACGGATAATGGTTATGGTTCCTTTTTTCCTTTCCGGCGATTGGCCCCTGAGTGTTACTTCTGCATACCAAACAAGGCTACCGGTTCCCATTATAGACCCTTTATAAGTTCCATCCCATTTTTGAAAGGGATTGGATGTTTGAAATACCAGCTCCCCCCAGCGGTTATAGACGGAGAGTTTATAACTGGTAATAGCACCAACCCCCCCGATCACCCCGAAGTCATCATTGCGGCCATCCTTATTCGGCGTAAAGGCCGATGGAAAATAGATACCGGTGCAGGTATTGTCAAATGGAATAACTACAGTTGCTGTAGCAGAACAGGCGTTAGCCTGGTTGACCGTCACATCATAAGTTCCTTGTGGTACATTGGTAATGATATCACTTGTCTGAATGGGTGTAGTATTCCAGATATAAGTATAAGATCCGGAACCTCCTGTTACAGTAACTGATGCTGAGCCTCCGGTATTCGTTTGGCAATCCGCTTCTTTTATAACAGATGTCGTTAATCCCAGAATGGTTAGA
The DNA here is from genome assembly GCA_902826165.1 of uncultured Bacteroidota bacterium. GTDB lineage: Bacteria > Bacteroidota > Bacteroidia > Chitinophagales > Chitinophagaceae > CADEDV01. The sequence continues at coordinate 6,305 of CADEDV010000030.1, forward strand.
TCTTTTGAAATGGTAGATGAAGCGTTCCCTGGACCCGACACTATCAATGAAACGGTGAAAACTCCCGGGCCTGAAAATGTGTGCGACGGATTTTCTGATGCAGACGAGTTATTCGTTCCGGAACCGATGTCTCCAAAACTCCAGTTGAATGAGTCAGGACATAAGGCTGATGTATTAGTAAAGGTTACGTTATTGCCGTTGGTACAGGAATAAGTAAAGTCAGCAATATTCGGAGGAGCTTCGCCGATAAGGATATCATCAACAGCAAAACCATCATAATCATTACAAATGGTACCGGCTCCAAAAATGAACCGGAAAATAACCAAAGGCTCTCCCGCTAACTGAATCATGCTGTGAGTAGCGGTTACCCAACCATTACTGCCATTACCGGCCCGGCAACTCCCTGAAGCCGGTTGAATATTACCGGACCAGCCATCTCTTGTATTGGTAAGTGGAGATAAATAAGTTATGGGCGCAAAGTTGAACCAGTTGGTATTTAAACAGTTTGCGGCTTCGTTAGCCGACCCCAATGTTATCCATGTTGCCCCGTCATCAATGGAATATTGAAAGGAAGCCCCATCAAACTGTCGTTCCATTTCCCAAAAAACTTTCACGGACAGGTAAGGGAACCGCAGGTTGGTAAAATCAAAACAAGGGCTTTGCAGCCAGGAGGCTTCTCCATTTGTATATGAGCTACCTGTTAAACCACCAACGATCCAGCAACGGCTTCCTGAACCAGCGCTTTGTATCACCGGCTTTAATGGTATTCCCCATGCCCAGTCAGAACCTGTTCCTCCGGAAAACCAACCACCATCATTCGTTTCAAAACCCTGCTGATAAGGAAAATTATTGACCGGTGCGACACATTGTGCAATAACGGAGTTGGTTCCCCATATAAGGAATGATGATAGTAATAGCGATTGTATAAAAAAGGAATAACGTCCGGGCATTACCAATACTTATTTATAAAACAAGCAGCAAAAGTACAAGCAAAGGGTTATTTGACTCGTATAGAAATGGGCAACGGATGAATGGTTTTGTTAGTGGTGTAATTGAACGGATGATTAATGTTATTAAGCTATCATCGGTAATTATTCACATTTACGATCAATAAACTTGTTACATAAAAGTTTATATATATCTTTCATTAACGAATAAATCATGGCAATATTTACTACCCCCGATTATCGCATTATCAGCAATCATGGCATTGCTGAAATGAGACAAAAAGTATCCAACGAACAAAATGCATTATTTGCACTTCAATCATTTCAGCCTGGCGAAGTGATTGCTGAGTTCTGGGCCGGGACCATTGCCGCAGAGCCTACGTACCTGACTGTACAGGTAGATGTTGGTAAGCATATCACCCTGCAACCCGAGTTTCTCCAATACATTAATCATAGCTGTGATCCCAATGTTTTCTTTGATACCACGCTGATGCAACTGGTGGCACTAAGGGAACTCCGTGCCGGAGATGAAATGACTTTCTTTTATCCCTCCACCGAGTGGAAAATGACACAATCCTTTAATTGTTATTGTGGAAGCTCAAATTGCTTAGGTGATATAAGAGGTGCTTCTTATTTGTCAGATGATGTAACGAAGCAATACCGCTTTACCGATTTTATTCAACAACAACTGGCAAAACGGGCAGCCAGGAAAGTAGCCTGATTGTATGAAAATACCAGAAGCCTCCCGGTTACTGAAGCCGTATGTTATTTGGGTGCTGGCTCCGCATCTTGAATCTGAAGACCCTAATCTCAAATATTACTACGATTTCACCCAAAGCATTGCAGAATACACGAAAGTATTTGACGACCTGAAGGCGGAATGGAAGTGGCAACCGGTTACCATCAATAACTATAAAGAGATCATCCGCTCTATTGCTGAGAGCAAGAATGGGAAGACACCGTTAATCCTCAACCTTTGTGATGGAGACGAGGTAAATGGCACCCCTGGTGTTTCGGTAATCAATGAAATCGAAAAATATGGCCTGATCTATACAGGCTCAGATGCTCATTTTTATACTATCACCACTTCCAAGATCCCGATGAAAAAGGCTTTTGATAAAGCTGGGGTAGCCTCAGCCAACTGGAGAGTGATCACTGATAAAAAGGGTTCTACAAAAGGAATTGCTAAAAGGGTTGGAACACCAATCATCATTAAACCAGCGGTGTCTGGTGGCAGTATGGGTGTATCTGTAAAAAATGTAGTGCATACAGAAGAAGAACTGGCGGCGAGAGTTGAAGAAATTAAAAAGGGTTATCGCGGTTGGAATTTACTGGCCGACGGACTTTTTGTTGAACAATTTATTACGGGGCCTGAATACACCACGTTTATAACAGGATCAGCGGAAGATACCGATAATTGTATTGTGTACGAACCGGTTAAAAGGATCTTTCACGAATCATTGCCTGAATCTGAAAAATTCCTTTCGTTTGACCGTTTGTGGGAAATTTATGAAGATGAAGCACCAATGCCGGAGAACGGCAATTTCTATGAATATGGCCCTGCCGAACCAGAGCTGATCCCCCAACTAAAGCAACTAAGCCTGGATGCTTATAAAGCTTGCGGCGGAAAGGGATATACCCGGATCGATATCCGGCAGGATGCCGTTACTGGTAAATTATACATGCTGGAGGCTAACGCCCAATGCGGATTGAGCGAGGATGAAAACTATACTTCTATCGGCGCTATTTTAAAAGTGTCTAATGTAAGTTTTACGGAAGTGATCGCTGAAATACTAAAGGATGCCCTGAGAAGAAGTATGGTCAGCATAGCTGCAGCTAAAAAGACGCCGGGCAGGAAGACTACTACAAAGAAGACGCTCACCGCTAAATAAGTTTTTACACTACCACTTTCCGGACCTGATGTTTATATAGTTCTACTTATTACCTTAGCAATTCATGAGAGTATGTGTACTGCAGCCCGATTATTCAACCACCGGAGTTGATTATAAAAACTATGATCCTCCCCGTGACCTTGCATCCCTGATACCGGAAGCAGAAGTGCATACTGTTTTCCTTAATAAACTTACTACGTACAAACAACTTAAAGAATTAGGTAAACAAGGGTATGATATTTTTGTAAACCTCTGCGAAGGATACCTGGAATGGGAAGTGCCCAGCATTGATGTGATCTATACCATGGAGTTATTGGATCTCCCATTTACTGGTCCCACCACGAAATTGTATGATCCACCCAAAGAATTGATGAAATACCTGGCCTACTGTGAAGGAGTGAAAACACCGGGCTATGTTATCATTCATGAACTAAAGGATGTGGAAGAGGCGGTGATGCATTTGAAATTCCCTCTTTTTGTTAAACCGGCAAAGGCAGGTGATAGCCTTGGTGTGGATGAACATTCGCTGGTGCATACCAAAATAGAATTACAACAAAAATGTATCAGCATACTCGATGAATATGGACCATTGTTGGTGGAAGAGTATATTGCCGGAAAGGAGTTTACGGTACTGGTAGCCGCCAATGTGGATGAGCATAGCTGCATTGTTTTCCGTCCGGTGGAATATCTATTTCCTTCTGGTCGTGAATTCAAGACCTATGCCCTTAAAACATCCGAGCTACATCCCGACTGCAATGTTCCCTGTATGGACGAGCTGTTGGATAAGAAACTACGGCAGGCTACGGAAAGAATATTTAAGGGTTTCAATGGGGTGGGTTATGCCCGTCTCGATTTCCGGGTAAATGAGAAAGGAGAGATTTTTTTCCTGGAGATCAATTTTACCTGCTCCGTTTTTTATAAGGATGGTTATGAAGGGTCGGCTGATTTTATTTTGAAGTATGATGGGATTGGTCAGGCTGGGTTTCTTCGCCATATGATCGCAGAAGGTATTGCCCGCCACAGACGCAAGAAGAAACCTTTTGTGATGAAGGGCAATTCAATTGCCGGGTATGGGATTTATGCGAGCCGGGATATGAAAGCAGGAGAGATCATTTTTAAAGGTGAGGGCCGGGCGCAGCGAATCATAACTAAACGCTTTGTTGAAAAGAATTGGAATGAAGAGGAGAAACTGCATTTTCGTCGTTATGCCTATCCCGTAAGTGAAGAGCTTTTTATTTTATGGGACGATGATCCTTCTGAATGGGCACCGCAAAACCATTGTTGTGAAGCTAATACTGCTTTTGATGGTTTGAATGTTTCAGCTCTTCGTAATATTTCAAAAGGGCAGGAATTGACACTGGATTATGCTGATTTCCTGGATGAAAATATGGAACCCTTTCAATGCAAGTGTGGTGCAACTTCCTGTCGGGGCCTTATCACGGGACCTGTTGGGAACTCCCTGAATACAAGAGAAATGAACATGCAAAATTCTGAGGTTTCAATAAACCATCAGTGAGACCATCACTATCTTCCCATAAACACCATCAGTATTTGGACATCACTTGGATTAATACCTGATATCCGGCTGGCTTGCCCCAATGTTCTGGGCTTTAGGCGGGTGAGTTTTTCCCGGGCTTCATTGCCTAAGGATACAATTTTTTTATAATCAAATGTTTCGGGTATTTCTAACTCCTCCAGTTGGCTCATCCGCTTCACTAATTCTTTTTCTTTTTCTATATATACTTCATACTTTACCTGGATGGAGGCCTGCTCTAATGAGTCAGCAGAATGATCGGAAAGCAGGGTATCTAATTCCGGAACGGCTTCAGTAAGTTGATGCAACTCCACATCAGGACGAAGCAGGGCTTTTTGTATTTTCTGTTTCTCAAAAATAATAGACGAATTTATACTTTCAAAAAAAGGATTGATCTGTTCAGGGGCCACGGAAAAATCTTTTAGTATGCTCTTTATCTTTTCTACTGAGTTTCTTTTTTCAATAACTGCAGCCATTCTTTCCTGTGAGGCAAGCCCCAGCCGATAACTTAATTCTGTCAACCGAAGATCCGCATTGTCTTGCCGTAACAAGGTTCTGAATTCAGCCCTGGAGGTGAACATGCGATAGGGCTCCTGTGTTCCTTTACTAATAAGATCGTCAATCAGTACTCCTATATAGGCTTCACTTCTTTTGAGCACTACTTCTTCTTTGTGTGTTGTTTTCTGGTGTGCATTAATACCAGCCATCAAACCCTGGCAGGCTGCTTCTTCATAACCAGTCGTTCCATTGATCTGCCCGGCAAAGAATAGATTTTCGATGAGTTTTGTTTCGAGGGTATATTTCAATTGTGTCGGCGGGAAATAGTCATATTCAATAGCGTACCCCGGACGGAATATTTTGACCTTTTCAAAGCCTACTATACTACGAAGTGCTTCGTATTGAATTTCTTCAGGTAATGATGTCGAAAAACCGTTCACATATATTTCAACTGTATTCCACCCCTCCGGTTCAATGAAAAGTTGGTGTCTTTCTCTCTCTGCGAAGCGATTGATCTTGTCTTCAATACTCGGGCAGTATCTAGGCCCAACACCATCGATCCGGCCCGCAAACATGGGGCTCCGATCAAAGCCTGTCTTTAGTATATCGTGTACGGTTTGATTGGTATAAGTGATCCAGCAGCTTCGTTGTTTTGTTGGTTTCTCTGTTTTGAGGTAGGAAAAACCAACTAATTCCCTATCGCCTGGTTGTTCTTCCATTTTGGAATAATCAAGGCTTCTTCCGTCTATCCTGGGAGGTGTGCCTGTTTTAAGTCGGTCACTTTCAAAACCTAGAGAAACTAACTGCTCGGTTATTCCCGTTGCTGCTTTTTCGGCCATTCTCCCTCCTCCAAAATTCTTTTCGCCAATATGAACGATCCCGTTAAGGAAAGTACCATTCGTTAAAACCACGGATTTTGCTTTTATCTCATGGCCAAGACCCGTTACTACGCCAAATACTCTACCCTCCTTCACCAGCAGGCTTTTGACCATATCCTGGTAAAAATCAAGATTGGGGGTATTCTCCAGCATTTCTCTCCACTTCAGGTGAAAGAGCATCCGGTCGCTTTGTGCTCTTGGACTCCACATGGCCGGCCCCTTAGACCTGTTTAGCATCCGGAACTGGATCATAGAGAGATCCGTGACAATACCCGAGTAACCACCCATCGCATCTATCTCCCTCACAATCTGCCCTTTGGCAATACCACCCATGGCAGGATTGCAGCTCATTTGGGCAATGGTCTGCATATTCATGGTCACCAAAAGTGTTTTGGAACCAAGATTTGCCGCCGCCGCCGCCGCTTCACAACCGGCATGACCCGCGCCAACTACTATAACATCGTATTCTTGAAACATAAATAAAAAGGTAAAGGTACAAATGAAAGGGTAGCAACTGGGAGATAAATCCTCTTAAAATGACAACGTTCCACATGAAACGTCAAAAGAAAAATATCAATGTTTCATGTGAAACGTTTGATAAAGATGAAGATATTTGTCTTCAAGCCCTCTCATTTCTTGGATCTGTGTTTTACTTTTATCAGCATACCCACACAAATGAAGTGCTCCATGAAAGATGACCCGGTGAATTTCTGACCGGAACGAAACGCCCAGTTGTTCGGCATTCTCCTTTACCCGGTCAACACTTATATAGATCTCACCAACAATGGATACCGAGGAGGCAGAAAGATCAAATGTGATGATATCGGTATAATAATCATGTTTCAGGTAGTCCCGGTTAACCTGTAGAAGTTTTTTGTCCGAACAAAAGATATAATTCAGGGAAAGCAATTCTTTTCCTTCTTTGCGAAAGAGTTGTTCAATGAAATGTTTCAACTCTCTCCTGTTGGTAAGTGTTACTTTAACGGCATCAAAAAAGAAGCAAACTTTTGATTGTGAAGGAGAAACCATATTTTCAAAATTCGTAAACATAGCATTAAATACAATGGTAGTTTTGCAATAAGTATTGAAAATGGAAAAAAAACTTTCGGAACTCGAACCAGGCCAGGGAGGGATTATTCAAAAATTTATCAATGATGATTTGTTCCTGAAATTAATGGAAATGGGTTGCCTGCCTGGTGAACGAATCACATTGGAACAAGTGGCTCCGCTGGGTGATCCGATATCGGTTAACATAGCAGGTTACTCTCTCAGCTTGAGACGCAATGAGGCTGAAAACATTGTAGTTGATATAATTAACTGATTATCAATATTTTAAATGAAAATCGGCCTTTATTTTGGTTCTTTTAATCCTGTCCACACCGGCCATCTCATTATTGCTAACCATATTTTAAATGAAACAGTACTAGAGAAAGTATGGTTCGTTGTTTCCCCTCAAAATCCTTTTAAACCAGCCAATGGGTTACTGAATGAATATGACCGCCTGCACCTGGTGAGAATTGCGGTCGAGGATGATAACCGGATGAAAGCTTCAGATATTGAATTCAATCTTCCCAAACCATCTTATACAGTTGATACATTGGCCTACCTGGGCGAGAAATATCCCGAACATGAGTTTTCTATCATCATGGGTAGTGATAGTTTTCAAAACCTGCACAAGTGGAAAAACTATGAAGTGATCATTAAAAGATGCCCGGTCTATGTTTATATGCGACCCGGTTTTGAAATAGCAAACACGATCAATGCTGATTTAAAAATAGTTGATGCTCCGCTCTTACAAATTTCTGCGACACAAATAAGAACATTGATCCGAGACGGAAAATCTATCCGGTATATGGTTACACAAAAAGTACAGGATGAGATTGAAAGAGGCGGCTATTATAAAAAATAACCGAGTAGTAAACAAGCCAGCACAATCAGGGGAGAAGCGATCCTGGTAAAATTCAACAGGACAAAGGTGCCGAGGATAACAATTACATTCATCACACTTACGGTTTTTGCTTCAATCAGTGAAATATCTTTCATGATATAAAAAGTGGAAGCAATCATGATACCTACCACTACGGCATTGATCCCTTCAAGGGAACGGTAAACAGCAGCATATTTTTTTAAATTATTCCAGATCGGGAAAAAAAATAAAACCAATAAAGCACTCGGTAAAAAAATACCAACGGTACCAATAAGACATCCGAGCAGCTGCATCATGTTTCGTTCTTCCGGTGTACTTCCCATATCTTTTAAGGCCATACCTCCCGCAAAAGAAGCAATCGAAAAAACAGGTCCGGGCAATGCTCTTACGATGCCCATGCCGGTGTACATTTCGTCCTTATCTATCTGTACCACATCTTTGTCCTTCTCTTTTATCGCTTCAGGGCGAACACTGAATTGTTCATACATCAGTGGCATCAATACCTGGCCGCCACCAAACACCAGGCTGCCCATACGATAAGTGTTCTCAAAAAGGTTAATCGGCTTCCGGTCCGGCCAGTCATATTTTCGGGCTGTATCGCTAAGTATCCCGGCAAGTATAAAAATGATTCCAAATAACCAAAAATTCCACCAGCGGATCTTCTTAGGTTTTTCTTCAAGCTGCGGAATACGTTTCCGGCTGATATTGGTGGCCACACCTCCCAGCACGATCAGCAGCGGGAATATCCAGGGCTGTCTGAATAAAAGATAAGTGGCAATCGTTCCTGCGATCATAATAATCCAGGTAATCGTATTCCTGATAGCCAACGGGAATGCTACAACGGCTGCATAAACAAGGAATCCGGCAGCCATTGGTGCAATGAATTTGAAAATATCAGTATCCAGTGCCTTCTTATCAATATAATGCAGCAAAAAAGATAAAGCTCCCATTAATATGCTCGCTGGTAATATCCAGATGATCAGCGTAAGTACTGCTAATGGAACACCACCTCTTTTATAACCGATCAACGTGAGTGTTTGCGTGGAAGAAGCTCCCGGTAACAACTGGCAAAAGGCATTATACTCCATTAATTCCTTTTCAGTCACATACGGATGCTGGTGTACGAATGTTTTCAGCATCATCGCTATATGTGCCTGTGGCCCGCCAAAAGCAGTCAGGCTGTGAAAGAATACGGCCCGCAGAAATGAATAGTGGCGAAGCAGCATGGTGGTTAAATATAAAAAAAATCAGCAAAGCAGCAGATGATAAATCAATTAAAACCCAATTACAGTAAATTCATGAAAAATATATTCATGCTCAGATCCTACATGATAGCCGGATTGCTGATAATATCCATGTCAATCTTTGCTCAAACTGAAAGCTTAAAGCTAAAAGAGAAAGTGGCAACCGAAGCAGATAAAATCGAACCACAATGCATAGCCTGGCGAAAACAACTGCACCAGTTTCCAGAACTGGGCAACCGGGAGACCAACACTGCAAAATTGGTAGCCGCTCACTTACGCAAACTGGGTATTGAAGTAACTGAAGGCGTAGCCAAAACCGGGGTCATAGGTCTTTTAAAAGGAGCAAAGCCGGGTCCCTGTATTGCTTTGCGGGCAGATATGGATGCTTTACCAATTATCGAAAAAGTAAATGTTCCTTTTGTGTCTAAGGTAAGATCAGTTTATAATGGGCAGGAGGTGGGTGTGATGCATGCCTGCGGGCATGATACCCATGTGGCGATGCTGATGAGTGTGGCAGAAATATTATCCGGGATGAAGAACGAACTGAAAGGAACCATCAAATTCATCTTTCAACCGGCTGAAGAAGGCCCGCCCGAAGGAGAAGAAGGTGGTGCCAACCTGATGGTAAAAGAAGGAGTGATGGACAATCCTAAAGTGGATGTAGTGTTTGGATTGCATATTGAATCCAATATTGAAGCAGGACAAATACAATATAAGCCTGGTGCCTTTATGGCATCTTCCGACTGGTTTAGCATAAAAGTGAAAGGTAAAGGCAGCCACGGTTCCCAGCCCTGGTTGGGTGTTGATCCAATCGCTATTGCTGCACAGATCATTGAAGGCTTGCAAACTATTGTAAGCCGCCAGTCTGAGCTGACCAAAGCACCCGTAGTGATAACTGTGGGAAAGATACAAGGCGGCGTAAGAAACAATATCATTCCGGAAGAATGTGTACTTGACGGAACTATCCGTACGCTGGATAATGCCATGCAGCAGGAAGTACATCAGCGCATCAGGCATACTGCTGAAAAAATTGCAGAAGCGGGGGGTGCCAAAGCCGAAGTGAGTATTGACACAAAAACACTTGTTACTTATAATACCCCTGAGCTGGTAAAAAAGATGATCGCCTCCCTCCAATCAGCAGCGGGAGCCAATAATGTGACCGAAAGAGAATGGGTGACCGGGGCAGAAGATTTTTCTTATTATGGTACTAAAGCACCTTCTTTCTTTTTCTATCTCGGGGGGATGCCCAAAGGAAATGATCCTAAAAAAGCACCACCCCATCATACCGCCGATTTTTTTGTGGATGATGCAGGAATGAAAACAGGGGTCAAGGCTTTTTGTCACTTGGTGATTGATTATATGAATATGAAGTAAAGGTTGCTGATCAATAAATTTAAATCTGAAAACTCAACAACAATGAGGGTTATTATGAAACTGTGTTTCTCCCTGTTCATCTGTGGCTTGTCGTTTTTTGCGTCAGCCCAAAAGATAGACAAGAAGTTACAGGCTAAAATCCAGGAAGCTATTACAGGTTTCAATGGTGATATTGGTATTTATGTAAAGAATCTTCGGACCGGGAAGATCGTTGCGATCAATGCAGATACGGTTTTCCCGACAGCCAGTATTGTAAAAGTGCCGATACTGACGGGCATTATGAATAAACTGCAAAAAGCTGAATTGAGTTATGATTCTGCGTTTGAGTACAAGGATTCTTTGCTGTATGCCGGCTCAGATATTTTAGGTTCTTTTAAAAGTGGGGAAAAAATTGCATTGAAAAAGATCATCATGCTGATGATGACCACCAGCGATAACACGGCCAGTTTGTGGCTGCAAAGTATTGCTGGCACCGGGACCCGGATCAATGAATTGTTGGATAGTCTTGGTTTTAAAAGTACCCGGGTAAATTCAAGAACAGCGGGAAGAGAAAACAACCGCACCCAATATGGCTGGGGACAAACATCTCCTTTTGAAATGGGAACCCTCTATGAAAAGATCTACCGCAGCCAGGTATTCTCTCCAGCCATCAGTGACAGGATGTTGCGCTGCATGGGCCGCAACTTCTGGGATGAGGACGAAGCAATTTCTCAAATCCCTCCTTATATAGAAGTATTTAGTAAGAATGGCTGTGTCAATGCCGTGAGAAGTGAAGCCTTGCTGGTGAACGCACCACATAATCCTTATATCTTTTGCATCTTCACCAAGAACAATAAAGATATCAGCTGGACACATCAGAATGAAGCATGGACACTGGCCCGAAAATTATCCGCACTGTTATGGGATTATTTTGAACCGAAAGATAAATGGATGGCCCCGGAATAATTATTTAAAAATCATATAAGCGATCCAGCTCATCAGGTAAGCCAGTGCCGTCATATACACTAATTGAATAACCGGCCATTTCCAGCTTCTCGTTTCCCTTTTTACCACGGCCAGTGTGCTCATACACTGCATGGCAAAAACATAAAAGATCATCAGGGATAAACCAGTTGCCAGGTTAAAGACAGGAGTGCCATCAGGGCGAACAGCTCCTTTCATTTTTTCTTTCAACAGTAATTCGTTATCTGCATCACCCACACTGTATAAAGTTGCCATCGTACCGACAAAAACTTCTCTTGCAGCAAAGGAAGTGATTAGGGCTATACCAATTTTCCAATCATAACCCAGCGGTTCGATCACCGGTTCAATAGATTTACCCAATATGCCGGCGTAAGATTTTTCCAGCTTTGCTGTCTGGTAATGCCTGGCCGCTACTTCAATATCCGCACCGGGTTGTGCAATAACAATCTCATGCTCTTGTTTCAGTTCCTGCATGGTATTTCCAGGTCCGAAGGAGCTGAGTGCCCATAGAATAAGGCTGATCACCATAATGATCTTTCCCGCATCAAAGACAAATATCCTTGCCTTGCTGATCATTGTTCTGACCGCATTGCTCCAGCGGGGCGAACGATAAGTGGGCAATTCAAGTATGAAAAAACTTCGTTCATTGATATGGATAAACCATTTGGCGATATAGGAAACGATCAATGCTATGATCAGGCCCAGTAGGTACAACCCCATCATGACCAATCCCTGTACACTCAAAAAGCCCAGCAGGTAAGTTTTGGGAATGACCAACCCAATCAGGATAGCATAAACGGGTAACCTTGCCGAACAACTCATCAGCGGAGTGATGAGTATCGTCAGTAATCGTTCTTTCCGGTTCTCAATATTCCTGGCACTCATGATAGCCGGCACAGCACAGGCAAAACCGCTGATCATTGGCATTACACTTTTACCGTTGAGACCAACGACCCGCATCAAACGATCAGACAGGAAACTGATTCTGGCCATATAACCCGAATCTTCTAACAAGGTGATCAGCCCGAAGAGTATCATGATCTGCGGCACAAATACCAAAATGCCGCTTAGCCCCGCCAATACACCATTTAATAATAAATCGGTCCAACGGTTATCGGGTAATGAAGAAGACAAAGCCTGGCTTAGTTTGGCAAAACCCATATCGATCCAGTCCATCGGGAACTGCGCCAATAAAAAAACACTTTGGAATAATAAGAACAATACGCCAAGAAGGATCAAATACCCCCAGTGGCGGTGCAATAACACATTGTCCAGCCTTTCAGTAAATAGCTTTTTTTGTAAAGGGTCTGGTTCCGAAACCGCCTGTTGCATGATTTGTTTGATACGGGCATAGCGCTGTAAAATTTCTTCCGCCTGTGTCTTGGTGGGGTTGAAGTTATGCTTCCGCTCTATATTCTCTATTTTATCCTGTGTAGCCGCATCAAGGTCAAACGATTCATGATTGATCAGGTAATGGATCGCTGTATAATCGCTCAGGTCGGGAATTTCTTTTTTTACATCTTCGATAGGAGCCGGAGACAGCGCCTTATTATTTATAAAATCCCGGGTGGGAGACTGATACTGCTGCTGGCTGGTGAGTTCGATGGCCTTTTTTAGTTGAGCCAGTCCTTTTTGTTTCCGGGGGTTTACTGCCACCACGGGCACTCCAAGTTCTCTTTCCAGCTCGACCAGGTCAATGAGAATCCCTTTCTTTTTAGCCAGGTCCATCATGGTAAGTACTATCACCACCGGCAGCTTCAGGTCAATGATCTGGGTGCAGAACAGCAGGTTCCGTTTCAGGTTGCTGGCATCAGCAACGGCCACGATCACATCCGCTTTGATCTCCTTGTCCTGGTTCAGCAATACTTTATAGCTTACCCATTCATCCAACCTTCTTGGATAAAGACTGTAAGAACCGGGCAAATCGATCACTTCTGCGCTGATTGTATCTGAAATCGGCGTGGTACCTGTCTTTTTATCAACGGTAACGCCGGGGAAATTGCCCACCTGCTGGTGCATACCGGTCAGGTAATTGAACAGGGATGTTTTTCCGCTGTTAGGATTTCCAACCAATGCTATATGGAGTGTCTCTTTTTTCACCTTCAGGTATAGTTGGCAAAAATAAATTGGCTTGTTCAAACCACCTTACGAAATACGATGTTTGGGCCCTGCAATGCGGAACTTTTGCCCGGCAGATAAGGTACAGTCATTTTATTATCAAATCCTGTTACCGAACCCGTGAAATCTCTTTCTGCTGTAATACCTTTGCGGCTGTCATCAACCCATACTGTTATGCGTTTCTCTTCCCTTGCCGCCCTTGTTCTTTCGTTATTAATAGTTGCTTGTTCATCCCAGCAAAAAGTTGGTAAAACAAACACTCAGGTCATCGCTAACCTGAAAGCCCATGTGCAATACCTGTCCGACGATAAACTGGAAGGAAGAAGAACAGGATCGGAAGGCGAAAAACTGGCGATGCAGTATATCAGCAGCCAGTTCAGCAGTGTTGGTCTTGCTGCCAAAGGAACAGATGGTTATTACCAGCCCTTTGATGTGAACGACGGCAAACAAATAAATCCCGGCACCTTCTTTACCATTAATGATAATGAATTGAATGCAGGAAAGGACTTTTTTCCTTTCCCGTACAGCAGCAGCCAGAAAATAGAAGCACTGCCTTCCATCGCTATCCAGGAAATAGAAATGCCCTGGTTCTTTGATCTGAAAGATGTACTGGAAGAAAATAAGAATAACCCGCATTTTGACCTGAACGATTATATCTATAACAATGCTAAAAAAGCAAAGGAACGTGGTGCTTCAGCAGTGATCTTATACAACAGCACAGCGACAGACGATAAATTACAATTCAATGCGAAGGATAAATCCGCACCATTGACCATCCCTGTTTTTTATATCCATAAAGAAACAGCACAGAAATATTTTAAAGATCCCGCTGCCGCACTTACGATCAAATTCAAAGCAGATATTGGTGAAAAGAAAAGAGTGGGACATAATGTGGTGGGATATATAGATAACGGGGCCGCCACAACAGTTGTGCTTGGAGCTCACTTTGATCACCTTGGCTATGGTGAAGATGGCAATTCAAGGAATACTACGACAGACCACGCCATACATAACGGTGCTGATGATAATGCCAGTGGTACCGCAGCTTTAATAGAACTGGCAAGAATATTAAAACAATCCAAAGCAAAGAACAATAACTATCTCTTTATTGCTTTCTCTGGTGAAGAACTGGGCTTGTTTGGATCTAAATACTATGTTGAAAATCCTACTATTGACCTGAAGAAAGTTGATTATATGATCAATATGGATATGGTGGGACGTTTGAATGACAGTACGAAAGTGCTGACGCTTGGTGGAATAGGCACTTCACCCACCTGGGGGGAAGCCATCAAAACAACCCATAGCCTAAATTTTATTTTCAAATACGACAGCAGCGGCACCGGCCCCAGTGATCATACTTCTTTTTACCGGAAAGATATTCCTGTATTATTTTATTTCACCGGCCTGCATACCGATTACCACAAACCATCGGATGATGCCGATAAGATCAACTATGACGGTCAATGGAAGATCATCCAACATGTGAACAGTGTAATTGAATCACTGAATGATAAAGGCAAGTTGGCATTTACGAAAACAAGGGAGACGCAAACCAGCACCAATGCTTCTTTCCGGGTCACAATGGGCATCATGCCTGATTATACATTCGCCGGAACAGGTGTGAGAGCAGATGGTGTGACCGAAGGAAGACCCGGAGCAAAAGCAGGCTTGAAGACCGGGGATATTATTTTGCAATTAGGCGAATACAATATTACCAGCATGGAAAGCTATATGCAGACCCTGGGTAAGTTCAAAAAAGGCGACAAGACCAAAGTAAAATACAAGAGGGGAAAGGAAGTGCTGGAAGGAACTGTGGAATTCTGATCGTAAATTGAAAGAACGAATGAATTTGCTATGGCAGAAAGAAGCGCCAAATTATCGCTGAATACACAAGACCTTACCAACGAGTTTTTTGACGAAACAAGGTTGCTGGGGATCATGTCACCTGTAAAGGATTACCAGTTTTGCTGGCACCTCAACAGTATGATGGGGATGGATTTCCGGGTGAACCACGAAATTGAGATCCAGCTTACCAAAAAAAGAAGAAATTATTTTTTTGCGGTCTACGAGTTTTGCGAACCGACCGGTTCTTTATCACATTATGTATATAATAACCAGTTCGAAGGAGAATACCTGCTGCCCGAATTTAAACATCTTGATTTTTTATGGCTGATGAAAGGTGACCTGGTTACCGATGAGATGTTGCAGCAAACGATCAACTCTATCCGTTCCATCAATGGGGTACAGCTGGTACTGGAACTGACCAATGAAAAGATAAAGAACAAAGAACACCTGGTTTTTTAATTTGAAAATTCATCAGCATGTGGCAGGAAACGGATAATAAACTCTACAGGAAATTCCAGTTCAAAAATTTCAGTGAAGCTTTCGCTTTCATGACGAGAGTGGCTATTGAAGCCGAGAAAATGGATCATCATCCTTTATGGACCAATGTTTATAACACAGTGGAAGTCTGGCTAAGCACCCATGATGCCGGTGATATTGTAACAGCTAAGGATCATCAACTGGCAGCTAAAATTGATACACTGTTACCTAAGTAAGCTACCATGCCGTTAGCGTCTACGATATTAATGGTTCGTCCTGCAGCCTTTGGCTTTAATACCGAAACTGCCAGGAATAATTATTTTCAAACGAATCCCGGTACCAGTAAAGAGGAATTGCAACAAACAGCACTGGCTGAGTTTGACAATATGGTACAAACGCTCCGCCATCATTCTATCCATGTAATAGTTATAGAGGATACTAAAGAACCCGCCAAGCCTGATGCGGTCTTTCCTAATAACTGGCTCAGCACAACCCCCGAAGGTTTAGTAATCGTATTCCCGATGTATGCGTCGAACAGAAGAGCGGAGAAAAGAGATGATATACTGGAACAGCTGGCGAAAGAATTTGTAGTAAAAGATGTGCAGGACTGGAGTGAATACGAAGTAGAGGGCCGGTTTTTAGAAGGCACCGGCAGTATGGTAATTGATCATGATGAGAAAATGATCTTCGCCTGTATCTCTGAACGAACCAGTATGCCATTGCTGGAAAAATTTGCCAGTTCGAATCATTACCAGGCCATTGTTTTTTTAGCGACGGATAAAAATGGTAATCCAGTTTATCATACCAACGTGGTGATGGCGATGGGGGAAGGTTTTTGCGTGTTATGTGAAGAAGCCATTGAAGAAGAGTGGGAACTGATCGCCGTGCGGCAGCTATTGGAATCAACGGTGCATACTATTATCCCGATAACAAGGGAGCAGATGTATGCTTTTGCAGGCAATATGCTGGAAGTGAAAAACAATAACGGGGAAAATATACTGGTGATGAGCCAGGCTGCCTTCAATTCCCTGCGTAAAGAGCAAAAGACGATGCTGGAAGGCTATGCTAAATTATTACCAGTTGCTGTGCCGACTATTGAAGCTGTGGAAGGCGGCAGTGTACGCTGTATGATGGCAGAGATTTTTTTAACCCCAAAATAAAAACCGTTTAGGGGTTATCTCCCAACTTAAATTCTCTCAGCAAGATCCACTCTTTTCCTTCTTCCTGTTCGATAAGGCTGATGGTTTTAAATTTGATTGTACCCGGAAATCGATAGGCTTTGATCTGGTTAAAAACCGCATCTGTACAGCTTGAATTTCTGGGATGCAGCAGGGTGATATGCGGCTCATGTAACCTCGGTGGCTCAGCCAGTCCCGCTAAAACAGCCTTTCTTAATTGATGAAATGGTTTATTAGTTCCAATTGCTGATAGCAAAACGCCTTTTCCTTGTGAGAAACGTACTACTTCTCCAAAACCAATGGAAATGACAGGCTCATTTAATGATTCAAGATTCTTCAATACTTTTTCAATAAGCACAATCTCATCTTCCCTGCATAAAGTGACATGTGCTTTTATTAATGCTGCCTGTTCGGGGTTAAATTGGTTACGGATAGCTTCAATGATCAACGTATCCTTTTCATCAGGAAAAAGAGTTAGTTGTTGTCGTTTTTTACTCACAAATCGTACTTGTATAATTCTGTTATTGATTGATTACCGCTGTTTCAACAACCCCAAATGATGTTCATTATGATACACCGTAAAGAACAGCATTTCCCGCAGGGTCAGTTTTCCGAGTAAGGGGTGCGGTAAAATATATTGATCCAGGGCTTCTTCGCTTTGCCGTTCGATCTTGCGGAATAGCTTTTCTTTTTGCCGGGTATACTTTGAGATCAGCGTCTCTTTTTGTTCAAACAGTATTTCTGGTGGAATAAAGCGACTGCTGGCACGGCCACCGGCGGCGAGTTTTGCTTTGTATTTGGCGACCACTTCCTCATATGTACGGGAAGGACGGTTGGCTTTGCCAAATAATAAACGAAGCAAGAACTTTGGTAAACTATAGGCGGGTTGCAGTGGTTGTATCGCTTTGATCAAATGATCCAGGTTTTGCCCGGCACTCCATTTATCGTTGGGAGTAGCTTCAAAAGATGGCTTATCCAGCCTCATTATAAAATCATTGAAGGCTGTTATCTTTTCATCCAGTGCCCGGATGATCTCCTGTTTGTTATGGATCGGCATTATTAAAGTTAACTTTCTTTGCTAAAGACTTTTTCAAAACAAACACTGTTTTCCACACCTGTATATTTCCCAAAGTTGGGAATGATGGTGTATTGGTTCCTCTGGTACATCGCAATGGCTTCGGGTTGGTTCTTACCTGTTTCAAGAATACATCTATTATAACCCAATTCCCGGCACCAGTTCTCCAGCTCAGACAACACAACCGAAGCAATACCTTTTCTCCGGTGTTGCAGCGGGACGAACATCCGCTTCACTTCCATGGTGTCATCTATATAAGCCCGCAGAGCACCACAACCTACTGCTTCATTTTCCTCCCACGCAACGATCACATGTTTGATATGATCGGTCTTGTTCAATTGTGCATAGAATGCATGTTCTTCACCATCCCTAATTTGTAATTCAATATCCAGGGCTTTTACCAGTTCCTGGAAGGCAGGATCATTGGAGTTGGTTCTTGAGGTGTTGACCATAATTTTATTAGAAGGTAGTTTGTGCCAGTTTAGTCTTAAGTTCAGATAAACTAAGGGTTGTGATTATCCTGTCTTGGCTATCAATATCACCTTTAACTATCGATTTTTCAAAGTCCACAGTAAGCCAATAACACCCACACCCACTGATTGAATAGTCGGAACTCTTTTCATCAGGGTGCTTTCCGCCAAAGCCTCCGGAATTGAAAGCAATCATATAATGTTGCCTCTCTTTAAACTCCGATAAATAGGGTCTGCATAAATTCCCAATATCACCCCAAACAGTAACTGTCTTACGGGATTCTTTGCCTTTCAAAACTTCAATAATCTCAACTTCCATTGACATGGGTGTTTTAGTATTGTAAATGTCTTTGAAAGTTAAATACTTTGTCACTTTTACAACTGCAACAAGCGAACTATACTGTGTCATTTTTATAAATGAACCTTGGTAGTCGCAACTACAGGCATGAGTTTTACCAGTTGTTTGCAAAAAGAAAAATCCGGCAATTAGCAGTAACTCTTTCATGGTTAATTTATGTTTTACAGGTAGTTATTTCACATACACTCTCTTCTCTCCCGCCACCACAATCTTTCCAATTGGCTCTGTAAAAAGGTCCAACCCATTTTTAGTAAGTAACGCTTTTACTTCTTCCAATCCATTTTCTTGTACAGCGATCAGCAAGCCGCCATTGGTTTGCGGGTCGGGCAGGAGTTTAAAAGCTTCTGCCACATTCACTCCTTTTTCAAATTTTACTTTCTCGCCATAGCTGCTCCAGTTGCGGGTGGTGCCATCTGGGAATATGCCCCGAGCAATACAATCCTTCACGCCGGGTATAGCAGGGATTTTTTCATAAAACATCTCCGCACTCAGGCCGCTGCCCTCTGCCATTTCTATCAGGTGGCCCAGCAAACCAAAACCGGTTACGTCTGTCATGGCATGTACGCCGTTTATTTTTCCAAGTTCCTCACCCAGCTTGTTTAATGTGGTCATTTGTTTTACGATCACGGGTAATATTTCTTCTTTCAGCAATCCTCTTTTTTGAGCTGTGGCTAAAATGCCAACACCCAATGATTTGGTGAGGAATAAATGATCTCCTTCCTGTGCGGTATTATTTTGTTTCAGGTTTTCAATCGGAACAATGCCTGTTACCGCCAAACCAAAAATAGGTTCAGGTGAATCAATACTATGCCCGCCTGCTAAAGGAATACCGGCTTCTGCACAAATGGTACGGCCGCCTTCCACCACCCTTTGTGCCACTTCGGAAGAAAGTTTATTCACCGGCCAACCGAGAATAGCAATTGCCATCAGGGGCTTTCCACCCATGGCATATACATCACTGATTGAATTGGCTGCCGCTATTCTTCCAAAATCAAACGCATCATCCACGATCGGCATAAAGAAATCGGTGGTGGAGATCAGCGCCATACCATTACCCAGGTCATAAGCCGCTGCATCATCTTTACTGTGATTGCCGACCAGCAGGTTCTTATTATCGGGCATGGCGATATTACTTTTCAGGATCTCATCCAATACTTTCGGGGCGATCTTGCAACCACAACCTGCACCATGCGAGAATTGCGTGAGTTTTATAACCGGAGTGTCTGTTTGTGTTGTCATAGTTGAAATTCAGCCTGCAAGTTAAAGGCATTATTTCAGGGACTCAAATATCCTGTCTACCGCAGGTTTGCGGATGCTGAAATGATTGGCATTCCCGATCTCGTCTTTTTTGATAATAAAGCCGGTGTATTTTCTGTCAGAGGTGGTTTTAAAAAAGGCTCTTGACGAATAGAGGACCTTGTTTAGAAATTCAAGCCCGCCAACATAGATCGTTACATTGGCTTTTAACACTTTCGACTTTTTGAAATAGGCTTCTTCGATCTTGTCCAATTCATAATAGTTGGCCCAGATGGAAGGGCTGATTGCAAAATGCCTGTCGAACAGTTTATCATCCTTGAATAAGGTATATAAACAAAACAAACCGCCAAAGGAATGGCCGATGAACACCCGGTCCTTTTTATTGCTGTATTTCTTTTCGATCTTCGGGATCAGCTCTTTTTGCAGGAAGAGATAGAACTTATCGGCCTTGCCGAAATTGGTCTCCACGTTTTTAGAAATATCGGAAGGAATAAAATCCCGGGGCCGTTTATCATGCCAGTCGCCAATATGGGAAATGGCGATAATGACACAGTTTGAAGGAATGGTCGCTTTCCAGCTATCGCTTTTACCGAGAATATAATCGCCGATACCAATAGAGCCATCCGTGATATACACATGATGGTATTTATTTTTATCAGAATAGCCGGAGGGTTTTCTTACTGTGATAACATAAGAGTCTTTGACATGACCGGAATAAAGGGTGTCCACCTCTGTTACCTGTGAAAAACTGTTACCGGCAATAAACGTTGCAAGTAATAAAAGAAGACATGATCGGATCATTCTTCAATTTACTTTTTTCTCCGGAATGTGATCGCTGCATTCTTGTTAAGATCAGCACTGAAACGGACCTGGTATCTTTCTTCGCCATCATACACCATCAGCAGGCCGGTATTGGGCGGATATTTGCCAAGGTTCTCTGCATAGAGAATCAGTGTCATTTCTTCCTGCCCGGGAGCGATATAGATCGTTTTTTTGATAGAAGTTGTTTTCAAACCCTGTTTAGCCCAGAATATTTCACCGTTCAGCAACACACTTACGGTATCACCATCCACTTCACCATTGTCATACAGGGCGATCACCAAACTATCATTCATGAAATTGATCGTTTGGGGAGTTTCTGTTTTTCTTTCTGCAATAAAGGTTGCTGCACCGGCATGATCAGCGACCGGTTTTTTGATCCCGGCAGTAACAAGTACAGGTTGTGCCGGTGTTGAACCAGTAACGGGAATAACGGGTGCTTCTTTTTTCACAACAACTGGGGACGTGGAAACAGCAGGAACCGCTTTCTTTTCTTCCGGTTTTGCTATTGCTTTTTCAAGAACAACCGTTGCGGGTACTGTTCTTTTTACGACATCAGCCTGGTTGTTGGTAGAACTGTTTGCTGGTTGTTCAATAGTTTTTTGTGCTTCTACTTTTGCAATTGCAACGGGTTGTTGCGCTTCCGTGTTTTTTGGAGCAGGAGGAGTGGTTATTGTTTTTACTACAGGCTGCCCCGGTTGTTTAGTATTGGCAAACGGGTCGCTAATAGCCGGCTGCGTTTTAGTTTCAGCAGCAACCGTTGTTTTTGTTTCTTCTGCTATAGGAGCTTTTTCTTCAACAACAGGTTTCGTTGTTTTTACAATTGCTTTTTCAACATCAGTTGGTTTTTTTTCGGCTGCAACGATCTCCGGTTTTGGTACAGTATTTTTTTCAACGGGGGTAGCAATGGGTTTATTGATTGTTTTAGCCACTACAGGAGTTTCTTTTGCCGGAGCCGGATTTTTAACCGGAGGCACTGATTTGGCAATTGCTTCTTTTTCAGCAGCTTTCTTTTTTGCTTCTGCATAAAAAGGCATTTCATTATCAAGTTTCAGCTCTTCGAGGTGCGGGAAGAGCTTGGAAACTTCATAATCCTTTTCTTCTTTCAATGCTACTTTACCGGATATGGTATAATATTTTTTGGTCTTTGTTGTTTTCCAGTCACCGGATAAATACCAGGTGCTGTCGGATTCATTTCTGCGGAAGGTGCTGATCACTTTTACTTTCTTCTCCGGTTTTTTAGGAAAGTTGTGAGAGATAACATAGTCATCTTTTACCTCGCATACATCTCCTTCAATCGTTCCTCTTACCCTTTTGATGATATAGTAAAGGGTATCGTTGACAAAAAAAGTGCTGCGGGAATAACCCATTACTTTCCCTTTGTATTCTGACAAAGCGATTTCAAAAGATTCATCTTTACGGACCGTAGTACTGTCATTGCTCAGCGAGCCCATCCATAAACCGGATAATTGTTGTGCAAAAAAAGGGAGCGGGGAAAATACCAGCAGCAGGACCAGGATCAGTTTAAGGCTTTTCATATTGATGTTGTAGTGCTGCCAGCAACAGGCCGGCATTGTCAGCGGAAACGGTTTTACAATCTATCGTATGTAATAACGTTTCCAGCCCTTCCCGATTGTGTAACCCCTTGAAATAAAACTTGTCGTAATATTTCAGCAAAATGCGGAAACTTTCGGGGGTATTCCCCTCTTCCAGCAACTGGATGGCGGTTTTGGCATTCAGGCCACCCAGTTTCTCTTTGATACGGCCAATAGCGGCAATGAGTTTTTGCTGGTCCAGTTGTCCGTATTCTTCCGTAATATGTTTTAATCGTTCTTCAAACGGAATATCAAGAAAATAAACAGGTGACTGGCGCATGGTTTTCCAAAGCTCATGCGGAATATTGACCAGGCCGATGCGCTGAGATTCATCTTCGAGCCATATGCCCCCCAACCCCCTGAAGGGGGCTTCGGATGTTACAGGCTCGTAGCTCATAGCTCGTAGCTCACAGCCTAACCTGTTCTCAAACATTTCCTGTGTGGGTTGTTTCGGCATCCCGATATTGCCAAATGCAGATCCCTTGTGGTTTGCTAATCCTTCGAGATCAATAACAGCAGTTCCTTTTTCCTGTAATGCTTTTAAAGTTTCTGTTTTCCCTGAACCGGTATAACCGCCAATGATGTTGAAGTGAAAGGATTGTTTGAATGTATCCAGCACATAATTCCGGAAACTTTTATACCCACCAGCTAGTGTGTACACTTTAAATCCATACATATCCAGTAACCAGGAAACAGCACCACTGCGCATGCCGCCCCGCCAGCAGTAAATAAGCAGGATTTTGGAATTGGGAATTTGTACCTGTTCCCCGGAGTGTTCCTTCCCAATCCCCAATACCTTTTTACTAATTCCCTCCACCTCCTCCACCATCTTCCGCATCTTGGGCCCAAAATAATCGAGACCAACCTTAATTGCTTTTTCCCGGCTTTGTTGTTTGTAAGTGGTGCCAACTACTTTTCGTTCTTCATCGCTAAACAAAGGCATGGAGTGAGCACCGGGAATATGTGCATGATTATATTCACCCGGTGAACGGACATCTATAACAGGATGTTCTTTGGCCAGTGCCAGGAATTTTTCGATATGTATTCTTTCAACTGCCATCCGGATAATATGCCAATTGGAAAATTAATCAATTTGAAAATGAATAAAGAAGACCGAATTAAAAAAGCTGTTCCGGGTAAGAACAGCTTTTCATTAATGAATTATCAAATTATCTCATTGGCAAATTAACGATTCATACTTGCCAGGAACTCTTCATTGTTCTTTGTTCCTTTCATCCGGTTCTGTAATTCCCGCATGGCTTCTTCAGCATTCATGTCGGTTAAATACACACGGAGCAGGTTCATGCGTTGCAGCACATCCCTGTCGAGTAACAGGTCGTCACGACGTGTGGATGATGCAACCAGGTCAATAGCAGGATAGATACGTTTGTTGGCCAGGCGACGGTCCAGTTGCAATTCCATATTACCGGTTCCTTTGAATTCTTCAAAGATCACCTCGTCCATCTTACTGCCGGTATCCACCAGTGCAGTAGCAATAATGGTAAGTGAACCACCATCTTCTATTTTACGGGCAGCACCAAAGAATTGTTTGGGTTTTTGCATCGCATTCGCTTCCACACCACCGGATAATACTTTACCACTGGATGGGGCTACCGTATTGTGTGCACGGGCCAAACGGGTGATCGAATCCAACAGGATCACCACATCATGTCCGCACTCCACCAGGCGTTTTGCTTTTTGTAAAGCTATCGTAGATACTTTAACGTGTTTCTCTGCCGGTTCATCAAAAGTGGAAGCGATCACTTCTCCTTTGATACTGCGTTCCATATCGGTTACCTCTTCCGGACGTTCATCCACCAGCACCACCATCAGGTAACATTCAGGATGGTTGGCTGCAATGGCATTGGCCACTGCTTTCAGCAACATCGTCTTACCGGTCTTGGGTTGTGCCACGATCAATCCCCGCTGTCCTTTACCAATAGGAGTAAACAGGTCCATGATACGGGTGGAATAATCAGAAGGCTGTGTGAACAGGTTCAGTTTTTCGTAGGGGAATAATGGTGTCAGGTAATCAAAAGGTACCCGGTCACGAACTTCTTCCGGGCTCTTGTTATTGATCGTATCCACTTTCAATAAAGCAAAATATTTTTCACCTTCTTTCGGTGGACGAACCGCACCATGTACGGTGTCACCTGTTTTTAATCCAAACAATTTTATCTGGGAAGGAGAAACATATACATCGTCCGGTGATGATAAATAGTTGTAATCAGAAGAACGGAGGAAACCATAGCCATCGGGCATCATTTCCAGTACGCCTTCACCCAGTATCACGCCATCAAATTCAATATTGAATTGCTGGTCCCTGCGCTGGGGATATACTTTATTGGGAAGATTGCCGCCGGAAGGGTTTTCTGCCGATTGTTGTTCCGGTTCACTAACAGTTACCGGTGGCGGCGCTTCGGACTGAGTCGGTTGTTGTTCTGCCGGTTGATTATTTTGATCGCCTTCGGGCTCCCTATCCTCGTGTTTCTTTGCACGGGCTTTCTTGATCGGGGGAGCTTTGTCTTCTTTTTTTACAGGCATATTGGGTTTTTTAACGATCGCTTTCTCTTCCTCGCCACTTTCAACCACGGCTTCTTCACTGCCTGTGCTGGTGCTGGTCTTGATGATGCGTTTCCGCTTGCCATCATTGCTGGCAGTGGCACCTTTGGAACCGGCAATGGCCTGGCTGTCAAGGATCTTGTAGACGAGACCTTGTTTATCTAATTTTTTGGCGTTGGGGATCTTTAACTGCTCGGCTATGTCCAGCAGTTCAGGAACGAGCATATCGTTCAGTTGCAGAATGTCATACATATAAAAATCTTGAGGTTAGTCACGACGCAGGGTCACCAGACTTGAAAACAGAAAAATGTTTGAATTTATGTTGAATGAAATCGGCAGGTAAATGATATATCAGAGCCTTGGGAGAACTATACTTATCGGCCTCTTTCTGCTGCAATAATACGGCTAAATCGGGAAAACCAAAAATTTTTGGGCTAACTGGCTTTTAGGGTTTCCGGCTGCATAGCCCTGATTTAGCAGGGATTGCGACGCTCCGTTCAGGGTTCTGTTCACTGCTCAACAATTTCTCCTTCTATAGAAGTCTCATTTGGGTTTGATAATGCCAATAAAACCACTGCCAATCCTGCCTTTCATGCTTTACCTTTGCGACTCGAAAAATTTAAAAATGTTCAACAAACGAATCAAGATCAAAGAGCTGCTGGCGCAGGAGCCAACAGGACAGGAAGTAACCGTGATGGGTTGGGTGCGGACCTTCCGCAATAACCAGTTTATCGCCCTGAATGATGGCAGCACCAATAATAACTTACAGGTAGTGGCCGAGCTGGGCAGGTTTGATGAAGAACTGCTGAAAAGAATCACAACGTCTGCTTCGTTGAAAGTAACTGGTAAAGTGGTGCCCTCTTTAGGAAAAGGACAAAAGATGGACCTGCAGGCCACCAGCATCGAAATACTCGGCGACAGTGATGCGGAAGTTTATCCCTTGCAGCCCAAGAAGCACAGTCTTGAGTTTTTGAGAGAGAAAGCACATTTGCGGTTTCGTACCAATACATTTGGTTCCGTATTCCGGGTCCGTCATGCACTGGCATTTGCAGTACATAAATTTTACAACGATAAAGGCTTTGTGTATATGCACACTCCCATCATCACGGCCAGTGATGCGGAAGGGGCAGGTGAAATGTTTAGGGTTACCACCTTACCCATTGACGGCACAGCCCCGAAGAACGAAGACGGTTCGATCAATTTCAAAGAAGATTTTTTTGGCCGCAGCACCAATCTTACCGTGAGCGGACAATTAGAAGGAGAGCTGGGAGCAACTGCTTTTGGTGAGATCTATACATTTGGACCCACGTTCCGGGCAGAGAATAGTAATACAGCAAGACACCTCGCTGAATTTTGGATGATAGAACCCGAAATGGCTTTCTGTGATTTAGAAGATAACATGAACCTCGCCGAAGAGTTCATCAAATATCTTATCAATTATGTGATGCAAAACAATAAGGAAGACCTTGAATTCCTTGCACAGCGTTTGGCAGAGGAAGAAAAACAATTGCCACAGGATAAGCGCAGTGAAATGGGATTGATCGAAAAACTGGAATTTGTATTGAACAACGATTTTCAGCGCCTTACCTATACAGAAGCGATTGATATCTTACGGGAGAGCAATCATAATAAGAAAAAGAAATTTCAATACGAGATCACCGGCTGGGGAATGGACCTGCAAAGTGAACATGAACGCTACCTGGTGGAAAAGCATTTCAAAAAACCGGTTATCCTGATTAATTATCCTGAGCAGATCAAAGCCTTTTATATGCGGATGAATGAGGATGGAAAAACAGTGGCCGCTATGGATATCTTAGCACCGGGTATTGGTGAGATCGTGGGTGGTTCACAACGGGAAGAACGGATGGATATGTTGCTCGCCAGGATGGAGAAAATGCATGTACCGGCTGAAGAATTGTGGTGGTACCTGGATACAAGACGATTTGGTTCTGTACCACATGCGGGCTTTGGATTAGGTTTTGAAAGAATGGTGCAGTTTGTAACCGGAATGACAAATATCCGCGACGTAATTGCTTTCCCGAGAACACCGGGCAGTGCTGAGTTCTAAACTAAAAAAAACTTCGGTAAGCTCAATAGAGAAAAAGAGGTCAAAGGAAATTTTCCTTTGACCTCTTTTCATGTTATCGTACACAGCATATAATAAAGCTAAGAAAGCAAGGAAAGAGTTGACGGTTAGATGCTCTTGTTTTCCTTTACTCTTTGAACTCTTAACTTTCGTGTACACACATCACAGGGACATGGGAGTGATAGATCAATTGTTTGGTTGAGCTTGTTTTAAAGATGCCCTGTAATAATTTATGTTTCTTCGGTATTGTAATAATAAGATCCAGGTTATTCTTTTCTGCGAAATCATTCAAACCATCCTCAATATCTTCATGCTGGATGAAATCATATTTCGGATGCAGGTCTTCCAGCATCGTATGCAGCAACAAAGATTGCTCGGGTGTTTCTGGTTTAAAGTGTTTGTCTTTATGGTCCACGTTCAGGACATGAAGTTCGGCACTGAATTCCTTAACGATCATTTTGATAGCAGGCGCAGGCGTTTCTTTCACTACATCCCTGAAATCACAGGCAAAGCCGATCTTCCGGATACCATTCCCATATTCTTTTCCCGGGGGAACAGCTATCACCGGGTAAGCAATATGACGGATAGCGGAAAGAGTGGTACTGCCAAAAATCACTCTTTCGAGCCCGGATGAACCCCGGCTGCCCATAATAACAGCAAATGGCTGCAGGTGATTACAAAGATCTTCGAGTTCATCCATCACATCTCCCAAACGTGTTTCACTATAAATTTTCACTTGGCCCGAAGTCACATGTTCAGCCGCAGCTTTCACTTCTTTCATTTTCGCTTCGGCTTCATGTTTCAACTCTTCTACAGATACCAGCAGTACCGGCACATCCGACATGCTGACCGGTACATTATACACATGAAACAGCATCACACTGGCGTTGATGGCTTTGGCCATATCCAATCCATAATTCATGGCATTGGTAGCTGCCGGGGAAAAATCGGTTGGAATGATTATCGTTTTCATGATTGTAGGTTGTATGTAAAGTTATACCGGATCTGAAGCGAAGTACCATGATTCGGGTCAGATGCCCGGATGATTTCGTTATGGAATAAAGGTTACCCATGTATCTAATTGTAAACCTTGCTTATGGCTGCTATTGATACCAACAACAATCCTGTATCTGCAAAGAACAGGCCGGGAGTACACCGGGTAAAAAAACATTCCCTGCGTACAGATATGACGCCGATGGTGGACCTGGGCTTTCTGCTCATTACCTTTTTTGTTTTTACGGCAGAGTTGAGCAAACCTGTTGTTACCAAACTGGTGATGCCGACAGAAGACGGCCAGACAACGCTTGGCGAATCGGATGCATTAACCGTGTTACTGGGAAAGAACGACGCTGTGTACTATTATCATGGAGATCCGGGTAAAGCGTTTGCGGAAGGAGAGATCTATCAAACCAGTTTTGCAGTTAATAATGGAATCGGGAATATCATCCGGGAAAAACAAAAGCAACTGGCAGCTAATAAAGCCAGCAAGGAAGGCAAAGAAGGGCTGATGCTCCTGATCAAACCGGGAGAGTATGCATCTTATCAGAATGTCATTGATATGCTGGACGAAGCCATGATCAATAACGTAAAAAAATACGTCTTGTTGAAACAGGAGAAAGAAGAAGTTGATTATGTAAACAGGCGGGATTGATCAATCACTGCTTCCAGAAAAGAGCAATTCGTTGTTTGATATTCTCCCTCATGTTGAGATAAAATAAATTGATATCACCCGGATGGTAATTTTTAGAGAAATATAAAAAGCTGCCGGGAAACCTGGGTCTTTTAACAAACAACAAACCATTGCTGATCTGTGCGTCAGTTGTGTACTTATATATTTTATTGAATTTGGTGAGCACACTTCCCTTATTCAATTTCCTGGTGGCATAGCTGCTGTCTGTTGTCCATGTCAGCGGATTGGTGGCATAAGAATTTCCATTCTCCTCCCTGAGAAAAGAAGGGATATATCCTTTCTTCAGCGTACGCCAGCTGCAGATACAGCCCGTTTGCAAAGAGTCGCCGCACATTTTTAAAGAAGTAAAGTATTCCTTCGGAACAGGCCAGCCAATGATATAAGCAACAACCAGTTTGTTTTTCAGCGGGCTGTTTTCAAAAAACTCTTTCAATAACTTTTCGGCTAAAAAACTCCCCTGGCTGTGTGCGGCAATAATGATGGGTCTTCCGTTATTCCAGTAATTTAAATAATGTGTAAAGGCAGCTTTGATATCTGCATATGCAATAGCAAAGGCTTCTTGCCTTGCGTTTTCATCTGTACTGAAAAAGTTACCGATATGCGCCTGCCGGTACCTCGGTGCAAAAACCCTGCATTGCTGGTTAAATACACTGGCCTGGTATAGAATGCTGGAATAGTCTGTCTTTGCATTGATATAGCTATCATCAATGGCGGCATTCTGTTTCTTGTTCTTCGACTTTGTGGTGTAGGTGGTTGGATGTAAAAAGAAAACATCCACCATGGAATCCCGCACTTCATTGCGCAGGGGTTTCGGAACACTATCCGAAGGATCCCATTTCCAGGGGTGTGCCGCCCAGTAGTCAAGGCTATCATATGCCGGCCGGCCGCTTTCACTTTTAAAAATATAGCGACCTTGGAAAGCTTTGTATTTGTTACAGGAAAGCAGGAAAACGACCGAAAAGAGGGTGAAAACAAGTGAAAAATGGCGCATAAAGCAAAATAACTCAATTACAGCAAAATCTGCTTTTCATCCGTTCTATAAGCCGTTTGTAAAATGGGGCAGGGCTAAATTTACTACCTGCAAATAGCTGTAAAGTCAATACAGTAAAGGGTTTCCGGGAAACTGAAAGGGCTCGTTAAAGACAGTTACCTAAAAAAATACAGTACTTTGTCTTGCATAGTACCAAATATCACCCTATCTTTGGTTCAGAAAGATAAAATCATGAGGAATCTGGTAATCATAACAGGAATTTTTGTAGCGGCTTTGCTGGCGGCTTGTTCTGCAACAAAAACGAATACCAAGATCGATACTAAAAAATTACCCATTGACAGGGTCTTATATGATTCAGTCCTTTACATGGACAGCGTTTTGTTCACTGCCTTCAATACCTGCCAGCTGGAAAAATTCAATAGTTTTTTTGCTACCGGCCTCGAGTTCTATCATGATAAAGGGGGTTTGACCAATTATGCCCACACTGTTGATTTTATGAAAAGCACCTGTGAACGAAACTGGAAACTGAGAAGAGAGCTGGTAGCGGACAGTTCCGAAGTTTACCCGATCAACAATTATGGTGCCGTGCAGATCGGGTCACACCGGTTTTATAATACAGAGAAAGGACCAGAAGTATTGGGAGGGACGTTCAAGTTCATTCACCTGTGGCAAATAAAGAATGGACAATGGAAGATCACCCGGATCATCAGTTATGATCACTGAGAGAACTGTAAAAAGCGGAGTCATTAAAATTACAAATCCAGGAAGTATGAATATTGAAAACACACAGAGCCAGATGCGGAAAGGGATACTGGAGTTTTGCATTCTTTCCATCATTCGCCGGGGCGAAGCGTATCCCAGTGATATTGTGGAAGAGATGCGTGCTGCCAACCTGCAGATACTGGAAGGCACCTTGTACCCATTGCTCACCCGCCTGAAGAATGCAAGCATGCTGACGTACCGCTGGGTGGAAAGTAATTCGGGCCCGCCCCGCAAATATTTTTCCCTGACAGAAAAGGGAGATGATTTTTACAAAGAGCTGGAGCAAACATGGAACGAATTATCCAACGCTGTGAATGCACTGGCCCGGAAAGATGGCCAACCGCTTAACCAATAACAACCTCAACCAAACTTTTATACAATGAAAAAGATCATTAACATAAACCTCAGCGGCCGGGTGATACCGATCGAAGATTCGGCTTACGAAAAATTGCAGGTCTATATAGAAAGTTTGCGGCGATACTTTGCCAAAGAAGAGAGCCGTGATGAGATCATTAATGATATTGAGAGCAGGATTGCCGAACTGATGAGTGAAAGAGTCCGCAAAGGAGCTGACAGTATCACCGATGCTGATGTGGATGATATTGCCACTTCCATGGGAAGACCGGAGGATTTTGATGCGGAAGAAACGATGGATACGGGTGCAGCGGGAGCAAAGACCTCTGCTTCTTCATCCTCATCACAACAAAGCCAGCAACAGCAACAATTCAGTGGTGGCTATTCAGAAAAAACAAAAACTGCAAGAGGTCGTTTGTACCGTGATACCAGTGATAAATTCATCGGTGGTGTTTGTAGCGGTATCGCTGCTTACCTGAATGTGGATCCTGCTATTGTAAGGATCTTGTTTGCGATCGTAACCTTTGGTGGTTTTGGTATCGGTTTCCTGGCCTATATCTTAATGTGGATGATACTGCCGGCAAAAGATATTGAACCTTACGGAGGCAAAAGATTGTTTCGTAATCCGGATGATAAAGTAATTGGTGGTGTGGCCGGTGGTTTGGCGGCTTATTTCGACAGGAGTGTATCAACGATCAGGCTCATCTTTGCAGCACCATTTATATTAAGCATCCTCTTTGGTATGCTGCGTGGATTTAGTTACGGGTATGATTTTGATTTTTTCCCTAATATAGTTTCCGGTTCATTGAGCGGCACCTTCTTCCTGGCTTATGTGATCTTATGGATGGTATTGCCTGAAGCAAGAAGTCCCTACGAAAAAATGGAAATGCGGGGAGAGAAAGTAGATGTAAACAGTATCCGTCAGAATGTGAAAGAGGGAGTTGATAATATGAAAGACCGGATGAAAGGATGGAGCGAAGAAGTAAAAGCTTCCGCACAAAATTTCAGTAATAAAGCAAAAGAATTTGGCAATACCCGAGGAAAAGAATTTACCCGTGAATTCAATGAAACAGCAAGAAGAACGGGTGGTGGTATTGGACATGCGATTGGTGTGGTGTTCAAAGCCTTCTTCCTGTTCATTTTTGGAACCATTGCTTTTGCATTGTTTGTGGCCCTCATTGGGTTCATCTTTGGTGGCGTGGCCTGGTGGCCGGTAAATAATTTTTTATGGACCAGTAAATGGCAGCAGATCTATGCATGGGGTACGCTGATCTTCTTCTTCGCCGTACCGCTGATCGCTTTTATTACCTGGGTAATACGCCGCATCGTCCGTGTACGTTCGCGGAGCAGTTATCTCGGCTGGACATTCGGTTTTCTTTGGACAGTAGGTTGGGTATCGGCAGTATTACTGGTGGCCAGTATCACTAAAGACTTCAGGCAGGAGAGTGAGATCCCTGAAGTGGCGGAGATAACACAACCCGTTAATGGAAGAATGATCGTAGCTGTTTCCCAACCCGAGCTTAAGTACAATGGTAATTTCAGCTGGGTAAATGATGAAGGAATGGGCTGGAGCCTGAGCGAGGATACCATGAAACTTTCCTTTGTAAAGATCAGGGTCAGTAAAAGCGAAGATGCACAATACCATGTGCTGGTCGTAAGAAAAAGTAATGGCAGAACCGAGCAGGAAGCCAGGGCCCGGGCAGAAAAAATAAACTACAAAGTGTTTTCAAAGGATAGTATCCTGGACCTTGCCAGTGGTTATGCGATTGACAAGAACAGCAAATTCCGGTGGCAGCATGTGGAGATCGAGATCCAGGTACCTGTCGGCAAACGGATCAACTTTGATGAATCCGTTACTGATAAACTGAATATGGTCAGTTTCCGCATCAACAGGAAATACAAACGAAATGGTATAACTATTACTGATTATGAAGATCATGACTCCTTCTATTTTGATACGAATAAAGATTATGTGATGGATGCAGATGGCACCCTGAAAGATATCAATGGTAAAAAAGTGAATGATGTGAATTACAGGTATGATAGTAAAACAAGTGATTCGCTGCAACTGGAAGAACAAATCAAAGAAGAAAAAAGATTAAGGGAAGAAAGTGACAAGCGGATCAAAGACCTGGAAGAAAAACAAAAACAAAACAAACCCGTCACGCATAAAATGGAAACCATGGATGAAGAAACGGAGGGTATTGTTACCGGCTCTTCTTCACCATCTCCAGTTTTATCGTTGCTTAACTGGTTTTAACTTGGTTGAAGTTGGACCCGGCAAACCGGGAACGCCCTGCCTGTTTATACAGCGGGGCTTTTTGTTTGTTTTACCCTCTTAGCTTTTTGCTCTACATTTGCGGACCCTTTGGGAGGTCGAAGGGATTATAAAACGAATTGCAATGAAGAATACTCCTTTTACTGAAAAACATATTGCCCTCGGTGCTAAAATGGCGGAATTTGCCGGATATAATATGCCGATCTCTTATTCCGGTATCAATGACGAGCATGCAGCGGTAAGAAAGAATGCCGGCATCTTCGACGTGAGCCATATGGGGGAATTTATTGTAAAAGGAGAGCAGGCATTAGACCTTATTCAAAGAACAACCAGTAATGACGCTTCTAAACTGAAAGCCGGGCAAGCCCAATACAGCTGCCTGCCCAACGAAAACGGTGGCATAGTAGATGACCTGCTGGTCTACTGTGTGGAAGAGAATAAAGTGTATATGCTGGTGGTGAATGCTTCCAATATTGAAAAGGACTGGAACTGGATCAGTAAACACAATACCAACAAAGCAGAGATGCATAATATCTCAGAAAAAACTTGTTTGTTAGCGATACAGGGTCCGAATGCCACGAAGATCTTGCAGCCACTGACAGAGATGGATATTCTTAATTTGAAATACTATACGTTCACCAAGGGAAAATTTGCCGGCGTGGAAAATGTACTGATCAGCGCCACAGGTTATACAGGTGCCGGTGGGGTGGAGATCTATTTTGAAGATAAGGATGATGCTGCGGATAAAATATGGAATGCCATTTTTGAAGTGGGTGGTCCGCAAGGATTAAAACCGGTAGGTCTTGGTGCAAGAGATACGCTGCGGTTGGAAATGGGTTTCTGTTTATACGGCAACGATATTGATGATACCACTTCGCCAATTGAAGCTGGTTTGGGCTGGATCACTAAATTCACCAAAGATTTTACATCGAAAGAAATATTTGCCAAACAAAAAGCCGAAGGCGTACAAAAAAAACTGGTAGGCTTTGAAATGATCGATAAAGGAATTCCCCGCCACGGGTATGAGATAAAAGATTTTTCCGGAACCACAATCGGTCATGTAACATCCGGTACACAAGCACCCAGTTTGGGTAAAGCAATTGGTATGGGCTATGTGACCCCGGCTTTTGCAGCCATAGATTCGGCCATTTATATTAAAGTCCGGGATAAACTATTGCAGGCCAAAGTGGCGAAGATCCCCTTTGCATAGATTGATATGGTCAGATTTTTGCAGGAATAAGTATAAGATTGTATTTTAACCGGAGGGTTTACTTCGTATTTCAAACATCGCACTTGTTCAATATGCCAACTATCCACCTGACCACTTTTATCGCAGCACCCGCTGATATTGTATTTGACCTCAGCCGTCATATCGGCTTACATACCGAGTCCATGTCGAAACATAAAGAAGAAGCGGTGTCGGGCATCCGCTTCGGGTTAATTGAAAAGGATGAAACCGTGACCTGGCGGGCAAGGCATTTATTCAAGAACCGGCTGCTGCGGGCAAAGATCACTGAGATGAAAAAGCCGGAAATGTTTACCGATGAACAGGCCGAAGGTGATTTTAAAATGATGAAACATGAACATCATTTTAAACCCTGTGATAATGGAACTATTATGATCGACCTGCTGCATTTTGAAAGCCCCTACGGGTCGGTAGGACACTTCTTCAATTCTGTTTATCTTACTAATTATATGCGCCGTTTGATCGAACACCGCAACCAGGTCATCAAAGACTATGCGGAGACGGATAAATGGAAGAAGCTGTTGCAGAAATAGAGCAACTGACCGTTAGCAAATGTTCTCTTATTTTTGCAGCACTATATGAGTAACAAACCAACCCTCAATACTTCTCTCTCCCCTGCCCTGCTTCATTTATATGATCTCAGTAACAG
>CADEDV010000030.1:41471-45818 GCA_902826165.1 uncultured Bacteroidota bacterium
CAGAAAAAAAGAACGTGGTATTAGGTTGTGCCGGCTGGAAAGATCGTTTCAATTTGGAAGACACTTTGTTTGCCGGAGCGGTGATCAGCCGGTTGAAAAAAGATTTTACGATCCATTGCGATAGTTCACTGATGGCAGAATCCATGTATAGTAAGCATAAAAGTAACTTAGCCGGTTTTGCACCCAGGCTCACACACTATCATCGTCTCGTGGAAAGATTTGGTTTGATAGAAGATATCAAATTCTGTTTGACAGCAGATCTGGCCAATGTATTGCCGTTATACAAAGAAGGGAAGCTGACGGCTAAGTAATAATTTTCAACAATAGTTTGGTAGTTAAATAAGCCGGGGCTGTGAGTTGTTCCTCTCCCTTAGGAGTAACCGAGTGAAACGAAGGTTAGGAACGAAGTTCGGGGTGAGGCAAAAATCTACTAAGATACTTTATTTTTTTTGCACCCTCCTGCTCAAAAAATTATTTTTTATTTCTCCCGTTTTGCATGGAAATCCGCCCTGTATTCCTTTAGATTTGCCGATTAACCTTTTTTGGAATACCGGGTTTATCGCTTCGTGATTCCTGTAATAAAATCGAATTTGCTTTGGCCTTACCGCACCTTATCAAATATGTGTACACCCATGGAACTGATGAAGTGATCCGCCGCGGCAAAAAGATCCATGCCATTGGTTTTTGTGAACTGGTGGAGTATGATGATCTTTTTGGTTCTGCTATCTTCCGGGTAAAAGATGATATCTATTCTACTTTTTATAAAGTCTATATTCAGAAATTCAAAGACCCGAAAGGCGTTTCACTGCGCTGTACCTGCCCGTATAATCTCGGTGATATCTGCCGCCATGAAGCTGCTTCTCTTTTTCAATTACAGGAACTCATTGACCGGGGTCATTTACAAACCGGCGAAGTAAAATATGATCAGCGGCATACCGTTGCCAAGATGAAAACGATTGACCTGAAAACATTACGCTTACTTTCTTCCCAGGAAACGATACAGGAGGCAGAAACCTATTTAAGAACACAGAAGGCCAAGATCGATTTTGCGGAGAATGAAACGGTGAAAGCGACGGTAAAACTGAATGGCCAGGAATACAAAGTGATCATCCGCAAGAATGAAGAAAGGAACTTTGATACCAGTTGTGATTATGATGATCCTGAACATCCTTTGTGTTTACCCAAGATCATTGTGCTGGTGCAATTATTAAATTCTTACGGGGCTAATTATTTCGACAGCATCCGTAACTGGGATAAAGAAAAAAATAAGTTATTGGAAGCCTACGGTTATTCATTGAGTGATGACCTGAAAGGAAAATTTGAATTTGCTTATAAGGAAGGAAAACCCTTTTTACGGGTATTAGATACCAGTATCAAAAGAGTGGCACCAGCCGCCCAACCCAGCCGCCCCGTTTTATTACCCATTAAAGAAAGGCAAACAGAGGAAGAACCCGAACCCGAGTTTGTGCAGGCGGAAGTAGTGAAACCCACACAACGCTTGGGAGTTGTTTTCAATTTTAATAAAAAAAATTACCCGCAGTTCACGGTGGATGTGGTGATCGGTGAAGGCAATGATGAAGGAACTGCTTTTGCAGGTAAGGTGGAGAAACTCGATATCAGCCGTTACGTGGAAACGGATAAACTCGCTGATACCGATAAGGAACTACTCACCATGCTGCGCAAGCTGCAGGAAACAGAGATCAATAAATATATCAGCCGCAATTCCCCGTTCTCCGGTATCTGGGAAAATATCATTCACCAGGAAGAAGATGATCTTCCCGGTGAAACAAAAGAACTTATGGCAGAATACCTGCTGCCCAAATTGAAGAAATTATTTACTGAAGCAGCAGGTAATGCACTGGTGTTTTTATTACCGGACAAAAAACCTTTCAAGACCGGCAATCTTGGAACAGTACAACTGGCGGCGGAAGAAGCCCGGCCGCATTTTATTATTAAAAAGAATTCGCATTATACCATCCACTGCCGGGTGAACCTCGGCAGTATGGAATATGACCTGGGCGAAAATGAAAGCCCCAGCCCTCTTTTCTTTTTATACAATGAACAGATCCATCTCTGGAAGAATAATGAAGTGATCCATTTGGTGGAGCAGTTTTTACCCAAGGGTAAAATGGAAGTGAAAGAAGAAGACTGGAGCAAGACCTTACAGCAATTTGTTTTACCCTTAGCGAAAGAACATAAGGTTGATTTTGATAAATCACTGGTACAAGAAATAAAAGATGGTGACCCGGAAGTGAAACTGTTTTTAGTGGAGAAAGGGGATTACCTCGTTTTTCAACCTTCCTATTCTTATAAAGGATTTGAAACCAGGACAAGGGACCGGGATGAGATCGTGGTGCCGCAGGGAGACCGGGTACTGATCGTTCACCGCAACCGGGAAAAAGAAAATGAGTTTGTGCAGCAGTTACAAAACCTGCATTCCAATTTTATTTTTAATGAAGAGAACGGATCACTGGCATTAAAAGGAACAGATGTATTGAAGAATAACTGGTTCTTCCTGTTTGTGGATGCCATGAAAGAGATGAAGACACCGGTCTTTGGATTTGAAGCCTTAAAGAATTTCCGTTTCAATACGGCGAAGCCGCAAACAAAGATCTTTATCAGCAGCAATACCGATTGGTTTGATGCAAAAGTGGATATTGTGTTTGGCGACCAGAAAGTAACGGTGGCCGAAGTAAAAAGGGCCCTTGCGAATAAGCAGCAGTTTGTACAACTGAGTGATGGTACACTGGGTATTCTGCCGGAAGAGTGGATCAAAAAATATTCACTGCTGTTCCGGGTGGGTGAAGGCAAGAATAATTCACTTAAGTTATCCCGCTACCATCTCAGTGTGGTGGATGAATTATATGAACAAAGGGATGAGGAAGAACTTTCCGTGCAGCTGGAAGAAAAATATGAGAAACTGAGAGAGTTCAATACCATTAAAGAAATTGAACCACCGTATCATCTGAAAATGATACTCCGTCCTTACCAGGTGGCCGGTTATCAATGGCTGAATTACCTGAAAGATATTAACTGGGGTGGCATTCTGGCAGATGATATGGGCTTGGGTAAAACCGTGCAGGCTCTCTCTTTCATGGATCATTATAAAGCGGAAAAAGGCAACCTGAAAGCATTAGTGGTTTGCCCGACAACGCTTATTTATAACTGGGAGAATGAGATCAAAAAATTTACACCAAAACTGACATACCGCATTCATCATGGCGGGCAAAGGACAAGGGTGCGAGAAGAATTAATTGATCATGATGTAACGATCACTACGTACGGTACCTTACGAAGTGATATCAAATTATTGCTGAGTGTGGAATTTGATTATGTGATACTGGATGAAAGCCAGGCCATCAAGAACCCGGCGAGTAAAGTGACCAAAGCTGCAGGACTACTGAATGCCAAGCACCGTTTGTGCATGAGCGGTACGCCGTTGCAGAATAACACCTTTGATGTGTTTGCGCAAATGAATTTCCTGAACCCCGGTATGCTGGGTACGATGGAATTCTTCCGGCAGGAATTTGCTATTCCCATTGATAAGTTTGGCGAGCAGGACCGCAAAGAGCATTTGAAAAAAATATTATACCCGTTCATCTTAAGAAGAACCAAAGAACAGGTGGCGAAAGACCTGCCCGAAAAACAGGAGATGATCCTTTGGTGCGAGATGGAGGATGAACAACGCAAGATTTATGATGCCTACCGGAATGATTTCAGGGATAAGATATTAGGAACGATACAGGAACAGGGTATCCAGAAATCACAGCTCACGATCCTGCAGGGATTGATGAAACTGCGGCAGATATGTGATTCACCGGCAATACTCAATGAACAGGAAAAATTTGATAACCATTCTATCAAACTGGATGAGTTATCAAGGGAGATCGTGGAGAATATCGGTGATCATAAAGCCCTGGTATTTTCCCAATTCCTCGGCATGCTGGCATTGATAAGGGCCAAACTCGAAGAGCTCGGTATCAAGTATGAATATTTTGATGGCAGTACGGCTGCACCCGACCGGGAGAAAGCCATACAAAGTTTCCAGAAGGATGATGAAGTGCGGGTATTCCTGATCTCGCTCAAAGCCGGTGGCGTGGGGCTTAACCTGACAGCGGCCGACTATGTATATATTGTAGATCCCTGGTGGAACCCGGCCGTGGAGCAACAAGCCATTGACCGTACCCACCGTATCGGGCAAACCAAAAATATCTTTGCCTACCGCATGATCTGTAAAGACACCATTGAAGACAAGATCATCCAGTTACAGGAAAAGAAACGGGCCTTAGCCAAAGACATTATCTCTGATGATACCTCATTTGTGAAAGCACTGACGAGGGAAGATGT
>CADEDV010000031.1:0-3629 GCA_902826165.1 uncultured Bacteroidota bacterium
AATTGCAAGTTGTGATTTGCTTTCAAATTGTATTGTATCTTAGTTCTTACACAACTTTTGGGATTGTTTTTCCGAAGCCCCTTTAGTTGTGATTTGCTTTCAAATTGTATTGTATCTTAGTTCTTACACAACCTTTAGAGGAAACATATTTAGAAATCCTCGGTTGTGATTTGCTTTCAAATTGTATTGTATCTTAGTTCTTACACAACTAGTTCTATTTTGTGACGATAGAATTGCAAGTTGTGATTT
Source organism: uncultured Bacteroidota bacterium (assembly GCA_902826165.1). Classification (GTDB taxonomy): domain Bacteria; phylum Bacteroidota; class Bacteroidia; order Chitinophagales; family Chitinophagaceae; genus CADEDV01. The sequence continues at coordinate 250 of CADEDV010000031.1, forward strand.
GCTTTCAAATTGTATTGTATCTTAGTTCTTACACAACACAATCAACAAGGGGAAAACAAAACGGAAAGTTGTGATTTGCTTTCAAATTGTATTGTATCTTAGTTCTTACACAACAAACTTTCCTTGTCGTTTGCTATAGCTGCTGTTGTGATTTGCTTTCAAATTGTATTGTATCTTAGTTCTTACACAACTGCGATAAGAACGCCAAGAACAACAATAGCGTTGTGATTTGCTTTCAAATTGTATTGTATCTTAGTTCTTACACAACGTATTACCAAAACGGTTCTAATATTGGCTAGTTGTGATTTGCTTTCAAATTGTATTGTATCTTAGTTCTTACACAACCATGATTTTATAACATATGATACACTTGTGTTGTGATTTGCTTTCAAATTGTATTGTATCTTAGTTCTTACACAACCAAACGACGAACACCTTCAATGCACTCGTGTTGTGATTTGCTTTCAAATTGTATTGTATCTTAGTTCTTACACAACGTCCAGAACATAAATAACATCAGGGGTTATGTTGTGATTTGCTTTCAAATTGTATTGTATCTTAGTTCTTACACAACGCTTCTGCGTTTCATTCCAGCAGTCCCTTTGTTGTGATTTGCTTTCAAATTGTATTGTATCTTAGTTCTTACACAACTGGTTTGGCCGAAAGCCTTTCTGGAACAGCATTTGGAGCCAAAATCAGGATGAAAAATCCGGGTTCCAAATGCTTTTTTTCAATCCTATTGGAGAAGTTTTTTAGAACATTTCCAGCTGCTGAACAGGCGAACTTGGACTTTGGGGGGACTTTCCATAGAACAGTTCGACCATACCGAATTGTTTGTCAGTAAACTGGAAAATGCCAACATGACCCTTTTCCGGTAAAATGCCTTTGACCCGTTTTATGTGGACTTCAGCATTTTCCCGGCTGGGGCAGTGCCGCATATAAATGCTGAACTGGAACATCTGAAAGCCATCATCCATGATTCTTTTCCTGAACCGGGAATAAGCTTTCCGATCCTTTTTAGTTTCGGTTGGCAGGTCAAAAAGTACAAGTACCCACATGATGCGATAGGCATTTAAGCGTTGATTGTAACGGCGGCTCATTGCAGTTTTACAAATTCAGGGTATTCAATCTTTCTCGATTTTCCTTCAAAGCATTTGGCCAGGCTGGCAGTAGTTTTTTGCACAGCCACCATCAGGGGGCTTTTTTCTCCTTTAATTTTTACATCTGTTGCCGGGATGGCAAGTAGCTGCTTTTTCATAGTTGGTGTCAGCTCCAGGAATTTCCCGTTCATCCGGGTTATTTCTACAACAATCCTGTCCACAAATGGCCGGTAGGGTTCCATAATGTCATCGGCAAGGCAGTATGCATTATACTGATTTTTATGAAAGATGCCGAGAGTAGGTAGTAACCCGCTGCCTACAAGACTCCGGGCCACAATGGCTCTGAGGACCGCATACCCGTAATTCAGTAAGTTATTGGGCGGGGGGCCAAACCGTTCTCTTCTGAAATCAGGAAAATTAGGAAATACATTTTTCCAGTACCAGGCGGCTGCGGTTGCTTCATGGTTTTCCGAATCACCGCTTTTTACTGCCGCTGCCCAGTTGTACATATTTTTTACAGGCATCCTGTGCCATTCCAGAATGGCGGCCTGGTTGATAATCTTAGCGGAGACTGTTTGCTGCCAAAGCTGCTTTTTTAAAGGAACAGTTGCTTCTACCTGTGCTGTAAATTTTGCACTTTGTAAAGTATTGCCATCCAGGTTGAGTAACATGCCGGTGGGGTGGTGGGTATTGTCGCAAGTAATAAAAGCTACGTTGTTAGCCAGCAGTTTAGCGATCAAAGCCTGGGAAATAGTAATCTGCTGGTGGTCTAAAAACAAAAGACCAATATCTTCAATCGGAACCTGTTTGGTTTCGCCTGTCTCGGGGCTTTCAAAAACGAGTTGTTCGTTTTGGGTTTTCAGGTATGCGGGGTTGCCAAAATAAAGGGTTCGCTTTATCATGGGATAATGGTTTATGACCCCTATAAACAAAAAAGCCCTGTAATTTATTGTGCAGGGCTTTTTTGTAATTATAAAAAACTCATTCTCCAATCTGAACGATCTTGCCCAGATTACTTATTTTGACTTTAATTCCATTTAAGCCGTTTATACTTTGGATATTAATATACCTCTTAACGCTTTTAGCTTCTTTGGAATCAATGAGATTAGACTCCAAATGATGTCTGAACCAAAAATCAAGAGCTCCGTTGGATCTCTTACTTATTTTTTGAACACGATAAAGTGATTTGCTTATTTTTTTTAAATCATTGAGTGCAATTGCTTTTCGCATTTCTTCTTTTGATAATTCAAATACAAACATTTCATATTGGGAAATACTATTAATAAACTCCCAATCATCCTTTGGCAGTTGGCTTAAGACTTTTTGGTCATCGAATCCATTTTTAAGAATGTCATCCCATGTTTTCCTCGGATTTTTAATAACAACAGGTAAATTATTCTTTTTTCTTTCAAGGGCATCCCAGAAGGTAACAGCATTTTCTTTTAATTTACCCGTTGAGTCTTTATAAATGGCAATATGATGGTTGTTTCTAGTACTTACGAAATCTATAGGATCACCATTCTCGTTTTTGTGTAACGGTGTAAGATCTGACAGGCCGGTAAAACATCTTACTGCTTTAACTGGTATTTGCTTTTCCCTGTCAAGCCAAATTGGGTTTTCATCCAGGTTTTTAAAAGCTTCTTTATGGTTGTTATTATATTCAGCAAGCCTTTCTTTTACAAGTTTTTTTATTTTTTTATCGATTATAAATTCGGCATCGGCGGGTTTGAAATTTGTATCAATATTATATCTGACAACAAATTCTTTTCGATAGACTGTTATTTCTTTGAGATTAGCCGGAACAGGTGTTTTGTCTGCGTCTTTGAAAGCCTTTTGAGGATCGCCATTAAATGCTGCTAATCTTTCTTCCAACTGTAATTTTATTGATGGGTTGGCAATAATGTCCCATTGTGTAAATTTTGGGGTTAGTTTAATTTTCTCAAACCTATTTATTTGGCCATAAACTGTTTCTTTATGCAGGAACCCACGGGGTGTAAGTGATACTATCTCCTTTACTATTTTTTTGCCTTTTTTAATCTGGTTAACATTTTTTGTAGCTACTTTTTTTCCAGCTTTAAAGCTTACAAGAATATTTTCGGTGGCTTTCATGGCATCATTAACAAATCCTTTCCATGGCTCAGGGAATTTTCGGCCACTTTCTTTTAATTCTTTTTGTGTGCTGTAATTCTGGTTTAGCTGGTTTAGTTTATTAATGTATGATTGTTTTGTAAAGGCTACCACTAATGCATCAATTGCGTGATGCCTGTGATCGTCCCGTTT
>CADEDV010000031.1:3639-10770 GCA_902826165.1 uncultured Bacteroidota bacterium
GTTTACTCCAATTAGATATAATTTCTTTTTGATGCGTACTGCCATCTTCCTTTTCGATGGTTATTATTTCTGTTTGACCCGCATCTTTGTATTTTTCAAAGTTCAATTGCTGTAGAATATTGTTGATTCCCCAATTTTCCCTGAGATAATCAGTTACTCCTCCACTAGTACTGTAAACATTCCTGCAAATATTCATCAGCAGATTTTTTACTTCCCTGGAGATATAGGCTGTTTCTCTCATTTGACGGTTAATAAAATCTTGCGGGATATTTTCGCCAGACATCAGCAGGTAATTGAGTTTGGTTCTGCTGATACCATCCTTTCTGTAAAAATTCTTTTTTACAAATTCCGTATAATTATGGAATTGTTGCTCTCCCAGGTTTTGAATATAATCGAAGGCGGTTGCATTATCCTTCTTTACATTAAACTGCTTGCTGGAGATTGTTTTATTTGAAAAACTATCATCAAATAACCGGCTTCTGGGTATGATATGCTCAATTTCGTAATCGCCATTGAATAATTGTTTTAAAGAAATAGGCCTGTCTGGTTCATAGGGGGAAACACCTCCGAACTCTTCCCATAGCTTTACCCTTTCAATATCTCTGCGGCTGACATTTCTGAAGCCCAGTTCCCGTTGTAGCCTGTCAGCAATTTCTTTATGTCTTTTGTCTCTCTTTCCATTATTTGAATATGTTTTATTACGTTCTTCGGCATTTTGTTTTAATTCCCTGCCGAGTTCTACTCTTATTTCATCTGGCCGTCCAAGTTGTTCGTCGGCTATGATGGCATTAACGAGATTGATGACCTGATTTATTATTTTTTCAACTACCGGATTCCTTAAGGTGTTTTTGGCATATAATTCCAGTTTGTCAAGCAGGGGTCTTGCAGTATTTTCTTCAGTCGTTAAATAATCTGAATGTCTATAGCCTGCTGCTTCGCAGGCATTGCTATACATCATGCCATTCATGAGATGCGGAATGATTTTTCTGTATGCTTTTGTACTAATGGCTCCGTAGCCTCCTTTATTGAAATCAATTTTTGCTAATGACTTAGCCTGTTGCTCGGTGAGAGTGAAGTCTTCCTGAAGATTTTTGATAAGTGTTTCATTTTCCTCTACTGAATAAAGAAGGTGCCATAATTTAAAAAGCAGCTCCTTTTCAAACTCAGGTGAAATAACAGGTTGTTCTTCTACTTCTCCAGATTGCTGGTTTACTACCTGCTTTACCTGAGTATTTAGTGTAAATGAAAGCAGATCTTCTCTTTCGTTTTTAAGTGCTTTTCGAATTGCGGCAGTTGTTTTATTGCCTTCAAGGCTATCTTTCCTGAGATTAATATAATAATCTTCAGGTGGAGTTAATTTTAGTTTTCTTTTTAATTGTGTAATACTTATTTTCTCATTTTCATTCAGATAATTAAATAGCTCCCTTTTTTGCTCGGTGGTAAGTAAAATAGTTTCCCCTGATTTACTCCTGATTTTAAGATTGTTTATATCCTGCCAGATTTTTGCAACCTGAAATAGCGGTGAACTTTTGGCAATTACTTTTGGATGGATTTTTTTAAATGCTCCCTTTTCATCCTTCATCCTATTACCCTCTTTATCTTTTGCGAAGGTGAATTCAAACCTACATTCGCTTATCAGATTTTTTTGACTTTTTAATGGACGTTGGAAGTAAATGATTTCTGAAAATAATTTTTTATAATTTGTATCAGACAATATATTGGGGTAATATTCCTTTTGCTTATCCCAAATTTTATTAAACTCATTCTGGTAGCTTGAGCGTAAGAAAATATTCTCCTTTATTCGAAACCATGGGTTATGCTGAAGTTCCTGGTAAAAATACTGGCCAATAGTGATTCCTTTATTTTTGAGTAATGCTTCTCTGTCGTTAATCAGATCAAGATATCCTTTCTTTTTATCTATTTTTTCTTCAGTTTCTTTAACTGTTTCTTCCTCATTATTTGCTTTCCGATTACTCTTGTAGCCTCTTTTTTGATTCAGATGGTAGAAAATTCTACCCAGTTCCAGAAGGGAGATTTTTTCAGAAACTGCTTTATTTCTCAATCCATACAATTCAAGAGAATTTAATTTAAAAAGATCAAGAGTGGGCCTCATTCCTAACTCATCAAGCAGATTATTTAATTTCCATTTTCTCATTTTATAGCGATGACCGCCACGCCGAATTCCTTTTTTAATACGCCGGTTTGCATTTTTACTAATAGCATTACCTTTTGTAAATTCATCGCTTTCATCAGGATTTAAAGGAATTATCCGGCTTCCCATTTGAACAATAGAGTATTGTTCATTTTCTGTCTCTGGTTCGTTTATAAAAGCCCAGCCAATAGAGGCGACACCTATGTCAAGGCCCAGAATTTTTCTCATAAAGCTCAGTTTAATGGTATCTATAAAAATAAGATTTTGAGATTTATTTTTTAGGCTTTATTTTCATATTACAATTTGAAGCAAATCACAATAAGGTTTTACCGTTGTGAAAACATTCCAGGTGGTTCTGTGCAAACAGGGTCGCCTTTTTTTTGCTCAATAATGAGCCGAACCCTGAAGGGTGCGACGCAACAGACGATGCCATGTGCATTGTCGCTGGCTTCCCCAACATTGCCTTTACTGCCTTACCTTTGCGGCCATTTATGAAATATCACAACGAAATAACGAGACGAAGAACATTTGCGATCATCTCTCACCCGGATGCGGGCAAGACCACCCTGACGGAGAAGTTCCTGCTGTTTGGCGGGGCCATCCAGGTGGCGGGAGCGGTGAAGAGCAATAAGATCAAGAAACATGCGACCTCCGACTTTATGGAGATCGAACGGCAAAGGGGTATCTCCGTGGCTACCTCGGTGATGAGCTTTGAATACAATAATACCCTGATCAACCTGCTGGATACTCCCGGTCACAAGGATTTTGCGGAGGATACGTACAGGACGCTGACGGCGGTGGACAGTGTGATCCTGGTGGTGGACAGTGTGAACGGGGTGGAAGACCAGACCCGCCGCCTGATGGAAGTGTGCCGGATGCGGGATTCCCCGGTGATCGTGTTTGTGAACAAAATGGACCGGGATGGCAAGAACCGCTTTGACCTGCTGGAAGAAATTGAAAAGGAATTATCCATCCACCTGCACCCGATGACCTGGCCGATCAACAGCGGTAAGGAGTTTAAAGGCGTGTATAACCTGCATGATAAAAACCTGTTGCTGTTTACGGCGAATACCAAGGCGAATGATGAGGACAGTATCGCCATTGCTGATATTAACGACCCGGTGCTGGACCAGAAGCTGGGCGATAAGGATGCGGCCCAGTTGCGGGAAGATGTGGAACTGGTGGATGGGGTGCATGGGGAACTGACTATTGAAGACTATCGTGCCGGTAAAGTGGCGCCGGTGTTCTTTGGCTCGGCAATCAACAATTTTGGGGTGAAGGAAATGCTGGATACGTTTATCCGTATTGCCCCGATGCCGAGAAGCCGCAGCACCACCTTGCGGGAAGTGAACGTGGAGGAAGAAAAGATGAGTGGCTTTGTATTTAAGATCCATGCGAACCTGGACCCGAAGCACCGGGACCGGATCGCTTTTTTCCGGGTGTGCTCGGGTAAGTTTGAACGGAATAAATATTTCCATCATGTACGCTTAGATAAGGACGTCCGTTTCAGCAACCCGTATTCTTTTATGGCCCGTGATAAAAGTGTGATCGAAGATGCCTATGCGGGTGATGTGGTGGGTTTGTTTGATACGGGCAATTTCAAGATCGGTGATACGCTGACGGAAGGCGAAGATTTTTTCTTTACGGGTATTCCTTCTTTCTCGCCGGAGATCTTTAAAGAAGTGGTGAACAAGGACCCGATGAAGACGAAACAACTAGAGAAAGGATTGATGCAGCTGACGGATGAAGGCGTGGCGCAGTTGTTTACCCAGTTTGGCGGAAATAAGAAGATCATCGGTTGTGTAGGTGAACTGCAGTTTGAAGTGATCCAGTACCGGTTGCTGCATGAATATGGGGCATCGGTTATATTTAATTCCCTGCCGTATTATAAAGCCTGCTGGCTGACCTCGAAGGATGAACAAAAGCTGTTGGATTTTTCCCGGTTCAAGCAGGCGAATATTGGTGCGGATAAGGACGGGCATATGGTGTACCTGGCGCAGAGTGAGTGGTTTTTGAATACGGAGCGGAGTAATAACCCGGATATAGAGTTTCATTTTACGAGTGAGATACATAAGTGAGAGTCGTGAGGCAGAGATAGGTTTCTGCTACGCAGAAAGTATTGAACACGGATTAACACAGATTAGCACAGATGAACACGGATTGGGTGTTGCTGCGCAGAAAGAATAGTTAGCCAAGGATGATACGAATTGCACGAATGGGTTTGTAAGAAGTATGAATGTTGAAATAAACATGTAAAGACTAACCGGAGCCACCATGGACTATGGGCCATGGTCAATGGACAATTCAACCATGAGCGATACAATAATATTTGAAACTGACCGCCTGCAGGTGCGCCGCTACACGAGGGAGGATTTTGAAAATTTCTTCCGGCTGAATGGCGATGAGGAAGTGGTGCGGTATATCCGCCCGGTGCAGAGCCGGGAAGAAGCGATGGCGGCGTTTGAAAAACAGCTGGCCGATTATGAAGCGATGCCGGGCTATGGCCGCTGGGCTGTTCACCTGAAAACCACCGATGAGTTTGTGGGTTCGTTTGCGATGATCCCGATCCCGGATGATACGGATAAAATGCAACTGGGTTATGCCTTTCCCAAAGAAAGCTGGGGCAAGGGGTATGCAACGGAACTAACTATAGCAGGGCTTGATCATTTCCGGACCCAAACCACACTTTCTGAAATTTATGCCGTAACAGAAACACCGAATGTGGCTTCGCAAAAAGTATTGCTGAAAGCCGGGTTCCAACCCTTCGGTTCGAAAATGGAAGGCGATAAGGAACTGCTGGTATTTATTGTGAAGCGGTAATCAGTATTTCGGGTTCACACCGGTATAGTTCTGCGGGGTGATCTTTTTCAATTCTTTTTTAATGGTGTCACTTACTTTCAGCCCATCAATAAACTGGTGGATTGCTTTTTTATCAATGGTATTATTTCCTCTTGTAAGATCTTTCAGCGCTTCGTAAGGATTGGGATATTTTTCTCTTCTCAAAATAGTTTGCACGGCTTCGGCTACTACGGCCCAGTTATTCTCCAGGTCTTCGTGGATCTTTGCATCGTTGATGATGAGTTTGCTTAATCCTTTTTCCAGCGAACGGAATGCGATCAGTGTATGCGCTACGGGTACACCGATATTTCTTAATACAGTAGAATCGGTGAGGTCACGCTGCAATCTTGATACCGGTAATTTGGAAGCCAGGTGTTCAAAGACCGCATTGGCTAAACCAAGATTACCTTCTGCATTTTCAAAATCAATTGGGTTCACTTTATGCGGCATGGCCGAAGAACCGATCTCACCTTTCTTTGTTTTTTGTTTGAAGTATTCCATGGACACATAACTCCATACATCACGGGAAAAATCGAGGAGGATATTATTGATCCGCTTCATACAATCGAAATGAGCGGAGAGATTATCATAATGTTCGATCTGCGTGGTAAACTGCTGGCGGTTCAGCCCGATACCCGCTACAAATTCGTTGCCCAGTTTTACCCAATCCATTTTCGGGAAGGCCACATGGTGTGCATTGAAATTGCCGGTGGCACCACCAAATTTTCCACTGAAGGGGATGCCGATGAATTGTTCCACCTGGTTCTCTATTCTCTCCACGAAAACCATGATCTCTTTGCCCAGTTTGGTCGGGCTGGCCGGTTGTCCGTGTGTGTGGGCCAGCATGGGTATATCGTGCCATTCCTGCGCCAGTAATTTTAATTGTGCATTCAGGTTCAATAAACCGGGCAGGTATTCATATTCGATGGCATGTTTCCAGGAAAGTGGTACGGCGGTGTTATTGATATCCTGCGAGGTTAATCCAAAATGGATCCATTCTTTGGCTTCTTTGCCGCCGGCTTTATCCAGTTCATTTTTCAGGAAGTATTCCACCGCTTTCACATCATGGTTGGTGGTAAATTCAATCTGTTTTATTTCCTGTGCATCTTCAGGGCCGAAATCAGCCGCCAGTTTTTGCAGGTGTTTGATGGCTTTGGTACTCAGCTTGAAGAATTTCTTTTTTTCCAAAAACAACAAATACTCCACTTCAATCAGTACCCGGTATTTCATCAGGGCATATTCAGAAAAATATTCATCGAGGTGCTGCACCTGCTTGCGGTAACGGCCATCAATGGCGGATATAGCGGTGAGGGGGGTTAGTTCCATGAGTGTTGCTGGTTTCTTGTTGCTGGATACTGGATGCTTGTTCCTTGTTCCTTGTTCCTTGTTCCTTGTTCCTTGTTCCTTGTTCCTTGTTCACTACCTTTGCTGCCGCAAAAATAGCTGAATTGGAGAAGATAAAAGTTGGTATCGTTAACTACCTGAATACAAAACCGCTGATCTGGGGGCTGGAGCGTCCGCCCATTAGTGAGCAGATAGAATTGGTGGGTGCTTACCCTGCTAAATTGGTACAGTTGCTGGCGGATGATATTGTAGATGTGGGACTGATACCCGTGGCTGCTATTCCGCAGTTTGATCCTTATTATATCGTGGGTGATTATTGTATCGGTGCTGAAGCGGAGATCGCTTCGGTTTGTTTGTTCAGCGAAGTGCCGATGGAAGAAATCAAAACCGTTTATCTCGATTACCAGAGCCGTTCGTCAGTCGCCTTATTGAAATGGCTGATGAAGGAGTATTGGGGTGTGAATCCTGAATTAGTACAAGCCGAAGATGAATCGTACCGGGACAAGATACAGGGCACAACTGCTGGATTAGTGATAGGAGACAGGGCCCTGGAGCAACGCCGCATTTCCACGTTTATTTTTGACCTGGGATCGGAATGGAAAAAAATTACGGGGCTGCCCTTTGTGTTTGCGGCCTGGGTAAGCAAAAAACCTTTGCCGGATGATTTTATCCGGCTCTTCAATGCGGCCAATGCGATGGGATTGAATCATCTTGATGAGATCGTGGCAGCGAATCCTTATGATATCTATGACCTGAAAAAATATTACCAGCTGCATTTGAGTTATGAGCTGGATGAA
>CADEDV010000031.1:10870-35540 GCA_902826165.1 uncultured Bacteroidota bacterium
TATCTATGACCTGAAAAAATATTACCAGCTGCATTTGAGTTATGAGCTGGATGAAGCCAAGCGAAAGGGAATGAATTTGTTTCTGCAATATATTTCGGACTCAGATTCGTAACCAGCTCTCCGGGACCAGGTCCTGGGTATCTTTCGGTCCCTCATTAAACCAGTTCTTCGGGGCGACCACTATTTTCTCCGGGTTATTATTCAGCCAGGCGGCCCACCAGCCAAAACTGCTGTTGGCGATGATATTGTGTTTGCATTGCGACATGAGGTAGAAGTCTTCGATATGAGTTTGCGACATAACTCCCGATACATACACGGCATTTTCAACCGACAGGTTTTCTTTCACCCAGCTCATATCATCCGAAAAAAAATAGAAACAGGCTCCCGGTATTTTTTCACTGATCAGTTGGATAGCCTTGTTATAATATCCGGCTTCCAGTATACCATGTATTTCAACAGTTGTTGGGCTCTTATAATCTCCCCGTCGGATGTGCACGGACACAGAAGGAGTTGAACTAAGCTTTGCTGCTACTGCTGATACATTTCTTGTATACTCTTCTTTGACGGTAAATTCTTTTTTTATTGTTTCTGCAACGGGCAAGAAATATTTTTCACTTTGCCAATAACCCTGCAGGTACATATTGGAAGGAGCCTGGAAAAAATGGGATTGAAAATGAAACTGCTTTTCTTTATATACCTTACGTAAAGCCATTGGGAATATATTATCCCTGATCTTGCCGGCAATACCCCTGTTTATAAATGAACTTACTTGCTCCTTGCTGGCAAAATTCAATTCCGTATGAAAAGCGGCCAGGTCAAAATTGCGGAGTTTGTATTCATCAAAAGCAGCTACATCCAGCAATAGTTCTGTATGATGCCGCAGTGCCAGTGCTTTTCCTGCCGCATATTGAAAAAGCTGGTTACCCAGCCCGCCTATGATCCGGGAGATAATCATTTTTTTCTTGCAAAAACATGAATGCCGTAGCAAAGCAGTTCCGATGATCCTTTATCTTTTTTCGACAAACGTTGTAAGATGTACAGGTTAAGGTGGATAATGACCTTTTCCAAGAAATTGATCTTGTGATTGGCATATTTTAAGGCGATACTTTTAATACGCCTGTTTTCCTGCCCAAGGAACTCAAAGTAGTTGCCACTTTTTTCTAATTCTTCAATCATAAAATCATTTGCTTCCAGGTGTTTTTCATAAAAGAAGCTGCTGAATCCTGTAGCAAAATGATAAGGGGCAAAGTGAGTAAAACTTACAAAAGGAGCAGTAATAATGAGATACCCGCCTGGCTTGATCAGCCTGTTAAATTCTTTTAATGCGGCCAGCGGATCAGGAATATGTTCGAATACCTCTGTGCACATAATAACATCGACAGATGCATCAGGTAATGGAATTGCAGTTATGTCTGAAATGATATCCAGTTTGGTATTATCCCAGTTTCCCATTTGTAAGCCCACATCACCATCGCCATTATATTGACCAAAATCCTGGGCTATATATTTAAGATGGGGGCAATATTTTTTATACTGCGATTCTCCTGCACCTGCATCAAGCAGGGTCAGGCCTGCTGGAATTTTTTTTAATTTTTTTTCCAGCCACCGGTCTCTTAATAACTCATTGGTTGTACCGACTGTGAACATAATCCGACTGTTGTTGATGAAAGATATTCTTGTTTAAAATGGTCGAATGGAAATATATATATCGCCAAACCCGGTGTCCTGGAATGTTTTATCCTGAACCAGCTTTTTAAATTCTGTATATGAGCAAAACGTTTTTAGCTGAAATTCCATTTCTTCTCCTGCTGCATAATTATAGGTATAGCCTGGATTTAGCCGGTTACAATAGTCTATGCATTCCAGCAGCTTAGTGGTCTGTTCAGGAACCGTGTACTCTAAGGAAATGGAGGGAACTGTTTGTTTCAAACCCTTTAATACATCCAATTCGTATCCTTCCACATCAATTTTACAGAATTTTGGCAGGCCATATTTACTGATAAGTGCCTCCATTGTTGTTAATTCGATCTGCACCGTTTTGTTCCATTGATGTCGACTGAATCTTGATTCTTTGACACTATTTATCCATTCTTCAGATAAAGAGGAAATAGTGCTGGTATCCGATATATACAGTGTTTTTTGTTCTTCATTCTCTCCAAGGCCTTTTTCGACAATCTCAATGGAGTTGCCAAATTTCTTTCTTAATTCATTAATGCATTCCTGTTGTGGCTCAACTGCCACCACTTTACAGCCAATTTCGAGAAACACCTGCACCCGGTTTCCTACGTTTGCACCAACATCGAATACCAGGTCACCAGCGGATACAAATTGTGAGTAGAAGGGGCGACGCCTAAGTGCATTTCTTTTTTCTGCCTGCTCAAATTTCTGCCTGTCAAGCTTTCTTTTCTGTTGCAGCAAGAAATTATATATCCCGATTCTTTTAAGTATGTTAACGAGGATTTTTTTCATTAATAATAGTTATCGTATCAGTAGTATTGTCCCTTTTTTAAAATATTTTTTTCCATTAACCAGTTTATAGGTTGCCTGCCAGACAAATACATTGCCCGGTTGTTTTTCGCCTTTAAATCTTCCATCCCAGCCCAATGCAGGATTATTTGATTTGAATACTAATTGCCCCCACCTGTTATACACTTTCAACTCAAATTCCGTTATAATGCTAAAGCCATTGCCGGGTTTAAAGCTGTCATTTAGACCATCCCCGTTAGGAGTGAAGGCCGTGGGGAAATAAACTTCTCCATCACATAGTGCCTGGTCTAAATAGATGGTTGTGTAAGCAGTGTCAGAGCAATTACCATTATTACTGACAATTACCTGATAGGTGGTGGTTGAAACAGGAGAAGCAATAGGGCTATTTATAGTTGTACTTGAAAGGCCTGATGGAGGAGACCATTGATAGGAATTGCCTCCCGTTGCAACCAGTTGAAGAGGTGTTACTGTACAAATGGTAGTGTCAGGTGTTACGACCGCTGTTGGTTTGATATTCACAATAACATTTATTGCGGTGGCTACTCCACATCCAAGATTATCAGTCACTAAATTATACGTTCCGGAATTTAATTGTGAAGCATTATCAATAACAGGATTTGCAGAAAAAGAGGTAAAGCCATTGGGTCCTGTCCAGCTATAATTATTGGAGCTGCTGGTTGCTGTAAAAATTATTTGTTCTCCTTCACAAACAGGACTGTTGCTACCTACGCCAGTAACAACAGGAAGTGTACCTTTTCTTACAATGACAGTATCATAGCACTCGCAGTTATTATTTTTTAAGGCAAACGAATAAACGCCATCAACTGTTAAGCCCGAAACAGAACCAGTTGCAGGTTGAATCAAAGGTGACGATCCAGGAGGATTATTAATTAATGACCAGGCTTCATAGGGTAAAGCATCAGGAAAATCGTGAATGGAAGTAGCGCCACAAATTGAAATATCATTACCTCCTAAGGGTTTCAGGCATCTTACAAATGTAAAGTACCGGGTTCCTGCAGGTGCTTGTGGTATTACAGCAGTGTAACTACTCCCTGATAAATTCATTTTATGTGTAGTTAATCCAGCTGTAAAACTACTGTTAGAGGAAAATAGAACAGATATATCACCTGTGCCGGGTAAAGTATTTAATACCGAAGATGGCATTTGTAGTGCAATATTAGCTATTGCGCTCCCCGTAACAGTTGATTTCCATTTCCTGATCAACCATGATTCAATACCCGGAGGTGTTCCTGTTGATGTCCCGGTAAGACTTTGATCATCATCACCCGTTATAAAAAAAGCTCTATCGGCTGTGAATGCTGATGTATTGCTGTTATTATCTGTGGCAATTTGTGAAAGCCCTATTTCAAGAATTGGTGTATAGTTTTCCCCTTTTGATTGTTTTTGATTTAAAACGGAAGCATCATCTCTTCCAATTCCTATTATCCTTTTATTATGAGAGGCAACGTCATAAATGACTGTAGCGTTTGATGAAAGGTAGTTTTGGGTTAGGGTGATACCATATTTTATTGCCAGGTAAGACTCGACTTTTTGGCGATCAGTAGCACCAAGCCTATCAGTAAAGTAAATGATTTCAGCAATATCACCGTTAAAGATGCGACCCGGGAATTCCGCATCATCGCCAGACCTTCCTCCAATTTCAATCACTTTTCTGCCCGGAGTCAGCGGTTTAGTCGGGCCTGTATGAAGATCAGCTAAAATGCCATTCTGGTATAATTCAGCATCTGCTGTGGAGGTGGATGATCCGTATATACTAGTCATGATATCTAACCTGTTATTGACAGCTGGTGCATCAGCAGAAACAGGAAGCCAGGCTTCATATGCATCAACTACATAGCTGTTAAAGTATATGAACAGTCCTGGACCGACTTCCTTTGCCAGGTTTGGGTCGGGAATGGTTGGATTGATTTCAAAATTACTGAAAATGGGGTTGAACAAGGCCGTATTGGAACATTTTGAGACTGTGAAAAGTGTAGGGGCCCCACCAAGATTATTGGCAGATCCCTTTAGTTGTTCGAGCCTGGTACCATCAAATAATAATGTAGGATTATAATTAGCACCGCTGTTTCTGTATGTGATATGTGTGTTTGCTGTCTTAGAAGGTTGGGTAGTGACATTTCCTTGTCCGCTTATGTCATTCCATTGAGATACATTTCCACCGGTTGCTGTAACTCCCTGGTTGCCTTTGAACCACAATTTGAGGGTACTTGTTGTCACACCTCCTGGAACTTGTGTATGGGACAAATTGCATAGGAGCATAATGCTGAGAAATGAAAGGAGAATCCGTTTATTCTTAGCAAATAGTTGAAAGGACAGCCCTTTTTTTACTAATGAGGTACTAAAATGGAGGTACATAGAATTAAATGCTTGATAAGGTTGAGGACTTTAGCTAATAATTTTTTTGAACCAGAAACATCCACAGCCATATTCCTGTTTTTTTACCAATTCAGGATCGGCTTTATTAATAATGCCTCCCTGGTCAGGAATAAGTGAGAATTCCATTAATTCAAAAGGCGAAAAATAATTTAAAATTTGTTCAAAGCTATAAATTCTTTGCCCATTAAATTCGATTTTTGGTTTCCCCACCGGCGTTACAAATAAGAGGTCACCGCCCGGTTGCAGCACCCGTTTCAATTCGTTAATGGCTTTGATATCACCATCGGCATCCAGTTCGTCGCCATAACGGCCAAGCCCAATATGCTCTACTGTATGCATACAGGACAATGAACGGATAAGATTATCTGCGAAAGGAAGTTTCTTAAGATCTGCGAAATCGGATTCATAGCCGGACAGATGAAGATCGGCTGGCCGGTAATCGTAAAATTTAATGGGAACAAAGGCGGAAACAATGGCCCCAAAACTGAGAATGGAAGAAATGTCTACATGCAATTCAGGTCTTGTTTGCGCCAGGATGCGGGCAGCCCAGGCCGGGTGATAGGTATAGTGATGATCAAACGGTGTTGATTGTATCTTATCCTTCAGGCAGGGATAGATGTCCCTGAAGTGAACCGCTGATCTGTGCTTATTCATTTTCCGGAAACGGATGAATTCACCGCCAAATTCAAAAAACCGGATGATCCTTTTGGGAAAACGAACCAGGATATTCTTACCGGTCCGGATAACATAATCTTTTAAATACATGCGGGTTCAGAGTTGTTTCTGTCGGCTGAAAACGGGTTACATTTGCGAAAATACGGGAACGAATGAAGAAAGCCCTCATCACCGGCATTACAGGACAGGACGGCGCCTATCTCGCTGAATTTTTACTGCAAAAAGGCTATGAAGTGCATGGCATCAAACGCCGCACTTCCCTGATCAATACCCAGCGGATCGACCACCTGTACCAGGACCCCCACGAGAAGAATGTCAAAATGGTGCTGCATTACGGCGACCTGACCGATTCCACGAATATCATCCGTATCATGCAGCAGGTGCAGCCCGATGAGATCTATAACCTCGGTGCCATGAGCCATGTGCATGTGAGTTTTGAAGAACCCGAGTATGCCGCCAATACCGATGCTGTGGGTACTCTTCGCCTGCTGGAAGCGATCCGGATACTGGGACTGGAAAAGAAAACAAGGATCTACCAGGCTTCAACTTCTGAATTGTATGGAAAAGTGCAGGCGGTACCGCAGAATGAAACCACGCCTTTTTATCCCCGTTCGCCATACGGGGTCGCTAAATTATATGCGTACTGGATCACGGTAAATTACCGGGAAGCCTATGGCATCTATGCCTGTAACGGTATTTTGTTCAACCATGAAAGCCCGTTGCGGGGAGAAACCTTTGTGACCCGGAAGATTACCCGCGGAGTAGCGGAGATCATACTGGGGTTAAAGAAAAAATTGTGGCTGGGTAACCTGGATGCGAAAAGGGATTGGGGGCATGCCAAAGATTATATTGAAGCCATGTGGCTGATGCTGCAGCAATCCGAAGCAGAAGATTTTGTGATCGCCACCGGGGTCACCACGGCAGTACGGGATTTTGTAAAGATGGCCTTTGCCCATGCCGGAGTGGAGATACGGTTTGAAGGAAAAGAGGAAAATGAAAAAGCGATCGTAACAGCAGTTGCAAACGATACCATTCCCCTGCAACCCGGTGATGTGGTGGTGGAAGTGGATAAACGTTATTTCAGGCCCACGGAAGTGGATTTGCTGATCGGTGATGCCAGTAAGGCTAAAACCAAACTCGGATGGTCAGCCCGGTACACGGTGAATGAACTGGTGAAAGAAATGGTGGATGCGGATATTGAGTACTTCCGGAAAGATATATTATTGAAAGAATCAGGCTTTGATACATTAAACCGGTTTGAATAAGCATGGAAAAGAGCAGCAAAATTTTTGTGGCAGGGCACCGGGGGATGGTGGGATCAGCTATTCTACGCAAGCTGGAACAGGAAGGGTTTACCAATATTGTTACACGAACATCTGCGGAACTGGACCTGCGGAACCAGGAAGCGGTGAATGTTTTTTTTGAGAAAGAAAAACCGGGTTATGTATTCCTGGCCGCTGCCAAAGTGGGAGGTATATTGGCCAACAATACTTACCGGGCTGAATTTTTATATGATAACCTGCTGATGGAATCAAATATCATTCATGCGGCGTATAAAAATGAGGTAAAGAAATTATTGTTCCTCGGCAGCTCTTGTATTTATCCCAAACTGGCTCCTCAACCCTTAAAAGAAGAGCACCTGCTGACCGGTTTGCTGGAGCCCACCAATGAACCTTATGCGATCGCCAAGATAGCCGGTATTAAATTGTGTGAAGCTTACCGGGACCAGTATGGCTGCAATTTTATAGCAGCAATGCCCACGAATTTATACGGCCCAGGTGACAATTATCATTTGCAGAACTCGCATGTAATACCGGCCATGATCCGGAAATTTCATGAAGCAAAAGTGAAGGAAGCCGCCACGGTGGAGATATGGGGAACGGGTGCACCGCTTCGTGAATTTATGTATGCCGATGATATGGCAGCAGCTTGTTTTTTCCTGATGCAGGAGTACAATGAAAAGTTGTTCGTGAATGTGGGAACTGGTGAGGAAGTAACGATCAAAGGCCTGGCGTTACTGATCAAAGAGGTGACCGGTTTTGCAGGAACTATTCAGTTTGATACGAGTAAGCCCGATGGAACACCCCGGAAACTGATGGACAGCTCCAAATTACATGCACTGGGCTGGAAACATACTACATCGCTGAGAGAAGGATTAGAAAAAGCGTACCGGTTCTTTCAGCAGGAGAACAAGGCTTAGTACCACAATCTTGCTTTTACTTTTCGCAGGTAGCCGATAGCGGCTGCATTGACCGGGGTTCTTTTTTCTTTGCCAGGGATCGAAAAAACTTCCATCCATCCTTTGAAGAAACCGGGAAGATTAAAGCCGGTTATTTTCAGGTATTGCAGCGACCACATTAAAGCAGTGCTGTAGAAATATCGTTTCGGTAAATAACGGTAGGCCACTTTAGTTTTATTCACCCACATCATCCGCAGTTTTTCATTCTTGGGTTTTCTGCCCAGGGGAGATTCTTTGTGCAGCATGACGATCTTATCGCTATAGACTATTGAATAGCCGGCGTTGATGATCCGGTAACTCAGGTCATATTCTTCCATGCCGTAAAAGAAATCATCGGGGTAAGAACCGAGTTGCTCGATCACTTCCCGTTTTACCGCATGGGCACCGCCGGCATAGAAATAGGTTTCAAAGAATGACTGGTCTTTGAATTCGGCAAACCGTTTATGTGGCAATGCATTTACCTGCATTGCAAGGGTATCATAATACAGTACTTTGAAAGAGACAATCGCTTTGACCCGTTCTGTATTTTTTGTATCAAACTCACTCACCAGGTTAACGAGGCAATCTTTATTCTGCAGCACGGCATCATCGTCCAGCATGATGACTATGGGGGCTGTCCCTTTTTTCAGGGCATAGTTTCTTCCTTTGGCCACACCCAGGTTTTCCGGGGCATCAAAATAACGAAAGGGGAGCTGCCGGTTATCATTGACGAATTTTTTTACGGCGGTATAATCTTCGGTGGAAGCATTGTTCACCACGATCACTTCTTCCAGCAATGTATCTGCATGATCCAGCCCGCTGATGTTTTGCAGCAGTTCCAGCATATCTGCAGGCCGGTTCCAGGTGATAATAATAAAGCTTAGTGGTTTCAATTAGTTTGATTGAAATTCTTTGAAAAGATGCCTGTAGTTGGCATTAAAAACAGGCAGGCCGAAATTTTCTTCTGCATACCGTATATTCTCTTCTGCTATTTTTTGCAGCAGTTCAGAATTCTTTTTTAATGCAAGAATGTATTTCAATGCTTCCCGGATTATTACTTCCTCGTTTTCCAGTTCTTCAATAATAAACCCGTTTATACCATTTTTTACATGCCTGGGTACATCCCCGACCGGGGTGGAGATAACGGCAAGTCCCCTGCTCATCGCCTCCATTACCACTAACGGAAATCCTTCAAAAGCTGATGTAATGATCAGTACATGAGCCATAGTGTAAATTTCGTGAATTTTAGCCGGGTCTGACTGGTTGCCCAGGAAATGACAATACGCATGAAGATGTTCCGGAACAGAACCACTGACATCCCCCATGAACCAGAACTGAACAGTGTCATCTGCTGCTTTTGTTTCTTTGGCCAGTGCAGCAACAATATGGACTCTTTTTTCAGGGCTGCCCCTGCCTACAAATAAGACCGTAAATTCAGTGATGGGTAGTAATTGCCTTTTTTGGGATGGCAATTCTATTCCATAGAGGATGTATCGGAAGCGTTCTGAATATCCTGCAGGGATCTTCCATTTGTTGTAAAAGAGTTTATGATCGGTTATCGTTTTTTCACTGCTTGAAATTGTTTGTGTATAGTAAGAGAGGAAGGGAACACGGATATATGAAAAGCTGCAAAAAGTGTGTATGAATTCCAATTGAATGATATGCTTATTTACCCAGGGTGAAATCTTATAACCAAAATTGCACTGGCCGTTGAAAATGATGGGCCTGTTTTTTTGAGAGTTAATATAGCCGGTTATGATGCCCCGGAAAATAAGGTTCAGGAAATACAGCCATTTATTATCCGTGTACCGGGAGATATCTTTTAAAGTGCATCCTGATTGTTCAAAGTCACTGTAAAATCGGTTGTTCACCGATTTTCTCGTAAAAAAGACTATTGTGTCTTTCCCGCCCACTGCATGAGTGAGGCGCATATTAAAAATTTCAGCGCCGCCTGTATGATAGAAAGGGAAGAAGAAGAATACCCGGTACTCTTTTTTCAGTGGCCTGCAAAGGGCTATTATCCTTCCGGTAATTACGAACGGGAATATGATGATGTTTTCAAGCCTTCGTTTTAATATGAGCAAACGATATTTATTCAACCTAATGATTTTTTAAGTGATTTGGCCATTCCTTTTACCAGGTCTGTTGTGAGGCCTGCTACCACACGAAGTAAAAACAAACTGAAATAACCTGCCCGTATTTCTTTAACAACAAACTTATATTTCATGGACATGACTTTAAAGAATGGATTCTTCTTTAAATAGCTGCCTGTAACGGAGGCGTCATGCACCCGGTATAATAATAAAGGCATTTCCGTTTTGCCAATCGCATAGCCGCGGTTCAGGAGCCGTAGCCAGAGATCATAATCCTCTATATTTTTTTGGTAAGCCTTATATCGGAATTCTTTAAGAACAGCCGCACGGATCATGACGGAAGGGTGCGCCATGCAATTTTCAAAGGGCATTAGTTTTTTTATCTGGCCAGGAAGGATGGTTTCCCTGTCCAATTTCCATATACCGGTTTCTTTTCCTGCCCAGTCAATAAAAATGACCGGGGCAGCTACAACACTAATATCATAATACTGGTCAAGGAAACTTTTTTGGATACTTAATCTTTCCGGCAGGCATACATCATCCGCATCCATACGGGCAATATATGTTCCTTTAGCGAGATCAATGGCTTTGTTGAGGGTGTAAATCAACCCACTGTTCTTTTCATTCCTGTGATAGTGTATCCTCGGGTCGCTGAAGGATAAAATGATCTCTTCGGTCCGGTCGGTGGAACCGTCGTTGATAATGATAAGTTCAAAATCGGTAAAGGTCTGGCTGAGTAAACTCCGTATGGCCTCCGCAATAAACGCTTCGCTGTTGAAGGCAGGAAGTATAATACTGATGGAGGGAGAATTCATACCGGCAAAATAAGCACTATTTAGAGTTGGGCGATACGATCAGCCGCCTTTTTTGTGATGGTTTCCCAATTAAAATAGTCGAAGAAGGCAGAAGGCGTAGTTGTTGATCGCTGGCTGGCTGCAATGATGCAGTTGGTGAACTCATCCCAGTTACCCTCCGTTGTTGTAAAGAGTTTATTACCGCATAATGAGGCCGGGATACCCTGCAGCAGGTGATCAAAGCAAACAACATTGAGGTCAAAAGCCAGCGCATCCAAATTCTTGGTCTGGATACCACCGCCGGATCGCACCGGGTTGATGAACACATCAGCCGCTGCGAAATAATGTTCGATATCGTCCACTTCAGCCGCCATGATCACATTGGGATGATGGTATGATTTTAAATACTGGAAAGAAGACTCTTTGTTTCTACCGCAGATGATAATGCTGCAGGGGAATTGCTTTGCTGAAAGGGTGGGAGCCAGCTGCCGGTAAATGGATGTTACGGCTTCTGCATTCGGGTGATAGTCTAAGGTTCCTGCAAAGAGTAGTATTGTATGATTCGCCGGTATGGAATGCCTTTCTCTTATCAATGCAGCGGCGGCATTATCTTTTAGCGGCTTTTCAATACCAAAGGGAATGATCATGCATTTGTCTTCTGCCAAACCAAAATGAGTAATAGCAAATTGTTTATCCTCTTCTGTTTTAAAAAGACTCAGGTCCGCTTTATGGTGTACCCATTTTTCATACAGGGCCAGCAACCTCCACCACCGGTTACCGATCTGGCGAAACCGTTCTGATTCTATATTGTGAGAATGGACGATCAATTTGGCACCGGTTGCTTTAGCTGCTTTTACGGCGGCCATTCCATGATAGGGATGTTCCAGTATGATATGGGTTGCTTTTTCCTCCACGGCAACCTGTTTTATTTTTCTCCAGGCTGAGGGCAATAACAATTGTTTTTTACCGCTTGGTAAAACAGGCAGTACTTTATAAGTTGTATCAGCACCAGGCTCATTATCTGCTGAACAAATACAAACCAGGGAATGTAACCGTGACAGGTGTTGATTGAAATTAGCGATCCCTTTCTGCCCACCAAATTTGGCAGGCAGAACTTTGAACCAAACAATACTCAGGATCTTCATGCAACAGCTGCTGACTGTTTCTTACGGTTTTTCCATTCCATGAAAAGACCCAGTCCCAGCAAAGCGATCAATGCACCTGAGAAAAACGAGGTCAGCTTTCTTCCTGTCATATAACCGGAAGGTTCGAACCTGAATTCAATACTATGTTTACCGGCAGGAACTGATAATCCCCGCAGGGCATAATTTGTTTTAACGATAGGTGCTTCTTTACCATCAATAAAAGCTTTCCAGCCTGCTTTGTAATACACTTCACTGAATACTGCAAACTGGTTGGAGGCCGAAGAGGAAGTATAAGTGATGATGTCATTATCGTTTTTAAGCAACCTGATCGTAGCAGTACTGTCAGCCTGTGGTTCAAACAGCACAGAAGCTTTATAAGTTTCCTGTACGATGGCGGTGTTGCGTGGATCAGCTACACGGACAGCTGCCATTTCCTCATCTGCATTTTTTACATATTTGATAGAGGAAACAAACCAGCAATTACCCAATGCATTCGGGTTAAGCCATTTGGCTTTGGTCTCCTTATTGTCCCGGTAAATAAAATACTTTGCATTCAGCATATTCAATACCGGTGTATTCACACTATCGGTGGTATTGGTGGTTTGCAGCCGCTGAATGATGGCAGCCTGCTCCGGGTCCACAGCACGGTAAAGGAGGTCCTGGTACATGCTAAGCCCTGCCGCATGGAAGCCACCGACGGTATTAAAATTATAAGAAGCGATATTGCCGTTGCCGGAAAGATCGGCTACCCGGTAAAAAGAAGTATCAGCCAGTATCTCGTTATCAATGGCATTCCTGTTGAACACCGATTCATTATCGGATTGCTCTATAAAATTCTCTTTATTCAGGTAACGGGTATCCACAAGGATAAGATCAAGGAATACAAAGCCTGCCAGCAGTATAGCCGCCCACATACCGCTGAGTTTATTTCTTGTAACAAGAAATAGCGAAATAAAGGCAATAGCAATAAAACCCAATGAACGGAGCATACTGTCCATGAACAGGCCTTTCCGGTCATCTACCAGCCCGTCAAAGAAAGGTTTAATAGTTTGTAATAATTGTGGCTGATCTGCTACCTGTTTCAGAATATCTTTATCATTCTTCCCCATAAAGCCGGAAGAAAAATAAATTAAGAACAATACAACAAACACAGCACCGGTTGCAATAAGACCTTTCTTAAACCCGGGCCAGAGTGCTTTTTTATCCGTAGCGTTGATAAAACTGTTTACACCCAGTATGGCCAGCAGGGGTAATAATAGTTGCGGTATCACCAGGATCATCGAAGGTGCCCTGAACTTGTTATACAAGGGCAAATGATCAAACAGGAAATTATTCAATGCTCCAAAATGACTACCCCAGGCCATCATCAGGGTAACAGCAAGGGCTGCACCGATCCACCATTTATATCTTTTATCAATGATAAAGAAGGCGAGGATCGCCAGGAAACAAATGATCGCTCCTGCATAAGGAAGACCTGATGTATAGGCCATGCCGGATGAGTTACTGATACCTCCCCAGTAATACCGAAGCGGTAATTGCTGCTGTAATTCCTGCGGCATGGTCATCAGTGCTTCCACGGCTTTTGATTGATCCTGTGCCACTTCTTCATGGTCAGAGCTTCCGCCATACATATGCGGCACCATCAGTACAAATGTTTCAGGAATATCCAAACTATAACTTAAGCCGTATGATCTGCTTAATCCATTCTTCGGGCTTTGTTCTTTGCTGGTGGTATCGGTTAATGCAGTATGCCCGCCACGGGTGGTGGCTTCCTGGTATTCAAAAGTGGACATGACATTGACTGCTGTAGTGCCAACACCCACAATGGCAGCGACAGCGGTGAACCCGATCGCTTTTGCCAGGTGTGAAAACTCTTTTGCTTTGATCCAGCTGATGACATAGAATATAGTCATAATAGCCACCATGATAAAAAAGTAATAAGCGATCTGCGGGTGGTTCTCGGTGATCATCGTACAACTGAATAATGCTGTTAAGGCAGCACCCAGCCAATACTTCTTTTCATAAATAAGAAGAATAGAACCCAACAGTGCCGGCATATAGGCCATCGTCATCATCTTGGTCAAATGCCCCACACTGATGATAATAGGATTGTAGGTGGCATAGGCAAAAGCCAGTGAACCCATGATGCCCACATACGGATTTACTTTCAGGATAATACTGAGTATATAAAAACTGATACAGGCTAAAAAGAAATAAGAAATGGGGGCGGGCAGGTTCAGGGTCATGATCGTGGTCACAATGCCCGGGATGAAATTATTGGACGGATAACCAATTTGAAAAGTGGGCATACCACCCAGCAGGGCGTTGGTCCATAAAGGATACTGGCCATCATGTGTGGCCGCATAATTAACGGATTGCTGAACAGCGCCTTTCCAGATGGTGATATCTGATTGCTGCAATACCTGGCCATCAAGCGCCGGTTTACAATAGATCAGTGCGATAATGATAAAGATGGCAATAGCAACCAGGTGGGGTAAGGCTTTCCGGAACAATCCCTGCTTCATAAATTGGTAAATATTAGGCTGACAAAATAATGCTATTTTACACGAAATTCGCCCATGCGCTGGCTTTTATTTTTATCCCGTTTGGCTTTTATATCAGGCATTTGTATCCTGGTTTGGCTGATTTTGTCGATGGTAAAAACAGAGATCAGTGAAGTATTTTCCTCCACTGTTATCACCATCGGTATTGTAATGGGCATTCTACTGCTGCCCATTACCAATTTATGTTATCTTGTACTTACCCTCAGCGGGAAGAAGATCAGTAATGTGGTGCCCCGCTGGCTGATATGGGTCAACCTTTTCTTTTTATTCCTGTTAGTGTACTATATTTTTTACCTGAATGATCCATACTATCATCAAAAGTAAACCGACCCGCCTCTTTCTCATACTGGGCGGATTTTTTATTGCCAATGCGCTGATCGCGGAGATCATCGGGGTGAAAATTTTTTCATTGGAAAAAACACTGGGCTTTTCTCCTTTGAATATTCATATACTTGGTAATGATCTTTCTTTTAATCTTACAGCCGGAGTGCTGCTATGGCCGGTTGTATTTATCATGACTGATATCATTAATGAATATTACGGACCCAAAGGGGTGCGGTTTTTATCCATGCTGACAGCCGGGCTGATTGCTTTTGCGTTCATTATCTTTTATGGTGCTATGAAACTGACCCCAGCCGATTTCTTTATTACCAGTAAGCAGGGCAGCGGGGTGCCGGATATGGAGAAGGCTTACAACAGTGTATTAGGGCAGGGTGGTTTTATTATCATTGGTTCACTTACAGCTTTTATCCTGGGGCAGCTGATCGATGTATTTGTTTTTCATAAGATCAAAAAGATGACCGGGGAGAAAAATATATGGCTGAGGGCAACCGGCTCCACACTCATTTCCCAGTTCATCGATAGTTTTGTGGTTTTATTTATTGCTTTCTATGTAGGTACAAGGGTCAACAGTACCGGTACTGATTTTGTATGGCCCTTTGATCTTTTTATCGCTGTGGGAGTGGTGAATTATATCTATAAATTCGGTATCGCTATATTGATGACACCGGTCATATACATTATTCATGGAATAATTGAAAAATATTTAGGGCATGAAAAAGCTGGTGAGATGAAAAGGGCTGCGATGGGAGAGAGATGATTTTTTTGCTACGGGTACATTGACGCTATCGTGGCCTCTTGTGTTGTTCTGAAGGAATCCCGGCAGGTCACACTTATGCTGCCTTGCTATTCAGTAATAGCCTCCCTTTTCTTGCTGGTTTTTAACTTTTTTTCTAAATATTTCAAATCATCTTTAATCTCCTCACCTGCGGGGTCTCCGGCTTTTTGGTGTACTTTTTTTGTTCTTGTGCACGGGTCCGTTGAATAGCTCCCTTCTATCTTAGAGCCAAAGAACAACCAATCCTCACCTTCAGATGCATCAATGCCACAAAGGCCATCAACAGCAGAAGTAATAATTGTTATTTTTTGCGCCTTTACTTTGCCCTTATAAGATTTAGAAACATTTACTACAATGTATTTAATATATCCTTTGGTAACCGTAAAAGCTATTTTCCCCTTTACTATAAAATCATATTTGTTATACTGCTCGTCATTTATTTTCCCCAGAGGTTGGCAGGGACATGCAAATGATTTAAAAGAAGCAAATAACAATAAAAGACTGATTATATATTTCATAAAAAGCTTTTTTACATTTATCGGATTACAAGTTTACAAAAATTACATAAACCCGGGTGGTAGTAAGCTGAAAAAGATAGCAGACAGTCCTTTTGAAATCTTTATTAGCCTATTGGTCAGAAAAAAACTGACTTCCGGAAGGGACGGAGTATTAAACTTACAACTTATCTGATTTACTTTATAGAGTATCACGGCTTTTCACCATTGCTGCTACTATTTTATCAATAGGTAATGAAAGTACTTCCGAACTAAAATCTTCCCAGTCAATGAACCGGAAAGTTTCTGTTTCTTTTTTCTCCGCATACAGCGCCAGTTCCCGTTCATCAAAGTCAAACGGCTTTGAACGTAAGGGTGCTTTGATGGTTTCTAAGGCTTTGGCAAAATAATAAATGGAAATGATCTGGTGCTCCGGGTTGAAGGCTGATAGCTGGAAATAGTCAGTAGTATAAATATGTGCTCCTACTTCCACTTTTAAATTCATTTCTTCCATGAATTCCCTGGCCAGGCATTCTCTTGTTCCTTCGCCAAATTCCAATCCGCCGCCGGGAAATTTGGTATAATAATTTCCCCGGATATATTCATCGCTTACCAATACCTGTTTCTGTTCATTGATCAGGATACCATAAACCCGGAGATTAAAATAATGCATACTTATCAGAATATTTTTTTACGAAGAAAGAGCCAGCCGATAGCGAGGGCTACTACTAAGGAGAAGAAAACAACAATATAGAAAGCGTAAGAAGAATGTTCAAAACCGCTGGGTACATTCATACCAAAGATACTGGCGATCAGTACGGGGAAGGTAAGAACGATAGTGATCACCGCCAGCCGTTTCAATACCTGGTTCTGGTTGTTGGCAATGATACTGGCAAAAGCATCCAGCGTACTGCTCAGGATGTTGGCATAAATGTTCGCCATCTCCAGGGCCTGTGAATTATCAACCACCAGGTCATTCAGGAATTCTTTTTCATCTTCATTCAGCCCGAGGAAATTGGTCCGTTCCAGTTTCATCAGCAGCATTTCGTTGGAACGGAGTGCTGTCACAAAATAGACCAGGCTTTTTTGTATCCGCATCAGCTGCAGCAGTTGTTCATTCTCGCTGGAGGCATATAATTTTTGTTCAACAGCATTACGGCGCTGGTTGATCTCTTTCAGGTGGTCCATGAAATTCTGAACGATCTTTTCAAAGATCTTCAGCACCATCATGTTCTTTTTTTCCGGGTTCCGGTTAGGGAAAGTATTCAGGAATTTTTTGATGGCCTGGTTCTCGAAGGAGTTCACCGTTACGATCTGGTTATGCGTTAAGATGATACAGATCGGGATGGTGATATAAAAAGCATCGCTGTCGTTGAACGAGTTGTTCTCGGTCGGCGTTTTGATAACGATCAGCCTTACATTATCATCTTCTTCAA
Source organism: uncultured Bacteroidota bacterium (assembly GCA_902826165.1). Lineage (GTDB taxonomy): Bacteria > Bacteroidota > Bacteroidia > Chitinophagales > Chitinophagaceae > CADEDV01. The sequence continues at coordinate 28,291 of CADEDV010000031.1, forward strand.
AACGGCTTCTTTCATCTATATCCAGTGAGTCGGTCAGGAAGTCGATCGGTATCTCCAGCACCGAAGACAGCTCGGAGAACTCTTCCTGCTTCAGGGGTGGCAAAACATTGATCCATGAGCCGTTCTCGGGCTTATCGATCTCAACGGTCTTATGGTCGATATTTTTAAAGTACTGGATCATGGTGGCGCAAAGGTAGGGGAGGAAGCCGGAAGTCGGAAGCCTGCCTGCCGGCAGGCAGGTCGGAAGGAACGTTAGCCTCTAAAGGGAAAATTCCTTCCTGCTTCTTTATTTCATCATTTTATGTCCACTTTTCCTTCAAAGACTTTTTCGGCCGGTCCGCAGAGCCAGATATTGATGTAGCGGTCATCATCGGTGCGGTCAAACTCAACGGTCAGTTTGCCACCCAGTGTTTTTACTTCCACATCATTAAAACCATTTTCGTTATGGTACGATATTAACGCAGCAGCTGTAACACCCGTGCCACAGGAATAGGTTTCGTCTTCCACACCTCTTTCATAGGTACGGACCAGGATATGATCCACTTCCGTCATCTGCTCTACAAAATTCACATTGATACCTTCCTGTTCATAATCCTTGCTGTACCGGATATCACGACCTTTTTTATAAACATCCAGTCCCATTACATCGGCTACAATTTTTACATAGTGCGGGGAACCGGTATCCAGCACAAAATCACCATGTACTTTTTTGATCTTCTCCACATCTTTCATCTTTAAGGAAACGATGCCATCGGTATCGATCTCTGCTTCATGCTCCCCGTCCACGGCTATAAACTTGTAGATGTCTTTATGAATATTAAGATGGTAAGCAAACTTGATGATGCAACGACCCCCGTTACCACACATACTGCCTTCCCGGCCATCGGCATTGAAGTATTTCATTTCAAAATCATACCCCGCTTTTTCATTCAGCAGCATGAAACCATCGGCACCAATGCCGAAGCGGCGGTCGCAGAGCCGCCTTATCTGGTCGGTGGTAAGCGATGAATACTCATTCTTTCGGTTGTCGGCAATGATAAAGTCGTTACCAGTTCCCTGGTATTTATGAAAATGTAATTGCATTATATACTGGAATCAAAGATGTCAATAAATTTTTTGATCAGGTTTTCCACCACGGCTTTACCGTCTTTGGAAAATTCTTTTTTCACCCGGTTGGCCACAATGGCATTAATGGCAAGACAATTATGTCCCAATAGTTTTCCCAAACCATAGATAGCCGAAGTTTCCATTTCAAAATTAGTGATCCTGTGCTGCCCGAAACGAAAATCTGTCAGCCGGTTGATCAATTCAGGATTGCGGATGCCTAAACGCAGTATCCTTCCCTGGGGTCCGTAAAAACCGGGACAGGTAACCGTGATACCGTGATGAAAATCTTTTACAAAATGCTTAACTAATGAACCGGCACCGCTGCTGATATACGGGTTACCGATCTGTCCGTGAATCTGTGTATGGGTAATAAAAGAATGTAGTAACTGCTGTTCTTCATCATTCTGTTCATGGCGGTAAAAGTTCAGCAGGTTATCAACACCCAGCCCATGCGTGGAAGCCACAAAACTATCCACCGGGATATCGACTTGCAAAGAGCCGGAAGTGCCGAGACGGATAATGTTCAGCGAAGTGAGATTTTTTTTGATCTCACGGGTTGTAAAATCAATATTGGCCAGGGCGTCCAGTTCGTTCAGTACGATATCAATATTATCAGGCCCGATGCCGGAGGAGAGAACGGTGATCCTTTTTTTGCCGACATAACCGGTATGGCTGATGAATTCACGATGCTGCCTTTTCACTTCCACGCTGTCAAAATGTTTGCTCAGTTCCTTTACCCGGTCGGGATCGCCAACGGTAACAATGGTGCCGGCAATTTCTTCCGGGCGGAGGTCCAGGTGATAGATGGCACCCCGGTCGTTGATGATCATTTCGGATTCTGCAATACGGCTCATATAGCTTTTTTATAAGGGAATGAATAATAGCAATTAACAAAAATATCCTATTTTCGCACCTGTTCAAAAAATGGTCCTGTGGCCGAGTGGCTAGGCAGAGCTCTGCAAAAGCTCGTACAGCGGTTCGAATCCGCTCGGGACCTCGGAAAAAGTCATCTTCGGATGGCTTTTTTTATGCCCGGACCTGTTGTATAGACAAGACTGGTTAACGATTAAGGCTGGGAATTATTAAATTCGGGTAACTTGTTTGAGAATGGGATAATTTTTTTACTATGTTCTTAAAATCAGTCTGGTTCTGCTTTTTTATTACATTGTTGAGTTCCTGTAACTCAGATGAGAAAGAGCTTGACATAAAAAATAAATTAGTTAAACGAAAAGTACTCGTAAGAGATAGCACACTCAATGAGTATGTTAATGCGGTAGGCAAAACGATAAAGGAGTCACTTAAATTTCAATTGCAACTGCAATCTATTGAAAAGTATCAGCCGGGTTGTCATATCAGAATTTATAAGTACACCCCATTTGGTAATGATGAAAAAATGATAGTCATTGATTCAAGTAATTCAAGATGGACAGCAAAACTGGTATGGTATTCAGTCGATCGTAATTTTATCGGTGATACACTAGAAATACTAATCAACAAAGCTATAACTAAGAATCCCCGTTCTTCCTGGGCTCAACTAATGAAAAAGCTAAGAGAGCTTGATATTATGCGATTACCTGGTTCTGATAGTATACCCAGGGGGTCTTATTCTGTTTCAACAGATGCAGGAGGTGTTGACATTGAGTTTGCCTGCGATGGAGTATCCAGGTCTTATAATTATGCTGAACCTGATGGGCACCTAGAAATACCGGATGCAAAAAAGATTGTTCAAATCTTTAACTTGCTGGAACAGGAGTTTAGTTTTCGAGGATTTGGGTACTTAACTGAATAGTGTCAGTTTGTTTTGATTTTAATTTATTATAATGGTAATAGAATTTTGCGAAATGAATAGATTACTGCATTAGGAAGGCATTAATTTTGATTGAGGAAGTAGAAAACGGGAGGGTGTATTATCTAATGGCATTAATAAATTAGTATTTAAAAGTATGAAGATTAATCCGACACGGATTTTTTTAATTTCTACTCAAGGGTTGAGTGTAAACCTAAATATTGATTCGTTCAATAATAAAATAACTGATGAATGATTATGAAAGACAGTATGGCTTATTTTTTTACTTTAATAGTCTTTATTTCATGTCAAAGTCAAAATAAAAGCAGGGTTGATTTGAGCGGAGACTATTGGTTTAAAATTAAAGGTGGCCTCCGGATGATAGAATCAAAGAAGCTCGTATACTATAATACAATTTATCCTGACGTAGTTAATTATGCTTATAATGACAATTTTATCATCGCAGAGCAAGTTCCAAGGGCTGATGAATATATCGGTACTTTTAGTGAGGATATACTCGGAAGATTTGAAAATTATCGGCGCTACACCAAAGATACAAGTATCCTGGGCCAAGAATTTTATTCAAGGTATCGGGGATATATCGAAAAAGACAGCACACTTTACAAGCTTTTTGTTAATGCCGGAGCCGGGGAAAATGAATCAAAGAACAGAGTCATCTCTATTAATTTAACAGAGCGTCTTATTAGGACAGATCCCTATTTTATAGATTTATTTGGGAGAGAGCATGTTTATTGGATAATAGTTCATAAAACAGGTGATTTACTTGGCCCTTTGTCAAAGGAGATTTTTTTTAAGAAGGGTACGGAATTAAATATTCCATCAGAATTACTACAGAAAATTGAAAAAAAAAAAGGGTACTCTCATATTATCCAAACAAAACTCTTATACGCATTACGCAAATTGGTGGGCCGTAATAAATTTCAGCTCCTGCAGATCTCTTTCACCAATTCTTCATGCTCCGGAAATTTCGCAGATAACTCATCCGCTTTCGCCAGCTCAAAATCTGCAAAATCAAAACCGGGAAAAACAGTACAACCCACTAAAGAAAATGAACCACCGGCCTGTAAGCGGGAGCCAAACCAGCTGCCGGCTTTGATCACGGTAAAAGGAAGAAAGCCATTGGCCATATCTTTTCCCAGTTGATGTTTGGTAAGACCTTGCTCATTCAATTCATGAATGACCAGCGGGTCGCCATCATAAAAATGCCAGAGTTCATCGGAAGCTATGCGGTGAAAGGCCGAGAATTCATTTTGCTGTAAGAGAAAGTAAATATGTGTGCAAACGGGCCGGTCGCCCTGAAAAGTGGAAGGAAGCGTTTCCTTTTTTAATTGCAGCCCGGCTTCATACACACGGCCATACCAGCCGCCTTCAATATGTTGCTGTAACTGTAAACGACTGATCCAGTCTGCTGCCGTAGGGTGAGCTGCCATTATTTTGTTTCAATATAGACTTTGCGGCCGTTCACCACCGAGAGGGAATCCCTGACACGGGCGGTATCTTTTACCAATGTTGGTAAAACAAGATAGAGTTTGAACACAACGGAGTCATTTGTTTCCATGTTCACATTCCATTCGTAGGTCTTTAGTTTGTTGTAGCGTTCAAAAGCTCTTTTGCGGTTGGCTGTTTCCAACACGTATTTATATTTCCCGGCAGGCAGGGCAGCGGTTGTAACCGGCGGCGGTGCCTGTACGGGTGCCTGGGTTGTTTGTACCGGCACACTATCTGCGGGAACAATAGTTGTCTCTGGTACTATAACAGTTTGCGGCGAATTGGTATCTGCTGCTGAAGCAACCACCGTAGTATTTTTATCAGCAAAACGCTTGGAGATCGTATAGCCACCCCATACGGCGAGCCCGACACCTGCTACAATTAAAAATGCCAGCACCGGTTTTCTCCATTTGGCAGGAGCCGGTCTTGGTGCGATCATCGGGTTATAATTATTGAACGACTCTTCATTGGCCGCAGTAGGTGCATTGGTTTTTTCTTTGGCGGGGAGGTCTTTCAGTTTTTCGGTAAGCAGGGTACCGGGTGTAAATTCATATTGCCCTGACCTGATCTTTACAATACTGCCAATGCCTTCCAGCATAAAGGGTTTGCCGATATTCAGGAATTGCTGGGCCAGTTCCAGGAAGGAATCTAAATCGGCGGCTGCCAGGGCTTTCATTTTACCCGATTGGGCCGAAATATAACTGATCAGTTCGGCTGATTCTTTAGTGGCGGGGTTGCTTTCAAAAGTAATCCCCTCCGCAACGGCCGGTTTTTGTTGTTTACCTGGTTCCGGGTCAATATTAACAGCAGGATCGAGCAAAAAACTGCCTATTCCGCGGAGATCGAGTTTTTTGGTACTGTATAAGTACTGGGCTAGTAATGGTGCAAGTTTCAAATCATGGATATTAGATGACTAAGATATACAATTTGCTCCGCTGAAGCAAGCGATGTATTGCCGGGGTGGTTAATTTTGCAGCCATTATGCTGAATCCCGAAGAACAAGGATTTGTAGAACACTGGAGGGCCAACAGGCTGCGGCGCAAAAAGGTCTTTAAACAACTGGCATTGGGGCTCCCGCTGGGAGTTATCCTGGCGGTGGGTATATTTGCCAACTTTTTTTCCGGCTGGTATAAAAAAGCGGAGATGGTACGCAATAAAGAAATTGCCCGGCACCAGTCTTCGCTGCTCTTAGTGCTGCTGGTGGCCGTATTGCTGATAGTTGTTTTTATTGTCATATTCAGTGTGCGCCACAAATGGGATATTAATGAACAGCGGTACCGGGAACTGCTCAGCAGGGAAGGAATACCGGAGTAACATTTTTTAAACTGTGCAGCGCTTCGGCCTTGCCGGTTGTCATAGCAAACAATCAACCTCTATTTTAAGTAAAACGTACATGAAAAAAATTCTGCTTCTTTTGAGTCTTTCCGTAGCTGTTATTAGTTTTCAAGGTTGTATCAAAGGTGCGGTCAGTGGTCCCTGTACGGACAAAACCCCGGCAAGTGAACTGCCCGTGATGCAGGCCTATGCCAGTACCAATGGTTATTCTATGTCTGCCCATCCCAGTGGTATGCTTTACCAGGTGGTAAATGCGGGCACTGGTGCCATTCCCCTGCCTACATCCAAAGTGTTTGTGAAATATACCGGCAGGCTGGTGTCCAGTAATGCTATTTTTGACCAGCAAACCAATCCATCGCTTACAGGATTTATGGTGAGCCAGTTGATACCGGCCTGGCAACTGGGGCTGGAACTTATTGCTAAAGGTGGAACGATCCGCCTGATCGTTCCTTCTTCACTGGCTTACGGATGCAGCGGTTACGGGGCGATACCCGGCGATGCCGTTTTGTTTTTTGAGATCGAACTGGTCGATGTCCAGTAATCTATACAGCTGATACTATCTGCTTGCTTTAGGCCCCGGTTTTTACTGACCGGGGTTTTTTATTGTATCGCAACGCAGCTTTAGCGCTGCAGTAATTGTATTTTTGGAAAAACATTATCACTTGTCATACGAAGCTATTTCTGTATTTGATATGCTGAAGATCGGGGTGGGGCCTTCCAGTTCGCATACCTTAGGTCCCTGGCGGGCGGCGCAACGGTTCCTGCAATCCATTTCTACCGGTAATAATTTATACAATGTAGCGGCAGTCCGGGTGCTGCTGTATGGTTCATTGGCCAAGACCGGCCATGGTCACGGAACGGATATTGCCGTGCAGTTAGGATTAAGCGGTGATGATCCTGTTACGTTTGAAGTGGAGAATATTCATGCCAAGATCAGCGATATCAATAACATGAAAAAGATAGTGCTTTCCGGTTTGCATGAAGTGGAATTCAACCCGGCAGAAGATATCGAGTTCTTATTTACGGAAACGCTGCCTTATCATCCCAACGCTTTGACCTTTTTAGCCACCATGAAGAATGGGGATTCCATCGCAGAGACTTATTATTCCGTTGGTGGCGGTTTTGTTGTTAAGGAAGGAGAAGATTCATCGGCCGGTCAGCAACTGCAATTGCCTTTCCCTATAAATACAGCGGATGATCTGTTACACTGGTGTATCAAGACCGGGCTGGCTATTCATGATGTGGTACTGGAAAATGAAAATGCCTGGCGGCCTGAAGCCAGCACCCGGGAAGGTGTACTCAAGATCTGGCAGGTGATGAAGGCATGTATTTACCGGGGCTGTCATTCCGAAGGAATGTTGCCCGGTGGTTTACAGGTAAAAAGAAGGGCTGCGGCTTTAAATAAAAAACTCATCAATAACCGTTCTTATAACGATGCGGATAGCTGGTTACTGGCTATCCGGCAGGGTGGGAATGATTTTAAATATATACTCGATTGGGTCAGTTGTTTTGC
>CADEDV010000031.1:35640-43303 GCA_902826165.1 uncultured Bacteroidota bacterium
CAGCGCCAGTCGATGATGGCGGCTGAAATTGCCATGGAACATCATTTAGGATTGACCTGTGATCCTATTGGCGGCCTGGTGCAGGTACCCTGTATTGAACGAAACACTATGGGAGCCATCAAAGCGATCACGGCTTCGCAGTTGGCCTTGCAAAGTTCTCCTGATTATGCCAAGGTATCGCTGGATAGTGTGATCAAAACCATGTGGGATACGGCACTTGATATGAACAGCAAGTATAAGGAAACAGCGGATGGCGGATTGGCGGTGAATGTGCCGCTGAGTTTGCCGGAGTGTTAATTCAATTCTGCATTCACTTCCTTTATATCAATCACACTGTAATCATTGATCACATTATAAAGTGTTCCTCTTTCTACGGGTTTGCGTTTGGCCTGTTTGATGAGTGTTACCAGTTCAGCCGTATTCATCGAAGGGTTTTGTTCTTCCGAACCGGCCATGCTGTAGATCTTCGTGGTATCATCAATGGTGCCGTCAATATCATCCACGCCAAAAGAAAGGGAGAGTTGTGCATTTTGTCTTCCCAGCATCGGCCAGTAGGCTTTCAGGTGCGGGAAGTTATCTAAATAGATACGGGCAATAGCATACATTTTCATGTCTTCCACCACAGAACTTTCCGGTACATAACTCATGTCATTATCCTTATTGCGGAATTTCAGCGGGATAAAGGTGTTGAATCCTTTGGTGCGGTCCTGCAGCTCCCGCAGTCTTCTCATATGATCCACCCGGTGTTCAAATTTCTCAATATGCCCGTAGAGCATGGTGGCATTCGAATGCAGTCCCAGTTTATGCGCCGCTTCATGAATGGCTAACCAGCCATCGGCGTCCACTTTATCGGCACAAATCTTTTCCCGAATTTCCGGGTGAAATATTTCAGCACCACCACCGGGAATACTATCCAACCCGGCTTCGATGAGGAATTTCAATCCTTCTTCTGCTGTCATCTTTGCCTTGCGAAACATATAATCATATTCAACGGCGGTAAAGGCTTTGATATGCAGGCCAGGGCGATGTGCTTTGATGGCTTTTAATAAGTCAGCAAAGAATTGCAGGTCCATTTTCGGGTGCACGCCGCCAACGATATGCACTTCTGTGACCGGTTTGCCGTCGTATTTCTTCACCATGTGCAGCATCTGGTCAATGCTGAGTTCCCAGCCTTCTTCTCTTTTTGCATAGAGCTTACTGTACGAACAGAAATTGCAACTGAACACACAGACATTGGTGGGTTCAATATGGAAATTGCGGTTGAAATAAGTAGTGTCTCCATGCAGTTTTTCCCGGATGCTGTTTGCCAGTGAACCCACAAAACCAAGACTGGCTTTTTCAAACAATAACAATGCATCCTGGTCAGTGATCCGTTGCCCGGTTTTTACTTTATCAGCAATAAGTTGAAGATCGGCGGAGGTATCGGTAGTAGTGATCATAAGTCAGAAACAATTAACTGGGAGCAAAGTTACGACTCCGGGGTAAAACAATTGAAATAGTAAGTTTCGGGCACAAAGGGTTGGATAAAGTTTTAACCCGGTTGAGTGCCTTTGAGGCTTCCTGCCTTTGTGTTTCAAACCCCTAAAATCCTTATCTTCCCCGTTGATTACAAATCCAAAAACTGCGATATGAATTTGAAACTCCGGTTAACGATAGTAAGCTTCCTGCAATTTTTTGTATGGGGGGCCTGGCTGATAACTATTGCGACATATTTTTTCTCGAATAATATGGGTACCGGAGTTCAGTTCGGGGCCATATTTTCCACGCTGGCTCTTTCGTCATTGTTTATGCCTGCCCTGACAGGTATAATTGCAGACAAATGGATGAATGCAGAAAAACTGTATGGAATTCTCCACATCCTGTACGGGGCTTTTTTGTTTTATGTGCCGCAGGTGCATGATGCTGATACTTTATATTATGTGATTTTTGGGGCGATGATCTGCTATATGCCAACTATTTCCCTGTCTAATTCCATTGCATACACCATTTTGAAAAATAACAATTATGATGTCGTAAAAGTGTTTCCGCCAATCCGTGTTTGGGGTACAATCGGTTTCATAGCAGCTATGTGGGTTACCAACCTGACAGGAAGCAAAGCCAATACCAACCAGTTTATTATCGGGGGAGCGGCCGCCATACTTTTAGGCATTTATTCATTTACCTTACCCAAATGCCCGCCTCAAAAATCCATATCAAAAGATGCTTCCATTATTGAGCAATTGGGATTAAAAGCTTTTAAGTTATTCTCCAGCTACAAAATGGCTGTGTTCTTCATTTTTTCGATGTTTCTTGGAGCGGCATTGCAGTTGACAAACATGTATGGCGATACTTTTCTTGATGATTTTAAAAAAGTGCCTGAGTACAGTGACTCCTTTGTAATAAAGTATTCTACTATCATCTTATCTATTTCCCAGGTATCTGAGACCATTTTTATACTTGCCATTCCTTTTTTCCTTAAAAGATTTGGTATTAAAAAAGTAATGCTGATCTCGATGTTTGCCTGGGTGCTTCGTTTTGGGCTATTCGCTTACGGAAACCCGGCCGATATGTTATGGATGATCATTCTGTCTTGTATCGTATACGGAATGGCATTTGACTTCTTCAATATTTCCGGGTCATTATTTGTTGAAACGACTACTGATTCTTCCATCAGGTCCAGTGCACAAGGATTGTTTATGATGATGACAAATGGGGTTGGGGCTTTCCTGGGAAGCAAAGTCAGCGGGTTTGTGATTGATAAATATTATACAGTCAATGGTGAGGATAAGGAATGGCAGGGTATCTGGTTGTCTTTCGCCATTTATGCGCTGGTAGTGGCCATTTTATTTGCGATTTTCTTCAGACACAAGCACAATCCTAAAGAAATGGAAACGGTAACCCATTAAAAGAAGATTATACCAAACTACAAGATGGAAAATAAACTCTTTGCCTCCCTGCTGTTTATAATGTTGTTTACCGGGAAATTATTTGCACAGGATACGCTTATGAAAAAAGGCTGGCCTTCGGAAGAAAGAGCTGCTTTTATCAATTCCTGTATCAACAATGCAAAAGCCAGCCTGAGTGAGGATTCTGCACGATCCTATTGCTACTGTATGCAGGAAAAAATAGAAAAGAAATATCCCACAATGGCAGACGCAGAAAAGATCACTGCTGAAGACCTGGCATCACCTGCCTGGAAAAAGGAGATACAGGACTGCCTGAAACCAGCCAGTACCTGGGGCACAGTTGACAGGGCTGCATTTATATCGAATTGCATTGAGAATGCTAAAGCGGGGCTCGGGGAAGAAAAAGCAAAAAGCTATTGTGAGTGTATGTTGTTTAAGATTGAGCGCAAATACCCTAATCCTCCTGATGCTGCGAACATTACCAGCGAAACACTAAAATCGCCGGATTGGCAAAAATTGATAAAGAGTTGTATGGAGTTTTGATACTGCACTATTCATATCAATCACTAATAAAATAAAAAGACCCATTCGAAAGAACGGGTCTTCAATTTTATAAAAGCAAAGCTTAGATATGCGCTTCAATTTTCTTTACAAAGTTTCCTTTGGGTTGTGCACCTACTAATTTGTCAACCACCTGGCCACCTTTGATGAAAAGGATAGCAGGAATAGACGTGATGCCATAGTTCATAGACACCTGCGGGTTGTTGTCCACGTTCACTTTACCGATGTTCACTTTGCCATCATATTCTTTGCTCAGTTCTTCAATAACCGGCCCGATAGCACGGCAAGGTCCACACCATTCTGCCCAGAAATCCACTACGGTCAGTTTTTCAGAAGCCAGTACATCTGACTGGAAATTGGAATCATTGAATTCTTTTGCCATTGTATTTACTTTTTTTATTTTTTTTGTTCTTCTTTATTACAAGAAAGGGATTGCAAATTTAAGCCCGTTAAGAATAACATGCAGTGATGGCACAAAGTTGTGTAAAACTTGACAAAATCTGCTGCCTGGTTGCTGACATAACTGCTAAAATGTCTTACTTATCAATTCGTTAACACCTGCACTTCCAGCTCTGGTTTTTGCTGCAGGAACTGGATCATTTCATCGTTCATTTCAAAGCCGCTGTTGGTATTTACTAAGCTGATCTTTAGCTTGTTCCTTGGTTCAGCCACAATAAACCGTAAAGAAGCGGAGCCCGGGAAATTCCGCATATTCTTTTCTACGAATTTGATCATATCCTCGCTGATGTCTTTAGGGTGCACATGGATATTCACCTGCCGGGTAAGTGTCCGCTTTAAAGTCTCGGCCAGCGATACCTGCTGTACTTTGAATTCATATTCTGCTTTATTGTAACGTTGTTTTAAGAAACCGGTGATATACACGGTGCTGCCCAATTGTAAGAACGGGGATAGTTTCAGATAGTCTTCACTGAATAAAGGGAACTCCATTTTGCCGGAATAATCTTCTATCACATAAGTGCCGAATTTATTTCCGCTTCTGGCCACCCGGTGTTGTGCATCTGCCACCAAACCAATGATGCGGAACATACGGCCCGGATTCGGTTGCAGGGTTATACTATCCCTGAATTCATTGAAATCAAAAACAGTGGTGGTGTTATAATGATAAATTTCAAAACGGTAATTATCCAGCGGGTGACCACTGAGGAACATACCGGTCACTTCTTTTTCATGATCTAATTGCCTGGTGAGTGACCAGGGTTCACATACCGGTAAACGGGGTGGGGGTATTTCCATACTGATGGGCAGGTCGCCAAACAGGGTATTGGTGGTGGTTGCATTTTGCGTGGAAATGATCTGTCCATATTTGATGACCCTTTCCAAACCGGTAGCTGTTTCCCCTTCGGGTATATTAAAATATTGTGCCCGGTGAAAATCGGTAAACAGGTCAAAGCCGCCTGCATAGGCAAGGCTTTCTAATGTTTTCTTATTGACGGTGCGCTGGTTGATGCGTTTGATGAAATTAAATATATCGGTATAAGGACCGCCTTTTTGCCGTTCAGCAATTATACTTTCCACTGCAGCTTCACCCACGCCTTTTAATCCACCGAGACCAAAACGGATTTCCCCTTTATCGTTCACCGCAAATCCTTTCAGCGATTCATTGATATCAGGCCCTAGTACTTTAATGCCCATCCGCTTACATTCTTCCATAAAGAAGGTGATCTTCTCAATGGCACCGGCGTTGTTCAATACAGCCGACATATATTCAGCCGGGTAATGGGCTTTTAAGTAAGCGGTTTGGTACGCCACAAATGCATAACAGGTGGAGTGAGATTTATTGAACGCATATTGGGCGAATGCTTCCCAGTCTGTCCATATTTTTTCTAATCTTTCTGCCGGTAATAATTTATCCGTCGCCCCTTTGATAAATTGTGCTTTCATTTTATCCAGCACCGACTTTTGTTTTTTACCCATTGCTTTCCGCAATACATCCGCATCCCCTTTACTGAAACCGGCGAGTTTTTGTGCTAGCAACATCACCTGTTCCTGGTAAACGGTGATACCATAGGTTTCTTCCAGTATCTCGGTCATTTCGGGCAGATCGTAGGAGATAGGTTCCCTACCATGTTTACGATCAATATAGTTTGGTATATACGCAATAGGCCCGGGGCGATACAATGCGTTCATTGCAATCAGGTCACCGAATTTATCCGGCTTCAGTTCCCGTAAATATTTCTGCATACCAGGACTTTCAAACTGGAAAGTCCCAATGGTTGATCCGTGCTGGTAGAGTTCAAATGTTTTTGAATCATCCAGCGGTATAGTTTCGATGTCAATCGTTACACCATGATTCAGTTTGATCAGTTGCAAAGCATTTTTAATAATGGTCAGGGTCTTTAAACCCAAAAAGTCCATCTTGATAACGCCGGCTTCTTCGATCACATTACCTTCTATCTGTGTAACCCACAACGGCGAATCCTTTGCAATGGCCACCGGGATCAGATCAGTAAGATCTCTTGGGGCGATGATGATGCCTGCCGCATGGATACCGGTATTACGAACAGAACCTTCAAGCCGTTCTGCTTCGTGCAATACTTTACTCGCCGGTAAATTTAACTGGTCATAAATTTCCCTGAGTTTCTTTACTGTTTCGAGATCATCTGCACTAAGTCCGTCTTTTTCTTCCAATGATTTTTCACCATCTTTTGTTTTCATTGGGGCGTGCAGTACCCTGCGCAATTCAATGCCAGGCCGGTCCGGTACCATTTTCGCTAATGCATTGGATTCTGCTAAAGGAAGATCCATTACCCTGGCCACGTCTTTGATACTCATCTTGGCGGCCATCGTACCATAAGTGATGATCTGTGCCACCTGGTTCTTACCATATTTGTCAACAACGTAATCAATTACTTTTTGTCTTCCTTCATCATCAAAGTCAGTGTCGATATCGGGCATTGACTTACGGTCAGGATTCAGGAACCTTTCAAAAAGCAAATTGTATTTGATCGGGTCAATGCTGGTAATACCCGTACAGAATGCAACCACGGAACCTGCAGCAGAACCACGGCCCGGCCCGATGAAGACACCAATGTCACGACCGGCACGAATAAAATCACTCACGATCAGGAAGTAACCGGCGAATCCCATTGTTTTGATGGTAAATAATTCAAAACGGATCCGTTCATCGATCTCCGGGGTTATTTCATTGTACCTTTTTTTAGCACCTTCCCAGGTCAGGTGTTCCAGGTATTCATCCTGTGATGAAAATTCTTTGGGTACCTGGAAGAAGGGAAGCAGTATCTCTCTTTTTAAATTCAGCAGGTCAACTTTGTCAACGATCTCGTTGGTATTATCCAATGCTTCGGGCAGATCGTGAAAGACCTTGCTCATTTCCTGGGTTGTCTTGAAATAGAACTGGTCATTGGGAAAGGCAAAACGTTTGTCCTTTACATTCACATCATCATCCACAAAATCACGAAGGGCAGGAGTGGTGATCTTTTCGCCGGTATTGATACAAAGTAAAATATCATGGGCATTGAAATCACTTTGCTCCACGTAATGTGAATCATTACTGGCAATGATCTTTACATTGTATTTCCTTGCGAGTTTGATCAATACCAGGTTCACCTTATCCTGTTCGGCCATGCCGTGACGCTGCAGTTCCACATAAAAATCCTGCTGGAAAATATTCAGCCACCATTTGAATTCATTCTCGCCTTCTTCTTCACCATGCCGTAAAATAGCTTGTGGCACGGATGCACCAAGACAGCAGGTAGTGGCGATCAATCCTTCATGGTACTGAACGATCAGCTCTTTATCAATCCGGGGATATTTGCTGTACAAACCTTCAATAAAACCCAGGGAAGTCAGTTTCACCAGGTTTTTATATCCCTGTTCATTCTTTGCCAGTAAAATCTGGTGAAAGCGTTTATCTTTTTGTTCTTTGGTGAATGTTTTCTGGTGACGGTTGGCCGTAATATAAAATTCGCAGCCTACGATCGGCTTTACTTTTACTTTTCCGTTTTCGTCTTTGTGTTTGTAGGCTTCAGCTACAAAATCAAAAACGCCAAACATATTGCCATGATCACTGATGGCCAGTGCCGGCATTCCGTCGGCTATCGCTTTTTTGTAGAGATTTTGTATAGAGGCAGCTCCGTCAAGCAGGGAATATTGGGTGTGTACGTGTAGGTGAGAAAACTTCATAGTCAATAGTCAATAGTCAATAGTCAATAGTCAATAGTCAATAGTCAATAGTC
>CADEDV010000032.1 GCA_902826165.1 uncultured Bacteroidota bacterium
TTTTGCAGCCGGTATCCAGAAATACGATGGCTTTGATGCAGAAAGCAAATCGCAGTTTGGTTTTTCGGCCGGACCCGCTTTTTTCCTGAACCCGCATGTGGCCGTGGAAGCAACACTGAACTGGAGTTCGCTGAAATATAAAGATGATAATGGCCGTTTCAATACATTCGGGCTGGCCATCGGCTTCCAGGTACATCTCAATTGCAAAAAGCAAAAGAAATGAGTAGTTGAAAATGAAGCCAGCTTTCTTATTTTTATACAAATTTTGAAGCTATTGAGACCGATTCTTTCTGAACAGCAACTGGGCATTACGATCAAACGACTGGCGCACCA
Organism: uncultured Bacteroidota bacterium; assembly: GCA_902826165.1. Taxonomy (GTDB): domain Bacteria; phylum Bacteroidota; class Bacteroidia; order Chitinophagales; family Chitinophagaceae; genus CADEDV01. The sequence continues at coordinate 334 of CADEDV010000032.1, forward strand.
GGTATTGGAAAATAACAGCGACCTTGAAAATACAGTGATCATCGGGCTGCAGCCAAGAGGCATCTTCTTATCGGACAGGATCGTGGAAGAAATGCAAAAGGAAATGCCAGCTACAACCATCCAGTATGGTAAATTAGATATTACTTTTTACCGCGATGATATTCGCCAACAATTGCATGTGGCCAACCGGACAGATATTCCTTTTTCCATCGAAAATAAAAGAGTGGTGCTGATCGATGATGTGCTTTACACGGGCCGCACCATCCGGGCCGCTTTAGATGCTCTGCTTGATTTTGGCAGACCGGGGAAAGTAGAATTATGTGTTCTCATTGACCGAAGGTTCAGCCGCCAGTTGCCTATCCAGCCTGACTATACCGGTAAATCCATTGACTCCATCATTTCCCAAAAGGTGAAAGTGGAATGGGATAAGAAGGAAGTGATCTTGTATTGAAAAGTAGCAGGTAGTCGGGAATTTTCCAACCTTCCCCCGTTCCAAAATCCAAATTCCTCAATTCCTTTCTTTCCCCTAATTTCGCTTTTTAATGCAACTATCCACTCGACATCTGCTCGGCATTAAAGACCTTAACAGGCAAGACATCTCCCTTATTTTACAGACCGCAGAACAATTCAAAGAAGTTTTACAGCGTCCGGTGAAGAAGGTCCCGTCCTTACGGGATGTGGTGATCGTTAACCTTTTTTTCGAGAATTCCACCCGGACAAGGATATCTTTCGAACTGGCGGAAAAACGCTTATCGGCAGATACGGTCAATTTCACCGCTTCGGCATCCTCCGTCGCCAAAGGAGAAACACTGTTAGATACCGTCAACAATATCTTATCCATGAAAGTGGATATGGTGGTGATGCGGCACAGTGCCAGTGGCGCCCCGCATTTTTTAGCCAAGCATATTCCGGCGGCTATCATCAACGCCGGTGATGGCATCAATGAACACCCTACACAGGGTTTGCTGGATGCCTTCTCTATAAAGGAAAGAACAGGCAGCCTCGAAGGAAGAAAAGTCGCCATCATTGGCGATATCATGCACAGCCGGGTAGCACAGAGCAATATTTATTTATTGAAAAAGATGGGAGCTGAAGTGGTGGTATGCGGCCCGCCCACACTGATCCCCAAATATATCAGCGAAGCACTGGGAGTGAATGTGAGTTATAACCTGAAAGAGACATTGGAATGGTGTGATGTGGCCAATGTGCTGCGGATACAATTAGAACGGCAGAACCAGGTGTTGTTCTCTTCGCTCCGGGAATATAACCTGGCCTACGGCATTAGCAGGAAACTGCTGGACAGCCTGCATAAAGAGATCGTCATTATGCACCCCGGACCTATTAACCGTGGTGTGGAACTGGACAGCGATGTGGCTGACAGCAAACAATCCATTATTTTGCAGCAGGTGGAAAATGGAGTGGCCGTCAGGATGGCGGTATTGTATCTTTTATCCAATCAAAACAAAGCATAAATTTTTGATTTTAGATTTGGCTGATGTGGTTGCAATAAATCTAAAATCCCCCATCTAAAATCTGAAATGCCATGCGAATATGTCTTTTTCCAGGAACCTTTGACCCGTTAACCTTAGGTCATGTTGATATCATTAACAGGGCCATTCCGCTGTTTGATAAGATCGTGGTGGGTATTGGTCTGAATGCGGCCAAGGCACCCATGTTTACAGCAGAGCAACGTTTGCAATGGATCAGGGATATCTATAAGGATGAAGACAGGGTGGAAGGCGCCGTGTATGAAGGACTGACCATTGATTATTGTAAAAAGATCGGGGCGCATTTTATTCTCCGCGGTATCCGCTATGTCAGCGATTTTGAATACGAGAAAACAATTGCTGATGCCAACCGTACGCTGGATAAAAATATTGAGACCGTCTTCCTCACCGGCGAACCGAAATATACTTCTGTGGCTTCTACGATTGTACGGGATATCATCCGCAATGGCGGTAATGCAGCTCCCTTCTTACCGGATATAGTTGCTAAATCAGTTTTAAAATAAGTAGTATGTCCATCTGGTTTGATCAAACACTCACCCTGGAGAAAATGAAAGCATTGGGTAAAGGGACTATGGGCGAATATATTGGTATTGAGTGGGTGCAATTGGGTGATAATTTTCTCCAGGCAAAAATGCCCGTTGATCACCGTACTCAACAACCCTATGGATTGTTACATGGCGGTGCTTCCTGTGTATTAGCAGAAACACTGGGTAGTGTGGCTTCTGCACTGGTAGTGGATCACACTAAGTTTTATTGCGTGGGGTTAGAAATCAACGCCAATCATATAAGAAGCGCAAAGGAAGGGTATGTGACGGGCACCTGCACGCCACTGCATACCGGCAACAGCACCCATGTATGGGATATTAAGATCTATGATGAAAAAGAAAAATTGATCTGTGTCAGCCGGCTGACCGTTGCCGTGTTGCCAAGAAAGAACTGATCAATACGCTAAGAACAGTTTCAGTACATCCACCACGGAAGGGAAGGAATTTTTTAAGTAAGGTTCCAGTGCCTCTGCTGCCACCCATTTAGTTTCCAGTATATCTTCTTCTGTTTGCGGCACCAGTTCCTGCCGGCCACTTACTTTCATACTGTACCAGTGCGATTCCTTCAGTATGAATTTGGTGCCTTCGTGATAGGTATGATAAGTGATTAGCAAAGGCTCTACCAGTTTTACCTGTTTCAACCCTGTTTCTTCTTCCACTTCCCTTACGGCACAATCTTCGAGTGATTCGCCTTTATCTAATTTGCCTTTGGGCAGATCCCATTTACCCCGGCGGAAGATGAGTAGCAATTCACCATCTTCATTCTGAACAATGCCCCCTGCTGCCTGTATAAAGGTGAATTTTTTAAAGAACGCTTTTTTCAGTGCTTCAAAATCAGGGTGAATAAAGACCCCGGCATGTACTTTTTCCAGTTGCATTTCATGGATCATTGACTTCACGGTATGGCTATCCAGCTCATCAATGAAGACTGCATCGTCATGGTGCAGGAAAGGTTCGATCGTTTCATCTACCTGGTCGCAGAGAAAGAGGGGTTTGTCGTTGAAGAAGATTTTGATGTACATAATATGAGGATAAAAGTTATTACCCGGCTCATTGTTCATTTTCAAATTGTCACATTATCAAATTAGTTTTGCCACATGACAAATGAAAAAGCCGTTGCCGAAAAACTACTTCAAGTTAATGCAGTTAAATTAAATCCGGCACAACCCTTTACCTGGGCCAGTGGATGGAAGAGCCCGATCTATTGTGACAACCGGAAAGTATTATCCTTCCCCTATGTAAGAGATTTTATCAAATCAGAAATGTGCAACGTGGTCTTTGAAAAATTCCCGGAGGCAGAATTGCTTGCCGGTGTTGCTACAGCGGGTATTGCCTGGGGAGCCATGGCTGCCGACCAGTTGAAGCTGCCTTATATCTACGTGAGGCCTAAACCTAAGGAGCATGGATTAGGTAACCAGATAGAAGGGTCTTTTGAGAAAGGGCAGAAGACCATTGTGATCGAAGACCTGGTATCCACCGGCAAAAGCAGCCTGCAGGTGGTGGATGTGCTGAAAGCAGCCGGGCTGGAGGTGATTGGCATGGTCTCAATCTTCACGTATGGCTTTCCTGTTGCAACGGAAGCTTTTGAAAAAGCATCTTTGCCCTATTATTCGCTGACCAATTACCCGACCCTGATCGAACTGGCTTTGGAAAAAGGGATCGTGGGTGCTGATCAGCAGGATATTTTGTTAAAGTGGCGGGACGATCCTGCCCAATGGAAAGGAGTTCTGTAAATTGCTTTTATTAAATCATACCGCATGAAGAAACTATTTTTTGTTGCCGTTATCACTATGGCTTTTGTTTCAGCAGCATTGGCCCAAACCAAAGCTTCGCTGACCGCTAAAATCAAAACACCGACAGCGCAATGTGAAGCCTGTAAGAACAGGATCGAGACCTACCTGAAACGCTATGATGGTGTTACTTTCATCAATGTCAATTTCCGGAAAGGCGAAACGCAGGTCAAATACCTGACCGACAGGATCAATATCGAAGAGATCAAAACAGCCATCGCCAATGCCGGGTATGATGCAGATGATGTGCCGGCCACGGAAGATGCGTATAACCGCTTGCCGAGAACCTGTAAAAAATTTGAAGACGGGGGTGGGCACCCTAAACCCAAAGTGATACCACCTGCACCTCCGCAACAATAAAAGAAATTATAACCGGTCGCTGACCGGTTTTTTTGTGCCTTGCGGAGGATCGTAGTTACTTTAACTCTCCATGGGTTTTAAACCCTTGGAGAGTTTCAAATTACCTGTGTCAGTACTTTATCAGCAAGGTATCCGTGTAATTAATAGGAATCGTTTTATAAAACCCTGACCGGCCCACCCGGGCTTTACCCTCCACTCTTACATGTGATTCCTTTCCTGCAAAGGCCTTACGGGTCTGTTCCATCAATAATAATGTCCTCGCTTGTCCGCTCAGGGGTAATAAAAAGGCTGACCGGGCAGGGATCTTTACCGGCTCCGTGTTGGAGAAATGTCCCAGGAAGCTGCTGTCAAGGTAGAGGTCGCAGTCCAGGGTCTTTAGTTTCAGTCCGAAATTATTAGCGTTGGTAAACCGGAGGTCGGCCGAAAGGTCGGTTTCCGACAGATTCAGCTTACCGATCTTCAGGTTTTCCACATTTTCAAAAACAGGTTCCTTTACGTCGGTACAGGCGCCAAACAGCAAAATAACGAATAAGTAGAGGAGGGGTATTTTCATAACAAAGAGATTGAATGCAAAATAGGAGAAAGAACCGTATTCCCAGAAAAGAGGGGAAGTAGTGTCCGGGTATTAGATTTTTTATCCATCTAATATGATTAGCATTTTTTCATATTACTGGGAAGATATGTATCTTAAAAATATAGGTTGTTATAATTTATATTATAATATTGTTAATCATATATTTATGATATCATATCTAATATTATATTTTCAAATATTTGATTATTAAATACTTTATAAATGAGGGAGCAGGGGTATACTTAAAAAGTATTAGATATTATTTATTAAACATATGATTATCATATTATAGTTAACTTAATTTGCTTTTTTATTTTCTATAAATAGATAAGTATGGAAAATTAGTAATACGAAGCCAGAAATAGGTTTCACCGAACTTCAGGTATTAGTACAGGGTTATTAACGAAAAGGGGAAATTGCTGAAAAACTAAGCTGTAATTTGAAGCTGGAACAGGGGGTAGAGTAGCTGGCCGCCTGTTAGATTTAAAGCCGGATCTGCCGGGTTAACCAACACATTTATCCTTATTCTTCCCAAAGGTTTCTTTCTTCGGTTTGTTTTTATTAATTTGGTTTCTTCATTTCGGACTGGACTTTTTATTCGTATCACTGGACACTACTGGACTAATTACAATGAGAAAATTATACCTCTTAAGTACCCTTGTACTTACTGTACTGGCAGGCAATTTCTGTTCTGCACAGGATTTTTCTAATAAAGGAAAGGATTTTTGGGTAGCATATGGTTATCACACTATTATGACCTCCGGTAACTCGCAGGACATGGTACTGTATTTTGCTGCAGACCAAGCTTCAAATGTTACTGTATCAATCCCTGGCCTTGGTTATACTCAGAATTATTTTGTAGCTGCTAATACCGTTTTGACTTCTAACCCTATCCCGAAAGCGGGAGCTCAGGATGCAAGATTAAATGCTGCTTCTCCGCCCGCTACCGGCGAAAATAAAGGGATACATATTACAAGTGATAAGCCAATTGTGGCTTATGCCCACATTTATAATCAAAGCGTTTCAGGAGCTACTATCTTATTTCCCACAGCTACCTTAGGCAAGGAATATTATTCCGTTAACTATACAAATAACTCCAACACAGCTAATGCGAATTGCTGGTTTTATGTGGTGGCGGCTGATCCGGGAACTACCACTGTTGAAATAACCCCAAGTGCTCCAACATTAAATAACTACCCTGTTGGTGTTCCATTTACCGTGACCCTTACACAAGGCCAGGTCTTTAATGTAATGGGGCAAACAAGCGGCAATACGGGTTCCGACCTTACCGGGTCCATTATCAAGAGTATTAATACCGGGTCCGGTTGTAAAAGAATTGGTGTTTTTTCTGGCAGTGGCCGGATCAATATCAGTTGTAACGGAGCCCCTACAGGTAACTCTTCTGATAATTATATGGTACAGGCAGTGCCCAGGACGGCCTGGGGAAAAAAATACTTAACCTCTCCAACAGGGGGAGGAATGAGAAATAATATTTTCAGAGTTTGTGTTTCTGATCCTGCAACAGTTGTAACTGTTAATGGGTCTCCTATAGCAGCAGCATTACAGGGTAATTTCTTTTATGAATTGCCAAGAACTGACAGACCAATGCGGATCGAGGCCGATATTCCCATTACTGTTGCCCAGTATGTTACTTCGCAGGGTGGTACAAACTGTAATAATAATAATGGACCCGGCGATCCTGAAGTGATCTATTTGAGCCCGGTAGAGCAGAATATCAGCAAAGTATTATGGAATGCGACACCGAATTTTGCGATTGCCGAACATTACGTTAATGTAATAATACCCAATACAGGAACAGCAATCAGCTCATTCAGGTTGGATGGTGCTCCTGTACCTGCTTCCTCATTTATTGTTCATCAGGACCCGGCTTATTCATACCTGACGCAGGCTGTTGGAGCAGGTCAGCATACTATTCTTTCTGATTCTGGTTTTAATGCTATTGCTTATGGCTTTGGCAATGCGGAGTCATATGGATATAATGCAGGCACCAATATCAAAGATATCTACCAGTTTATCTCGCTGGCCAATCAATATGCCACGGTTAATTTCCCGGCTACTTGTAAGAATACACCTTTCGATCTTTCGATGACATTCCCGTATCAACCTACAAGGATCGAATGGCAGTTCAGCGGATTATTTACTGATGTTATTATTAATTCACCGGTTCCTACATCTACTTCCGTCGTTAATGGAAGAACACTTTATACATATACATTACCCACACAATATACTATTCCAGCGGCCGGCACTTATCCCATCAGGGTAGTAGCTTCCAACCCAACTCCCGATGGGTGTGGTGGTATACAGGAAATTGATTTTGATATCCAGGTATTTGATCCGCCCACCGCTGATTTCAGTTTTTCCAATGTGGGTTGTGCCAATACACCGGTTCAGTTTACCAGTACTAATAATGGTAATGGCCGTCCTGTTACCAACTGGTTCTGGAATTTTGGTGATGCATCAACCGCTGCGGTTGCTAACCCCAGTCATACATTTACGGCCGGTGGTTCTTATACCGTAAAATATGCAATCAGGACCGATGTGGGTTGTATATCTGATACAGCATCGCATGTGGTAACTGTTGGTAATTTACCCACCGCCAGTTTTACCAAAACAGGACCTTTCTGTGCCGGAAAAGTGGTCAGTTTTACGGACCAGTCTACTGTTGTTGGTAGCACCACGGTGGTAAAATGGACTTGGAATTTTGGTGATGCCACGCCTCCTGTTGTAGTGAATGCACCTGCCAGTCCCAATCAAACACATACCTATGCAGCACCCGGAACTTATACCGTGAGCCTAATTGCAGAAAGCAGTACCGGTTGTGTCAGTATCGCTTTTACCGACCAGGTGGTGATCAATGCCAACCCGGTCGCTAATTTCTCGTTGCCAAATGTCTGTATGCCTTCCGGCCTTGCACAATTCAACGACCTGACCACTATTGCCGGCGGAACGATCAGTTCATGGGCCTGGAACTTTGGTGATGCAGGAACAGCGGCTACGCAGAACCCTTCGCATACATATGCCGGCCCCGGGCCATTTACAGTTACACTGGTAACTACTTCTAATAATGGTTGCGTGGATACAAAAGTGCAGACATTAACCAGTGTATATGCCGAGCCACAGGCTGCGTTTACCAATGCGGCAGAAATTTGCCTGGGTGCTGCGGCCAGTTTTACTGATCAAAGCACAGCACCGGGAAGTACGGTGACGCATTGGAACTGGAACTTTGGTGATGCTACCACATCAACACAACAAAACCCGTCACATACTTATACAGCAGCCGGTACCTACACAGTTACATTAAGTGTGACATCTGCGGCCGGTTGTGCTACGGTTAATAATACAGCAACACATACCATAATCGTAAACCCATTACCAACGATCAGTTTTACGAATTCATCTCCTGTTTGTGCAGCAGATAACATTTTATTTACTTCCACTTCTGTTCCGAATGCAGGTGTCTTTACTCAATACAACTGGACGGTGAACACGGCTCCAACCGGTGGCAATACGTCAACACTGAGTTATATACCTGCAGCTGCGGGTACTTATACTGTTCAGTTATCTGCCACTACGGATAAAGGCTGTACAAATTCGAACAGTTCAACAGTGACAGTAAATGCAAAACCGGTCGTTAATTTTTCTCTCCCTGTTGTTTGTTTACCTGCGGGAGCGGCACAATTCAATGATCTCTCTACGGTATCCGGCGGAACGATCACTGGCTGGAGCTGGAACTTTGGAGATGCCGGAACAGCTGCTATTCAAAACCCCACGCATACTTATGCAACAGGCGGGCCTTTTACGGTGTCTCTTACTGCTACTTCCAATAACGGATGTGCCAGTACAGGTACGCAATTACTCAGCACTGTTTATGCAGAACCACAAGCTGCTTTCAATGCACCGGTGGAAGTTTGCCTGGGAGCAGCGGTCAACCTGACGGATATCAGTACCGCAACAGGCAGCAGCGTCACACAATGGAACTGGAATTTTGGCGATGCCACTACATCAACAGTGCAGAATCCATCCCATACTTATGCAGCAGCAGGCACTTATATCATCACTTTAAACATTACTTCTGCAGCCGGTTGCCAAACAGTAAATAATACAGCTACAAGAACGGTGATTGTAAATCCTTTGCCGGTTGCTGATTTCAGCACTTCCTTACCGGGTTGTGTAACAAGAAATATTACGTTCACAGATGCGTCTGCTGCTAATGCAGGGGCACTCATCACATGGCACTGGAACTATGGTGATGCCACAACAGCTATTCTTACTACCGGCAATTCGTTTACTCATGTTTATAATGCCGTGGGTACTTATAATGTGACTCTGCAGGTTGAAACAAATAAAGGTTGTGTAAGCACCATTGTTACAAAGCCCATTGAAATAAATGTATTGCCCAAAGCCGGGTTCATAACACCTGAAGCCTGTATCAGTGATATCGCAACACAGTTCATTGATACCAGCCGTGTTTCCCCGGGTACCATCGCTGCCTGGCAATGGAATTTTGGTGATGCGAATGCAAATGCGGGTAACCCTAATACGTCAACCATCCAAAATGCGACCCACCATTTCACAGCAACCGGAAATTATACAACCACACTGATCGCTTATTCTGATAAAGGATGTACCGACACAGCAAGAAGCACTTTCTTCGTGAATGGTTCTGTGCCTGTTGCTGGGTTCACAGTTTCGAACCCCAATAATTTGTGCAGCAACCAGGTGATTGAAATCAGGGATGCTTCTACGGTTGATGTGGGCAGTCTCGTGAAAGTGGAAGTATTCTGGGATTATACCAATAACCCGACTATTAAACTTGTGGATGATGATCCGGTATCTGGTGAAATATATAGTCATGCGTACCCTGAATTTGGCACACCTGCCACACCAAGGATCATTACAATACGATATGTTGCCTATTCAGGGGCTACCTGCCTGAGCACATTCTCCCGGACGATCACTTTATTACCCACACCTACTTTACAGTTTAGTGCAGTATCACCTGTTTGTGAAGATGCAGCAGCATTCCAGGTTAGCCAGGCACAGGTAACAAATGGCCTTCCTGGTACAGGGACATTCAGTGGAGCCGGTATTAGCGGAACCGGTTTGTTTACACCATCTGTAGCAGGAACAGGGTCTCATGTGATCACTTATACGTATACCGGAACCAATGGTTGCAGTGATGCGATCAGCAGAACGATTGATGTGAATCCTAAACCGGGTATTAATGCAGGACCAGATAAGGTTGTCCTGGAAGGTGGTTTTGTAGTACTGACACCAGCGGTGAATGCGGGTGTTCCAGTTACGTATCTCTGGTCTCCGTCAGCCGGACTTAATAATGTAACGATACCCGGCCCGCAGGCTTCACCAGCAGATGATATTACTTATACATTAACGGTAACATCGGATAAAGGATGTAAGGCAAGTGATGATGTATTTGTCAAACTGCTTAAGAAAGTGTTGATACCAAATATCTTCAGCCCGAATGGTGATGGGGTACATGACCGGTGGGAAGTTCCCTACCTCGAAAGTTACCCGGGTTGCACCATCGATATTTATAACCGTTATGGTCAGCTCGTTTATCATTCTGTTGGCTATGCCACAGCCTGGGATGGTAAGGCGAATGGAAAAGATGTTCCTGTTGGTACCTATTATTATGTAATTGATCCGAAAAACGGCCGCAGCAAGCTTGCGGGTTATGTGGATGTAATACGATAAGCCCCATGAAGAAATTTTTTATTACAGCAGCAATCATTTTGAGTGGAAGCTTCGCCCTGGTGGCGCAGCAACGTCCTCATTATACTCAATACATCATTAATCCCTATATCATCAACCCCGCTATTACCGGGATTGAGAATTATACCGATGTTAAGATCGGTGTAAGAGATCAATGGGTGGGATTGAACGGTGCCCCGAAGACAACCTATATTTCTATACACGGGCCGTTAGGTAAAAATGATTACAGAACATCCGCCACTTCTTTTGAAGTGCCCGGTGAGAACCCAAGGGGTCGGGCCTATTGGGAAACATACACAGCAGCAGAGCCGCATCATGGTATTGGTCTTAATATCATCAATGACCAGACAGGAAGCTTTCGTTTCTTCTCCGCCAGTGCTACCTATGCCTATCATTTGGGATTGAACCCGACAACAAATCTCTCAGGAGGATTCTCAGCCGGTATTACTAAAGTTAGTATTGACAGGAGCAAGCATGATTTTAATGGTACAGGTGATCCCAGCGACCCTGCAGTTGGATCTGCTTTTAGCGGAGAACTTACCAAAGTAAAACCCAATATCGGGTTTGGTCTCTGGTTATATTCCCGTGATTATTTTGTGGGTTTCGCTGCACAGCAGATCATGCCGCAAACGATCAGTTTTGTAGATGATAATACAGCTATTCTTACAAAAGGAAGATTTGTACCGCACCTGTTTCTTACTGCCGGTTACCGGTTCCTGCTGAATGATGATGTGAATGCCATTCCTTCGCTGATGGTGAAATATATCAAGGGAAGTTCCCTGAAAGAATTTCAGCCGGAAGCGAATCTTAAACTGCAATACCGGGATCTATTCTGGGTAGGTGGCAGTTACCGCTACCAGGACGGATATGCCGGGATGATCGGGATGAATGTAAAGAATTCTTTTAACGTGAGTTACTCGTACGACCGGACAAATAATAATATCCAGCTCAATGCCTTTAACCGCGGCACACATGAAATTGTACTGGGATTCCTGCTGGGGAATAAATACAGTGAAGCTTGTCCCCGTTGTTATTAATAGAAAAAGGAGAAGAAGAATAATTACAGGCGAACAATCTTTTTCGTTTTTATTCCTCTCAACTGGTTAAGTGCTTTGCTGACCTCCGCTTTCTTTTGTTCGATCACTTCGAGGGTAATATCGGAGTCGGGGATACCTGCCAGGCTGTCTCTTGAAAGTTGTCTTTCCACGACCGACAGGTTCATCATGGCTTTATTATATACATGCTGGAGGCTGTCAATACGTATATTCGTAACAGCATTGGCTAATTGTGCGTTCACTTGTTCCCAGTTCACTTTATTATAAGCCAGGCGAAGTTCGTTCTCCCATTTCTTCCAATCAACCTTGTTGATCTTCTTCAGGTATTCTGCTTTTAGTGCTTCCTTCTGTTGCTGGGTAAAAACTTCTGCTATATTTTTTTCAACTTCTTCCCATTCTTTTTCCTGTAATACTCTTTTAGAGGCATCAATAGCTTCTTTTACCTGTTCTTCCTGGTAATTCTTTAGTTCGGGAGCTTCAGGGGCAGCAAAATGGGTTGCCGCTACTGCAAACGGGTTCGCAATAGCATGTTCTATTTTTTCGCCAAGCCCTTCCAGTTCTTTATCTATTCTTGCTGCTTCTTTCTCATCTATTGAAGCTGCAATTTGCTTTATATAGGGCTCGATATTATTAACAATAGTGGCAGCAGTTTCTGCGGCATTAACAGCTTCTGCTTTTTTATCATCGTCCATAAAAAGATAGAAGGGAGAAGATAAAGAGCTTGTTGTTGCAGCGATGCTGTTATTGATCTTATTAACCGGTTTGCTGAGTATCAACAGTGCATTGAAAGTAATCAGGCATAAGAGACCAGCCAGCACACCCGCCAATTTATTGAATGAAAAAACCGGCTGCTTATTAACCCCCATGATCCATTCCACCCGGTGCAGCAGATCATTCTTTTTGCCACCAGCCGCTACCGCCAGTGTCTTGGGCAAATGATTGACTTTTTCTAATTCCAGTAAAGCAGAAGCATAGCCATAGGGGTCATACTGGAATTGCATCACCATTTCATCACAGCTTTTTTCTCTTTCCCTTTCCACGATCTTCACAAAAGCTTTTACAAAAGGGTTGAAGTATAAAATGGACTGGACGAATTTCAAAATAAGATTCAGCAGGTAATCAAAACGGCGTATATGTGCCAGCTCGTGCAATATTACTGCTTCCAGTTGCTGGGTTGATAATTGGTTGATCGCAGCCAATGGAACCAGGATCACCGGTTTGATATAACCAATGGTAACAGGAGAGGTGACCAGGTCAGATACCCAGATATGAACCGGTTTCTTAATGCCCATTTGTGCCGCCACTTTCCGTACAAACATTCTCCATTCAACGGCCGCTTTAGTTAGTCCGTAATTACGGATAACATTTACATAGCGGTAATTTCTTACAAATTGTAAAAGTGGGAATATTAAGAGAATAAGGTAGAGCAGGGAAGCGATGGGCAAAGTCCGGAAAAGCCAGTCATTCAACTGCTCATTACCATCCAGGTTTATCAAACCCGCTGAACCGATAACCACATTTTCAGTTTTATACAGGATGGAAGCCAATGTCAGCAGAAACCAGGTAAAGCCGCCAATGGCTAATAAAGCCGCCAGTAAACTTTTCTGTGAGGATCGGACTGTTTTAAGAACAGCAGTAATCAATTGGTAAACGACCCAGAGCAAGGCCATTTGCCAGAGACTGTTCAGTACAGCCCAGCCTAATGCCTGCAAAAAGTTGGATTGGTTAATGGCGCCCATCAGTAACGCTTATTGTTTTTTCAGATCATTTAATAAAGCCTGTATCTTTTCAATTTCTTCGGGGCTGGCCTTGGTTTCCCCCAGTGCCTGGATCACAAGCTGGGTGGGGGAGCCGCCGAACAAACTATCGATCATCTTATTCAGCAAATGTTTTTGTGTTCTTTCTTTATTCACGGCTGCCTGGTACACATGGGTACGCATAGAATCATCTCTTTTCACTAATCCCTTTTCATTCATGATCTGCATCAGTTTCAGGGTAGTAGTATAGCCCACATCTTTGGATGCTGCAAGGCCTTCATGCACTTCTCTCACGGTAGCCAGTCCTTTCGACCACAGTATTTGGAGTATTTCCAGCTCACTTTCTGTTGGCTTTATTACTTTGGTATTCGACATAATTTCATCTTTTGTAACCCGAATATACGACCAATTTCGTATAAAGAACATGCGGCAACATTATTTAATTTTTTTTAACGCTGCTTAACATTGAGACGCAACAGGTTGAAAAAGGTTACAAAGGAGATAACTGGGTGGAGTAGCTACAAAAAAATAAGCCCCCCTGTAGAAACAGCGGGACTTATGTAATGGTTCTGATTAGACTCTTTAATTATTTATACTGAACCGTATTGGTATTTGGCAATGAAGCTATTGGCTTCTCTGCTTTGATTTCTTTTTTCGGAATTTTGGCTGCTTCTGCCTCCGGGTTCCCGTTCAGCTGAGCGAGGGTCGGGGCGATAACCAAAGATACGATAGACATTAATTTAATAAGAATATTCATGGACGGACCGGAAGTATCTTTAAAAGGATCACCCACGGTGTCACCCGTTACAGAAGCCTTATGCGGCTCTGATTTCTTGTAATAAGTCTCGCCATTGATCTCAACGCCTTTTTCAAATGATTTTTTGGCATTATCCCAGGCACCACCGGCATTATTCTGGAACATTCCCATCAGTACACCACTAACAGTAGCACCTGCCAGGAATCCACCCAATGCTTCAGGCCCTAATAAAAACCCGATCACTAATGGAGAAATGATGGTGATAGCACCGGGCAACATCATTTTTTTGATGGAAGCCTGAGTAGAGATTGCCACACATTTATCATATTCGGGTTTTCCTTTTCCTTCCATGATACCTGGTATCTCCCGGAACTGGCGGCGTACTTCTTCCACCATACTCATAGCCGCTTCTCCCACAGCACGGATGGCTAATGAAGAAAAGATGAAAGGGATCATTCCACCAATAAATAAAGAAGCCAGTACATCGGCTTTATAAATATCGATACGCTGGTTGTCAGCAGGAAGAGCAATACCCACAAAGGCTGCAAATAAGGCAAGAGCTGTTAACGCAGCGGAAGCAATGGCGAAACCTTTACCTGTTGCAGCAGTTGTATTACCTACAGCATCCAGTACGTCTGTTTTTTCTCTGACTTCTTTAGGCAGTTCACTCATTTCAGCAATACCACCGGCATTATCAGCAATAGGACCGAATGCATCGATCGCCAGTTGCATGGCCGTAGTGGCCATCATACCCGCAGCTGCAATCGCCACACCATATAAACCAGCACACTGGTACGAACCCCAGATACCGGCAGCCAACACCAATATCGGAAGGAAAGTAGATTCCATTCCTACCGCCAAACCGCCAATTACGTTAGTAGCATGACCGGTTGAAGATTGTTTGATAATTGATTTAACGGGGCCTTTGCCCATGGCTGTATAGTATTCGGTGATGATACTCATTAAGGCACCAACCGCTAAACCAACAGCAATAGCTCCCAGTACACCCCATTTCGTAAACTCAAATCCACGGAGGGTCATCGTTTCAGGAAGTAACCATGCCACTAAACCAGCAGCAGCAATAGCCGTAAGAATAATAGAACCCCAGTTACCCATATTCAGGGCTTTCTGTACATTATCTGTATTGATACCGGCCGCATCGCTTACACGAACGAACCAGGTACCGGCAATTGAAAATAAAATACCCACACCGGCAATCAGCATTGGTAGCAGGATGGGAGACATACCACCTAAGCCATCATCACCGGTGATAACTGTTTGCTGACCCAGAACAATAGTCGCCAATACAGTGGCTACATAAGAACCAAATAAGTCAGCACCCATACCGGCCACATCACCTACGTTGTCACCCACGTTATCAGCAATGGTGGCAGGGTTTCTCGGATCATCTTCGGGAATACCGGCTTCCACTTTACCTACGAGGTCAGCACCTACGTCGGCGGCCTTGGTATAGATACCGCCACCCACACGGGCAAATAAGGCAATGGATTCAGCACCCAGCGAGAACCCGGTCAGTACTTCGATCATTTTGATCATTTCTACCCCGTTCACGGAGGCACCGGCGGGTACAAAGATCATTTTGAAAATAATAAACAAGCTTCCCAAACCAAGTACAGCCAGCCCGGCCACACCAAGACCCATCACGGCACCACCGGTAAAGGAAACATTTAATGCTTTTGATAAACTGGTACGGGCGGCCTGTGCGGTACGGACATTAGCCTTGGTGGCTACTCTCATACCGATATAACCGGCAGTGGCACTGAATACAGCACCCACCACGAAGGCGGCAGCGATGAGCCAGTGGGAATGGGGATTGGATGTCGCCATTACCGCCAGCAATATGCCCACGATGACAACAAAATAGCCGAGAATTTTCCATTCCGCTTTCAGGAAAGCCATCGCACCTTCGGAGATATAAGTGCTGATCTCTTTCATCCGTTCGTTACCGGCATCCTGTTTGGACACCCAGTTGAATTTTACAAACGTGTAAAGCAAGCCAATGATTCCCATGGCGGGAACGAGATAGATCAATTTGTCCATAAGCCTGTGGTCTTAATCTAAGTTTTAAAGGACGGCAAAGATAGGGGTTGGCCCCCAATGACCCAAACCCCCGACAGGCTTTATTTTCAGGGGTTTGAGGGAGAAAAATTACTTGTAATCCAGCCTGATTTCAGTTTCAATGGGTTCGTTCACTGCCTCCGTCCAACAGTCACAATTACAGTTCTTGGGTTTCAGGTTTTCGGCTTTTTTCAGTTCTTCGTTGATGGTTTTGAGGTTAACATCCGTTTTCCGGATCTCCGCAGCATTTTGTGCGTCTTTGACGGATATGGAAATGTCGCTCCCGCTGATCCGGCTAATTGTTGTATTAAACTCTTCTTTGGTCGCCAGTTGCAACGCAAGCTCCAGTTCCTGTTTGAGCCCGGTATTGAATTCTCTTATAGAATAGGCAATTGACGATTCCGTTTCTGTCACAGCCATAATGTATGCAGTAACATCCTGCGGCAGGAATATCTTCCCGTTCTTATATACAAAAGCATATTCCTCTTTATTCCGTTCGGCAGGGCCTCCCTGTACATATACTTTTGCGGAAGGAATGATTAAGTACACCTGTACTTTTTCACGATACGCTCCAACGACCCGGACAAACAATTCGCTTTCTTTTGCCCCATTGAAATCCTTCATCAGGATATCAATATTATACCAGCCGAATGTTTCAATAGTGAACTGATAGTATACAGCTCCATCTTTGTTTGGTGAAACTATTTCATCATAGTTCAGCGGCGTGGCTGGCGGGTTATTTAAAGAAGGGAGAGACGGATTTTTAATTTCTTCCACGAGTGGTCCGTTCTCTTTAAGCAATTTTTCTTTCCTGTTGTCCAGGTCGTTTTTCTGCCTGGTTAATTTATCAGTTACAGACATATACCTGAAACAACTATCAATACAATCATCTAAAAAAGCTTCGGAAGATACAGGAAGATTTCTTCTTTCACTTTCATTTTGTATGTACCTGTAAATATTGGTCAGATCGTCTTCTGATAATCCTGGGAAGGCTGTTCCTACTGAGCCATATCTTGCTCTTTGATTACAGAAATATAAATGCTGATTATACCAAAGCTCAGAATTGATATGGCTTAATTTCATTGTAAGTGACGGATTAAACCCAACAGTATCTGACGGCCATGCAACACCATCCCCCACACTTCGGGGGAAATGCAAACCATATCCTCTTACTAATAAAGTATCCCCGGAAAATCGTTTCAAAAAATGAGCAAGTTCGGGGCCGGTTCCTTGTTTCGCAATGTGATGGCAAGAGGCACATTGTGATTCAAAGAGTTGACGGCCATTTTGAATCGCAGCTAGTTGTTTATTCTCTGGTAATGGAGCAGGGTCAGTCCAGTTAATGTTGCCATCTGTTGTGGTTTCACCCTTGTACAATTGCATACCGGGTTCCAGGTAATTCGCTGGCAGGGCAACGTTAATAGCTTGCCTGATCGTTACATTTTGCCCCGCTTTGGCATTCACATAGATCATACCTCCGCTGGAAAGCGGCTCATCGCCTGCAGATGTGGTGAGGCCATACCTGATCATTTGCTCAAGTGAATAGGCTTCTTTTATTTCAAGAACAACGGTATTCCCATTATCAGTCGCAAGTGCACCTTTCGGGATCTTCAGTAAGGCACCGTTCTTTGTAACAAGGGTAGTATCCCGGTCAATTGTAATACTGTATTCATCTGCCTTCACATCACCCGGTTTGGAAAGCAGGTTGTTGGTTTGCTGACTGGTATTACAGGCGATGATAACTACGGTAATAAGACTGAGCAGGGCAATGATCTTTTTCATAAACAGGTTTGGGTATACTGAGATACAATTTATACCCGTTTACATAAAAAGTAACCCGTCAATTTTGTATCACGGCTTTCCCGTTGCTTCTATACAATTGTTTTGAATGTAGCTCCCAGTTGTGTTATGATATCACCGGCGATCATCGCTTCCATCGAGTGTTCTTTTGCAGCCAGGTCGCCTGCCTTTCCATGTAAATAAACTCCAAGGATCGCTGTTTCTGTCGAGCTGTATCCTTGTGCCATTAGCCCGGTCAATATGCCTGTCAGTACATCACCACTACCTGCTGTGGCCATACCTGCATTGCCGGTGGCATTGAAAAAACCTTTCCCATCCGGGGTGGCAATAAAACTATGATGTCCTTTTAAAACAATGATACAATTCAGTTCTTTTGCTTTTTGCAGGCATAATAATATACGGTCAAACTCATTGGACGTTTCTCCAAACAATCTTTCAAATTCTTTCGGGTGCGGGGTTAGCAGGGAACCGGCGGGGATCAACGCCAGCAGGTCTTTCTGCGACGCCATGATATTTAATGCATCTGCATCCAGTACTACGGGATGGCGATAGATATCAAACAATTCCCGTAACAGCATTTTTGTTTCCGTGCCAGTACCGAGACCGGGACCAATTCCAATCGCATCATATTTGGTCAGATCATCTTCCACTTTTGTAGTAAAGGAAGAATTAAAATCAGTCAGCAGCATGGCTTCAGGGATACTGGTTTGTAAAATATCATACCCGCATTTGGGTACATGACAGGTGAGTAAACCAGCACCACTACGCAAGCAGGCTTTGGCACTTAATACAGTAGCACCCATTTTTCCATAACTGCCGGCAACAAGCAGTGCATGACCAAAATTTCCTTTGTGAGAGAAACGCTTTCTTGGTTTGTGTATGGAATGGATGATGGTGTCATCCACCAGCTCAAACCGGTTCTGCAGTTGATTGTAAAAACCGGGATGCAGGCCAATATCAAGTATATGTATATCCCCGGTATATTCTTCATTCTCGGCAAAAAGAAAAGCTGCTTTATAACATTGGAAACTCAGGGTGTGAGTCGCTTCGATGATCGTATTGCCTTTGGAAGAGCGATCTACAAACAAACCGCTTGAAATATCAATAGCAACGATCTCTGCACCTGAACAATTCATGTGATGAATTAGCTGTGCTGTTACGCCTTCAGGATTCCTGTTGAGACCGGAACCATATAACGCATCAATAATGACCTGGCCTTTGGGTATGGGATGAAAATTTTGTTCGGATTGAATAAAATGAATACTTGCCGCAGGCAACTGGTGAAGGCGATAAAGATTGGTTTGAAAATCATCCGTGCCCTTGTGCCCGAATTCAAGGATATGAATACTGACTGAGTAACCGGCTTCCAGCAATAAACGGGCTATCGCAAGACCATCACCGCCATTATTGCCTTTACCGCAAAAAATTCCGAAGGAAGACGCTCCTTTATATTTCCCGAGTAACCAATCGGTACAACTTAGTGCAGCCCTTTCCATCAGGTCAATGGATGCAATGGGTTCCTGTTGAATCGTAAACTGATCCCATTGCCGTATTTCTTCTGCGGAAAGAATTTTCATATTCTAAAGTTGAGAAACAATCGGCAGAAAAAGAATGATCGGGTATTACTTTTTGGTTTCAGTCTTTGTATTAGTAGGTTTGACCGTTTGCTTTTTAGAAGTTTCAGTCTTTTTAGCAGGGCTGGTTGTTACCAGGGATTCTGATTCTTCCTCGTCCGGCTTGCCACCCTGTTGGTAATCGCCAAAAAGATCATAGGATAGCCTTGCCGTATTGTAGACAGCACGGGTGAATTTATTACCGAGGATAATAATAGTTACTTTCTCATCAAGTAGGCGCACAAAAGCCGCATTGAAACCATGCCACCTGCCGAAATGGTAGATCACTTTTTTACCATTGGGCATCTGCAGCATCCTGAACCCGAGCCCGTAGTTATGGATGGAGGGTCTTTCCAAACTATACGGTTTGTAAGCAGAATCCTGAAATTCTTTACTTAACACCTGGTCTGTATATAAAGCCTGGTCCCATTTCAATATATCTCTTGGCGTGGAATAGATATTCTTATCACCATAGGTCAGTTCCAGGAAATCATTTTGCCAGAAAGCGTTGTTATAATTAAATGAAGGAAGCGACCTTGCAGAATCTGCTTGTGTGAACACATAGGTATAATTCATCTGTAGCGGCTGAAAGAATTTCTGCTGCATATATTCCGGGAAACTTTTACCACTGATCTTTTCAACGATCAGGGCCAGCAGCACATAATTGGTATTGCTGTAGCTGAACCTTGTACCGGCTTTAAAACTCTTATTGGGCCTTTCGGTATACAGCATTTGCAATACATCAGTATTGGTCACATATTTCTTTTTATCCCATTTGCTGTTGGGAACAAAATATACATAATTGGGTAAACCACTGCGATGGTTCAGCAGCATTTGCACCGTGATGCCGGTATAAGGGAAACCGGGAAAAAATTTGCCCAGTGAATCGTTCAGCAATAGTTTATTTTCCTGCACCATTCTTAAAATAGCGACGGCAGTAAAAGGTTTGCTGCTGGACGCCAAATGAAAAGCCGTACTGTCAGTAAGCAGCTCTTTTTTACGGAGATCAATTTTACCGGTATATTTTTCATAGAGGATAGCTCCGTTCTTTGCCACCAGTATGGCACCGTTAAAGCCCCGGAAATTCAACGCTGAATCAAACCATGCCGGTAATATGCGCTGGTAATACCTGAATTCTTCTTTGGATAATTCGGAGGGGGTGGGAGGATAGTAGTCCAGTGAATCATCCGGTTTCTTTGCTTCCGGTGATCCCAGGTTACAACCACTAACAACTGTGAGTAAGAGAATAGTGTACAGAATGTTTTTCAATCAGGATTATTTGGACGAAAATAACAGGGCAAGGATTATGCCGGATCGTCAACTTTTCCCCAGCTGTTAATTAGTCTTACGCAGGACGGGGTTATATTTGCAAACTATGGCACCCAGCAATCCCACCAGTTATCCCAAAGAAAAGATCCGGATACTTTTTTTAGAGAATATCAGTGATGCAGCAGTAAAGAATTTTCGCCAGCATGGTTATGTGCAGGTGGAAAAAATTACCAAGGCACTGACAGAAGATGAACTGATCGATGAGATCAAAGATGTGCATATACTGGGTATCCGTTCCAAGACACAGGTCACTAAAAAAATACTGGATGCTGCAAAAAAACTGCAGGCCATCGGTTGTTTTTGTATTGGGGTGAACCAGGTGGACCTGAAAGCTGCTACCAAAAATGGGGTGGTTGTCTTTAATGCTCCTTATTCCAATACAAGATCAGTAGCGGAGCTGGTGATCGGTCTTGCCATCATGCTGATCCGTCGTATTCCCGATAAGAATAAAGCGGCGCATGAAGGTATCTGGATGAAAGATGCCAAAGGAAGTTATGAATTGAGGGGAAAGACATTGGGTATAATTGGGTATGGTAATATCGGCTCTCAAGTAAGTGTGCTGGCGGAAGCCTTAGGTATGAAAGTGCTGTTCTATGATGTGGAAACAAAACTACCACTGGGTAATGCGTCTGATGGAAAAACACTGAAAGAAGTGTTGAGCAAAGCCGATGTGGTAACGCTGCATGTGCCGGAAACTTCACATACAAAGAACCTGGTCAATAAGAACAACCTGAAGTATTTTAAGAAAGGAGCGATCCTGATCAACTATGCGAGGGGAGAAGTGGTGGACCTGGATGCACTGCGAAAAGCAATTATTGAGGAACATATTGGCGGCGCAGCCATTGATGTATTTCCCTGGGAGCCGGAAAAGAACGGGGACCGTTTTCAAACACCGTTGCAGGACCTGCCGAATGTGATCCTGACACCGCATATCGGTGGCTCCACCGAAGAAGCACAAATGAATATCGGCGAGGATGTGAGTGTGAAATTGTTCAACTACCTGGAGAAAGGAATGACTTTTGGTTCTCACACAGTCCCTGCATTGGCCCTGCCGCCACAGGAAGGATCTCACCGTATCCTGCATATCCATAAAAATGTTCCGGGTGTTTTATCAGAGATCAATACGCAGTTATCCAAACACAAGATCAATATCGTAGGGCAGTACCTCAAGACCAATGAAGATATTGGCTACGTGGTGCTGGATGTGGACAAGCAATTATCCAACCGGGCCTTGCAGTTACTGAAAGAAGTGAAGGATACAATCAAAGTGAGGATGTTGTATTAAATATAAAAGGTAATAATAGCATTGAATTGTAAGGACTTCCACAAGTCCTTTTTTTATGAGAAAAATATTCTTTCCTATATTTTCAATAATTATTGAAAATAATGTAAGTTTGTATCACAAAATGATTTTTTATGAAAGTAGTCATCGTTGGCGGGGGATTCGGGGGACTCAGGTTGGCCCGCCAGCTCAATAATAAGGCCGGGTTTGAAGTGATACTTATTGATAAATTTAACTATCACCAGTTTCAGCCCTTGTTTTACCAGGTGGCCACGGCAGGACTGGATGCAAGTAATATTTCTTTCCCGTTAAGAAAGGTGTTTCAGAAAAGTAAGAATGTCAGGATAAGGCTGGCGGAATTGAAAAAGGTGGTGGCCGCTGAGAATAAAGTGATCACTGATACAGAAGAGATACCTTATGATGTGCTGGTGCTGGCCACGGGTGCCGATACCAATTTCTTCGGCAATAAAAACCTTGAGCAACATGCTTTCCCGATGAAATCAACGGTGGAAGCTTTGCAGATCCGTCACCGGTTGCTGCAATTGTTTGAAGATGCTCATGCTATACAGAATAAGGAAGAACTGCAACGACTGATGAATATTGTAGTGGTGGGTGGTGGCCCCACCGGTGTGGAAGTATCGGGGGCATTAGCAGAGATGAAAAAATATGTGTTGCCCAAAGACTATCCCGAACTTGATTTTTCGCAGATGAATATTTACCTGCTGGAAGGAGCCGGTAAAACACTGGTAGCGATGAGTGAAAAATCATCTACCCAATCACAACAGTATTTATCCAAACTGGGTGTGACGGTGATGACGAATACACTGGTAAAAGATTATGATGGTAAAGAAGTGTTGTTGCAGGATGGCAATACGATCCCTGCTGCTACGGTGATATGGGCCGCCGGTATCAAAGGGAATATACCCGCTGGTTTTGACCAGTCGCTTATTGCCCGGGGGAACAGGATCAAAACAGACCGTTACTGCCGGGTGCAGGGATATAATAATATATATGCACTGGGCGACCTGGCTTATATGGAAACACCCAAATATCCCAACAGCCATCCGCAGGTGGCACCGGTGGCCATTCAACAGGCAGACATGCTGGCCAGCAACCTTGTGCTGATCGAAAAGAAATCGGATCTCAGCCGTCAATATGAATTTGAATACAACGACAAAGGCTCGATGGCAACCGTCGGCAGAAACCTGGCCGTGGTGGATGTGCCCAAACCCAAATTACATTTTGGAGGCTTTATTGCCTGGCTGATCTGGATGGGATTGCACCTGATGCTGATACTGGGTGTCAAGAACAGGTTCTTTGTATTCAGTAACTGGCTCTATAACTATTTCACCTATGATCAGAACCTGCGGTTGATATTTAAAGAATTCAATAAGCCTGTCAATAAATGAGTAAAAGAAAATTTCTTACTGCAGAATGGCGAAAACTGGTAATGGCCAATTATGAAATTGATCCGGGTATATTACATAAATATGTACCTGCAGGAACGGAATTAGACAGCTGGAATAATAAGCACTATGTGAGCCTGGTTGGGTTTATGTTCATGAAGACAAAAGTGTTGGGTATCCGTGTTCCGTTTCATACAAACTTCCCGGAAGTTAACCTGCGACTTTATGTTCGTTACAAAGATGGATGTGAATGGAAAAGAGGTGTGGTTTTTATCAGCGAGATCGTTCCTAAGCCGGCCTTATCGTTTGTAGCTAATACGCTATATAATGAACATTACAGCACACTGCCCATGAAACATGAATGGAAGCAGGATAAGAATAACTTATTCGTAAGTTATCAATGGAAGAAGAAAGGGAAATGGAATAAACTGGAAGTAAATAGCCAGGCGGAAGCCATTCCATTACAACCGGGAACTAAAGAAGAGTTTATCACACAGCATTTTTGGGGATATACTTCAGTCAATAATAAGAAGACGGCAGAGTATCATGTTGATCACCCGAGGTGGGAAATCTATCCGGTAAATGATTTTGTGATTGATTGTGATTTTGAAGGCTTGTATGGAAGCGATTTTGCTATACTCAACAGGCAGCCGGCATCCATTTTCCTGGCAGAAGGAAGTGCTATTAGTGTGTACAATAAACGGGTTCTTTGATTTTATAAATTACTAACTGTTATTTCAGTTCTTTGAGGATTTTCCGGGCCCTTGACCGGAACGCAGGCGATTCATTGTCCCATTGCGTTTCAATAATGGTACGCAGTTCATTTTTTATTTCCGGGTACTGGCGGGAGAGGTTCTGTAATACCGTTAACGAAAAAGCCTTCACCGCCGGTTTCTCTTTGGGGCTGATGATATAATCAAAGCAAAGGTTCATCACATCGCCCTGGTATTTTTTAGGAATATCCATATCCTGCAGCAGGCGAACCAAATTGCGTTTTACAGCATCATGCAGGTTGGGCTGTTTCAGGTAGCGGAGCAGTTTGGCAAAATGTTTTTGAACAAGGGCAGGATGTGCGGCAACAGCATAACTCAGCGGCCAGGCAGCCCGTTGTACAACCTTGTATTCATCGCTTGTAAAAAGAGTAAACAACTGGTCGAAGCGTTGCTGGTTGCTGCCGATCCATTGAACGACTTTATCAGCCTGTGCTTTGGAATGTTCGGCGAGTAAGGTATCCCTCAGGTTCATAACCCTGTAAAAATACAAAAGGCAACTTTTGGAAAAGCTGCCTTTTGTAAACTAAGGTGATGAGATATATTAGTCTCTTTTGCCGAATAAACGAAGCAGCATCAGGAACAGGTTGATAAAATCAAGATAGAGGGTGAGGGCACCCATGATGGCGAATTTTTTTACATCGCCTTCCAGGACTTGTCCGTTTTCATCAAAACCTTCACCAATGCGTTTGATCTTTTGTACATCATAAGCGGTGAGGCCGGTAAACACCAGTACACCAACAAAACTGATGATATAGTCCATGGTAGAATTGCCGAGAAACATATTGATCACCGAAGCGATCACAATACCGATTAGGCCCATGGTCATGATGCGGCCAAAACTTGTCAGGTCTTTGTTGGTTGTATAACCCATAAAAGCCATTACCCCGAACATGGCAGCGGCTGAGGCAAAACAGCCAAAAACAGAACTGGCTGCATAGGTTAAAAGAACAAAACTCAAGGTAATCCCAGTTATTCCAGAGTAAACGATAAATAACAGGATCATGACAGGGGCAGATAGTTTCTTAAAACCAAAAGACATCAGTAGAACGAAGCCAAGTGGTGCAAACATTACTACGTAACCCCAGATATTTGGCTTTCCTGTTGTTTGATCGAACATAAACGTAAGCCATTCACGGTTCTCTGCAAATAAATAGGCCACAACTGCAGAAATGCCCAGTGCCAGGAACATATAGGCAAATACATTAGCGATAAACGACTTGGACCGGGTTCCTGTAGCCTGGTAACTGTTGAACAGGTGTTCAGGAGTGCTGCTGGAATGATTAGGGTAATCCATATTTGATTTTTAATTAAGGGTGTAAATTAACTAACGTGACGGAATACCCCAAGAGGTAAGTTTAAATATATTGTTATTTAAGTCCTATAATGTATTACTACGTTATGTTAATTCAGTTTTTCGTTTCCGTACTTTTTTCTCACGGAAACGAAGCGGGAAAGTGGGCAGCGAAAGAAAAAATATTGAAGGATGTATTGAAGCGGCGCAGCCGACTACGCAAGAAAGCAATAACGATTCTGGGGATACGTTAACAGAGTCTCAGAAGGATCTCCGCTCTATTTTAGGTAGGAAATACGAAACGTCTGCCGGATGGCTTACCCGAGGCCAGATAATACGTCATACTATGAGAAAAGGTCCGTTAGTTGTAAACTATAATAAGTTTAAACCATCTTAACCATTGCCTGTGTGTACTCGCAATTAGTTTCCCAAAGAGGATCATCGCCATCTGGGACGTCTTTAAAGATTTTTTCAATAAAAACTACGGCAATACCACCTATGGGTTGCCATCCTTCTTTCATATGGTTTTTAACTTCATTAATTACCGATTCTTCATTTTCTCCAACTACTAATGTATAGTCTGTTACCTTGCTCATCATATAATAATTTATTAAATTGAAAACATTCAAACTTTAAGATACGCACTTGTAAAAAGCAGTACGCCGGTCGAGGTTCTCACGCAGGCAGGGTGGGCCAATATTTTTTCTTTGTAGTGTTGGCGTGTGTGCGTGCAACTGATTTACACATAACGTATATTATAAGAGAAAATAGGCCATACTTCCCGTGCATCGAGGCTTCGTTTTATCTCGCTGTTTTTTCAAAAGTACAAAAATACAAACAGAAAAACAGCGAGATAAAATGAAGCCGAAAATGCACATTTATGAAGTATTTTTCTTATAATGTATTACTACGTTATGTTAATTCAGTTTTTCGTTTCCGTACTTTTTTCTCACGGAAACGAAGCGGGAAAGTGGGCAGCGAAAGAAAAAATATTGAAGGATGTATTGAAGCGGCGCAGCCGACTACGCAAGAAAGCAATAACGATTCTGGGGATACGTTAACAGAGTCTCAGAAGGATCTCCGCTCTATTTTAGGTAGGAAATACGAAACGTCTGCCGGATGGCTTACCCGAGGCCAGATAATACGTCATACTATGAGAAAAGGTCCGTTAGTTGTAAACTATAATAAGTTTAAACCATCTTAACCATTGCCTGTGTGTACTCGCAATTAGTTTCCCAAAGAGGATCATCGCCATCTGGGACGTCTTTAAAGATTTTTTCAATAAAAACTACGGCAATACCACCTATGGGTTGCCATCCTTCTTTCATATGGTTTTTAACTTCATTAATTACCGATTCTTCATTTTCTCCAACTACTAATGTATAGTCTGTTACCTTGCTCATCATATAATAATTTATTAAATTGAAAACATTCAAACTTTAAGATACGCACTTGTAAAAAGCAGTACGCCGGTCGAGGTTCTCACGCAGGCAGGGTGGGCCAATATTTTTTCTTTGTAGTGTTGGCGTGTGTGCGTGCAACTGATTTACACATAACGTATATTATAAGAGAAAATAGGCCATACTTCCCGTGCATCGAGGCTTCGTTTTATCTCGCTGTTTTTTCAAAAGTACAAAAATACAAACAGAAAAACAGCGAGATAAAATGAAGCCGAAAATGCACATTTATGAAATATTTTTCTTATAATTTACATTATGTTAAGTCGCACCGGGAGAAAGAAAACCGGGATATGGCGTGAGAACCAGAACTTCTCCTATTCAGGACACTTGCGTATCTTAATGGCTGAAACCAAAACATTAAATCATGGCAGATGAATTAAAAATCGGTGACGTTGTTTATGTTAATGGAACAAACGACCCAATTATGGTTGTTGCAAATATTATAGATAGCACTCCAAAGCAAGCTGAGTGTATATATCTAAATAGATTGACAGCAACATTCACGTATTACAAGTTTCCTATTCCTTGTTTGACTAAGAAGAAGTAGCAATCCACTCAAACAATCTCTTTGCAGTTTCTTCAATGTTTGTTGAGCCTGCTGCAATTGCAATTTCAAGGCACTTTACTTTTAGTTGGGAAATTTCTTGTTGTGTCATAAAAAAATGTATTTTTGTTATGACATTAAGTTTTCGATCTATTTACCACTGTTACCAGCAGTGGTTTTCTTTTATTATACAAACATTTTCACTCGCCTTTGGCTCGTATGAACTCGGCGTTGCCTCGTATCCCGGTTTTTCTTTCTCCCTCACAGCCCCTCCTCTTTTGCATTCGTGAAAAAAAACTTACGAACGCAAAACACATAGGCACACGACTGAACATAATATAGAGTTATATTCAAAACCAACAGAGAGAAGGAAGACAGTTTTTGCCTATACGATTTTTCCTGTTCAATAAAATTGAATCGTAAGTGCGGAAAAATCGTATAGGCAAAAACTATAAATGCAAATGTTGGTTTAAATATAACTGACCATTATGTTAAGTCACACTGGGAAAAAGAAAAGCCAAGGCTAACCCGGCCTCCAGAGATTTGTTGTTTTCAAGGCAAAGTCTAGTTAAATGCATTGATCTTCTCCTGGAACTCCTTCGCCCTCTCCTTATCTTTTTTCCGGTCCCAGTAATCCAGCAGCATTTTGCAGGCGCTGATATAATTGTCTTTATCCTTTGGCTGGGCAGCCAGTTTAGTAGCATCTATACTATTGTAGGCATTACCGGCATACAGGTACACCTGTTCATAGCGCTGGTTGATATCTGCAGCATAAGCATCTTTCTTTTTGGCGTCGGTTGATTTGTTGTAGCTGTCGATCAGGTCATTGATCAGGTTGAGCTGGTAACGGCTCATCAGCAGGTTGGCTTCCACTGTTGCTTTAGCCAGCAATGCACTCTTCAGTATCTCGGGGATCTTCGGATGCTGTGTGGCAAAATCTGCCGGGCGGGCTGTTTGTTTGAAACAATAATTATACAGCTCGGCGGCATAATTATAATTCGTGGTATAATTATTACAATAGCTTTTGATCAGCTCCTCGTACTTGGCAAATAGTTTTTTCTTATCGGTGCCTGCATCTTTCAAGGGTAACTGGCACCAGAATTCATCTTCCGGGTACAGTTCCCGGCCAAGGCTGCTGTATTTGTCACGATTGGCCTTATCTCCTTTTTTCTGAAAGCGGTCAGCGAGAAACCGGTAGATACCTTCAAAACCTTTCCCGGTGATCTTATTATCGGCTATCTTCTGGTAATAACTGATGGCAATATCTTCTTTGCCTGCATTGATAGCAGCAGCGGCAATATTCACATAGAGTTGTGTATCATAAACCGGGAAGGAATAAGACTGGTAGCTGAAGCCTTTTTTTACAATGAAGTTCTCCATCTCTTCCACTTCCCGGAAACTTTTCAGTGCTTCTTCAAACCGCTTCGACTGGAAATCATTGTTGGCCTTGTCAATATTATTAAAGGTGAGCCCGAATAATATTTCATGCTCTGTAGCAGCAGCATCTTTCTCTTTCAGTTCCAGGAATTTTTTATACGCTATAAAAGCATCAGCATAACCGGCGGATAAACCACTGTTGCCCTGTTTAAGGATATTATAATAGACCAGGGCTTTGAGGTACCATCCTTCAGAACGTTTAGCGTTATTCTCATTACCGAGATAACTGTCAATTCCCTCCTTTGCTTTTTCCCATTGGTTCTTACCGGCCAGTGAACGGATATCATCCAGGGTCTGCCCCATGACCATCACACTGATAAAAAAACTAAAAAGAAATAGGAAAATATGTTTGCTCATACAAAGGATTGATAAAGGATCTATACCGGGACAGAAAAACTTTTATATAAACAGACACCGCTATTAAAGCGGTGTCTGAGTTATTTTTTAATGGATCGAATCGTAAAGGTCATTCCATTTTTTCTCTTCGGCCGCATATTTGGCGGCTTCCGCCGGTTTGCCCTTGGCCATGATCTTTTTGAAACCATACATTTCACCCAGGTCACTTACAATGAATTTGTATTGCTGTTTGTGACGAAGGTTCAGGGTGGCTAATTTGGCACCCAGTATCGCAGCTGCTTTTTCATACGGAGCGATGGCAAGATCCATGGTAGCTGCATATAATTTATCAAGGTCTTCTCTTTTCTGGATATCTTCTTTTGCAGCAGGCTTGCCGGGTTTGGTGCGTGTCTGCATATCGGCTGCATGAGCAGAACGTTGCTTATTGACCATTTTGGCTTTGTTCAGGTAGTGGCCGCCGAGGTACACATGCGGGTCCTCTTCATTAGGGCTGAGTGTAGCTGCTTTATTCAACGTGGCTACCATCTTCGCTTCAAGTTCGGCTGCATTGGCAGGCTGTACAGCACCCTCTTCGGTGGAGTTCAGTGTATCATAAATAACACCACCCAATAATAAAGCGGCTTTGTAATTAGTAGGATCAGTAGCTATTATTTCTTCTACCGCCTGGATCTTTTTGTCCAGTTCGGTTTCAAGACCGACTGCAAAATCTACTTTATCATAATTAAAGAATTCACTTTTGGGGTATACTTCTTTACCAAGTGCTTTATATTTTTCAAAAGAAGCTAAATCCTTTTTAGTAAAATAATAATTCACCAGGAAACGATAAAAATTCTCGTATTCCCGGTCAGCTACTTTAATATCAGCCAGTCTTGAATAATATTTGGCAGCTGCATCTTTATTGTTACTGCTCTCAGCCATAATACCGGCCAGCAACAAGCTGTTGGTATCCACTGCAACATTGATCAGCTTTTCTTTGATCAGCATATCCGACAAAGCCACTACTTTTTCAAATGTTTCAAACCCATGCTGCCAGTTTTTGGCATTATAATCTTTGTATCCTATCGAGAATAAAGAACTGTACAGGTTGATCGGGGCACTCTGGTAAACAGGATCTTTTGCCAGCGTTAGCTCAGGCTGCATTTCTTTATATTTTGCAAAAGCAGTTTCAGCTTCTTTTACCAGCGTCTCTGCTTCGGGTGTGTTTTTTACAGTTTCATCACCGGCAAGGCTGGCATATACCAGTGTTTTTAGAATATAAGCTTCGGGTTTGGCGGCAAATTTTGCATTTGTCATTCCCTTATCCAGGTCTTCTTTGGCCTTTTTATATTGCTGAAGCATAAGAAGGTTCTTGATAGGTTCATAGTTTTGTGCATTGCCGGCAAAAGCCAGTGATAAAAGCACAACGAACAAAGAGATTTTTTTCATATTAGCATATTTAAAAATAAACGTAGTTATAGTTAATCCGTCTTAGGATGGATTTTCAGTGGTACCCGTTGCGTCATCACCCGGTTCTGTTGGAGGAACTGGTGTTTCCGGCAATTCTGCTAATTCTTCTTCCCCCTCATCCAGTTTGGTGATCGCCGCGATCTCGTCTCCTTCATCCAGGCGGATCAGTTTAACACCCTGCGTGGCCCTGCCCTGCTCACTGATACCCGCTACCGGCATCCGGATCGTTACACCACTCTTACAGGTGATCATCAGATCTTCCTGTGGTGTTACATCCAAAATTCCTACCAGGGAACCCGTTTTATCGGTCACATTGATCGTCTTCACTCCTTTACCACCACGGTTGGTGAAACGGTATTCGTCCACCGGTGTACGTTTTCCAAATCCTTTCTCACTTACCACCAGCACGGTTTTGGATGCATCTGTTTCAGGATTTACACAGATCATGCCCACTACTTCATCAGCCGCATCTTCCACTTCAATACCTGCCACACCAATGGCACCGCGGCCGGTAGCCCTCACTTTTTCTTCGGAGAAACGGATAGCTCTTCCGCTTTTCACCGCCATCATGATCTCCGATTTACCATCGGTCATCTTGGCTTCCAGTAATTCATCGCCTTCCACAATGGTGATAGCGATCACTCCTGTTTGTCTTGGGCGGCTGAAATCTTCCAGTTCTGTTTTCTTGATGATCCCTTTTTTGGTACAGAGAACGATATTATGCGCTTTTACAAATTCTTCATCTTTCAGATCTTTTACATCAATGATGGCTCGTACTTTATCATCTGTTGGCAGCGGCATCAGGTTCTGTATAGCACGGCCCTTGCCTGTCTTTTC
Source organism: uncultured Bacteroidota bacterium (assembly GCA_902826165.1). Taxonomy (GTDB): domain Bacteria; phylum Bacteroidota; class Bacteroidia; order Chitinophagales; family Chitinophagaceae; genus CADEDV01. Next base: position 32,091 of record CADEDV010000032.1, read on the forward strand.
GCCTTCCGGAATTTCCCATACGTTCAGCCAGTAACACCTTCCTTTTTCGGTAAAGAATAACATGGTATGGTGTGTGGAAGCTACAAAAAGGTGTTCGATATAATCTTCATCCCTTGTTTTACCTCCGATCACTCCTCTTCCACCGCGGCGTTGTGCCCGGTATTCATCAGCCGGTGTACGTTTGATATATCCCAGGTGTGAAATAGTGATAACCACATCTTCTTCCTTGATCAGGTCTTTGATCTTTACTTCATCATCGAGGTAAGTGATCTCGGTTTTCCTTGTATCACCGAATTTATCTTTGATCTCCAGTAATTCTGTTTTGATCAGGTCAAACCTCATTCCTTCATTGGATAGTAAATTATTGAGGTGTGCAATCAGTTTCATTAGTTCATCATATTCTTCTTTGATTTTCTCTCTTTCCATACCGGTCAGGCGTTGTAAACGCAATTCCAGTATTGCTTTGGCCTGTATCTCATCCAATCCCCAGCCGGCATTGATCAAATTGTCTTTGGCAATATCAGGTGTGGCTGAACTCCGGATCAACGCAATCACTTCATCCAGGTGATCAAGTGCGATGAGATAACCCTGTAAGATATGGGCTCTCTTTTCAGCTTCCCGCAGGTCATATTTTGTACGCCTTACCACCACTTCGTGGCGGAATTCAACGAACTCACTGATCAGGTCTTTCAGGTTCAGGGTTCTGGGTCTTCCTTTTACGATCGCCACATTGTTGATACCGTAAGAGGTCTGCAGATCGGTAAGTTTATATATCTGGTTGATGATCACATTAGCGATAGCATCTCTTTTCAGATCGATCACTAACCGTGTACCTTCTTTATTAGTCGATTCGTTATTAACGTGAGCAATACCTTCAATGATCTTCTCATTCACTAATTCACCAATACGGTTGATCAGCGCATCCCGGTTCACCTGGTACGGCACTTCAGTGATGATGATCTGTTCACGGCCACTGGGTTTGGTCTCTACTGTTAATTTTCCTCTTACTACCACCCTGCCACGTCCAAAATGCATTGCGGCCTTCACTCCCTCCATTCCGTAGATGATACCACCTGTCGGGAAGTCGGGGGCTTTTACATATTGCATCAGTTCATCAATACTGATCTCCCGGTTGTCGATATAAGCAACACAACCATCGATCACTTCCGTCAGGTTATGTGGCATCATATTCGTGGCCATACCCACGGCAATACCACTGGAGCCGTTGATCAATAATTGAGGAACCCTTGCCGGCAAAACCGTAGGTTCTTTTTCAGAGTCGTCAAAGTTCAGCTGGAAATCAACGGTATCTTTTTCGATATCATCCAGCATATGTTCGGCCAGCCGTTCTAATCTTGCTTCTGTATAACGCATGGCTGCCGGGCCATCACCATCCTGGTTACCAAAGTTACCCTGGCCATCAATGAGGGTGTAGCGCATACTCCACTCCTGTGCCATACGCACCATCGCATCATATACGGATGTATCACCATGCGGGTGGTATTTACCCAATACTTCCCCGACAATACGGGCCGATTTTTTATACGGCTTGTTGTAATGGATACCGAGTTCATTCATCGCAAACAGTACCCGGCGATGAACGGGTTTTAACCCGTCCCGCACATCAGGAAGGGCCCTGCCCACGATCACCGACATTGAATAATCAATGTAAGCGGTCTTCATCTGCTCTTCGATATTAACGGGAATAATGCGGTTGTTATCCTGTGTTTCCAATGGTTCTAAATTCTCTTCCATGTGATCTGCTTCTTATATTCGTTTTGCGTAAAATGGATCCCTAAAACGGGGCTTTTTGAAGGCTCGCAAATCTACCCTTTTACGCATTGAAAACCTGATAAAAAAACCTGTTTTTTGACCTCTTTTATCCACTACTGTGAATTAAAAACGACTTTCCGAATTGGCTGGTTTATAACAAGTTTTTTACACTTCGCGGCACTGTTTTTTCGTTGTTGTGGCGTTACCAAAAGAAACGGATCATGACCAGTTACCTTTTACTCCGGAATAACAAGGAAAAAGGCCCCTTTTCGCTGGACGAATTAATTCAGCATGGCCTGAAACCTTACGACCTCGTTTGGGTGAACGGGAAAAGTGCCGCCTGGCGCTACCCCGGCGAGATCGCAGAACTCAAAGAATACTCCCCTGCCGTGGAGGAACAACCTTATGACCGGTTTTTCAAAAAGCCTTTGGAAGAGAAAAAACAGGGGCCTGTTCCTGTTCTGCAAAAAGAAGCCGTGGTTCAGCAACCGGCCTATATCCCTAAAAAATCTGTTTTTGTGACCCTGCCGGGCCAGCAACAACAACGGACGGTGATTAAAGAACAAGTGGTGACCGGGTATGAGAAGTACCAGGCACCGGTGAAAGAAACAGTAATTGCGGATACAGCTGTTCCAACGATCAGTATTACCGAAACGCCGGTTACCGCAGAGATTAAATACTCACAGCCACTGGATGAGATCAAGGAAATGTATGTAAAGACCCTGCAGGACAGAAAACAAAAGATAGCTAAAAAGACCTACCTGAACGCCGCAATGAAAAATGTTGCCGTAGCGCTGGCTATTGTAGGAGTTGGAATATTGATCGGGTTTGCCATGAAATCGAATGGCAATAAACCAGTGGCGGCTGCCGAAACTATCATTCCTCAACAAGTAGCTATTCTGCCTACAGACACAACCGAACCTGTTTTACAAGAACAACCCGCTCAGGAGCAAAAGGATGAAGAAATACCTGCAGAACCAGCCTATGAAGAGCCACAGCCTGTGATACGGGATGAGATGGAAAAACAGGAATTGAAGGAACAAAAACAATCACGGCTGACAGCTCCTGTCAGTTTACCTGAAAAAACCATTACAACTTCACCCAAAAAAGAAGTAGTACAACCCGAAAAGAAATTCGTGCCTGCTGATGAACCTTCACCCGGGGTGGAGATCAATGCAAGAACCGGGGAACGAAATAAAAAAGTTCGTAGCGAAACAACGGAGCCGACAGAGAAGGAAACTATCAGTGAACCGGTGCCAAAAGCAGTGCTTAAAAATAATAGCCTTTCAAAGCAGGTGACCGTTTCGAGTAACGATTACCAGAAAGTAGCTTTCGGCGGTATCCGTAATCTTCAGCTAACGGTAAGCAATGATTCAAAATATGTATTGGATAACGTGGTGGTAGAACTGCAATATTTAAAACCCAGTGAACTGCCGTTGAAAACAGAGTCTATCCAGTTCCGCTCGGTGGCTCCCGGTGGTACACAAACGATCCGTGTTCCGGATACGAACCGGGGGATCAAAGTAACGTATAAGATCACACATATACTCTCGGTGCAATCAGCAAAAGATATGGCCGACCTGTAATAAAAAAGCCCCTGCAATAACATGCAGGGGCTTTCTATAGTTTCATTTTTCATTACTTACCGGGTGTCAGCGGAATATAAATGCTGAATTGGATAACCCCGTTCTTAAAATCGGGATTGATATTACCGGAATTGAAATCTCCTACTTTACTAATACCTGCTGTGTACCTGCCGCCAATACCAAAACCTCTTTTACTCCTGAAGCCAATTCCCGCAGCCGCAGAAAGATCAAGGCCTTTGGCGAAATTGTCGATCGTTTCATTCTCTATACTTTCACTGACTTTAAAACCAACCTGCGGACCTGCTTCCAGGTAGATACCACTGCTGAAACGATACTGTGCCATCACAGGAATATTTACATAAGTAACTTTCCAGTCATAGCTGCCGGATACGCTGTCTATGACTGCTCCCTGCGAAGAGATCATTGCTTCAGGCTGAATAGAAAAATTCATAAAGGAAAACCGGAGATACAAACCGCCATGAAAACCCACTAAAGCCTTCTTTTTTACAGCATCGAAATTACCACCAGTGAAATTACTGATATTGGCTCCTGCCTTTGCCCCGAATTGAAATGATTGCGCTGTACTGTTAATAGCAATAAGTACGGCAACGATCAGAATTATCTTTTTCATAAAATGGTTTTTGCAAAAATAAATAATAATCTTTACAACCGGATCTATAAATGAATTGGAATGAAAACAGTTTTACTTTTTGGAGCAGGTAAATCAGCAACAGTACTGATCGATTACTTACTGGATACGGCGATTACCGAGAACTGGAAAATAATTGTGGTGGATGCTGACCTGAAACTGGCACAATCGAAGATCGGTACTTCACAAAAAGCGACAGCTGTCTCTTTTGATATTGCGAATGCAGCCGAAAGAGGTAAATATATCAAGCAGGCTGATATCGTCATTTCGCTGTTGCCTCCCTTTCTTCATATTGAAGTAGCGAAAGACTGTGTGAAATTCCAGAAGAACCTGCTGACGGCTTCTTATGTAGATGATGATATCCGTAAACTGGAGTCCGATATCAGCAAGAATAAACTTCTTTTCCTTTACGAAATGGGACTTGACCCGGGTATTGATCATATGAGTGCTATGCAGATCATTGATAGCATTCAGGCCAAAGGCGGTACCATCAGTTCCTTTAAATCCCATTGCGGCGGACTCGTTGCACCAGAAAGTGATGATAATCCCTGGCATTATAAGATCAGCTGGAATCCCCGTAATATCATTATGGCAGGAAAAGCAGGCGCCCATTATAAAGAGAATGGCAGCGAAAAGAAATTGCAATACGAAGAACTGTTTACCGGCGAACATATCGTGGAGATACCTGACCTCGGGCTATTAAGCTGGTATCCTAATCGTGATTCACTCAGTTATACTCCTTTGTATGGGCTGCAGGATACCACAACTTTTATCCGTACCACATTACGGCACCCTGATTTTATGTATGGCTGGAAAAATATCATTGACCTGAAACTGACGGATGAAACACCGCAATATAATACAGATGGAAAAACCTTGTACCAGGTTTTTAAAGAACATATGGATAAACATGGTTTTGGTGAATGGCTGAATGAGAAACTTTCGGAACGTTTTGCTGAAACAAAGGGATTGATGGAGAACCTGATGAAACTGATGGAAGCCGAGAATGAAGTTACCAAAGAGGGTGATAATATCCCGCAAACATTTATGACGGCTGATGACAGTGGCAATATTGAAGAAATTGAGATCGGTGAAGTGAAGAACCGGGCCGCCGCCTACCTCGCCGAGCAGATGCACCAGGCCAACCTTACCCTGAAGCAACTTTTTTTTCTTGGCCTCGATGACCAGGATACGATGGTGAATAAAGGGTTGTGCAGTGCAGCTGATATTCTCCAGTTTGCTGTGGAGAAGAAATTATCCCTGCGGCCTTATGATAAGGATATGATTGTGATGCTGCATGAGTTTGTTTACAAGATCGGTAACAAAGAATCAGCTATCAGCAGTTCACTGGTGGTGAAAGGAGAAAATAACCTCCGAACTGCGATGGCAAAAACGGTTGGCTTGCCCCTGGGTATTGCAGCCAAACTGATCCTGCAGGGAAAGATCAAAATGAATGGCCTGCATATACCTACCAAAAAAGAAATCTATGAACCGGTGCTGAAGGAGCTGGAGCAACTCGGTGTTCAATTTAAGGAGGAAACGATTAGCCTGTAAGCACTTGAAGCAGGTCTTTTATTCCTTCTGTTGCCGGCTTTTCAATAATTGTTAAATTCTCCACCGATGAAATTGCAGGTATCTTTTTATCAATTATAAAGATGGGAATACCTCCTCTTGTATAGTTTATCAATCCTGCAGCCGGGTAAACCACCAGCGATGTGCCAACCACGGCAAATATATCGGCTGCGTTAACGATCGGTATGGCTTCTTCTATTTTCGGTACTGGTTCTTCAAACCATACAATATACGGACGAAGCTGAAAACCGTCTTCTGCCTTGTCACCAATTTTAATATCATCTTTTATGTCATAAATAAGATATTCATCTCTTTCACTCCGCATTTTTAAAATTTCCCCATGCAGGTGAAGAATGTTTGTGGAACCAGCCCTCTCATGCAGGTCATCAATATTCTGGGTGATGATCGTTACATCAAAATCATTTTGCAATGCCGCCAGGCCGTAGTGAGCTGCATTGGGTTGCGCATCCAGTACAGTTTTCCTCCGGAAATTATAAAAGTCCAATACCCGTTGCGGGTCTTTTCGCCAGGCACGGGGTGTGGCCACATCTTCAATATTGTAACCTTCCCAAAGCCCGTCACTGTCCCGGAAAGTTTTTAAACCACTTTCGGCACTGATACCCGCACCGGTCAATACAACGAGTTTCTTTTTTGGCATACCCAAAATTAAGAATGTCATGCTTTCCCGGCATGACATTCTTTTTCATCACTGTTGTTTTATTATACTTTGACTTTAGCTGTTCTTGTTCTCCTGTAAATTACCAAACCAATAAAGGCAAGCAGGAATAAAGGCCAGATGGTCACCAACCCGACCAGCAAATCCATGATGCCACTCCCACCGGTTTTAAAGGCATTGATAAACTTTGTACCAACCGAAGGATTGTCATCTGTTTTTGCGGATGAATTAAGCACTTCAAAATAGGTAAGATTAATCGTACTGTAAGATGCTGAATGCCCAAGGTATTGGATCCTGCCGGCAGCCGCTTCCATATCTTCCTGGATACTGTTGATCTCTGATTGCACATTCAGTATCTCCTCCATATTCTTTGCCTGTTTCAACAGGCCGATATAGCGTTCCCTCACCTGCCGTTTTGCTTCAAGCCTTGATTTTGTATCCACAAATTCTGCCGTTACATCCTGGGAGCTTATTTTTTTCTCGTTCACCTTTTCTACATTACTGGTCAATAAGGTAACAGCATTGTCAAACTGGTCAACCGGGACTTTGACAGTAACACTGTTCTCAATTTTATAATCCGACTGGCTTTGTTCTTCCTGGGCAATATAGCCGCCGAAGCCCTTTACTTTTTCCCGGAGTGAGGTATTATATTTATTATATTCTTTTACTTCGAGATTGATTGCGGCAGTCTTGATGATCTTTTTATCCCAGTCAGGTTTGGCTACCGGTTCAGCAGGCTTTGGCAGAACCGGTTGTCTCTTTTGTTGTTGATCCTGGTCTTCTTCCTTTTCTTCATTCCCGTTAAATTCCTGCGAAGCAGCAGAGTCTGTCACAAATCCAAAACTTCCGGGTTCCATTTGTTTAAGATCAGAAATACTCCCTTTGTTATACTGTACATCTTTGTCAACACTATTCCGGCTGTTACAGGCAACAGCAAGCAGCATCGCACCGGCAAGTGCAACTACAATTATTTTTTGCATGACTTTTGATTTTTTCTTTTGATGCTAAATAAAAAGGATTACATAAAAATGTCCCGGTATGGCCGGGACATTTTATTACTTCAGTTTGGTCAGCAGTGTTTGTACACTGTCCTGTGTTTGCCATTGCAGGCTGTCGGCTGTTAACCGGGTAATAACATACGAAATGGCGGTACTGTCATTGCCTTTTACTACTAATTCGTTTTTGTTTTTCCATTCATAGTGAAGTGAATCTGTTTTTACCGAATCACCGGCACTGCATAAAAACAGTCCGTCAGGAGAAATAGCACAACGGAACTTTGCTTGTAAAGAATCTTTTACAGGTTGAAATGATTCAACCTGCCATTTACCAATGAGTAATTCTTTCCGGATCTCAGTAGTGGCAATGGGGTTACTCTTTTTTTGCAGGTACAGGAAAATCCCTGCACCGGTGGCTGCTATAATCAGCAGCCCGATGAATGTTTTTTTCATGGCAATACTTTTTTAATTAATGGAGAATCTTGTATTGATTCTTCAACACCCTGAAAAGTAACCCATGTGATTTGTTAAACGGGAAAAAATGAATGCACTACTTCTCTCTTGCCATCTCCATCACGATAGCCCATTCTTCATCAGTCACCGGCTGAACCGATAAACGACCCAGTCTTACCAGTGCCATATTCGCTAACCGCTTATCGGCTTTGATCTGTGCCAGGCTCACCGGTTTTTTTAATTTCTGATGCGGTTTAAAATCCACCGCCACCCAGGCTTCTTCGGTAGTGGTGGGATCCTGGTAGGCTTCTTTGGCTACTTTGGCAATACCTACTATTTCTGTGCCTTCATTACTGTGGTAAAAAAACACCTGGTCGCCTTTTTTCATTGTTTTGAGGTGGTTACGGGCCGCATAATTACGGACACCGTCCCAGAAAGTTTGTTTATCCTTTTCGAACTGATCCCAGGAATACTTAAACGGTTCAGATTTGATAAGCCAGTATGCCATGTTGAAATAATTATTTACAAGTTCAAATTTAGTAGAAGTTGAATAAATAAATTTTCTTTTCTGCAATCCAGCCAGGGATTGGCTACCGTATCTGTTATGTGCGGCTATTGCAGCTGGCTGAAAAATTAAACAAAACCCCAAACCTTTTTAATTATGAAACAGATCAGATCAATCACATTGATGCTCGTTGCTTCTTTATTATTGAACAGTTCTTTTGCCCAGGGCGATATGTCAAAAGAGAAAACAGTAGAAGTAGGTGGTGCACCGATGTATCCTTCTAAAAACATTGTGGAAAACGCCGTGAACTCTAAAGACCATACCACACTGGTGGCTGCTGTTAAAGCTGCAGGCCTGGTGGAAACTTTGCAGGGTGCAGGACCATTCACTGTATTCGCTCCTACCAATGAGGCGTTCAATATGTTACCAGCAGGTACGGTTGAAACATTAGTAAAACCGGAGAATAAAATGAAACTGACCGGCATCTTAACTTACCATGTAGTGGCAGGCCGGCTTGGTACTAAAGAACTGGATGAAAAGATCAAAGCCGGTGATGGTGCTGCTGAACTGGCAACAGTTGCCGGGGGAAAACTGTGGATCATGAAGAAAGGCGGCAAATACATGCTGAAAGATGAGAATGGTGGGATGGCTACTATTACGATTAAGAATGTGTACCAGAGCAATGGTGTGATCCATGTAATCGATCATGTGGTGCTCCCCAAATAAGAAGACCCCCTATGCTTTTCAATAGAAACCGGTGTGCACTGCATACCGGTTTTATTTTTTGCAGTATTACCAGCCGGATGCCATCACATCGGCGATATGCATTGTTTTTAAATTATAACCTTTCTGGTTGATATAACCCTGCAGGTGCATGAGGCAGGAATGATCGGTGGAGATAAGATATTCGGCACCGGTGGCTAAAGCATTTTCCACTTTTTGTTCGCCCATACCAATGGAGATATGTTCAAATTTTACAGCGAAAGTGCCGCCAAAACCGCAGCAGGTTTCCACATCATTCATTTCAGTAAGCTCCAGCCCTTTTATATTGGCCAGCAATTTCCGGGGTTCTGTTTTGATCTTACATTCCCTCAGCCCGGCGCAGCTGTCATGGTAAGTGGCTTTGCCATTCAGTGATGCACCTACATTTTCAATGTGCAACACATTCACCATAAAGTCGGAGAATTCATGCATCCGCTTACTCATCTCTGTCACCGCATGGTGCATGGAAGAGTTATCAAATAACTTGCTGTAGTAATTTTTTACAAACCCGGCGCAACTGGCACTGGGTGCTACGATCAGGTCAGTACCTTCGAAATCTTTGAGGAATTTACTGCAAACCGCTTTTGATTCTTCCCAGAAACCGGCATTGAAAGCCGGCTGGCCGCAACAGGTTTGTGAAGTATTATAGCTGACCGTACACCCTGCTTTCTCCAGCACTTTGATCATATTGAAAGCAGTCTCCGGGTAAAGCTGGTCAATAAAACAAGGTATAAAAAGCTGTACGTTCATGCCGGTACTATTTGCCAAAGTTTTGTTTCAGTGATACCATTTTCAATGCAGTGATAGCAGCTTCCTCACCTTTATGCCCGTGCTGGCCGCCAATTCTTTCCCTGGCCTGCTCCTCATTATTTACCGTAAGTACTCCAAAAATAACAGGGACTGGCAAACTAAGGTTTAACTGCAAAACACCATCCGTTACTGCTTTGCACACATACTCAAAATGAGGCGTATCTCCTCTCACCACACAACCCAGGGCAATAAATGCATCGGCCCTGTTCTTTTTCCCGGTGTTATCCCAATAGCTTTTAACAGCAAAAGGAATTTCTACAGCACCGGGCACAGTGATCGTAATGATCTTTTTAACGGAGTGCTTTTGCAATTCGCTGAGGCAGCCTCTTTCCAGTTCGTCAACGATGGCAGCATTCCATTCGGTTTTCACCAAAACGATACAGGCATCCTGTATGTTCAGAATGCCTGTATCGATGTGTAAGAGTGTACTGTTGCTTACGTCAGCCATAATTAGTTTACATTATAGACTCCCATCTGGGCAAGGTATTTATCAGCATCAACGCCTTGCTGGGTCTGTGGATATTTATCTTTCAATTCTTTTAAAAGCTCTATCGCTTCTTTCTGGTCTTTACTACGATCGGCCAGCAAAGCGGCCAGGAACAACGCTTCAG
>CADEDV010000033.1:0-29990 GCA_902826165.1 uncultured Bacteroidota bacterium
GGAAACTATGAATTACAATATCCCGGCATTATTTTCGTTTCCTACTTACTCTATGGCATAATTCTACCGAATCCCTACCTCTGAATTTCCTTAATTAATTTGTTGACCCAATTTTTAAACTTTTTGCATGAAGAAGTTCCTGCTTTATTTTTCTGTAGTAGCGGTAGTAGTACTATTAATGACCTCCTGCGCAGCCACCAAAAGAGATTGCCAGGGTGTTAAACACTACAAACAAAAGGGCGGTTTTTATATGTAATCACCTTTTCGGAGATAATTGAGTCAATCCCGTTCATGCAAATGAAAAGGGATTTTTTATTTTTAGTAAAAGATCATCCATGAAATCTTTTTCCGTCTTATTTCTTCTTAGCTTTTTTTCACCAGCTGTTTTTTCTCAATCAGATAATTTTCCTCAAGGCTGGCTAGGCAACTGGAAAGGTGAACTCAGCTGGTACCAGGGTGCCAACCCGGTTCCTAAAAAGGTGAATATGGAATTAAGGATACAGCCCACTGACAGCAGCCATAAATTCAGCTGGCAGATCATTTATGGTTCAGCTACAGAAGATAACCGTCCCTACACACTGGTCGCTGTTGATACGGCCAAAGGGCATTGGGTGATTGATGAAAACAATGGTATCGTATTAGACCAATATATGATCGCCGGTAAATTTTGTGGAGCCTTTACCGTACAAAACTCTACTATCGTTAATAATTACTGGCTGGAGGAAGGCAAACTCCATATTGAATTTTATAATATCTCCGCCAAACCGGTTGCCGTCACTGGCAAAGGCACAGAAGAAAGCCCTTCGGTAAACAGTTACCAGGTAAAAACTTACCAGAAAGCTATTTTAGTGCGAAGCAAATGATGGCTAACTTTGCCGCAAATTGAAAACAGCGATGAGAGTTATTTTTTTTGTTGCGGTGCTGACCGTTTTATTGCAGGCTTGTACGCCTAATAATGTGAACCAGGACGATAGCCTGAAAAAATATTTCGACGATTATAAAACAGAGGGCTGTTTTGCGCTGATGGATAATGGCACCGGTAAGTTTACCGTCTATAACCTGGCCCGCTACCGCGACAGCGGTTTTTTACCGGCCTCCACTTTTAAAATTGTGAATTCACTCATCGGTCTGCAAACAGGAAAGATCAGCAGCGATAGTATGGTCATTAAATGGGATGGAGTGACCCGTTCCTTCGACAGTTGGAATAAAGACCTGACGATGTATGATGCGTTCCGGGCATCTGCTGTTCCTTATTACCAGGAAGTGGCCCGGCGTATTGGCAAGGATACCATGCAAACCTACCTGAATGCACTGGGCTACGGGAAAAAATCGGATACTGATAAAGTGGTGATCAGTTCCGCTATTGATACGTTTTGGTTAGATAATTCCATTAAAGTAACACCGGACCAGCAACTGGGCCTGGTGAAAAAATTATACTTCGATGAACTGCCCGGTTTCTTTAAGACCAACCAGGAAACAGTAAAAAGAGCTATGTTGTTTGAGAATAATACCAACTATCGCCTGGGATATAAAACCGGCTGGGGCTTCTGGAATGAACAAACCGGCAAGCATCTGGGCTGGGTCGTGGGCTGGATCGAGGAAAATAACCATCCTTACTTTTTTGTGCTCAACCTGGAGTCAAAGGATAAAAACTTTGATATGGTAACAGTACGGATGAAAATACTGAAGGATATCCTGAAGCAGCTGGGCTTTTTCGAGGGGAAAATGTAATGTGAAAATTTTCGAATGTGCTAATTTGGGAATGACACTGTGCCTTTTGGTCCTATTCCCAAAGTGGCGTAATTCTTGATAAATTTAGGGCAGCTAAAAATTTTCATATTTACTAATTGGTACTTTTTCAAATTGACTTTCCAGTTTCAATATAATTACTACATCTGGCTGCTGGCAGCTGTTCTTGTTTTCCTGCTGCTTTTCCTGTTGCTGCTGCAATGGAAAAAGAAAGTAAGAAGGAAGATGGGTGATGCAAAACTGGTGACTGTCCTTACCCAATCATTTTCATCGGTCCTTTTTACTTCCAAATTCATTTTGTTGTCACTTGGATTCGCTGTGGGTGTTATTACAGTGATGAACCCGAGAAAACCCGGAGATGCAGATAGTGTGACCCGCAAAGGAATTGATGTGGTCGTGGCAATGGATGTAAGTAAAAGTATGCTGGCCGCTGACCTGGCACCCAGCCGGCTGGAAAGAGCCAAACAGTTTGTCAATAAACTGATGAATGAAATGCCGGACGACCGCATTGCCCTGGTATTGTTTGCGGGCAAGGCCTATATTCAAATGCCATTGACAACGGATCATGGAGCTGCACAATTCTTTGTTTCCTCCGCAACGCCTGATGCCGTGCCCCAGCAAGGGACACTCATAAGTGATGCACTCACGATGAGTGTAAATGCCTTTAATATAAAAGAGAGAAGGTTCAAAGCGATCGTCCTCATCAGCGATGGGGAAGAGCATGATGCGCAAGCTATAGCTACAGCAGAAAAACTGGCGGAGCAAGGGGTGCTGATCAATACAGTAGGAGTAGGTTCACCAGAGGGATCAACGATCACCGATCCTGCCACCGGGCAAAACAAACTGGATGAGGCCGGAAATGTGGTGGTATCTAAATTGAATGAAGAAGTGCTGGAACAGGTAGCGGCTACAACCAACGGGGTGTATGTCCGCCTGCAAAGCAGTGATGATGCCGTGAAAGAGATCAAAGCACAGCTGGGGCAGATCGAACGGAAAGCATTCAGCGATATCTCACTGGTGAATTATAAAACATTCTTTATGTGGTTTGCGGGTGTGATGTTCCTGTTATTACTGGTTGAACAATTTATTCCGGAAACAAAGCGAATAAAAGCATGAGGTATTTAATAACGATACTAGTCCTGGGGGTATTTCTTCAGCTGCCTGCGCAGAAAGTAAATGAACTAATTGTGGCAGGTAATGACCTTTACCGCCAGGGAAAATTTGAAGATGCAGAAAAAAAATATACGGAAGCGGTGAAACTGCAACCGGTTAATGTAACGGCTAAATTTAACCTGGCAGCTGTTATGTACAAACTGGGCAACCCCGGGGATACTAAGAAAATATATACTGAACTGGCAACGCTGGAAAAAGATGCTGCCATAAGAAGTAAGGCCTGGTATAACAAAGGCGCCATCTTAAGCAAAGAAAAAAAACTGGAAGAGAGTGTTGAAGCATATAAGAATGCTTTGAAATTAAACCCGGATGATCAGGAAGCCCGGGAGAACCTCCAGAAAACACTGCAGGAACTAAAAAAGAAAGAACCTCCTAAAAAGAAAGAAGAAAATAACAAGAAGAAAAAGCAGGAGCAGCAGCAAAAACAAAAGCAGCAACAGCAGCCAAAGATGAACCAAAAAGAGGCCGAACAACGCCTGAAACTGCTGGAACAAAAAGAAAAGGAAGTGCAGCAGCGTCTCCAGAAAGAAAAGGCCAAAAGTGGCGGCGGGCAGTCGAAAGACTGGTAATGCCGCCTATTCAGTATTGTGCCAATTGACATCCGAATGTTCTGAACATTGCATTCGTTTAGTTGTTTAAATTTGCACATTACCTGATTTTCATATTTCTTTATCTCTCATGGAATTTTACAGCGAATCACTTACTCACTATAAACGTCTTGCTACTAAAGAAGTAAAGATCGGCGACCTCCTGCTTGGTAATTTCAACCCGATCCGGGTGCAGACAATGACTACGACAGATACAATGGATACTATTGCCACCGTGGAGCAGAGCATCCGCTGTATTGAAGCCGGGGCTGAACTGGTACGTATTACCGCCCCTTCCAAAAATGAAGCAGAGAATCTTCTGAACATAAAAAATGAGTTGCATAAAAGAGGATATACGACACCATTGGTTGCCGATATTCATTTTACCCCGAATGCGGCAGAGATTGCTGCGAGGATCGTGGAGAAAGTAAGAGTGAACCCCGGTAATTATGTGGACAAGAAAAAATTTGAACTGATCGAATATACTGATGCAGATTATGCAGAAGAGATTGAACGGATCACGGAACGATTCACTCCCCTGGTAAAAATTTGCAAAGAGTATGGAACTGCCATGCGGATCGGTACCAATCATGGCTCACTGAGCGACCGTATCATGAGCCGTTATGGTGATACGCCAATGGGTATGGTGGAAAGTGCGATGGAATTTTTGCGGATTGCCAGGTATGAAAGCTATCATAATATCATTCTGAGCATGAAGAGCAGTAACCCGCAGGTAATGGTACAGGCCTACCGGTTGCTGATCAAAACTATGTTTGATGAATTTGGAGAATGTTACCCACTGCATTTAGGGGTTACGGAAGCAGGCGATGGGGAAGATGGAAGAATAAAATCGGCAATAGGTATTGGTTCATTACTGGAAGATGGTATTGGTGATACGATCCGTGTTTCACTAACGGAAGACCCAGAACTGGAGATACCCGTTTGTAAAGACCTGGTGAAAAGATACAGCCTCCCCAACCCCTCCGCAGAAGGGGCTTTAATACCTGCTATCGGGAAAGTCTCTTACGATCCGTTTAATTACCAGCGCCGGGAGACTTTTGCAGTTGATAATATCGGGAATAAACATGTTCCGGTTGTTATAGCTGATCTGAGTAAAATAGAAAAGATAACTCCTGCTCATCTGCAAAGTGTGGGTTATACTTACGATGCTGTAACCGATAAATGGAATATTGGTGATGCAGCGGCAGATTATATTTTTACCGGTCACCAGTTGCTGGATTTCGCATTACCAGGCACTCTCAAAGTGATTGTTTTCCCGGCTGCATGGTCTGGGGCTGATAAAGCAAAATACTACCCAATTTTCCAGGACAGCGGTTTTGTTGATGCTGAAGAAAAAAGTGAGTATATCAATTTTGTAATGGTTGATTGCTTCAGTGATGCAACAGCTATTAACAATTATACGTTTTTGGATAAACTGGCTAATGATCCTTCTGTAGTTATTTGCCTGAGCAGCACCAATCAAAATGCCATGCAATCGGTGCGCCTTATGTTTATTGAATTGCAAAACAGGAGTATCAAAAATCCTGTTGTATTGATAACAGACAGCAGCTGGCAAACTCCGGATGAACACCTGATCCATTTTGCTGCTGAAACGGGTGCTTTATTATTAGATGGTTTTGGCGATGGTATCTGTTTGGGATACAGCAGCAAGGCACAAATGCCCGCCCGGATGACCGGGTCGGACGGGGAAAATGTAAAAGCCAAAGGCAGGACTTATCTTGAAGTAAAAGATATCTACCAGTTTACCAATAATACCGCTTTCTCTATTTTACAAGCCACCCGGACAAGGATATCGAAAACAGAATATATCAGCTGTCCGAGTTGCGGCCGCACTTTATTTGACCTGCAGGAAACAACAGCAAAGATTCGTTCCCGCACCAATCACCTGAAGGGGGTGAAGATCGCCATTATGGGTTGTATTGTAAATGGTCCCGGTGAAATGGCCGATGCTGATTTTGGTTATGTGGGGAGCGGCCCCGGTAAGATCACTTTGTATAAAGGAAAAGAAGTGGTGAAGAAAAATGTGAACAGTGATGTCGCCGTAGATGAACTGATCAGCCTGTTGAAAGAGAATGAAGCCTGGGTAGAACCATAACTTGCTATATGAGAAAAATTAACTGGGTCATCCTTTTCCTGCTGATACTGACAGGAAATATTGCCGGTATGTACATGAACAGCCCCTGGCTGGAAAGAGTCACCAAGCCTTTATTAATGATCGTCATGATCATTTACTTTATTTCTTCTGTCAATACAATTTCTTCGGCACTTAAAAAATGGATCATCGCTGCATTGGCTTTTTCCTGGCTGGGTGATGTATTGTTGATGTTCCAGCAGGAGCAACCCATTTTTTTCCTTTTAGGGTTATCAGCATTTTTAATTGCGCATATATTTTATATTCTTTTCTTTCACCATGTCCGGGTTAACGAACAGGTGAAAAGCCGGTGGTGGTTACTGGCTATCGTTGTTGTTTATTATGCAGTATTAATGGCTGTTCTCTATCCAAAACTCGGAGAGATGAAAATACCGGTGCCGGTCTATGGTATCGTTATCAGTTTTATGTTATTACTGGCCATGCATATGCTCTTCATTAAAAACAGCAAAGCAGGCCAGCTGATGATGGCCGGGGCCGTCTTATTTATTTTATCAGATTCTGTATTAGCTGTCAATAAATTTTACCAGCCGTTTGAAGCAGCCGGGCTTATAATTATGCTCACCTACGGAATAGCGCAACTACTGATCACAAAAGCAGCCATTACTTATATTCATTCAAAATGAAATAAGCAATTTTTAGTGTAAGCTGTATCTTAGTCGGTCTAAAATCAATCCATTGAACAGGGTAGATCGTCTCCACGCCATATTGGTACACCTGCAAAGCAAAAAAAGAGTGACCGCACAGGAACTGGCTGATCGTTTCGATCTCAGTCTTCGTACGGTGTATCGTGATGTAAAAGCGTTGGACGAAAGTGGTATCCCTATAATTGGTGAGGCAGGTATTGGTTATTCTATTATGGAGGGCTACCGTTTACCCCCGGTCATGTTCACACAGGACGAAGCTTCTTCTTTATTACTGGGAGGGAAATTAGTACAGCAGCTTACGGATGCTTCTGTTAAGAAGCACTTTGATACTGCAATGTTCAAGATCAAAGCCGTGCTAAGGTCAACTGATAAGGATTATGTGGAGCAACTGGATGAGCGTATAGCTGTTCACACAGGCCCTGTGCCCGTAAATACTTCGGAACAACTTTATCTTTCCACGATGCACCAGGCTATTGTCGATAAGAAAGTGATCCACCTCGAATATTTCTCTTCCTATAAAGAGGAGACAACACTAAGAGATGCCGAACCGATCGGTTTATTTTACTATGCACAGGCCTGGCATTTTATCGGCTGGTGCCGGTTACGGAAAGACTACCGGGATTTTAGGCTGGACCGAATCCGGAAACTCGTAATAAAAGAGGAGCGTTTTGATGATACCCCGCACCCTTCGTTGAAAGAATATATTCAGCAAATGACCGAGGAAAGAGAACTACAGGAGATCATTGTCAGTTTTAATAAAGAAGCCGCCCGCTATATGTTATTGCAGAAATATTACCAGGGCTTTGTATCGCAGGAAGAAAAACAAGGTAGGGTTCATATGCGTTTTCTCACTTCCTACCCCGAACCTTTTTGCCGCTGGTTACTGATGTACACCAATTCAGCCCGGATTGAATCGCCGTCCTCACTGAAAGAAATAGTGAAGAAGCTGCTCCAGGAGCTGGCAGCGCATTACAAATAATTTTCATCGCCCAAAACATCCTGACACAGGGCTGTCACTACCCCAACGTTTTTTTGTGTAACAAAACAGAAAAACGATGAATCAAAAATCAATTCCAACCATCCCGGTTATTTTCTTTAGCACCCGGACCAGCCTGAAAGATATCCAGCAATTTGTGGGCAATGTGGCTGAACAACTCTATGCGGAAGCAACCCGCCAGCATTTACTCCCAACAGGCCCGTTGCATTGGATCTATAATGGAGCCGATGGCAAGCCGGATACCATTTTTACCCTGGAGATCTGTTTGCCGGTAAATAAAGAACCAGCGGAAGAATCTATTTTTCTTTTTAAGGAATTACCTCCCTTTAATTGTGTGAGTGCTTTGCATCATGGAGCCTGGGATCATTTGTATGAAACCTATGACCGGGTGATCGGGGATATATACGCCAATGGCAAACAGATGACTGGTTTTTGCCGGGAGCAATATCTCTATATGGATTTTAATAATCCGGCTAATAACCTCACAGAAGTACAAATTGGCATTTGAGTAAATCATAGATAGATGAAAACATTGATCCTATCATTGCTGGCAACAGGTTTGCTGGCCGTGACCACCCAAAAGCAATCAATAAATGATAAACCTGGTACTATGACAATGAATGCAGGTATTATAACAGCCAAATTAGGTGAGACAAAGGAGTTCTATACTTCCATTTTAGGCCTTACGATAAAATTTGAGAACGAGTGGTTTGTTTTATTGCAAACTCCCGATGGAGAAGATATGATCAGTTTTTTACAACCTGGTCATCCTTCACAACAGCCCGTTTTCCAGTCCTCTTTTACCGGGAAAGGCGTTTACCTGACTATGGAAGTGGAAGATGTGGATGAAGTATATGCCCAAATTAAAAGAAAAGGTATTCCCATTGAAGTGGAGCTGCGTAATGAGACCTGGGGCGACCGGCATTTTGCAATTGTTGACCCGAATGGAATAGGGGTTGATATTGTAAAATATACAGCACCATAATGATTCCTTTCAACAGTTGCTTGCAGGGAAAAGCTGATGCAGTACATTTGAGGGAATAAACAATGATATGCAGACAGATTTTCTGGTTATTGGGTCAGGTATTGCAGGTCTTACCTATGCGTTAAAAGTAGCGCAGGAATTTCCGGATAAGAAAGTAGTCGTGATGACAAAAGCTACCGCTGACGAAACCAATACTAAATATGCACAGGGCGGCATTGCCGTGGTGAATGACCTGGAGAATGACAGTTTTGAAAAGCATATTGAAGACACACTCATCGCTGGCGATGGTTTATGTAATGAAAAAGTGGTGGAGATAGTCGTAAAGGAAGGACCCGACAGGGTCAATGAGATCATTGAATGGGGTGCCAGGTTCGACAAAGAGAAAGACGGTGATTATAAATTAGGAAAAGAAGGAGGTCACTCCGAGTATCGTATCCTGCATCATAAGGATGTAACAGGAAAGGAAATGGAAAGAGCATTGATAGATGCGGTGGCTGCACAAAAGAATATCGAGTTCATCAAGCATTGTTTTGTTATTGATATCATCACCCAGCACCACCTGGGTTACCTGATCACTAAATCAACACCGGATATCGAATGCTATGGTGTATATGTATTGAACCTGGAAACAAACCGGATTGAAAAGATAGTAGCAAAAATTACATTACTGGCAACCGGTGGTAACGGACAGGTGTACCGGACCACCACTAATCCATCTATTGCAACTGGAGATGGAGTAGCCATGGTCTATCGGGCCAAAGGCCGGATTGAAAATATGGAGTTCATACAGTTTCATCCTACTGCTTTATTTGAGCCGGGACTGAAGGGGCAGGCTTTCCTGATCACGGAAGCGGTGCGGGGTGATGGCGGTATTTTACGAAATAAGAATGGAGAAGCGTTCATGGAAAAATATGATCCCCGGAAAGACCTCGCACCCAGGGATATTGTGGCAAGAGCGATAGATAGTGAGATGAAGAAAACCGGTACAGAGCATGTGTGGCTGGATTGCCGTCATTTCAGCAAAGAAAAATTCATTGAACATTTCCCTAATATTTACGAGAAGTGTCTGTCCATCGGAATTGATATTACCAAATATATGATACCGGTGGCACCGGCGGCACACTATAGCTGCGGAGGAATCAAAACAGATGAGTGGGGCAGGAGCTCGGTTAAGAATTTGTATGCCTGCGGAGAATGTTCCAGTACGGGTTTGCATGGTGCCAACCGGCTGGCCAGTAATTCGCTCCTGGAAGCCATGGTGTTTGCCCATCGCTGTTTTATTGACGTGAAGGAAAAGGTAAGATCAGTAGAGATCAAAGAAAATATCCCGGACTGGAATGCCCGCGGTACCGCTGAACCAAAGGAAATGATCCTGATCACCCAAAGTTTGAAAGAACTACAACTGGTGATGAGTGATTATGTCGGTATCGTTCGGAATGATGTGCGTCTTCAAAGAGCTATGCGCCGGCTGGATCTGTTGTGGGAAGAAACAGAACAATTATACCAAAGCACTTCGCTTTCAACTCAATTGATGGAGTTGCGTAATATGATCACGGTAGGATACCTGATCGTTAAAGGAGCCGCCTTCCGTAAAGAAAGCCGTGGCTTGCATTTCAATACTGATTACCCTGGCCAGAGCGAACTGGTGCAGAATATAGTGTTGTAGTTGGTTATCTTTGCGCATCATGTATTATATCATTTACGGGTTTTTGTACCTGGTTTCTTTATTGCCTTTACGGGTATTATATTTTTTGGGTGATGGTATTTATGGATTAGTATTCTATATCATTAAATACCGCCGTGATGTGGTGATGAATAACCTGCAGATCGCTTTTCCGGAAAAGACTCCGGGAGAACGATTACGAATTGCCAAATCTTTTTACCACAATTTCATTGACACATTTATTGAGACGATCAGGTTCATTTCGATGTCTAAGAAAGAAATACAACGGAGAAGTACGGGTGAGTTTGAGATTATCAACGAAATGATTGAGAAAGGAAGGAATGTACATATCATGGCGGCCCACCAGTTTAACTGGGAGTTTACCAACCTGTTATATGCAATGAACCTGAAGACACCCTTTGTCGGTGTCTATATGCCGATTGCCAACAAAGCATTGGACAAGATCTTTTTTGATTTCAGGAAACAATTTGGGACCATCCTGATCTCTGCACCGGATTTTAAGAACAAGATGCACCAGGTTTTTTCAGGGCAACATGTGCTGGCTTTAGCAGCTGATCAGAACCCTGGTAATCCCTCCAATGCCTATTGGGTGAATTTTATGGGCAAGCCGGCTCCCTTTGTAACGGGCCCTGCTAAAGGGGCAGTGAAATATAATACGGCGGTGGTCTATGTGGGTTTTCAGAAAATTAAAAGGGGCTATTATCATTTCACCGCCACCCTGCTGGCAGAGAACGGGTCTGATTATACCCCGCAGCAGCTCACGGTTATGTATAAAAATGAAGTGGAGAAGATCATCCGCAGGGACCCGGCCAATTATTTATGGAGCCACCGCCGCTGGAAGTATGACTGGAAAGAGGAATATGGACCTGTTTATTCATAAGAAAAGGGCTGATCCGGGTAGGGTCGGCCCTTTTGGTTGGCAGGTTTAATGGTTAACGGTTCCGGACTTCCTAAAGATATTCCTGTTGTCCCGGATTCCGGGTGGGTGAATGACGGAAATAAATACCGTGTTTTCCCCGCTTCTTTCCGGTTACAAGACGCTTTTGGGAGAAGCTTGCAGGTGTGAGATTTGGGTGGTATTTTATTCTTTCACCTAAAAATAATTTTATGTCATTAAATTTCAATGAGGTTAATGATACAGCTCAATGCCCGCTTTATTTTGCAACTTTAGCCGCATTCTCTGATTTGTCAACTGCTGCTGGTTTGACAAGGGCTTTTAGAACAGCTCCTGGCTACTCTGATTATGCCAGAGGTTTTGTAATTGATATCGGTACGATTAAAGATTTAATTAATCAGAACCAAAGGGATATCTCCGGAATAAAAATTTATATGGGGATTGATTCGGCTACGCAATCGTTCAAGGCTGTTGCTGTTGCAACGGTAGGTGCTAATTATGATGATTACAATATTCCAGAAAGGACTTCAGATCCATGTGGAGCAATTCTTGGGGAGGGTCGACCTTGCCCAATTCATTGTGGCAAAGACAATGCACTTAACAAGTAATAGGATTATTTTGGTTTTATGTGGGTACTCGATTATTCTGATACTTATGGTTCCGTTTTTCCAGTTTTGGCTATTTTGATTGTTTTTGGAAATAAAGTACCGAAAACAGTAGTGATTCTTTTTTGGTACTTTATTGTTTCAATTATACTATTTGGATATAGTAACTATTTAGCAGATAGGCGGATTAATAATTTATTTATTTATCATCTTTTTTCAATTATTGAAATCACCTTACTGCTATACTTTTTTAAACAAGTAATCAAAATAAAATCTGTTACTATTGGCATTAAATGGATAATATTACTCTTTTTGATTATTAGTGTATTAAATTTCCTATTTCTAGAGAGTAGTGATTCCTTAAACAGCAATACTCTATCAATAGAGTTTTTGGTTATTATTATATTTTGCTCGATCTATTATTTTAAATTTTCGCAAAGTGATCAGATTGTTGTCTTTCATAAGCAGCCGTATTTTTGGATCGTAACAGGTTTTTTTGTTTATTTTACAACTACCCTGTTGGTTTTTTCTTTGTATAAGTATACAGTAACTAGTTACCGGTCATTTATATTTGATTTCTGGATTTTTCAAGAAGTTATGTATATCATTAAAAATTTACTAATTGCATATGGAATTTTATGTTTCAGGAAGATAAAATTAACTTCCCACTAATTTTGATTATTGGGACATTAACATTTATTGTTTTAGCGATAAGTGTTTTTATCCTTTTTAGGGGATATCAATTAAGGGTACTAAAACACCAACGTGAAAAGGGGAAATTTCAGCAAATTCTTCTTCAGACCCAACTCGAAATCCAGGAGCAAACCCTTAGAACCATTTCCCAGGAAATTCATGATAATATCGGGCAGACATTAAGCCTCGCAAAATTGAACCTGGCATTAGAAGATGAGCAGCAGAGCGGAGGTAATATAAAAGTGGCATCCTCTCATCAATTGGTCAGTAAAGCTATCCAGGATCTCCGGGATCTTTCCCGTAGCCTGAATACGGATTATGTGGCCGAAATGGGATTGATCAGGTCAATTGAATACGAGCTGGAAATGATCAGTAAGACAGGTGTAATAAAAACAAACCTGCAGGTGGAAGGACAGCAACGAAAACTGGATAAGCAAAAGGAATTGATCCTCTTCCGCATCGTGCAGGAAAGCCTGAATAATATCATTAAACATGCAGCGGCTGACAGGCTGAGTGTTACAGCCAATTACCAGCTGCAGGAACTGCTGATTACTATAAACGATAATGGTAAAGGTGTTGATTTGGCGCCATTAAATGAGAATGGTAATGCTGTCTTTGGTCTTGGTATCCGCAATATGGATAACAGGGCCAAACTGATCGGTGCTGATTTCTCAATGGCCAGTACCATTGGCGCCGGAACGACTGTAAACATTAAATTACCGGTTGAATAAATTAAATTCGGGTATGGTAAAAGTTGCTTTAGCAGATGATCATATTTTATTGCGGAACGGCCTTGCCGGCCTGATCAACGGATTTGACGGCTATACCGTTTTGGTTGAAGCTAATAACGGGCAGGATTTGATTAATACACTTGATACCGAGAACCTTCCGGAACTGGTCTTGCTGGATATTAATATGCCCGTTAAAGATGGATTTGAAACTGCTTTATGGCTAAAACAAAATCACCCGAATATTAAAGTACTGGCTTTATCCATGTATGATAATGAACCTTCGATCATAAAAATGTTGCGGAATGGAGCCAAAGGCTATTTGCTGAAGGATACAGCACCCAAAGAATTTAAAACAGCCCTTGATGCTGTGATGAGTAAAGGGTTTTATTATTCAGAAATGGTAACCGGGAAACTGATCCATGCTGTCAATAATATGGACGAGCCGCAGCAACAGAAAAATTCGTTCAGCAAGCTGAATGAAAAGGAAACAGAGTTTTTGAAATTAGCCTGTACGGAAATGACGTACAAAGAAATTGCCGATAAAATGTTCCTCAGTCCAAGAACAATTGATGGATACCGGGACGCACTGTTCGAAAAGCTAAATGTAAAGACCCGTGTAGGACTGGTGATGTATGCGATTAAAACCGGGTTAGTACAGGTGCATTGATCAGTTCAATACACTGGTTTCTTTTACGATCTCAGCTCTTTCCTGTTCTTTGATCTTCCCCCAGCCGCCCACAATATTGCGCAGGTTATGAATGCCCTGGCGTTTCAGCATAGAGGAGGCGATAACACTTCTGTACCCGGCGGCACAATGCACATAGATATTCTGATCTTCTTCCAGGTTCACCATACTGGCAGGATCGGTCATATCATTCAAAGGGATGTTCACGGCATTTTTTAAATGTCCGTCTGCATATTCTGCAGGTTTCCGTACATCCACCACTACCAGCCTGTCGTCAAAAGGAATATCCATCATCAGCTCATCGGCCTCCACATCAATGATCAGGTCAATGAATTCATCCGCTTTTTTCCAGGCTTCAAAACTTCCTTCCAGGTAACCTTGCACTTTGCTGAAGCCAACTCTCGCCATCCTGATAATGGTCTCTTTCTCTTTACCCGGATCGGTGACCAGTAAGATGGGCAGATCAAAAGGCAGCAGACTGCCTGCCCATTCTGCAAAACGTCCTTCTAAACCAATACTGATGGAGCCCGGAATAAATCCCAGCGTAAACTCATCCGCCCGACGGGTATCCAGAATGATCGTATCATCTGTGATCAGTTTTTTAAATTCCTCAACTGATAAAGCTGTCATGCCTTGTTTTAAAACTGCATCAAGGCTTTCATATCCTTCTTTATTGATCAGGGCGTTGATAGGAAAATATTGTGGAGGTGCTGTGATGCCATCTGTAACAGCTTCAATAAAAGCTTGTTTATTTTCTGCTTTCAAAGCATAGTTTGTTTGCTTCTCTTCACCTATTGTGCTTTGCGTATTTGGTCCCAGGTTTTTGCCACAAGAGCTGCCAGGCCCGTGGGCCGGATACACAATCACATCATCAGCCAGCGGGAAAAGCTTTGCATGGATGCTGTCATACAACATGCTCGCCAGGTCGTTCATAGTGATCTCTTCTCCTTTTTGCGCCAGGTCGGGGCGTCCAACATCACCAACAAATAAGGTATCACCGGTAAATATACAGTGGTCTTTTCCATGCTCATCCTTGAGCAGGTAACAGGTTGATTCCAGGGTATGACCGGGTGTATGTAACACCTCAATGGTGAGATTACCAATACTGAATTTCTCCCCGTCTTTTGCAACCAGCACGGGAAACTTTGTATTCGTACCAGGCCCATAAACAATAGGCGCACCGGTAGCTGTTGACAGATCAAGATGACCACTTACAAAATCGGCATGAAAATGTGTTTCAAAAATATACTTAATACTAGCCTTCCTGGAGTTGGCTAATTGCAGGTATTCATCAATATCCCTCAGGGGATCAATCACGGCCGCTTCACCATTACTTTCAATATAATAAGCCGCTTCACTGAGGCAGCCGGTATATAGTTGCTGTATAAACATAAGTCCAAATTGTTTGCAAAAATACTTTATAAAAAACAAAACGGGAACACAAAGGTTCCCGTTGACAATCAGTGATATGTTAATCAGTTCAGCAGCGAATCAATGAACTGGTTCATCTCTTCCAGCCTGTTGGCATTCACGGAGTAATAAATGAATTTGCCCTCCCTGTCTGTATTTACAAAGCCTGCTTTTCTAAGGATAGCAAGATGCTGGGAAGCTACAGATTGTTCCAGTCTTAGCTTCACATAGATCTCTGTCACAGTGATCTTTCCCTGCTCATCAATCAATTTTAAAATCTGCTGTCGTAATTTATGATTAACAGCCCTTAAGATCAGCGCTGCTTTTTTTACATTGAGCAGGTCTACTTTTAGAGAGTTCCCGTTTTCGGTTGAAGCATTTAGTGATAGCAAATAATTAGTCATAGCCGGTACCTGTTAAATTTAAGAAGCGAAATTAACTCCGCATGATTTGTTTTCCGTAATTAAAATGTTAATAAGACGGAATTTTATACCAACGGCTTGCGGGCAGGCGAATAAAAATCTTTTATATAAAGGGGCTCAGTGTAAGCAAGGTCAGCAAATTGTTGTTTGCGGTAACTTAAATGTGCAAAAACAACAAGCTGTTCAGCTGTAGCAACTGTATCAATGAAATAAGCATTGGCATTAGAAAGGACTTGTTGCAGTTTTTTGCTCCCGCTTCCAGTGAAGATTAGTTTTTGATTAGTAAGCAGATGAGAAAAACTATTCTCATCTATTATCATTGCCGAGGGCTTCTCTACTTCTGTCATCTGTTTGTCATACACAGCTGAATAAACTTCCATTCTCCGGGCATCAATCAACGGGCAGATGAGATCTGTGGCTTTGCTTTTTACTGAATTGGCAATCATCTCCAACGTGCCGGTAGTTATAAGTGGTATATTCAGGGCATAGCAAAAACCCTTAGCCGCAGAAAGACCCACTCTCAGACCTGTATAAGAGCCGGGTCCGATACTGACAGATATAGCTTGTAGCCGGTTTAAACGGGTGTCATGCTTTGTCATCATCTCCCGGATACTATTGTGCAACCAGGCAGCATGATCTTTCTGATCCGTATTTATGGCCAATGCAATTACGTTTTCGTCATCGGACAAACAAACCGAAGCAGTTTCAAGCGCAGTGTCGATATGTAAGATCAGTGCCATTTAGTGAACTGCTTCTTTTATCAGCCCTGGTGCTGGCTGGTAGCGGGGCTGTTCTTTATTAAGTTCAGTTAAAAGGGCCAGGATATTTTCCAGGCCAATCTTTTCACTCCATTCAAACGGGCCATAAGGGTAATTAGTGCCTGTTTTCATGGCTATGTCAATGTCCTCTTTTATACTCACTTCTTCTTCCAGCGAGAAATAAGCTTCATTAATGATCATGGATATAATTCTTGCTGAAATGAAGCCGGGTACATCAGGTACCCAGTTTGTTGTTTTGCCAAAGGCAGAGAAAATAGCTGTTGCTTTATCTTTTATCATTGCATCCTTAGCTGCGGCTTCAACTACAGGCCGTTTTAAAAACGTTGTCCAGGCATTGATACGAACGAACTGCGAAGGTAGTTCCTGTAACGTGCCGGTAACATAATTGATGATAACAGGAATAGATGGTTTGCTGTTTAGTAAGTCAACTCTTGCCGGGTCATTATTAAATAAAAGATCAATAAAAGCATCCGCATCGCTGTGGCGGCTGAAATAAGCAGGGTCACTGATCCACTCCATCAGCGCATTGGCAGGTAAACCCTGCGCCAGTAGCTCTTCTTTTAATACATCATTGGCCAGCACGACCAGCTTCATAGACTATTTTTTGCAAAGAAAGCGTATAAAGCTAAATTCGTTGTTCTGTTTTT
Organism: uncultured Bacteroidota bacterium; assembly: GCA_902826165.1. GTDB lineage: Bacteria > Bacteroidota > Bacteroidia > Chitinophagales > Chitinophagaceae > CADEDV01. The sequence continues at coordinate 16,860 of CADEDV010000033.1, forward strand.
TTATAAAACACTACCATGAGCAAAACGATCATTACCACTGCGGAAGCCCCGGCACCCATCGGACCTTATAACCAGGCGGTGCAAACCGGCAACCTGCTTTTCATTTCCGGGCAGATATGTATCCATCCGCCAACCGGTGAAATGAAGAATAAAGACCTCCAGGAAGAAACCCACCAGGTGATGCACAACCTGAAAGCTATACTGCAACAGGCTGGGATGACCTTCAATAATGTGGTAAAGACAACGATCTTTCTTACCGATATGAAGCGGTTTGCTGAAGTAAATGAGATCTATGGGCAATACTTTGAAGGGGATTTCCCGGCCCGGGAAACAGTAGAAGTGTCGGCCTTACCCAAATTTGTGAATGTGGAGATCAGTATGGTAGCTGCAAAATAAGTCTCTTATGCGGCGCTTTCTCCGGTCTATATTGCTGAAACCTGTTTTATGGGCTTCAGCTAAATTTTCTTCCCGGCCGGAAAAGCAAAAAATATTTGAATCCCTCAGTAAACTAATTGATCGTATTACGGCGAAGGAGGAGGATAAAGGGCCGGTTATTCCTTTTGATCTTCACGAGGGAAGATTCATCATTTTCTCCGATCATCATAAGGGCGCAAGAGATGGTGCTGATGATTTTGCAATGGCTGAACCCAATTACCTGGCCGCTCTTGATTATTATTTTTCTGCCGGATATACGCTAATTAATCTTGGCGACAGTGAAGAATTGTGGGAGAACAGCCTTGGTAAAGTGAAAAAATTCAATCAACAAAATCTCGAAGCAGAAAAGAAATTTCTTCAGCAAAAACGGTTCATCAAAATTTTTGGCAACCACGATCTGTACTGGGACAATGACCCGCTGGCATGGTGGCAGCTGAAAACGATTTATGGGGAAAAATTGAAAGTATATGAAGCTGCATTGCTCAGTACTACGATCAATAATAACCAGCTGAATATATTCTGCACACATGGCCACCAGGGGGATGCACAAAGCGATGGTAATTGGTTCAGTAAATTCTTTGTGGCAAAGATATGGGCACCCTTGCAGGCTTACCTTCGTATCAACCCCAACACACCAGCCTACGATGGCGAAAAAAAATCACTGCATAATAGCATCATGTATGAATGGTCATCATTACAGAAGAATATGTTGCTGATCACCGGACATACACATCAGCCGGTGTTTGGTTCTCTTACTCTGCTGGAAAGGTTATATAAGCAATTTCAACAGGCCGGAGCAGCTGGTGATACAAGTAAACAAGCTGAACTTAGAGCCGAAATACAGAAACGGGAAAAAGAATTTTCCTCTGTTTCTATTGATTATATGACAATGAAGCCTTCTTATTTCAATAGCGGTTGCTGTTGTTACAGTGATGGGGATATAACCGGTATTGAAATAGCAGAAGGGTGTGTCCGTCTTATCAAATGGACACTACCGGGACAGGTTGCCCATCGGGAAATTTTAGAAGAAATTTCTTTAACAGAATTGGTAATGCAATTATAGCGGCTACTTTACTTTTTTGTAATAAAAATCTGATTTCCGGTAACTGCCTTTGTCCATACCTTCTATCCAGGCGTGGAGGTTGTCATTTTTAGGCAATTCATAGTTGATCTTTTGGGGGAAATCATGTTCCGGGTTATCAAAAACAAAAACATCTTTTTCAGTGCTGATCAATTTAAAAGTTACCGGTAACAGGTCGTTCTGTCCTTGCACAACCGGAATATAAAATATGTTACTTCCTTTTCTTACTAATTGCACTTCTTCTAATAAAAGAGTATCCATAGTATTGATAAGCCGGTAACTTTTCCCGGCCAACAAACTGTCATTGATCTTTGCCCAGCTTTCGTAGGTGATACCTCTTTTGGTTTGCATACTCCAAGTGCCTTCTAAACGTTGCAGTTTTTTAAAATCAGCTGTGGCATCCTGTGCGGATGATTGCAATGAAACAGTAACAAGTAAACCGAAAATGATCTTTTTCATATGCCGAAGCTAAAATAAAAAACCCTCTTTCGAAAGAGGGTTTTCACGCAGGATTAAAATGCTTTTTTCCAGCTATTATTTTTGCGGTCCCAATCAGGCAGTTGGTTGTTCGGGTCCAGTATCACTTCTTTGATCTCACTGGTAGTGGGGACTGTGAATATCCACTCAGCACCCCGTTGCCATATTTCAACGGGCAGGTTAAGTTTGTGTTCCTTACCGTTGGCTTCTTTAATTAGCACAGTAACCGGCATGGGTAGCTTCTCTTTATTTTCTAATGTTACCTGTGCACCATTCGCCGGTTTTTCATCAATATAGTTAACAGCTTTTACAGACTGGTCAATTTTCCAGGTATTCAACACCCAGCCTCTCCAGAACCAACCGAGATCTTCGCCACTTACATTTTCTATAGTATGAAAGAAATCCCAGGGGGTAGGATGTTTGAAAGCCCAGCGCCTGATGTATTCAGCAAATGCCATATCAAAACGTTCCGCACCTAAAACGGTATTTCGTAATACATGCAGCATCAGGGATGGTTTCATATAAGCTGCTACGCCAAGGTTACCCTGCTGCACTACTTCGGGTACATTATAAAGGCCGTCCATTTCAGGGCCGAAAACCCATTTTACGGAAAAATCAGAAGTAGGGTCGTCAAAAAAACTTTGCTGCTCAAATTCCCCTTTGTTGAATGCGGCTGTTGAGAAATCATTGATAAATGTATTGAAACCCTCATCCATCCAGGCATATTTTCTTTCATTGCTGCCCACGATCATCGGGAACCAGGTATGACCAAATTCATGGTCTGTCACAGCCCATAGCCCCGCTCCCGCAGCTTCATGACTGCAGAATACAATGCCCGGGTATTCCATCCCACCTACGATACCGGCCACATTAGTGGCGGCAGGATAAGGGAATTCAAACCATTTATTCGAATAGTGTTCAATACTTGCCTTGGTAAATTCAGTAGAACGTTGCCAGCCATCTTTGGTAATACTTTCAACCGGGTACACACTGATGGCCTTACATTTTCTTCCGCTGGGTAAGTTGATCCTGGCTGCATCCTGTACAAATGCTTTGGAAGCAGCCCAGGCCACATCTCTTGTATTTTGAATGGCAAACCGCCAGGTGGTAAATGCTGTTTTAGGCCTTGATCTTTTATCGGTTACTTCTTTAGCACTGCGGATGATTACGGTCTTATCACTGTTTGAAGCAGCTTCCCATCTTTTTAATTGTTCTTCTGTATAACATTCGGCCGGATTCATTAATTCCCCCGAACCCACCACGATCATATCAGAAGGAGCAGTAATGTTGAAGCTGATGTTGCCATATTCAAGGTAAAACTCTCCTGCACCTGCATAAGGCAGCGTATTCCATCCCTGGATATCATCATACACACACATCCGGGGAAACCATTGTGCCACTTCATACACCCAGCCATTCCTTGTTTTTAATCTTCCCATCCGGTCAGTTCCGTATTCAGGTATAGTGAATGAATAGCCGATCTTTATTTTTACGCTTTCATTAGTCTTCAATTGGTCTTTCAGCCAAACCTGCATTCTTGTATCAGTAGTGATCGTTTTATCCGGCGCATAAGTTATACCGGCTGTTTCCAGCTGTATACTGCTTATAATATATCCATCCGTGAAATTGGAGTTGGCCCAACGGCCTCCTGCTTCGGTTGTTGTGGCAGAACCACGGGAATCTTTCCTGTAAATATTCTGATCTAACTGCAGCCAGGCAAACCGCAGATTATCCGGACTGTTATTGGTATAGGTGATCACGACATCACCGGTAACGGTATTTTTGCCGGTATCAATTTTACAATTGATGAGATAATCGGCCTTGTTTTGCCAGTACTTCGGACCCGGTTCACCGCTGGCACTGCGAAAATCGTTGCCGGGATAAGGGTAGAACTGCGGATTAAATGCTTCTTTAGCATCATAGACGGATTGGGAGAAAGTTGCCAATAGCATGCAAAGACCCGCAATCGTTAATGCTGATTTTTTCATGTACATAATTTAGATATGGAGCTGAAAATTAAAAGAAAAGGTTGCAGGCAGGTTATCAATGCCCGGGTATTTGGAAATCTTTAGGGAAAAAGTGATTCAGCGATGGCCACAGACTCTGGTTTGCCCACATCCACCCAGCGATCACCCGTATGATCATAGCCAAGGATCACATGCTCTTTTCCTAATTCAAGATATACATCAATGAGTGAAAATTTGCCGGTGAAAGGTAACATACCCAATACATCATATTCAAAAACAGCCACACAGCTATAGGCTCTTTGCACAAGGTCATTTTTGGGCAGTGCGATTCGTTTTTCCCCTGTATTATTATTGATCCATCCGCAGAGGCGATCATCGGTATCAAAAAGAAGATTGCGGGAAGTTTTACGTTTGGTAACACCAAAAGAGATCAGCGGCTTGTTCTCTTCATGATAGGCCCTCAAGGTATCAATGCTGAACTCGGTGAGAATATCGACATTGCAGGTAATGAATCTCTCGCCGGGTGTGAAAAGATCTTTGGCTTTCAGCAGGCCACCACCGGTATCCAATAATTCATCCCTTTCATCGCTGATCGTTACATTACTTCCCCAACCTTTATTTTTCTCCAATGTCTCAATTACCTGCTCTGCAAAATGATGAACATTGACAATGACATCCGTTATGCCATATTGCTGCAGGTATTCAATATTACGTTGCAACAAGGTTTTACCATTTATGATGGCAAGCGCCTTGGGGTGCTTATCTGTCCATGGTTTAAACCGGGTGCCGAGCCCGGCGGAAAAAATCATTGCTTTCATTGCTTCTCTGGTAGTGGGTTTTGCCAGTTTTTCTCGTCCTGTACCCAGTGATTGAGTTCGATTTTTACTTTGAACTTATTTTTTAAATGCCGGGCCATTGCATCGGCTGCATACACGCTACGGTGCTGGCCGCCGGTGCAACCAAAACTGACCATCAGGCTTTCAAAACCACGGTTAATGTATTCCTCTACGGTAATATCCACAATGTCGAACACACTGTTCAGGAATTCCGGCATCTTGGTTTGTTGTTCTAAAAAATCTTTTACCTGTTTATCACGGCCGGTTTGTGTTTTCATGCTTTCCACCCGGCCCGGGTTTAAGATACCACGGCAATCAAATACAAAACCACCGCCATTCTCCGTATCATCTGCCGGTATTTGTTTGCGGTAAGAGAAACTGCTGATCTTTACAATTAATGGGGTTTGTTCTGTTGCCTGTGTGGGAGTGAATTGCTGAATGATCTCATCCGCCACACACATATCAAGTACTTTTTTGAATTCCGGAACAGATATACCCAGGCTCTGGTGCTGGAAAAAATCCCTGAGGTTTCTTAATGCTAATGGAATACTAGTAAGGAACTGCGCTTTTCTTTCAAACAATCCCCTGAAACCATAAGCACCTAATACTTGTAGTAAACGGATCAGTACATACCCGTTATACTGGCTGCGGAAAATATTCCTGTCAAGAGGGGCATTGATCAATTGTTCAAACGTATCCATATAATCCACCAGTAAATTGTCTTTCCACTCATCAGGTAAGTTGGCTCTGGCCTGCCAGAGCATACTGGCCACATCATACTGTGGGGCACCTTTCATACCACCCTGGTAGTCGATGAAATGTACATTTTCATCTGGGGTTACCATAATATTCCGGCTTTGAAAATCCCGGAACATAAAATATTTGTACTCGGTATGGGTCAGGTAATTACTTAATGCTTCAAAATCATCGATCAGTTTTTGTTTATCATAAGGCTTGCGTAAAGCGTCTAAAAAATAGTATTTGAAATAGAGTAGATCGGCCATGATGGCCTGCTTGCCAAATTCTTTATTGGTAAGACAGCGGTCATAATCTAAACCTTTATCACCTGTTACCTGTAACCGGGCCAGTTCAGCCAGGCTTTTTTTGAAAAGATCATAAACATAAGGAGTGAAACCGGCAGCTTCCAGTTTATTCAGCAGCGACGTGTCGCCAAAATCTTCCTGTAAGTAAAATACCCGGTCTTTGCTGACGGCCAGTATCTGGGGCGTCGCCAATTTTTTTTCACTGAAGAGATCGGAGAAATAAATGAAACTCTCATTCTCTTTGATATTCGCTCCGTAAGTGCCAATCACTGCCCCTTCTTTCCCATGCAAACGGAAATAGCGGCGTTCACTGCCCGACTGGGGCAATACGTCAATTGATTGGGGCGGCTGGCCTTTCCATTCAGTATAAAGCTGTTGGATCGCTTCAATAGCATGCTGCATGCAGCAAATGTAGGGAAATGGCCACCTGCCAGCAACACTAACAGGTATTAGCTTTTAGGATTAAATTTGCACAGCATTAAGCTTACAGGTTTATGAGTTATACCCCGGTTAATAAAGTTCGGATCGTTACAGCGGCTTCTCTTTTTGACGGGCATGACGCTGCCATCAATATCATGCGCCGCATTATGCAGAGTAAGGGTGCCGAGATCATCCATTTAGGTCATAACCGTTCCGTTAAGGAAATCGTGGAAACGGCGATCGAAGAAGATGTGCAGGGAATAGCCATCACCTCTTACCAGGGCGGGCATGTGGAGTTTTTCAAATACATGAAGGATCTGTTAGAAGAGAATGGCTGTGGCCATATCAAAATATTTGGCGGTGGCGGCGGCACCATCCTTCCCGATGAAATTGAAGAATTGCATCAATATGGTATCAGCAGGATATACTCTCCTGATGACGGAAGACAAATGGGCTTAGAAGGAATGATCGAGGATGTGATCAGGCAATGCAGCCTCCCCAACCCCTCCGCAGGAGGGGCTTCAGCAGTTCAATGGAATGGAAAACTTCCGTTGGATGAGGTAAAAGATGTAAGAAAAATAGCGAAGGCAATAAGTATTGCAGAAGACGGAGGAAATTATTCTGATCTATTGAAAGAAATAAAAAGATTATCGGACTCCAAAGGCCCCCTTGCGGGGGGTGGGGGGGCGCCAGTACTCGGAATTACCGGTACCGGTGGTGCAGGAAAATCATCGGTAACGGATGAGATCGTTCGCCGCTTTCTTGTGAATTTCACCGGTAAAACAATCGCTGTTATTTCTGTCGATCCTTCGAAGAAAAAAACAGGCGGTGCCTTGCTGGGCGACCGGATACGGATGAATGCGATCTCTCACCCAAGGGCTTATATGCGCAGTCTTGCCACAAGGGATGATAATACCGCATTAAGCAGTGCTGTACAGGAAGCGATTGATATCTGCAAAGCTGCTGCATTTGATTTTATTATTTTGGAAAGTGCAGGTGTGGGGCAAAGTGATGCTTCGATATTGGATTATTGTGATGTAAGCATGTATGTGATGACACCTGAATATGGCGCTGCCTCGCAACTGGAGAAGATCAATATGCTGGATTATGCAGACCTGGTTTGTATCAATAAATTTGATAAGGCCGGGGCATTAGATGCTTTGGCAGATGTACGCAAACAATACAAACGCAATCACAGTTTATGGACAGCCAAAGATGAAGAACTGCCTATCATTGGCACTATGGCCAGTAAGTTCAATGATGATGGGGTCAATCATTTATTTGAATTGCTGTTGAAAAAAATTGAAACCAAAACAAAAACTGTTTTTGGTGACTACCAGTTTGCAGAAACAGCGAAAGTTTCACAAGCCATTATTCCTTCCAGCCGTACCCGTTACCTGAGTGAGATCAGTGAGAATAACCGGAACTATGACCAGCTGGTAAAAGATCAATCTGCTATTGCTTCTAAGTTATACCAGCTACAAGGTGCATTAGGGATTTTGCAAAGTAAAGAGGCTAAAACCTCTCTTGCGGAGGGATTGGGGGAGGCCATTCAACAACAGATCAGTTTTTACCAGGACCAGTTGACTCCCGTTAGCCGAAAACTAATCAGCAACTGGCCTGAAAAAGTAAAAGAATACCAGAAAGATTATTATGAATATACGGTAAGGGACAAAGTGATCCGGCAGGAAATGTTCACGAAGAGTTTATCGGGTACAAGAATTCCTAAAGTAGTGTTGCCAAAATATAAAGACTGGGGTGACTTATTGAAATGGCAGGCGCAGGAGAATGTACCCGGTCATTTTCCATTTACAGCCGGAGTCTTTCCGTTAAAAAGAGAGGGAGAGGACCCGACGAGAATGTTTGCCGGGGAAGGCGGGCCGGAAAGGACGAACCGCCGTTTTCATTATGTATCCACCGATCAGCCGGCCAAAAGATTATCTACTGCTTTTGACAGTGTGACCTTATATGGCGAAGATCCGGGTCATCGTCCTGATATCTATGGTAAGATCGGTAATAGTGGTGTAAGCATTGCCACGGTGGATGATGCCAAAAAATTATACAGCGGGTTTGATTTGTGCGATCCGAAGACCTCTGTATCCATGACCATCAACGGACCGGCTCCGATCATTCTTGCTTTCTTCATGAATGCAGCCATTGACCAGCAATGCGAAAAGAAAATCACCGAACTGGGTTTGTGGGACGAAATAAAAAAAGTCAGTACAGCTAAATACAAACATTTCCCGGCTCCTCAATACCATAATTCTTCTTTCCCCAGCGAGCTGCCCGAAGGAAATAATGGATTAGGTTTAAAATTATTGGGGCTTAGCGGAGAAGAAGTTTTACCCAAAGAACTGTATGAGCAGTGTAAGCAAACTGCCTTGCAGCAGGTGAGGGGAACGGTACAGGCAGATATTCTGAAGGAAGACCAGGCGCAAAATACCTGTATTTTCTCCACTGAATTTGCGTTGAAGCTGATGGGTGATGTGCAGGAATATTTTATCAAACAAAAGGTCAGGAATTTTTATTCGGTTTCGATCAGCGGTTATCACATTGCAGAAGCCGGTGCTAATCCTATCACCCAATTAGCTTTTACATTGGCCAATGGCTTTACTTATGTGGAGTATTATCTGAGCCGGGGAATGAGCATCGATGATTTTGCACCCAACCTCTCTTTCTTTTTTAGCAATGGCATGGACCCGGAATACAGTGTGATCGGTCGTGTGTCAAGACGTATCTGGGCAAAAGCTATGAAGTATAAATACAAAGCGAACAAACGCAGCCAGATGATGAAGTATCATATCCAGACATCCGGCAGAAGTTTGCATGCCCAGGAAATTGACTTCAATGATATAAGAACAACCCTTCAGGCTTTGTATGCGATCTATGATAATTGTAATTCCTTACATACTAACGCTTATGACGAAGCCATTACCACACCAACGGAAGAAAGTGTACGAAGGGCCATGGCAATTCAACTGATCATTAATCGTGAACTGGGTACAGCAAATACTGAAAATTTTATACAAGGTAGTTTTGCCATTGAAGAGTTGACCGACCTCGTGGAAGAAGCAGTATTATCCGAATTTGACCGCCTTACAGAAAGGGGTGGTGTATTGGGAGCCATGGAAAGAATGTACCAGCGGAATAAAATACAGGAAGAAAGTCTTTTCTACGAACACCAAAAACATACCGGCGAATTACCATTGATCGGTGTGAATACTTTCCTGAATAAAAAAGGAAGCCCTACTATTATTCCCGGAGAAGTAATCAGGAGTACCTCGGAGGAAAAAGAGCAGCAGATCAAAAACCTGAAGGAATTCTGGAAAAGAAATGAAGCGAAGAGTGAAAACGAATTACAGCGATTAAAAGAAGTGGCCATCAATAATGGTAACCTCTTTGCACAGCTGATGGAAACGGTGAAGTATTGTTCGCTGGGTCAGATCACCCATGCTTTATATGAAGTGGGGGGGCAGTACCGGCGCAATATGTAAGATCAGTAGTGAAAATCAAGCACTGCATTTTGTCGGTATCCTTTATGTGGTTGAATCGAAACGCCAATTCGTTTGTAGGAGTTAAGGCATATCCATCGATGACCCAGGGAAGGAACCCAATTGTCAATTAATAATGACAGCACGATGTCAAGCGGTTTTTCGTTACCGTAGTCACAGCATTCCCCGTTAAAATTCCTTTTTTCTTTGCAGTCATCTGTTTGACGGTCGTGCCCGGTATAGGCAGCATGGCCAGCACTTACTGCATGACAAAATGCACTCACATAACAAAGTGAATCGGGTTGCAGCAGGTTAACCGGTTTCATTTTTTTCATGGTATCTACCAGGGATTTGTAGTAATCCGAATTGACCAGATAACCCTTGCCACTTTTTTCCGGGTATTTCTTTACCACTGTACTCGCAAACAGGGAAGGATTCATCCGGGCTAAATTCAGGATATAGACCAATTCTTTTTCGCTGGTACTCATATAACCGGCCTTTGCAGCGGTATTACATTTCAGGTATTTCGGATCATTCCAAAGTGATGAATAATCTCCTAATGGCGATCTCGCAGTTGTATGCTCATTTTCCGGGTTTATAAAGGCGGCAGAAATGATCAGCATACTGGCAATAAGAAATTTCATATTGTAGAACAGGTGGTGGACCAGTTATACGACAGAACCGGTCCTTATATTGTAACCGGGATAATAGAAATACAGTAATTAAGAACTGATTAACATCTTTTGCAAAGTAGTACAAGGCTTTTGCAATTACAGGTTCAGTTCTTTAAAATAAGTATGCGGTATTTTGCCGGTTACTTGTCTTTGTTTCTTTAGTATTTTGCTGCTGTAATTTTGAATCTATGAAGCAACGATTAACTGTTTTGTTCACTTTGTTAGTTATTTCAGTATTAGTATACAGTTGTACTAAAAGTGCTTATAGCACTACTAATAAAACATATAAAAAGCAAGCGAAGGAGTTTTCCAAATTGCTGCGTAAATATCCACTGAATGATTCAGCCGGGTTAGCCTATGCTGAACAGTTTGTCGGAACCACTAACTTGTCAATGCGCCGCCCTAATTATGTGATCATTCATCATACGGCACAAAACAGTTGTGAGCAAACATTGCGAACTTTTACACTACCCCGTACACAGGTGAGTGCACATTATGTGATCTGTGAAGACGGAACGGTTTACCATATGCTGAATGACCTGCTGCGGGCCCATCATGCAGGAGTGAGTAAATGGGGGAATGCAACAGATATTAATTCTTCCAGTATCGGTATCGAGCTCGATAATAACGGGTATGAATATTTTACTGAACCGCAATTAAGAAGCCTGACCGAACTATTGGGAAGACTGAAAAGAGCATTCAGCATTCCTGCTGCTAACTTCATCGGACATGGAGATATCGCTCCAACCCGGAAAAATGATCCCAACTGGCGTTTTCCCTGGCAACAATTCGCAGAGCAAGGCTTTGGTATGTGGTGGGGAGATACAACAGGCGCTAGTGTTCCGGCTACTTTTGACCACTTGTCTGCTATACGTATTGTAGGTTTTGACCTGAAGGATACAACAGCTGCCATAGTAGGTTTTAAAAGACATTGGCTGCAGGATACAACTAAGATCAGCCTCACAGATGCACAGAAAAAAGTGCTGTATATGCTGAGCCGTAAGTTTCAATGACACCTCTTCAAAACGATTTGCTGCTAAAATTCTAACTTCATTGCTTGTTTGATATTAAAACTGTTTAATAACAAACATTTATTGTTGACTTAATTGAATGGAATGACAGCAGAACATCAACGACTGGCGGTAAATGCGGCGAAAACTGTTCCTTTAGCACAATGGGGTCCTTACCTGAGCGAAAGACAATGGGGAACAGTACGGGAAGACTATTCAACACATGGAGATGCCTGGCATTATTTCCCTTTTGAACATGCTCATTGCCGTTCTTATCTCTGGGGCGAGGATGGCCTGGCCGGTATTTCTGATTTCTTTGGTAATCTTTGTTTTTGTGTGGCTCTCTGGAACGGTAAGGATGAGATATTGAAAGAGAGATTATTTGGCCTGGGTAATCCGCAAGGAAATCATGGCGAAGATGTAAAGGAATTATACTACTATCTCGACAACCTGCCCACGCATTATTATATGGAGTATTTGTACAAATACCCGCAGCAGGCATTCCCGTATGAACAATTAAGGCTGGAGAATAAAAAAAGAAGCCGCTTAGAGCCTGAATATGAAATACTCGATACAGGTGTATTTGACGATAACCAGTACTTTGATGTGTTAGTGACTTATGCCAAACAAAGTGCACAGGATGTTTTTATTAAAATTGATATTACGAACCGGTACAGTAAAGCAGCGGAAATAACTGTATTACCAACGCTGTGGTTCTATAATCGCTGGAACGATGGTTCATTAAAAGACAAGCCAACATTGAGCCTGTCAGGGAAAACATCCGTTAAAGCATCGCATGAACGGCTGGGTGATTATAATTTTTATTTCCAGGCGGCTGATAAAACTTTCTTTACGGAGAATGAGACCAATACAGAGATCGTTACCGGGGTGCCGAATAAAACCATATTTGTAAAGGATGCTTTTCATAAAGCAATTATTGATGGAGAATTTGTAACCGAACTTTCAAAAGCCAAATCAGGCACTAAATTTTCACCCGTCTATAAAATGAAAATTGCCGGGGGTGCTACGAAATCTATTTACTGCAGGCTCACCAACCAGGAAACCGATAACCCTTTTTTCAAAGGGTTCAAAGATATTTTCACATTACGCAAGCAGGAGGCTGATGATTTTTATGCTGCCATCCTACCCAAGGGTATGAATGCGGATATGGCGCAGATACAACGGCAGGCACTGGCAGGTGTATTGTGGAGCAAACAGTATTATCATTTTGATGTAGAGAAATGGTTGTCCACCAGTGATGGGGTGACGCCGGTTAGTATCTCCAAACAAACCGGACGTAATAATGACTGGACACATTTAAAGAACCAGGATATTATCATGATGCCTGATAAATGGGAGTATCCCTGGTATGCAGCTTGGGACCTTGCCTTTCAATGTATATCTATGGCCGTGGTAGATCCGACATTTGCCAAGCACCAGCTTTTATTGGTGATGCGGGAATGGTATATGAAGCCGGATGGTCAATTACCATCGTACGAGTGGAATTTTAGTGATGTAAATCCTCCCGTGCAGGCCTGGGCAGCGATGCAGGTATATAACATTGAAAAAAAACAAACCGGGAAGGGAGATATTGTTTTTCTCAAAAAGGTCTTTCAAAAACTACTGATCAATTTTACCTGGTGGATCAACCGGAAAGATGTGAATGGTAATAACATTTTTGAAGGAGGCTTCCTGGG
>CADEDV010000033.1:30090-40512 GCA_902826165.1 uncultured Bacteroidota bacterium
ACGATCAGCAAACAGGTGATGGATCAACTGGGTGATTTTAAGAAAAGAACAACCTGGTTTGAGAATTTCCGGAAAAGCAGTAGTAAGTTCTGGCCGAATGAGGAAAGAAGTAAGGATGGGGAGATCATATTGTCATTGATACCAAAAGACCGGCTGATCGATATGCTGAAAAGGCTGCTGGATGAAAAAGAGTTTTTATCAGACGGGGGTATCAGGGCTTTATCAAAGGCACATGAAGAAAAACCCTATTCGGTAACAGTGGATGGAAATATCTATACGATCAGATATGATCCCGGTGATTCCACTTCTGATATGTTTGGCGGCAATTCGAACTGGCGGGGCCCCGTGTGGATGCCGATCAATTTCCTGATCATTCAGTCGATCCGAAAATATGGAGAATTTTACGGTGACGAATTACTGATCGATTATCCAACAGGATCGGGTAATAAGATCAATCTTATACAGGTAGCTAATGAGTTGACCAAACGGGTGATCAGTTTATTTGAGAAAGATACTGATGGTAAGCGCCGTCTCTATGGTGATTACAGCTGGTTCTATAAACAACCTGGCAATGAAAACCTTGTTCTATTCTATGAATATTTTCATGGTGACAGCGGCCGGGGGCTTGGTGCCAATCACCAGACAGGATGGACAGCACTGGTGGCTGAACTGATCAGTGAATATGGTGGCGGAACAAGATTGGAAGATTAAAGTAACTCACCGGCAGGTTCATGATCATCGTATTGATCCCTGAGCCGTATTAATTCCTTTTTTAACTGCTGAATATTCTTTTGATGGGCTGCTGATTTGATCAGGTTGGTTTGTTCAGCCGGATCTTTTTGCAGGTCATAGAACTCCCATTCATTCACGGTGTAAAAAAAAATGAGTTTATATCGTTCACCTCTTACTGCCAGGTGTGGAATAACGGTATGGTCTCTTACAAATTCATAATAGTGGTAGTAAAGATATTTTCGGGAAAGTTTTGTTCGCTTACTGGTTAGTATGGGTTTTATACTTACACCCTGCATCCAGTCAGGAACTTTAGCACCGGCAATATCGAGCATGGTAGGGGCAAAATCAATATTCTGTACCATCACATTGCTGACTGTTCCCCGGTGAATTTTTCCCGGCCACCTGACCAGTAACGGGGTTCCCATGGATACGTCATACGCAAAACGTTTATCAAACCAGCCATTTTCTCCTAAATAAAATCCCTGGTCGCTGGTATAGATCACGGCGGTGTTGTTGGTTAATTTATTGTCATCAAGATATTTTAAAATAACGCCTATGCTTTCGTCAATAGAAGCAACGCAGGCCATATAGTCCTGCATATACCAGTGATACTTATATTTCATCAGTTCTTTGCCCGATAGTTTTTTATCCCGGATCAGTTGCCCTCTTTCAGCATAGATCTCCTCAAACCTGGCTCTTTCATTCGCCGGCATTCTTCGCATGATCGCATTGTAAGTGGCAATATCATCTGCATCAGGTTTCAGTTCCGGGATATCCGAGAGATATTTTGGATCTATTTTCAGGTCGCCGCATAAACGCATATCCAGTAAAATATTCATGGTTTGAATGCGCCAGGCACTGCCATGACCTGCTGTGTCATTATATAGTGTTGCCGGTTCAGGGAATATTCTTCCATGAAATTGCTCTAAATACTTCAGTGCAGGTACAAAATTCCGGTGTGGAGCTTTGTGATGGAAGAACAAGGCAAAGGGTTTGTTCTTATCCCTGCTGTTGAGCCAGCTGATGGCATCAGTGGTCAGCACATCAGCAGAATACCCTTTTTCAGTGATCGTATCACCATTCATAGTGATCATCCGGGTATCAAAATATTGCCCCATGCCCGGTAAAACTCTCCAGTAATCAAACCCGGTGGGATAGGAATGTAAATGCCACTTGCCGATCAGCGCTGTTTGATAACCAGCCTGCCCTAATAAATGACCAATATTAGTTTTGGACGAATCAAACCGTGTCCGGTTATCCTTCACCCCATTTTTATGGGAATGTTGCCCGGTCAGCATCGTGGCTCTTGCGGGGGCGCAAATGGAGTTACCCACAAAGGCTTTGTTGAATCTCATGCCTTCGTTGGCGATCCTGTCAATATTGGGTGTTTGTATAAACTGTTTGTTATAGGCACTGATGGCATCATTATCATGATCATCACTCATGATATAAATAATATTGGGCTGTTGTGCAGCAACGGTGCAGGAACAGAATAAAAAGAATAGCAAGATTCGCATGAGAGGAAAGTTACAATAATTATATCTATGTAGATTTGGGAAAATTATGAGGTATGGAGTTTGGTCGTGTACCGGAAAATGAGTTGGGAGCTGTTGATTTTAGTCTGCCTGCAGAACCGGCATTTAATAAAAGTATATTAAAGGGTAAACCCGTAAAAAATCCTAAAGTATATGTAGGCTGCGCCAAATGGGGCCGGACAGAATGGGTGGGAAAGATCTATCCTCCAAAAACCAAAGAGAAGGATTTCCTGCAGCATTATGTGGAGCATTATAATTGTATCGAACTCAATGCTACCCATTATAAAGTTTATGGTGAAGCCGGCACAAGAAAGTGGGCAGAGAAAGCAAAGGGTAAGGATTTTTTATTTTGTCCCAAGATGTACAAGGGAGTTACACACTTTGGCAGTTTGAAAGGCAAGGATTTTATCAGCAATGAATTCTTACGTGGCATCATGGGTTTTGAACAACATCTTGGCCCCATCTTCGTACAGGTGAGTGATACGTTCTCTCCCAAAAGAAAAGAGGAGTTGTTCACCTACCTGGGATCATTACCAACCGACCTGCAATTCTTTTTAGAAGTTCGCCACCCCGACTGGTTTGCGAAAGAGAAAGACAGGGAAGACATGTTTGCTTTTCTCCGTGACCATAATATGGGTGCCGTAATAACCGATACGGCCGGGAGAAGAGATTGTGCCCATATGCACCTGACAGTGCCCAAAGCTTTTATCCGCTATGTGGGGAATAGTTTACATCCTTCTGATTATAGCAGGACAGATGTGTGGGTGGAGCGAATGAAATACTGGCTGGATAAGGGCATGGAAGAATTATATTTTTTCATGCATATGCATGATGAAGCTACTTCTCCTGAACTCACAGTGCACCTCGTTGATAAAATGAATGCAGCCTGCGGGTTGAACCTGATCAAACCAAAATTTGTGGAAGCGGATTCGCAACCGGCGGTTAAAAGCAAATCAAAACAAAAAGGATTATTTGATTAATGCACTTCAAAAAGTTCATCCCACCTGCTGGTGTAGCGGTCGCTGATATGGTTTTGTTGCATCTTCCAGTTGCGGGTGGTACCGGAAGCAGCGAATTTTAATACATCATCCCGCTGGCTGAAATTTACATTGTCGATCATGTCCATCAGCTTTCGTTCGCAGTTTTTAGTTTCAGCCAGGAATAAATTTCCCTGGATAGAATTATCAGGCACAATACCGCTCAGCATCACACCGGCTTTCTTGTACAGTTTTCCTTTTTCAAATAAAGTATCCACCAGGGTAACAGCCGGTTTGATGAGCTCATTCGTGAAGGAAGTGGCAGCAGGTAAAGTGATATGATTACTATGCGTAATGCCACGGTTGAAGTTGACGTTATGATTTTCTTCTTTCGACACTACAAATACACTGATCACTTTGGCAGCACCATGTTGCCGTCGTAATTTTTCTGCAGCCCGGGATGTGTACGTAGCTACGGCTTCTTTGATAGAGGCAATATCCCCAACAGGGCTGCCAAACATCCGGGTGGTGGCGATCATCTTTTTACTGACCAGTTCATCTTCCATTTCGTTGGCAGTAATTCCTTTCAGCTCCCGTATCAGTCTTGCTCCCACCACGCCACCTAAATGTGTTTTGGCAAACTCCTCACTTACATTTCTTAATTGCAGTGCATCATAAATGCACCATTGTTCTTTCAGTTTCTGTGCATACTGGTATCCCACACCCCAGATATCATCCACGGCTGTCTTCCGCAACGCTTCAATGATCTTTTCTTCCGTATCCAGCACCAGCACACAGCCGGTTTTCTGTTTATCTTTTTTTGACAACCGGTTGGCCAGCTTCGCCAGTACTTTTGTCGGGGCCACGCCTACAGATACTTTGATACCAGTCCATCTTTCCACGGTTTTCCTGATCTGCATCGCAATAGCCGGCAGATCTTCCAGGGGAAATATATCCAGGTCCAGGAAGCACTCATCCACGGAATATACTTCTACGTTTTTTTCACCCAGCATGATCCGCAATGTTTCCATCACCCGCCAGCTCAGGTCACCATACAGGTTATAGTTAGAAGAAAAAACGGATACCCCGTATTTCTCTATCAGGGGCTTTGCTTTGAAATAAGGCCCCGCCATTTCCACCCCTAATTTTTTAGCTTCATCACTGCGGGAAATGATACAACCATCATTATTGCTTAATACAACAACAGGTTTTTTATCCAGGTGAGGTTTGAATAACCGTTCACAGGAACAATAAAAATTGTTGCAATCAACAATGGCCTTCATACCGGGTGAATTACATACGTTACCACTCCCCACAAAGAGAAATCAGTGAACTCTGCCAGGTTGATGTTTTTATACCGGCTGTTTTCCGGGATCAGGAAAGCGGAAGAAAAATTCTTATGAAATCTTCGTACTAATAATTCCCCGTTCAATACCGCCACAATGATCTTCCCGTTGGCAAGTTTTAAGGACCTGTCCACAATCAATACATCATTATCAAAAATGCCGGCGTCCCGCATGGCATCTCCTTTCATGCGAAAGAAATAAGTGGCCGGTTTGTTTTTGATCAGCTGTTCATTCAGGTCAATACCCCGTTCCATGTAATCGTCAGCCGCTGCACCAAAGCCGGTGGCATTAGCCGTCTTCACCTGTTGTTGCGTAAACTGTTTCGAGCCTTTATAGGCAGCACCGTAAAATTCTTCCCCTTCCATAGTATTTAAATTTTAGTATCCGCTTACATTTTTATGACAACGCCTGGACCTGTGACCAGCGAAGCCGGAGTATCACTCACTTGTTGGTTTCCTTTTCCCGGCATCTTCAAAAAGATCCCGGGGAAAGGAAAATAATTTTTGTAAAGCTAAATAATTTAGTAAATTAGTGCTAAGAAAATGGGGAAGTATTTTTTCAGTATTTAAATAGTACGTTATGGAAACGATCATCAACACGATTCCTGGTTACCGGGTCTATGAGTATTTGCTGGTGCTGAGTCCGCATGAAGAATTGTGGAACCGTATCATGAAAGTGAAGGAAGATTTCTCTAAAGAATACAAATCAGATCATGCGAAATGGGGTAAGCCGCATATCACACTGGTAAATTACCTCCAATATGAAATGATGGAAGAACGGGTGGTTAACCGGTTGCGTACCGTAGCGATGGGTTTTCCTCCGTTCAAAGTAGAATTAAAAGACTTTGGCAGTTTTCCTTCGCATACTATTTATATCAACGTGACCAGTAAACTGCCGGTGCAGCAGCTGGTGAAAGAAATTCGTACAGACGGGCAGCGGCTAATGAAACTGAACGATGATAATAAACCACATTTTATAATGGAGCCACACCTGACCATTGCAAGAAAACTAAAACCCTGGCAATATGAAAAAGGTTGGCTGGAATACAGCAACAAGCATTTCACCGGCCGTTTCATCGCCGATGCGATGACCTTATTAAAAAGACCAGCGGGTGAAATGAAATATCATATCGTGAAGCGGTTTGAATTTCAAAACCTCCCGGTCGTTACAAGGCAGGGGCAATTATTTTAAAATCTAAAAAATGTATCAGCCTTTAACTGAAAGAGAAAATTGGCTTGCCGGACAGATCGTTGATATTGCCGTCTGTATTCATAAGGCAATGGGGCCTGGTTTATTAGAAAGTATTTACGGAAAATGTTTTTGTTATGAGTTAATGAAAAGGGAAATCTGGTTTGAAAAACAGAAGATTGTCAGGTTGCAGTATGATCAATTAATTATTGATGAAGGCCTCCGTATTGATATTCTTGTTGATAACCTGGTAGTAGTTGAGTTAAAATCACAGGAGTATTATCATCCGGTATGGGAAGCGCAGCTGCTAAGCTATTTGAAGTTGAGTAACAAAAGACTTGGATTTATTATCAATTTCAACGTACCTGTGATGAAAGAAGGGATAAAAAGGATGATAATGTAAAACATGTGAAACACAAAGACACAAGGACAGGGAGACACAGGTAATATTCTTAGTGTTTTTGTGCCTTTGTGGTCCAAAACAAAGTGGATAGTATACAGAAAAATAATAGTGAGATGGGTAAGTGAGACAGAAGGAGAATAAAGAGTAAGGTTTTGTGCAGTATGAATATGAAGAGATAACTCTTTGTTCTCCTTTTTTTATTGCCCCTACGGGATGAAGTATTTGAACAATCAAAACCAACCATAGTGTATGCCAGGGAAACTGAAGCAGGATCATTTTAAAGTAGCAGCAAAACAACCCGAAGAAGGGTCGCAGTATTTAGCAGGCCGGGGGGCACAGTTCAATACCAAAAACCGGTTCCAGAAAAATGAAACCACCCGGGAACATGTTGAAGGCATTGATGACTGGGAGGAATCCAATGTGCCCACGATCTATATGGAGCAGGAATCCAAAACAATCGTCAATAAAGTGGAAAGCAAGGATGTGGGCATGGGCTACAGCATGAATCCCTATGCGGGTTGTGAACACGGCTGCATCTATTGCTATGCAAGAAATGTGCATGAATACTGGGGCTATAGTGCCGGGCTTGATTTTGAACGAAAGATCATTGTAAAAAAGAATGCGCCGCAGCTGCTGCGTAAATTCCTGATGCATAAAAAATGGGATGCCACTCCCATTATGCTGAGTGGCAATACCGATTGCTACCAGCCTGCCGAACAGAAATACCGGCTGACAAGAGGATTGCTGGAAGTCTGCAACGAGTTCAACCAGCCCGTGGGGATACTGACCAAGAATTCATGGATACTGAAGGACAAAGATGTGCTGCAGGAAATGGCAAAGAAAAAAATCGTCTCGGCGATGGTATCTATTACTTCTTTTAATGAAGACCTGCGCCGGATCATGGAACCAAGAACCACCACCGCCAGACAAAAACTGAAAGTGATCAATGAACTCAGCAGTGCCGGTGTCCGTATGGGAATTATGATGGGGCCGATGATACCGGGCCTGAATGAACATGAAATGCAGCGCATCATGAAAGAAGCCAGGGATAACGGGGCCACCTTCACCGCTTATACGTTCATCCGCCTGAACGGAGCGATCAAGTTCTTATTCCACGACTGGCTCTATAAAAATTTCCCGGACCGGGCCGATAAGGTCTGGCATTTAATCGAGCAAAGCCATGACGGAAAAGTGAATGATACCCGCTGGGGTGTGCGGATGCGGGGCGAGGGAAATATTGCAGAACTGGTGGCCCAGCAGTATAAAAAATATGGTAAGCTCTATGGAATGAACGCAGAAGAATGGAGCCTGGATACGAGTATCTTCAGGAGGCCGGGGGAGCAGGGGAGATTGTTTTGAGAAACAATTATCTGCTTCCTGTTAGTTTTTATTTTCGACGTAACTTAAAGCGATAATTACAAGATGTTATGAAACAGGATCGCCGGAACTTTATCGGGAAGATCAGTATCGCTGCTGCGGCACTGGCTGGTCTGTCCTCCTTCACCAAAAAAGCCATTGCGCAAAAAAGGAAGACTATGTTTATTCACCATGTTTTTTTCTGGTTAAAGAACCCGGACAGTAGTGCTGACCGGGATAAGTTAGTGCAAGGCTTAACTAAATTGTCCAAAATAAAGACCATCCGCCATTTTCATATCGGCAAACCGGCAGATACCAACCGGGAGGTGATCGAAAGAGGCTATGCTGTTTCCTGGTTACTGCAATTTGATAAAGATGCCGACCAGGCCAGTTATCAATCCGACCCTGTTCACCTGCAATTTATTGAAGAGTGTTCTCACCTGTGGAGCAAGGTAATCGTTTATGATTCCGTAGATGTTTAAGGATACCGGAATCTTTTAGAAGAAGGTACCTGTAAAGTATTTTATACTTCCTTGTGTAATCTTTTACAGCCTGGCATCCTTTCCACAAAACCAGGCTTATGCGGAATATATTTTACCCACTTCGTAATACGATCTTCCTTTTATTTTTTTCACTCTGCGCGGCTGCACAAGTAAAGGATCAGCCTATTGAGATCAGGCATTTTTCTGTCAGTGTCCGGACCAATATGTTTATTACCACAACAGCAATTACTATAGAGTTTTATAATCCGAATAATAAAGTACTCGATGGTGAGTATAATTTTTCTTTAAAGCAAAACCAGGTCATTACCGGGTTTGAACTGGATATAAACGGGTTCATGCGGCAGGGGGTGGTGACCGAAAAACAAAAAGGTCGTATCGCTTATGAGAATACCATTCGCAGAAGAATAGACCCGGGCCTGCTGGAAATGACAGCAGGAAATAATTACAAGGTGAGGATTTACCCGATGCCGGCTAATGGAACCCGGAAGATCAGGATCATCATAAATGAGCAACTGGAGATCAGGGAAAATGCTTTGCAGTATCAATTGCCACTGGATATTCCGACCCCGGTCAGTCAGTTCGGGCTGCAAATTTCAGCAGCTCCCGTAATACAACGGCCCGTAACAGGCAATGGCCTGCTTGAAGGAGAAATATTCCAGGAAAGAAATGATTCTTTTTTCCTGCAAAAAACAAGTAAGAACATTATGCTGAAGGCACCCTTGTCGTTCAGCATTCCATTGGGAGAACAACCTGCTGTTATTTGTGCATCGAAAGAAGGAGAGCTGTTGTCTTTTGCTATGCATGTAAAGCCTGCTGTAAAAACAGATACGTTAATAGCTTTCTCTACTGCTACCATATTTTGGGATGTTTCTTCCTCTGCTGCTAAACGGGATATTGATAAAGAGATTAAGTTCCTGGAAAAATTCATTAATGAAAAAAATCTCAGAGAGATTACAGCCGTGGTCTTTAGTAATGCAATAAACGAATCAAGAACCTTTTATGGAAATTCACTGGCTAAAAATGTAACTAAGTTTCTCCGCTCCCATCTTTTTGACGGGGGCACCCAGTTAGGGGTGATTGACTGCAATAAATTCAATGCTGATATTTTCTTTTTGTTTAGTGATGGGCTTAGCAATTTCGGTACAGATAAGATCAACACGAATGACAAACCGGTCAATTGTCTCAACTCATCCCCGGTCGCCAATCATAGTTTGCTGAACAGTATTGCACACAGCACAGGCGGACGTTATATAGACCTCTACACCCTGGAACCTGGCGCTGCAATGACAGCGTTTAATAAGATCAGTAATAAACTGCTTGGCGTAAAAGCAGGTGCAAAGAACATCACTGTTAGCACAACACTGCCCCTCCTTTTTGATGATTGGTTTACCGTTACGGGGCAGTATAACAATTCAGGAGGAAACGAGCTGGTTTTTTCCCTTGGCGATGCAGGCAAGGAATTGAGTAAACAATTTGTTTCAATAACTGATACGGGGGATTGCGATAACGAGACTATTCAAATGCTGCAGAAATTACAATTATACCAGCAGGCAATAGTGGATGATAATAAGCAGCTGATCATGACCCTGGGAAAAGAAAACAGACTGGTGACTGAAAATACATCATTAATCGTACTCGATAATTTGCAGGATTATATCCAGTTTGGAATTGAACCCCCTGCGGATCTGCAGGATGAATACAGGAAGCAATTGTATGTTATAAAACAAAATGAAGAGCGGCGAAAAGAAGAAGAGGAGAATGCTGTTGTAAACAACCTGCGAAAATCAATTACGCTATATAATGAAAGGATAGGCTGGTGGGATAAAAACGAACAACAAATTAGTCTAAAAGCGGCAGAGAAACCAAAGGAAGAAAGCGTAGCAGCCACATCAACAAATGACAGGGAATTGACAGATGCTGATGTGCAACAGGGGAGTGGAGATAACAATTTTAAAATTAGTAATAATGCTCTCAGCGAAGTGGTGGTGGTTGCTTATGGCACACAAAGAAGAATGAATTTGACAGGCTCTGTAACAACGATCAGGAGTTCAGAATTATCATCTGGAGCATTGAATGTGCAACAGGTATTAGCAGGCCGTGTTGCCGGGTTGGTCGTTACCAATTCAGACAATGGCAGGCCTGGGTCAGTTCCACGGATCACAATTCGTGGTGCAGGGTCTGTGTTTACTAATAATGAACCCTTGTATATATTGGACGGAATACCCATTGATGGAGAGCTGGCGTCAATAATAAGTGTGCATAATATTGAAACGATAACTGTATTAAAAGGAGTCCAGGCAAGTATTCTCTATGGGAGCAGGGCAGCTAACGGGGCAATCGTTATTGTTACAAAAAGTGGCTACCGATCCAGCAGCCAGTATA
>CADEDV010000034.1:0-13922 GCA_902826165.1 uncultured Bacteroidota bacterium
TGCATTGGTCACTCCCCAGGCAATGCTGTCATTAAACCCAATGATCACAAACGGGGTACCCGGCAATGAAACGCCGTACGCATTACTGTTGGGGGTTTGTAACTGTATCTCGTACCAGATAGAAGGCAATGATAATTCCAGGTGGGGATCATTACATAAGATCGGTGCCCCGCTTTTTGTTTTGCTGCCGGCGACCACCCAGTTATTACTGCCATTATTCTTATCCGGTATTTCAACCGGTTTGGTCACGACAGGTTCTGTATTGCCCAGGTATAAGGAATCACTGCCGGAAGGTGCAACAGGAACAATAGCCGGTGCAGGAAAAACAGTTCCTTTAGGAACGATCGGTGCTAATGAATCCGGCACCTGCGGGTACAACATTTTTAATTGTGCTTCGGTGAAAATGGATTTGGCATTCGTATTGGCCAGGTCAGTTTCTGTTCCCGAGGCTAACATCTCCGCCATCATCTTTAATAATAATGCTGAACGCAGGTTGGTCCACTTTTCTGGTTGCAGATCGAGTAATTTGTATTCGAGTGGTAATGTACTTTCGGTTAATGTTCCGATGTAGGCATTCACTCCGTTGCTGTATGCCGTAAAAGAAGCTTTACTCACCGGGTCTTTTTCCATTTCCTTCATGGCATTCTCGGCAGCGAACTTCATCCCCAGCCTTCTTTTCGTTTTATCGTAATCGATTGCTTTTTCACCGGCGATCTCACTGGCCCTTCCTTCGGCGGCCTTAGTTTGCAGGTCCATCTGGAACAAACGGAACTTTGCATGCAGGTAACCCTGGATGAAATACAGGTCTTCATCATTCTCTGCAAATACATGAGGAACAAGCCTGTCGTCTAAATAAACTTCGGCCTTCCCTTTTAAATCGCTAAATTGTAGATCTGCTGTGAAATCCTGGTCCGCAGGCTCTGCATTTTGCCAAAACCCATGTTGCGGACTTAAAAACTTTCCGATTGGCGGATTAGAACCAATTTTTGTATCCAGGGCATATACAAGGCCCCCGGTAATAACGGCTGATATAATAAACGGTACTATACGCATAAGCTATTGAATGATAGCGAAAGATAAAAATTAAGGATGACTTGCCCTTATTTTTTTTGAACCGGCCATTGGGTTTTTGGACAAGACCTGCATGGCCGTTCTAATTTCCTTCTAATAATACACTAATGAAGTATTATTTTATTTGGTATGGTTTTTACATAAGGGCATATGAATCTTATTCATTCACATATAAAGACAATTTTATGACAACAAAAACAAAGATCGCATTAGGCCTCGTGGGTGCAGCAGCAGCAGGTGTGCTGATCGGTTTATTGATAGCGCCTGAAAAAGGGAAAGACATGCGTAAGAAACTGAAAAAAACAGCTGGTGACTGGGCTGAAAACCTGAGTACCCTTTTTGTAAAAGGACAGGAAGAAGTGGAAGACCTGAAGGATAAAGGCCGCAACGTTAAAGCCGCTGTGGAAGAAAAAGTAAATAAACTGAAAGAAAGCCTGGGCTGATCATTCCAATTCAATAAGCAGGCTACACAGCCTGCTTATTATTTTCTATCCACCAAATGATATGTTATGGAAATCGACGACCTGAAACAAAAGACAGCCGACCTTACTGACCATCTTGGCGATTATGCTGAAACATTCTTTAAGGTTACGCTACTGAATGTAACCCAGAAAGGAACAGATATCGCTTCTGCTGCTATTTCACTGGTCGTTATCAGCCTACTCAGCCTCTTTGTATTATTCTTTGCAGGCTTTGGCGTGGGCTGGTGGCTGGGCGACCTGGTAAACAGCCGTGCAGGTGGTTTCCTGCTGGTGGCAGGATTTTACCTGTTACTCATCACTTTTATTTTGTTATTCAGGAAGAAAATATTCTTCGCTTATTTCAGGAACCTTATCATTCGTAAAATATATGAGTAAGTCAATTCGATCCTACAATGAACTGCTGGCAGAAAAACAAAGAATGGAACTCTTGTTAGCTGCACAGAAAGAACTGGTCAGGTACGACCTGCAGGAACTCAAAGCAGAATTAAAACCAGCCATCAATGCTGTTGCATTGTTAGGCAAAGTGACTACTGCAGATAGCAGTAACCCGCTGATCAGTGGTATTACTAATACAGCAATTGACCTGCTGATAAAAAAAGGATTACTGGGCCGGGCCGGGTGGGTGACCCGTTTGCTGGTACCCGTTTTACTGAAAAATTACTCATCTCATTTTATTACAAGCCATAAAGATGAGTTAACACAAAAATTGTTTTCTCTTTTCAGCAAGAACGGGAAAGAGAAAAAAGAAAACTAATATCTGTCCTGTTTGAATTAACCGGACGCCACCATCAACTCAGCCCGTATGGACCGTTTTAATGAAAGAATCCGGCAAATACTTGTCCTGATCATCATTATTGTTATTGGAATACTTGTTATCAGGGAACTATATATTTTTTTACCCGGCTTATTGGGTGCCCTTACGTTGTACATTCTCAGCAGGGCAAAATATTTCCAGATGGTGTATAACCGGAAATGGAAAAAAGGAAGGGCTGCCGGCCTGTTTATCTTCTACTACCTCCTGCTGCTGGGCTTACCGATATTTCTCACGGTGACGCTGATCAGTCCCAAGATCAATGTCTTTCTGAATGATCCTTCGGCCATGATCTCTGCGGCCAAAGAATCCATTCTCAGTGTGCAACAAAAAGCAGGATTTACTTTTATCTCTGGGCAATCTTTATCCAACTCATTGAATAAACTCTCCGAGTTTATTCCCACGATACTGAACAGCACCGCCAACCTGGTCACAAACCTGATCATAATGCTGTTCATGCTGTATTATATGCTGTATCATGGCCGGGAGATGGAAAAATCGCTGACCCGTTTTATTCCGCTGAAGCCAGAAAATATCAACCTGCTGGCAGCAGAAACCAAAAGACTGGTAAAAGCCAACGCATTGGGTATCCCCCTTATTTCAATGATACAGGGTGTCACCGGTTTATTGGGGTACTGGATATTTGGAGTGGATGAGTTTTTGCTCTGGGGCTTTATCACTGCCATATTTGCTTTCTTTCCTGTCATCGGCACCATGGTGGTGTGGGTGCCGCTTGTATTATATACCTATGCCAGTGGTGATAATTGGAATGCCACCGGGCTTTTGATCTATAGTGTGCTGATAACAGGTAACGTGGATTACCTGGCCCGCATGACCCTATTAAAAAGAATGGGCGATGTACACCCCGTGATCACCGTGCTTGGAGTGATTGTGGGATTAGGCCTGTTTGGCTTTATCGGCCTTATTTTCGGTCCGCTGCTGCTGAGTTACCTGGTTGTTTTGTTCCAGATATATATGAATGAATTTACCGGCAAAGAAACTGATAGTCCCGCCACTGAATTACCAGCCGAAGAAAATACCAGCGGGTGAGGACGATATCAGTTCCCGGTTTGTTTTTTTTGACTAATTTCAGTGTCACTTAAATCAAACTACTATGCCAGTTTTAATTGTCGTTGGTATTATCGCCCTGATCGTCATCTGGGTGGTGAGCCTCTATAATGGTCTTGTCCGCCTCCGCAACCGTCGCCAAAATGCGTTTGCAGATATTGATGTACAGCTTCGCCAGCGGCACGATCTTGTTCCCCAGTTAGTGGAAACCGTAAAAGGATATGCCACACATGAAAAAGACCTTTTACTAAAGATCACCGAAGCCCGTTCCAATGCGATGGCTGCTACTTCTATTGATGATAAGATCAAAGCTGAACAACAACTGAGCAGTGCATTGGCGGGTTTAAAAGTGCAGGTGGAAGCTTATCCTGACCTGAAAGCCAACCAGAATTTTTTACACTTACAGGAAGAACTCAGCGATATTGAAAATAAATTGGCTGCTGCCCGTCGTTTCTTCAATGGTGCAACTACCGAATACAATAATGCGGTTGAAACATTTCCGGGCAACCTGATTGCCAGGAATTTTGGGTTTGGCAAAGAAATGTTCTTCGACCTGGGTGAAGATACCCGTAAAAAAATGGAAGAACCTCCCCAGATCAAATTCTGATACCCCTCTGCATCTCCCCTGAAGGGGAGACTTGCTTTTCACAGACCCACAGGGTGGAAATCATTTCCCCTGGATAAATCTGAATATAGATGCAATATGTAGGTCTTGACAAACAGATACGTAAAAACAATTTTAACTCTGTTCTTTTACTGATAGCATTCCCGGCATTACTGCTGGGAATGTTTTATGCCTTCTTCTTTTTTATTAATGATCAAAATATAGAAGAGGCAAACCTGCAGTTCATACAGGTAATACCATTTGTTTTAATTGGGGTTGGTATCTGGTTCCTGATTGCCTGGGCCGGACATGCTGCTTTTATCCGGTTAGCCACCGGTGCTAAACCACTGGAAAGAACAGCCAACAAAAGAGTGTACAACCTGGTGGAGAACCTTTGTATCTCGCAGGGCATGACAACACCCAAGATCTATGTGATCGAAGATGATTCGCTGAATGCACATGCCAGCGGCATCAGCAACAGTACGTTTTCTGTTTCTTTATCAAGAGGATTGATCAATAAACTGGATGATGATGAACTTGAAGGCGTCATTGCCCATGAACTTACGCATATTAAGAACCGGGATGTCCGTTTACTGATCATTTCCATCATCTTCGTGGGTATCTTTTCTTTCCTCGCTGAAATGGCATTCCGGAGTCTTCGCTTTGCTGGTTCAGGTAAAAGGGATAAGGATAGTAAAGGCAGTGGTGCCATTATTCTTATTGCCATTGTGATCACCGCTATAGCTTATTTATTGTCGATCTTACTACGCTTTGGTATCAGCCGCAAAAGAGAATATTTAGCCGACGCCGGTGCTGCCGACATGACGAAAAAGCCTTACGCATTAGCCAGTGCCTTGAAAAAAGTATCCGCAGACCCAATGATCGAAGCCGTGGAAAGCCGGGATGTGGCACAGCTGTTTATTGACAACCCTAAACCCTCTGCCCATAAATCAGCGTCCTGGGACAATATGTTCTCCACGCATCCGCCGGTGGAGAAAAGGATACAGCTACTGGAACAATTCGTATAGAGTCAGGAGTCTATCGTCATTAGTCAGGAGTTAGAGAAATTTAGTGGGTTAAATATACCATAGACAACAGAAAGTATTTTCCAATTGCAGAACTCACGACTACAGACTACCGACTCATGACTTTTTCCCCTCGATCATTGGCACAAAAGAAAAATTATCAAACACTTCTTCTTTCAGGGCACCGTTCTCCAGTTTGGTGATCCGCATCATCTGTTGCACATTACCTGCACCAAGAGGTATCACCATCATACCGCCGGGTTTTAATTGTTCGATCAGTTTGGGCGGTATCTCCGGTGCGGCTGCGGTGATGATCACTTTATCAAAAGGACCATAGGTGGGTAATCCTTCATAGCCATCACCGTAAAAGAATTTAATAGAGGGGTATTTTTTCAGGTGCTGAAAATTCTTATTCGCATCATACAACTTCTTCTGCCGTTCGATCGTGTACAGCATCGCCCCCACTTCAGCCAGTACGCAGGCCTGGTAAGCACTACCGGTACCCACTTCCAGTACCTTGTCAAATTTTTTGATGGCTAATAACTGGGTCTGGTAAGCTACAGTGTAAGGCTGCGAGATCGTTTGCCCCTCCCCGATAGGGAAAGCCCGGTCTTCATAAGCCAGTTCATCAAACGCAGAATCTAAAAAGAAATGACGGGGAATTTTATTGATCGCTTCCAGTACGGTTTCATCGGTGATGCCTTTACTGCGGACAATATCAACCAGTTTTTTACGTAAACCTTTGTGGCGGTATGTATCTTCAATGGGTCTCATAAGCTGCCGCAAGATAATAAACAAAGCAGGCTTTGCCCCCATCTTTCATTCAGGAACTTTTATTTTTCTTTTGACTGTAAGCAAGAAAAATAACTGCCAGTACAATAATCAATACCACACTGTATTCTATTCCACCCAATGTCTTACCAACAACAAACCAACCGTTTTCCCAATGCACAAGAATGATCCCGGTAAACAGGATAATTATTTCCCCGATACAAAAGAGCCGGGTGAAATAACCAAGAAACATACAAAAACCTCCCGCCAGTTCAAACAAGGTAACGGCCCAGGCCATATAGAAGCCCAATGGAAAACCTTTGCTGTTGAGGAAATCGCCAAATCCCGGTATTGTGTAATCGGCAAGTCTTGCAATAGCATGGGCCATGAAAATAATTCCCATCAGCATCCGGAGGATCGCAACAGGCAAAGAAGGTTGCAGGATTCTTTTCATGAATTCAACATAAAGTATAAAAGAAAACTATTCTGCTGTCACCCATTTCGCCCCATTCCATTGCAGGGCCATCCGGATCGTATCCGCAAAGGGTTCATCGGGTTTTGCCTCGGCCAGCGGCGGATGATGCCGGGTGCCGCTCACGGCACTTACCGTATTAAAAACATCTTTGCGGCTGTCATCCTTTGTAACAGAAAGAACAGTAATGCCATTTACATCCCAGCGACCGGCTCCATCTCCAGAGCTTTCCTGCATATACCACATTTCCACTTTCTGTTTCACTTCGGCTTCAGTGGGTGGAGCTGTAGAACAAGAAGCAAAAAAGCTTAAAAAAAATAGCCCAGTTAAAATTTTACTATTCATTTTACCCTTTTATGAAAACTTCAATCTTGTCAACTAACTGCTGCTTTAAATCATTGGCATCTTTCCAAACGATATGTTGATAATTCCTGGTATCAAAATGCGCCTTTCCGATTTCATCAGCCCTGCATGTGTAAATTACCTTTTGACCCCTACCCAGAGCATAACCTGATTCGAAATAAACTCCATGCTTGTGATTGGTGAAATCTGCAATTGTAAATTTTGATTTTTTAATTGCCGCCAAGATCGCATCGTTAATAGTAGTATCGCTAGGAATATCTTTCTTTTCGCTAATAATTAATGGTTCAAACCCCGACTCGTAAATTGCGGGTTTAATTGCAGTGTCATAAATCTGAAACATTTCTGCATCAAAAGACATAGCAACAAAGCAAGTTTTAGCCTTTTCCTGTTTCTCAATATTAATAATAGACTTTAAGCCATTCGCAGTAAGCTGTATCCCTGTATACCCATTCGCTGTTCTAGCTTGCATTTCAATATAGCCTAGTTTTTCAGCTGTTAGTAAATAAAAAACAAACTCACTTTGTTTGTGGAAATACATAGAACGCCAATATTCTTCTGTAAATTTATAAGGACCGAAAGAAATATTTATTCTATCACCTGCAAAAGGAGTTTGTTGATATAAAAATTTCAAAACTGAAAGAATTCTAACCTCTGGACTTTCTTGTCGAATCTTGTCTAATAAAAAAGCTTGAAGACTCTCAGAAGTTATATTCGATTTATCTTGAAAGAAAATTCTGTTAAATAATGCAGTCTTCAACTTCTCTGATGTCGCATCGGTTATTTCTTCAGAATAAAATAAATTATTCTCTATTTTCCAATTTAAAACAAAGTTTTTCTCATAAGATCTGACTATTGTTGAAGTAAACAGGGAGTTATTACCATTAATAATTAGAAATTCATAGCCTAATTCTTTAAGAACTTCTTCTAAAAAGACATTTAACCCTTTGTACTTTCCCATTATTAATTTACTTATATTTTATTACAATTTCATATCCTCAATAACTGCTTTTATCTTATCATCAAGTTCCTTATTTACTTTATCAAACTCGGCCGCACTATTTAATTTGGTATTTACACTAAAATAGAATTTGATCTTGGGCTCTGTACCACTTGGCCTGGCCGAAATACTGCTGCCATCCGCCAGGATAAACTGCAATACGTTGGATTTCGGCAGTTCAATGGCCCACTGCTCGCCAGTTTGCGGGTTGGTTCCTTTCTGTAATTCATAATCCAGCAATTTCACTACTGCCGATCCATTGATCGTTTTCGGCGGGTTATTGCGGTAACTTTCCATCATTGCTGCTATCTGCTGCTGCCCATCCATTCCTTTTTTGGTAATAGAGATCAGGTGTTCTTTATAGAAACCATACTGCACATAGAGATCGATCATTTTTTCATAGAGGCTGCGGCCTTTATCTTTTTCATAAGCCGCCATCTCGCATAATAAAGCCACCGCACTTACCCCGTCTTTATCCCTTACTTTATCGCCGATCATCAAACCGAAGCTTTCTTCACCACCGATAATATAATTTTCCTTACCTGCTTTCTGCCGGATCATTTCAGCGATCCATTTAAACCCAGTGAGCACCCGGTAACAGGCTACACTATTTCCGGCTGCGATCGCATCGATCATTGGTGTGGTCACAATAGTAGTTACCACCATATCATTGGGCTGTGCAATACCCTTTGCTTTTCTTGCTTCCATCAAATAGTTAAACGCCAGCACGGCGGTCTGGTTACCATTCATCAGCACCCATTTGCCCTGCAAATCTTTTACCCCAATAGCCAGCCGGTCTGCATCCGGGTCGGTACCACACAAAATATCGGCATCTAATTGCGCTGCTAATTTCAACCCCAGGCTCATCGCCTCACTTTCTTCGGGATTGGGATAGACCACCGTCGGGAAATTGCCATCCGGCACGGCTTGTTCTTGTACAATATGTACATTGGTAAAACCAAAACGTTTTAATACTTCCGGCACCATCGTAATGCCTGAACCATGAATAGACGTATAAACGATACCCAGGTCTTTATGTTTGGCGATCACATCCGGGTAAATGCTCAATCCCTTCACCATATCAAAATACACTTCGTCAATGGCTTTGCCGATCAGGACGATATTAGCTTCTCCTCCACTCCATTTCACATCATCCACGGATAATATCTTATCCACTTCCTTAATTACATTCTTATCATGAGGCGGCACCAGCTGCGAGCCATCATCCCAGTAGGCTTTGTACCCGTTATATTCTTTTGGGTTATGCGAAGCAGTACACACCACACCACCTTTGCATTTTAAATGACGGATCGCAAAGGAAAGGTTCGGCGTGGGCCGCAGTTCTTCATACAAGTACACTTTAATACCATTCGCTGCAAATACATTGGCCGTTGTTTCTGCAAAGAAGCGGCTGTTGTTGCGGCAGTCATGTGCTATGGCCACACTCACTTCTTCGCCGGGAAAACTTTGCTTCAGGTAATTCGCATAGCCCTGCGTGGCCATTCCCACCGTGTATTTATTCATCCGGTTAGTACCCACACCCATCAGGCCGCGGAGGCCACCGGTACCAAATTCAAGGTTGCGGTAAAAAGCATCTGCCAGTTCATTCGGGTTTTCGGCCTGTAATTTTTTGATTTCTTCTTTGGTGGCAGCATCAAAATTTCCATTGAGCCATGCGTCGATCTTTGCCTGGATTGCAACGTCCATATGTCAGGTATTAAATGTTAATTAAGAGCAATGAAGTTATCAAATTTTACTATTTGAAACTGAAAAGCATACAGAAACGTATTTTTGTAATAATGAGCCCGGCTAAAGTATTACTATCATCTTCCGTTGCGACGCTCCGTTCAGGGTTCAGTGCCCTGGTCATCTTTTTTGGGGTCTTTTTTTTTACCCCATCAGCTTGTTTGGCGCAGGATACAACAATTGCCGGGCAATCGGTTCAAAAAAATGACAGCTTGCCTGTTGCTGTTAAAATTGTTTACGATACTGCACTCCAAAAACAGCTGTTAGCAGGCGGTTATTATAATTTACCCGACCCCAATAAAAAAAGAATACGCCTTGTTGCAGCCGGTAATATCATTGGTTACGGCGGCACCATGGTAGCATTGTATTCTGCCTGGTATAAAAATTACCCGCAAACAGGCTTTCACAGCTTCAATGATTTTCCTGAATGGAAACAGGTGGATAAAGCCGGTCACTTGTATAGTGCCTATATTGAAAGCCGTGCCAGCATGGAACTATGGCGCTGGACGGGTATTGACCGAAAAAAACGTATCTGGATCGGCGGCATGAGTGGTGCAGCTTATCAAACTGTCATCGAAGTCCTGGATGGCTTTAGTGAAGGCTGGGGCTGGAGCTGGACCGATTTTAGTGCCAATATACTGGGCAGCGGGTTACTGGTGGCACAGGAACTGGCCTGGGATGATCAGCGGATCAAACTAAAATTCTCTTTTCACCGGAAGAATTACGATGATGCAGAACTGAACAGCAGGAGTAATTCGCTGTTTGGTAAAAGTACAGCCGAACGTTTACTGAAAGATTATAACGGCCAAACCTACTGGGCCAGTGCCAATATCAGGTCTTTCTTTCCGAAAGCCAAAGTACCGGGCTGGTTATCTATCGCCGTTGGCTATGGTGCGGAAGGTATGTTTGGCGGCCGGGAAAATACCGGCAAGGACGATAATGGTAACATCATTTTCAACCGGACCGACATTAAAAGGTATCGTCAATGGTACCTGGCACCGGATATTGACTTCACGAAGATCAAAACAAATAAGAAAGGAATAAAATTCCTGTTCACGGTTTTAAGTGCTTTTAAATTCCCGTCTCCTGCCCTTCAATTTTCAAATGGTAAGTTGAAGGGGTATTTTTTGTACTTTTAAAGAAATAATCTTCATGCGTCGTTCATACTATATCGTTTTACTTGCCGGCCTCTGCATTTTGAACAATGGATGTGGCGATAAAAAAGACACCCCGCCCCCCGCCGATACAGCAGCCGTTATCCAGTTTACCACTCCTTCCGCAGGAGCCACTTTTCTTAACGGTACCATGATGCAGGTAAAAGGAAATATTATTGACAATGATGGATTATCCACTGTTAAACTGGAAGTAAGAAATGCCGCTTCCAATACAGTTATGTACCAGCAAAACCTTTCAACAGGCAACGTTACTTACTTTGATTTTAATTTCAACTGGACAGTCACCGGCATCAGTTCTGCCACCAACGCTACAGTGAGAGTGATCTGCACAGATCGCTATTCTTACCAGGTTTCGAAAGATGTGAGTGTAGTGCTGACCGACTAATAGTTATTGCAGGTAAGTACCCGCTATTTTTCCCTCTTCCACTTCCACGTAAATATGCTCCTGTAACGTGGTGGAAACAGATAATCCTACATAATCGGGATGTACCGGGAAAGAATTATGACTTCTTTCCACCAGCACCAGCATTTGTATCTTTTTGGGATGAAAAGCCAGGAATGGTTTCAGGGCATATAATAAAGTTTTGCCGCTGTTCGCCACATCATCCACCAGTATAATGACTTTATTATTGAAATCCATCTCCTTACTCAGGGTCACTTCTTTGGGCTCCCGTTTATCCAGCGTAATGCTGATGAGTTCTGTTTTAACGGGCGATATTTCGCTTAAAAGTTCCTGCATATGTTTGGCCACCACGGTGCCGCTTTCCCGCACACCTGCGAGGATGATCCCTGTTTCATCAATATTGTTTTCGATGATCTCCAGCGCCATTCTCCGCATTTTCTTTTCGGCAGTGACCTGGTCCAGTATATATTTTTTTGTTGAAGGCATGGTTGATAAGGTCTTAAACCTGTAAACTTTGATGGGTTTGCTGTACAACCCGTAAATTAGCACTTGTAATTGAATGCTATGCAAATTGCGCAACAAATTTTGTTTGTCCTTCTCAGTGCTGTATCCGTCTGGCTTTTTTCGAAAAAAGTAAAAGAGATCAGCCGTAATATCCGGCTCGGCCGGGATGAAGATCTCAGCGATAATAAAGCACAACGCTGGAAAAATTTGTTGCTACTTGCTTTCGGGCAAAAAAAAATGTTCCGTAACCCGCTGGTGGCCCTGTTGCACTTTGTGGTGTACGCCGGTTTTATTATTATCAATATTGAAGTGCTGGAGATCGTACTGGATGGCATCACCGGTAAGCACCGTTTATTTGCTGCTCCTTTAGGCGGATTCTATACTTTTCTCATCAATGCGTTTGAAGTACTGGCCCTGCTGGTGCTGCTGGCCTGTGTTATCTTTTTGATCCGCAGGAATGTGATCAAAC
Source organism: uncultured Bacteroidota bacterium (assembly GCA_902826165.1). Taxonomy (GTDB): domain Bacteria; phylum Bacteroidota; class Bacteroidia; order Chitinophagales; family Chitinophagaceae; genus CADEDV01. The sequence continues at coordinate 11,962 of CADEDV010000034.1, forward strand.
TGAAACGTTTTATCAGCAAAGACCTGGATGGATGGCCCCGGAGTGATGCAAATTATATCCTCATTACTGAAGTGGTTTTAATGTCATTGTTTCTTTTTCTGAATGCCAGTGACACTTTATTACAAATAAGAGGTGTTGAGCATTATGCAGCCCACCCCACCGGAAATTTTGTGATCTCGCAATACCTGCATCCTGTTCTTAGTGGGATCAGCAACAGCGGTCTTGAGATCATCGAGAGAACGGCCTGGTGGTTACATATTGCCGGTATCTTTGCCTTCCTGAATTATCTTCCTTATTCCAAGCATTTGCATATCATCCTTGCTTTCCCCAACGCCTATTTTGCACGGTTACAACCCATGGGTAAAATGGAAAACATGGAATCCATCCAGAAAGAAGTATTGTATGCCATGCAACCGGAACTGGCCCCCACCGGTGAATCAACCACCGTTCAGAAATTCGGTGCCAAAGATATTATGGACCTTAGCTGGAAGAATTTGATGGATGCATACAGTTGCACAGAATGTGGTCGTTGTTCGGCAGCCTGTCCTGCTAATATCACCGGCAAATTATTATCTCCCCGCAAGATCATGATGGACACCCGTGACCGGATGGAAGAGGTAGGAAAGAATATCAGTGCGAACGGCGAATTCAAAGACGATGGCAAATCGTTATTGCATAACTATATCAGTGTAGAAGAACTGCGGGCCTGCACCACCTGCAATGCCTGTGTGCAGGAATGCCCGGTCAGTATCAGTCCGCTGGATATAATCATCCAGCTCCGCCGTCATTTAGTAATGGAAGAAAGTAATTCCCCGCAGGAATGGACGACCATGTTCAGCAACGTGGAGAATAATTTTGCCCCCTGGAAATTCAGCCCGGATGAGAGAGATAAATGGGTGGAGGAATTAGGATAAACCATCCTCATAATAATGAGCAACATGAAAATCGCTTATTTCTTAGGTATTCCGGCATTAGCACTATTCTCAGCCGCCGGATTGAATCTTAACTCATGCAATAAACCAGGAAGTAACACAGCGGCTGATTGCAACACAAGTAGCTGGACCAATTATGTGTACATAGAAGACATTCCCGGCGATAAGAATTTTTACACCCTTCCGGAAAAAATATTCATCGGTGGAGGTCATGCTGAATTAGAGCAACGCTTCACCAATTACTACCGTTACTGGACAGGCATTGAATTAGCAATACCCTGTGATAAAAAAATTGCTGCTGAAAACACGAGACTGGAATGGTATTGCAAAAGCAATATCTCCTTAGGTATGTATGAATCGGATATGGGTGCCAGTTTATCCGGGGAAAAAGATACAGCTTCTGTTAACTGTATTACAGTGAACAGGCCTCCTTATTTCTTATTCCGTTACGGCGATATCAAATTGAATAATGTACCGGAACTGGTGAATGATCCCTCTGAATGGGCTGTATATGCTATTGATATTTCAGAAAAAGGAATGAGTTTCTCAAAAAATGGGGTTGTAAAAAAGAGCATCCCCGGGAGGAAGACATTGGGAAACCTTCAAAAAATATACCTGCACTTTAAAGGCGGCGGAAGGATAGACTGGGTTAAGCTGTACGAGCACAACAAGCTGATCATGGAGGATAATTTTGAAAAGCCGGGACAATCTTCAGTTCATTGGATAAAATAAACAGATGAATATTGCTTCTTTTCCTTTTACAACATGTAGCTGGTCATCCATACCTAAAACAGAACACAAAGGCGAAACCGGCATAGCTTACTGGCAGGTGCAGATGCTGAATGATATCAGGGTGAGGCTGGTGGAATATTCCCCCGGCTATAAAGCCGACCATTGGTGCAGCAAAGGCCATGTACTTTTTTGCATGGAAGGCGAGATGGACACAGAACTGGCCGATGGCCGGATAGTTAAACTCAGCAGTGGTATGTGTTACCTGGTCGGCGATAATAACGAGCCTCACCGGAGTTC
>CADEDV010000034.1:14022-36688 GCA_902826165.1 uncultured Bacteroidota bacterium
GGAGCAAGGCTAATGTTGTCCTTTGAAAATTTTGAAGGCAAGTCAAGAGAGAACAGTCTTTTTATTACACCTGTTGCTGAACTGGGTTATCATTTCGTTTTTGCCAAACATATTTTTGCCGCCCCTTCTGTAGGATTTGGTTATACGGTTGAATTCAGCCGTGGCTTCAATTCCCTGGATGAAGATGTGGGCAAAAGGTTTGTTCCATCTCTCTCTGCCGGCTATCGTTTTTAAATCATTCAGCGTTCATCAGCACTTGGCCCATACATCCCGGGAACAGGTATATCCAGCAACCGCAGGTAAACTGTTAACTGCCCCCGGTGATGAAACTGGTGACTGAAACCCCAGCCACGAACAGCTACTTTCTTCGGGCTGCTCATGATCACCTGCTCTCCCCTTTTGATGACCCAATGTTTATTAAAGTCTTCATCTGTTGCTGCAGACAATGCGTTGATTGCATTTTCCAGGTTGTTATCAAGAATAGAAAGCAGCTCAGCCGTATCAGCTGCCACATGTCGTTTGGGTGATGGATTGGCTGCAAAATCAAATTCATCTGCCCCAAGTATAACAGTGATCCAGTGAAGCGTTTCTGCAATATGGGTGGCCAGCCTTCCCAGCGTCATTGATTTTTCATGCGGCTTCCAGTCCTTCTGATCCAGCGGAACTCTTTCCAGTATCTTCCGGGTCAGCGCTGCTTCATGTTGTAACTCGCCGATAAAAGAGGTATTGAGTGACATATATATCAGAGTTTGATTAATCGATATGTTTGATCTTATCCAGTTGTCCTTCTATTCGCTCGGTTACTTCTTCCGGGTGTTCCAACTGGTGCACCGCATCTTTCTTGCGCCATATCTTCCATAATTGGATGATCGCCGTCAGGGCAAAAATGCCACCGATCACCCAGTTCAGGATATGCTGGTTATTATTGATCTTGCTGGCGATCAGGCGGCCACCAAAAATGAAAAGACAGTTGCCGATAAAAGTTCCCAGCCCGATTCCAATGATGTAGGTATTATAATGGTCCTGCCTCGGCAATAAGACTTTCTTTGTGAATAGTACCGTACTCCACCCAAACCAGAATGGAATCTGTACCGGGTTAATGGCACTCATTACCACACCCAGGAAAAAAGCAGGCAGCGAACTGCTGAGTACTATATTTTTTTCAACCGAAGGATGCAAGGCTGCATAAAAACTGGAAGCAGCCAACGCAACCACAACCAATAAAGTCACCCACTCCAGTATCCTGAATATCCGTTCCTGTTTCCTGATCCAATCCATCGCCACCAAAGAGAGGCGGACATAAATAATCTCTACCAATAATGACCCGGCAGAAAACAATAAAGCCCCGGTCACACCATCTGATACAGCGATCTGCATGGCGGCAATATTCAGTGTTCCCAATGGCAAAGAACCCAAAAAACTGACCAGCATGCCGGTAAAGAAAATTTTAACGAGAGGATGCATAGATCAAAAGTACGAAGTTAGAAGTATGAAGCCTGAAGTCAGAAAGAAGTATAAAGCAGAAATACTATTTACGATCAGTATCAGAACATCAGGCCTCTGATATCTGACTTCCTGTTGCTTAATCATATTTCTCCAGCATCTTAAAATGCCGGCCTGATTCTTTCAGGAAATTCCAGCCTTTCATAAAAGACCAGTAAGGAGTTCCGTTCTCATGATTGTGACGGCTGATCTGGTACAATGCTTTCCAGTGTTCCAGGATAACGCCATAGGCTTTCCAGAGACTCATATTACAATCGTAGATATGATTGGGCTCAGCACCGCAACCATTGAATTCAAGGATCGAAAAGTTTTTTCCCTCTTTCAGGTCATCAATAGAAGTGGTCTTGATATCATAGCGTCCATAAAAAAATTGTGTCTGCTGGCTCAGCTCATCAAAGACCTGGTGCATTTTTTCATTGATCTCGTTATGCAGGTTGGTGAAATGAGCTCCCCGGTTATGATTACCGGCATAGGATAAATAAAATATTTCACCTGCAGGTATTATACGATCAAAGCGGTGACCATGGCGGTGTTCCATTTCTTCCATACGGAACTTAGCACGGGGATGCAGGGCCACCAGTTCTTTCAAGGTAGATTGCCCGTCACCTTTTACCTGCAGCAATTCTTTATCAATAAAACCACTCACTTTCCCTTTTTGTTCCGCCGGGTGACGGTAATAAAACACACTTACTTCCACCGGCAATTCAACGAGGTCCTGGATAATGTATTCCACCGGTATCCTTTCATGGTACTTCAGCAATTGCTCTTCATTATCAATTTTACGGAACAGGATACCCTTCATGCCAATATCGGGTTTCACAATAAAAGGGAAACTAAAACCAGCCTCCTTTATCTTTTTTTGGACTTCCTTAAACGGCAGGTCATGCAGGATATAAATAGTTTTGGGTACCAGGTGCCCGGGCAACTGGTCATACATTTCTTTTTTGCCTTCGCCTTCAAAGCCTCCGAAAGTAATGGTGGGATTCGATGAACTGAAAAACCAGAAGGAGCCGCTGCGCAGGCAATACCAGAACCAAACAAAGCTGATGGGGAAATAGAGTACATAAAAATTCCACAACTCCCAATTCGTTAATCGCTGGAAAAATTTCTTCATGCTGTTACTAATGCGGCAAAATAAAGGAAAGAATCGCACAATGCGAATGAAACAGCTTTTTAGTTTAGATTTGAAATAAATTTTACTGCATGAATGTTCCGACCGTAGCCGAACTGTTTGCCAATGGGAAAAGCCCGGAAGTATTATTCTGGGTGGGCTGTGCCGGCAGTTTTGATCAACGTGCCCAGAAGATCACCAAAGCCTTTGTCACCATATTAGATAAAGTAGGTATCAATTATGCTATCCTTGGCAAAGAGGAAATGTGTACCGGCGATCCTGTCCGCCGTGCTGGTAATGAATTCATGTTCCAGATGATGGCTTACCAGAATATCCAGGTATTAAATAATTATGGTATCAAAAAAATAGTAACCGCCTGCCCGCATTGTTTCAATACCCTGAAAAATGAATATCCGGAACTCGGCGGTACCTATGAAGTGATCCATCATACCACTTTGCTGCAACTACTGATTGACGAAGGAAAGATCAAACTGAAAGAAGGCGGTGCTTTCAAAGGCAAGAAGATCACCTATCATGACAGCTGCTACTTGGGCCGTTCCAATAATATTTACGAAGCGCCAAGAAAAGTACTGGAAGCATTAGATGCAGAGCTGGTCGAAATGAAACGCTGCAAAAGCAATGGTCTCTGCTGCGGTGCCGGTGGTGCCCAAATGTTCAAGGAAGAAGAAAAAGGAACCACCCGTGTGAATATTGACAGGAGTAATGAAGCTATCGGTACCGGTGCCAGCATCATCGCTGCGGCTTGCCCTTTCTGCAATACGATGATGACCGATGGTGTAAAGCTGGCGGAAAAAGAAGAATCAGTGGAAGTATTGGATGTGGCGGAATTGATTGCTAAATCAATGGAATAATGACTACACGACGAAAAGGCTTCTGGAGAGGGTTTACCTGGAAACGATTTCTCAGGATGAGTTTATTAGTTTTTGTTATAACTACTCTCTTTGTGTTAATTGAAAATTACTTTACTAAGAAGCAACCGGTCAACGAAATTTTATCGCTTAGTGAAACCGGTAAGATAGCCCTGAGATCAATTATTATTGGTCTTGTTCTCGCCATCTGGCATGAACCCGGCCTTGATGATCGTTAAGCTCCTTAAAAAGATGGCAACCGGGTAACTATTTTTTCTTGTAACGCTATCGCCTCTCTTAATTTTCCTTTTGGAACAGGAACCCTGATTTCATGTACATCTGTATTTACAGTATTGTTTCTTTCAACTGTTATCTCCATTACATTTAACCGTCCCGCATCCCTGATCTCCACCCGTTTTAATGTATGTTCCGCAGTATTGAAAGGGTGCTGCCCTTCTCCTATTGATAGCCTTTCCTGCGAGATCTTGACTTCCGGGGTCCGGCTTTTACCCGGCGTCAAAAAATGCAGGAAGAAATGCAGCCAGCTTTTTTTCTTCCGGGTCCAGCGCTGAAAAGCCCGCCACTCCTCTCTGCTGTAGGTCCAGTGGGCCAGGATAGTCGGTTCTTGTTTAGGTGAATGTTCCAACAGGATGTATTTGGTTGTAATTTAGCGCCATGAATCTTGATTATAAATACCTTCTTGACGGTAGTTTTCACCCTAATTCCCGGGTTTGGGTCTACCAGTCCAGCCGCCTCTTTTCGTTGCAGGAAGCCTTTGAAGTGGAAGAAATGCTGAAACAATTCACCGCACAGTGGAAGAGCCATGGCGCCCCTGTAAAAGGCGATGCTTATTTATTCTTTGGCCAGTTCATCATATTGATGGCCGATGAAACCGTTACCGGTGTAGGCGGGTGCAGTACCGACAGTTCGGTCCGCCTGGTAAAAGATATGGAACAACGTTTCCATGTAAATATGTTTGACAGAACCACACTGGCATTCGTGGTAAAGGATAAAGTGCAAATGCTGCCCCTCTCCCAGTTATCCTATGCCGCAGAAAATGGGTTCATTACCAACGATACACTTTATTTTAATAACCTGGTGCAGACCAAAGAAGAGTTGGAGTATAAATGGATCATCCCGGTAAAGGAAAGCTGGCTGGCGAAAAGAGCCAGTTTTTCAGATGCTGTTGTGTAAATTAGAAGTATAAAAGCGGCAGTAGCTCAGTGGTAGAGCTTCAGTTTCCCAAACTGAAGGTCGTGGGTTCGATTCCCATTTGCCGCTCCACTGGTAGTCCCGCCTTTGGCGGGATCCCAAGCTGTAGGTAGCGGGTTCGAGTCCCGTCTTCCGCTCATTTAAATTATTTCTTGCCCGGGAGTATTATTGGTTTCTTCTTCTGCGTCTTAGTAAAATTATACGCCATGCTGATCCGGAAATTTCTTGTCCGGGTACTGCTATAACTTTCTAAATTAAAATTGGTGCCATAGGTAAATATCCTCCGCTGCTGGTTGGCAAATGGATCAATCATATTAACTGTGATCAGCAATTTTTTATTGAAGAATTTTCTTTGTACTCCCATATTCATACTGGTGTTCCAGCGGGCATAGCCCTGGGGATTGGCAAAGCGGTTAATATTGAAACCGCCATTGATACTCCAGCGGTCTGTTGGAACAAAGCTGGAGTTAATATTGGATGTAAATGATCCGCCATCCCTGAACTTCCTTACGGTCTTATCAAACTGGCTGTATTTATTATGGGTGTAACTGGCACTGGCATTCACTTTCCATTTTTTGGTAATGGTTACGCCATTCCAGGTACTCAGTTCATACTCCTTCCGGTCGCTGATATTTTCCCAGGTCACCTGTGTCACACCATTGGCTAACAAGGTTCGTACCTGGCTGAATACATCCTCCACAACATTATAGCCTATACCAAGGTTAACATAGTATTTGGGCTTGGTGCGACCAACAACAAAATCAAAATTATGCGCCGTGGACGCTTCCAGCTTTTCATTACCGAAACGGATATTATACGGATCAGAAAAATCAACCGTCGGATTTAATTCACCAATACCCGGGCGGCGGATGCTGCGGCGATAAGCCAGTGTTAAGCTCAGTTTCTCTTTCCAGGTTTTGTTGATATTGGCAAATGGCAACCAGGTCCAGTAATCGTTCTTCACATCACGGCCTTCTTTTAATAATTCAAACCAGATACCTGTTTGTTCAACAGAGGTACCGGCCGTAAAACTGAAATTCTCCCCGAGTATTTGCCGGATAGAGCCCCGGAGGTTCGTAATGGTCTGGTGAAACCAGAAATCATTACTCAGCATATCCAGTTTCTCCATCGTGCCCTCGGGTTTCTTTTTATAACTGGCATCTACGGTCACATGGTTATTGGAACGGTTATAGGCAGTACCCAGCGAGATAAATGTTTTCTTATTATCCAGCATCTTGTCATAATTCACCCGGCCGCTGTAACTGTTGATCCTGGTATCGTTCAGTTGTTGCTGGGCAGAATCAATTCCGTTGGGTGTAAGATCAGGATTGAAGAACTGCTGGTAAAAATCACGGTCGCTTTTGTTGAAGGACAAATTATATCCTGTGATGATGCGTAAGGTTTCACCGGGTTTACCTTTCCAGGTATAACTGAGGCTCATGTTAGGACTGCTGCTGCTGCCTTCACTAAGCACTTCCCGGCGGCTCATCCGCCATAACTCATCATTGCGGTTAATATTCCGGTATTCGGTGATATTAGTATTATCAAAATTGTTCTGGTTATAACTGAATACAAAATTCAGCAGGTTGTTTTTATTGAAATCATAATCTACGTTCGCCCGGAAATTGGGACGCAGCCCTTTATTCGTATAGTTATTCGTCGTATTGAAGAAATTAGAAGAGTCGGTATAAATATTATTCCGGATAGAATAACCATTTCCTTCGTAACGGTTATATCCGCCACCGGCATTGATATTGATGGCAAGCCCTTTATTGCGGTACGTAAAACTGGCGTTGAAAGAAGCTTCTCCTCTTGTGCCGGCAGTCAGTGAAACCCGGCCACTCCTACCCACCTTTCCTCTTTTGGTAACGATATTGATAACACCACCCTGTTCATTGGCATATTGAGGTGGCGGATTGGTCATTACTTCTATTTTTTCAATAGAACTGCCCGGCATCGATTCGAGTAGGTCTTGTAATTGCTGCATGTTCAGCTCAACAGGTTTATCATCGATGAGAATCTTGGGTTCCTTTCCTCTAACGGTTATTTTTCCATCCGGATCTTTACCTACAAGGGGTACATTGGTCAGCAACTCGCTGGCATTACTGCCGGCTGCTAAGGCCGATTCACCGGCATTAAAAGTGATATTGCCATCCTTGGACTGGATCAATGGTTTTTCTGCATAGATAACAACCGCTTCCAGGTTATCTGTTGTTCTTGGCTGGAGGGTGATATCACTCATATTGAAATCATACCGCTCCGTCCTGAAATAGATACTGTCGATGGTCAACGGCTGCAGGCCGATATAACTGACGGATAATTTATAATACCCAAAAGGTATGGCAGAGAAAGTAAACTCGCCGGTCTTGTCGGTAGAAACAGAACGCTTATCCAGGCTGTCGCTAAAAGAGATCAGCTGAACAGTAGCACCCTCCAGGGCTTTCTTTTTCTCATCCATGATATTGCCGGTCAGTAATCCCAGCCCCGCTTTTTCCTGGGCGGCGGTTATGAGGACGAACAGAACAGTGGTAATAAGGAAAGTGGCTCTTTTAAACATCGGTAATTAGACGGCCAAAGATAACCTGAACCTGCTGATGGCCAGAAAGTTTTGGAGCAATGGTAAGGCCAAACGTTTGTTTACTGGTCCTGATAAATTGCTGCCATCCTGTCACAATCTTCAGGCTTTGGAGTATATTTGTGCTCCAAATTTTTAGTTGATGCTTGACTACGTGACAGATAAAGTTCAGGATGAAACAAGGCAAGGTGAGGCCTATGCTCCCTTTGCGAACGATCCGAATGGGTATAAAAAGAGATTTTATATCGAGAGCTATGGCTGCCAGATGAACTTTGCAGACAGCGAAGTCGTTGCTTCCATATTAAATAGTGAGGGCTTTGGTGCCACAAGAAACGTGGAGGAAGCCGATCTCATCTTTATCAATACCTGCTCCATCCGCGAAAAAGCCGAACAGACCGTACGAAAAAGACTGACCGAATTCAGGAAATTAAAACGCAAAAAGAAAGGGATGCTGGTTGGGGTACTGGGTTGTATGGCGGAACGGTTGAAAACGAAATTCCTTGAGGAAGAAAAGCTGGTGGATATCGTCGTGGGCCCGGATGCTTATCGTACACTTCCGGCCTTGGTGGAAGAAGCCACCGGCGGGCAAAAGGCTGTCAATGTCTTATTAAGCCGGGATGAGACCTATGCTGATATTGCGCCGGTTCGGCTTGACAGCAATGGAGTATCCGCATATGTGAGTATTATGCGGGGCTGTAACAATATGTGTTCTTTCTGCGTGGTGCCTTTTACCCGTGGCCGGGAAAGAAGCCGGGATGCAGAAAGTATACTCAACGAATGCAAATATCTTTTTGCAGAAGGATACAGGGAAGTAACGCTGCTGGGCCAAAACGTTGACAGTTATTATTATGTTGATGAGGTAAAAAATGAAACGGTCACATTTGCAAAATTATTAGAGCAGGTAGCCTTGGTATCACCACTGCTGCGGGTTCGTTTCTCCACTTCGCATCCAAAAGATATTACCGACGAAGTGCTGCATACCATTGCGAAGTATGAGAACATCTGCAACTATATTCATTTACCCGTACAAAGCGGATCATCAAGGATATTACAATTAATGAACCGCACCTATACCCGTGAATGGTATATGGCGAAGGTGGACCGGATCAAAGAGATCATTCCCGGTTGCGGCATCAGTGCGGATATTATTACAGGCTTTTGCACGGAAGAAGAACAGGATCACCGGGACACCTTAAGTATCATGGAGTATGCACAATACGATTACTCCTATATGTTCTACTATTCTGAAAGACCGGGCACATTAGCACAACGTCGTTTCAAAGATGATGTGCCGCTGGAGGTTAAGAAAAGAAGGTTGCAGGAAGTGGTGGATCTGCAAAACAGGCTCTCGTTAGAAAGTAATAAAAAAGATATTGGTAAGACCTTCAAAATTTTAATTGAAGGAGAAAGTAAAAAAAGTGATACCGACTGGAAAGGAAGAAGCTCCGAAGGAAAAGTATTTGTTTTTCCCAAAGAGCATTATGCCCTGCAAAAAGGCGATTATGTTTTAGTGAGAGCCGATGAATGCACACAGGGCACTTTACTGGGCAGGATCACAGCAATACAATAAACAATGGACATTCAAATTATAAAAAATCGTTTCGGTATCATCGGCAACTCCCCTGCTCTTAACTATGCATTGCAGGTGGCGGCACAGGTGTCAAATACCGATCTCACCGTACTGATCAATGGTGAAAGTGGTGTGGGTAAAGAAGTATTCTCGCAGATCATTCATTCCTTATCAGCAAGAAAGCACAATCCCTTTATTGCTGTGAACTGCGGAGCCATACCCGAAGGCACCATTGACTCCGAATTATTCGGCCATGAGAAAGGATCCTTCACCGGTGCCTCCGATGCACGGAAAGGATACTTTGAAACAGTAAACGGTGGTACTATCTTCCTCGATGAAATCGGGGAACTGCCGCTGGGGACACAGGCAAGATTACTTCGTGTGTTAGAGACCGGTGAATACATCCGGGTGGGTTCTTCCAAAGTACAGAAGACGGATGTACGGGTGATCGCTGCCACCAATAAAGACCTGTTGCAACTGGTGCAGGTGGGCAAGTTCCGGGAAGACCTGTATTATCGTTTAAGCACCGTACCTATTCGGGTACCGGCCCTCCATGACAGACCGGAAGATATTCATATCCTCTTTAGAAAATTTGCTGCTGATTTTGCTGATAAGTATAAAACAGCCCCGGTGCAGTTGGATGAGGAAGCAAAACAACTGTTAATAAACTATCCCTGGCCCGGTAATGTGCGGGAATTGAAGAATATTGCGGAGCAGATCTCAGTTCTTTCACAGGATAAGCAGATCGGTTCCAAAGAACTCAGCCGGTTCTTACAACCGTATTCAAGTAACCGGATGCCGGTACTGGCGCATCCCGGCGCACACACCCAGGATTTTTCCAACGAAAGAGAGATATTATACAAACTCTTCTTCGATATGAAAAAAGATGTGACAGAGTTGAAGAAGATGTTCCTGGAAGTATTGCAGAACCCGAATATGGTGGCACAAAGCCAGCAGTTTATCAACGAACTGAAAGAATCAGACGGTTACCGGGCGAAAAATGGCGAGCTGATGCAGCAACCTGCACTGGTGCAGCAAAATTCCTTACAGTCCTCCATGCAATCCGTTCAGCCGGTGATTATGAACAACGATATTCATGATCATGTGGAAGTGGAAGAAAGCCTCAACATCATGGATAAAGAAAAAGAACTGATCATCAAAGCCCTGAAAAAACACAAGAGTAAAAGAAAAGATGCCGCTTTAGATTTAGGTATCAGCGAAAGGACATTATACCGGAAATTAAAAGAATACGACATTGAAGAATAAGGAAACAAATATGAAATCCGAAGTACGAAGTACGAATGGGAAACGTCGTTACAACAGCACTATCCTTCCTGCTTTATATACCGTTATTGTTATAGCTATACTTCTTTTTACCGGCACGATGAACAGTGGTTGTAATATTTATAAGTTCAAGGATATCTCTATTCCTGATACCATCAAATCAGTCAAAGTAAATTATATTGAGAATAAGGCGAGGTATGTTAACCCGCAATTGAGTCCTAAACTGGCTGACAAGCTTCGCCAGAAGATCGTGAGCCAGACAAGGCTTTCACAAACCAACGGGGATAATGCAGACTGGGAGATCAGTGGTTATATTTCCCAATATGACTTAAGCACATCTGCTATATCTGGTCAGCGTGAATCAGGCAACCGGTTAACGATCGGGGTACATGTATCGGTTTTTGACCGCAAAGCGGATAAGACCACCGATTATGATATCACCCGGAACATTGAATTCTCCGCTACACAATCTTTGCAGCAGGCAGAAGCCGAACGGATAGAAGAGATCGTTCGCGGATTGACGGATGATATTTTCAACCGCATTTTCTCCAACTGGTAAGTTAGACTTAAATTGCGCCCATGAACAGCGCAATTCAGCAACTGGTACAATCATTTTTACAGAAAGACGATCTGCAGCAATGCAGTGTGCAGGAGTTACAGCAGCTTGCCGCTAAATATCCTTATTCAGCCGCCATCCAATTATTAGTTGCACAAAAAATAAAAGTAGGGTATACTGGTTCACCTGAAGTGGAACAGCCTGTAAATGATATTTATTTTCACAACCCTTTCTGGCTTGACCAGTTATTGAATGAAAAGGGAACGGTTAGCATCAAAACAAAGGAAAAAGAATTGCTGGCAGCTCCCGAACCTATTATTGAAGTAATAAAAAAAGAAGCAACGATTGAAATCCCAGCGGCAAGTCCTGTAACAGAAGCGATGGAAACAGCAGCTTCCTATCCTGCCCCTGAAACCGCCACCCTGGTGGAAGAAGTGGTTATGAATACCTTTTCAAAAAATGATAATAGAACGAAACCTGTTACTGAAAAAGAAGAAACCAAAGCATTTGAACCGGTAGAGCCCGAAATAAAAATCCCCGCCTTTAAAATAGAGCCTGTTGATCCGGCCAATGCCACGTTGACCTTTGAACCCTATCATACCGTTGATTATTTTGCTTCACAGGGTATCAAATTCAGTACAGACGAGAAACCAAAGGATAAATTCGGCCAGCAACTCAAAAGTTTTACCGAGTGGCTTAAAACGATCAAAAAAGTTCCGGCCGCTGAACTTGGGAATGTTGCTACTAACCAGCAGGCGGAACAAAAAGTGGAGCAATTAGCCGAAAAATCCCTGACCGAAGGTGATGTACTGACCGAAGCGATGGCCGAAGTCTGGGCCAAGCAGGGAAATACGGCCAAAGCCATCATTACTTACCAGAAATTAAGTTTGCTCAATCCCTCCAAAAGCTCTTATTTTGCAGGCCTAATTGAACAATTAAAGCAATCCTGATATGTCGATCCTTTTTATCGTGTTGATCATCCTGGCTAGTGTGGTGCTCGGTCTTATTGTACTGATCCAGAACCCTAAAGGTGGCGGCCTGGCCGGTAATATCGCTGGTTTCAGCAACCAGTTCATGGGCGTAAAACAAACCAATGATGTGCTCGAAAGGGGTACCTGGATATTTGCAGCCATTATCGCTGTACTTTGCCTTACATCCAGCATTTTCCTGGGCGGCAAAAGCGGAACACAGAATATTGAAATATCGGCTCCGTCTAATCAGCAAGCACCGGCTACCAACCAGCTTCCCCCGATCAACCCAGGAACGACCACACCAGCTGCAACTACCCCTGGTACTGCAACTCCAGACTCAGGAAAATAATTGATCGCTATATAATTTCACCCGGTCCCGTTTCATACGAGATCGGGTTTTTTATTTAAATTGTTGACGATCCACCCAACCCTGTCAAAACCTATAACAGTTATTCATGAAAAGGAAAATCATCTTTGGCCTGCTGGCCGTCATCATATTTGTGATCGCTTTTGTTGCGATGAAGTTTTATGGTAGTGCTGTCTCCACTCCTTCCGGAGAATTTTTTTATATTAAAACCGGGGCAAGTTATGCCGATGTTCAGCAAGAGCTTGTTGATAAAAAATACATCGGTAGCAAAACCTGGTTTAATTATGCTTCTTCCATACTCCGCTATAAAACGGTGAAGCCAGGCCGGTATAAATTAAAAAAGGGGATGAGCCTTTTTGACCTGGTAAGAATGCTGAGAGCAGGGAATCAAACTCCTGTCAATTTGGTGATCACTAAGATCAGGACAAAAGAAGTACTGGCTTCCAAAGTGGGAAAACTCTTTGAATGTGATTCTGCAGCGATGATCAGCTTTCTCAATAACCCTGATTCACTGAAGCCATTTGATCTTGATACCAATACCGCAATGGTTGTTGCCTTACCACTTACGTACAGCATCAACTGGAATACAACCGCCGGTAAAGTATTCCGGCAGTTATATACTGCGTATGAAGTGTTCTGGAATAAAGAACGGAAACAAAAAGCAGACAGCCTGCATTTGTCGCCTGTTGAAGTCATAACACTGGCTTCGATCATTGAAGAAGAAACGAATAAAAAATCAGACAAACCCAATATTGCAAGCACCTACCTGAACCGGATCAAAAAAGGAATGCCCCTGCAGGCCGATCCTACGGTAAAATTTGCAATGAAAGATTTTGGGTTGAGAAGAATTCTCAATGCGCACTTACAAACCACATCTCCCTACAACACTTATATCAACAAAGGATTGCCGCCGGGTCCTATCTGCACTCCATCGGAAGAAACGATCGATGCCGTGCTGGATGCTCCCAAAACCGATTATATCTACTTTGTGGCCAACAGTACATTTGACGGCACGCATATTTTCACCACAAACTATAATGATCATTTAAAATATGCGAGATTGTACCAGAAAGAGCTCACCATACTGCTAAAAAAGAAAGACAGCGTTAATAAGGCTTCTTCAACTAATTGATCATGCCATTACTCACCCGGATAACCAATGCGATCATTCAATCAGCTCCGGTTGATTTTTTAATCCGGAAAAGCAAAGCTGTTTTCCTGCCGGGCTTCCGGGGCATTGCTTTGTATGACGTGGTGCAGTTCTTTATCGGGCAGGTAAAAACTGTAGGGATGACGGAAAGAGCTTCTGCTATTGCATTCAATTTCGTAATGGCCATACCACCTGCGATCATCTTCTTGTTCACCTTGATCCCTTTTCTTCCTATCCGCCAGCAATTCCAGGAAGAGATGTACAGCCTGATCCGGGATGTGATACCGGGACAAAAGAATAACTCTTACCTGATCGAGTTTCTCAAAGATTTCATCAATAATCCACGTAACGGGCTTCTGTCATTAGGTTTTGTACTGTCCTTATTCTTTTCGTCCAATGCCATGATCGGCATCATGCGTTCCTTCGATAAGAATTATATCGGGTTCCGGAAAAGAACAGGCTTTCAAAACAGGGCTGTGGCACTGAAGATCACTATCATCCTGTTTATCCTGGTGGTTATCTCTGTTTTGCTCCTCATTGCACGGGATGCTGTGCTCACCTGGCTGGGACTGGAAAACAAAACACTAATTGAAATTATCAACAACCTCCGCTGGCTGATCATCATCCTGTTATTCTTTGCTTCTATTTCTTATATCTACCGTCATGCTCCCGCGGTGCATAAAAAATGGAGGCTCATCAACCCAGGCTCCATACTGGCTACTTTCCTGATGATCCTCTTCACCATGGGCTTTTCCTGGTGGGTCAATAACTTCGGCAATTACAATGAGCTCTATGGTTCCATCGGAACAGTACTGATCCTGATGTTGCTGATCTACTTTAATTCCCTCGTATTACTGATCGGGTTTGAACTCAACGTCAGTATCTCTTCCCTGAAAAAAATTGCCGACGAACGGAAGAATGCGGGGCCGGACGGTGAAGAAAAGACCGCCTGATTTCCGATATTTGAACTATAGCAGTTCTTACTTGTTACCACAGTACAACCTTATTTTTTCACTCTTAAATTTAATACAGATGAAAAAAATACTTTTTGCAGCCTTCCCGGTTCTTGCAGCAGCCTTATTTTTAGCAGCACCTGTTGCCGATCCCCTTCCGCTCGGATCAGCCATTCCAAATCCCGGATTGAAGATGAAAGATATTTCAGGCAATGAAGTGCCCCTGAAAGAGGCACAAAAGAAAAATGGTTTGCTGGTGATGTTCAGTTGCAATACCTGCCCTTACGTGGTAAAAAATCAAAGCCGTACCTACGAAGCCTGCAAATATGCGTTGGGAAATGATATCGGCGTGGCCATTCTCAATTCCAATGAGGGTAAACGTGATGAAGATGATTCTTTTGAAGATATGAAAGCCTATGCCAAAGCACAGGGCTATAACTGGCACTACCTGGTTGATAAAAACTCCGCCCAGGCTGATGCGTTCGGTGCCAACAGGACCCCCGAGTGTTTCCTGTTCGATGCCAGTGGCAAACTGGTTTACCACGGCGCCATTGATGATAACCCGAGTGATGCTGCTAGCGTTACCCGTAAACATCTTATCGCAGCCATAGACGAAATGAAAGCCGGCAAAGATATTTCTGTCAAACAATCCCGGTCAGTAGGCTGTTCTATCAAACGGCTGAACTAACATAACTTGTCTTATTGAAAACCCCTGTACAAAAAAAGTACAGGGTTTTTTATTTTCTTTTATGGAAATGAAAACGGGTTGCATCCAACTATTGACATGCACATTCCAACACCAAAAACCAGCTTATGATCACCCGGTCATTCTTCAACAAACTGATTGTTCTTGGATTTATCAGCATCGTGGGCTTCTGCCTGGCCAGAGCGATCTATTATCAAAGTGTTATGGGAATCATTCTTGCTATCGTCAGCCTCGGGGCCGCTGTCTATTTTATGTATATACTGGCGAGGGCGAAGGAAGAAATGGAAAGAGAGGAAATAAATCAACTGTGAAAAGAACAACCCCGTCCGTGATAGCAATCAGCCTTCTTATGTTAGCAGGCATTATCAACCTTTCATGCCTGGAAAAAAAACCTGAACAAACCCGTACCATTAATGCAGCCGGTAATGCTGAAAACCAGCTTACTCAGCCAGCATTTGATACAACAACAAAAAGCATACATGTTTTTGTTGCACTGTGTGATAATAAATACCAGGGCATAGTACCTGTGCCCGATAAAATCGGGAACGGGCAAGATCCTGATAATAACCTGTACTGGGGATGGGCTTATGGGGTTCGTACTTATTTTAAAAAGAGCAATGAATGGAAGCTGATTGAGTCCAGGAGAATTGACTCAATAATACTGGAAAGACTGATATTTAAACATACGCAAACAGGTTACTTCCTCGTAGCAGATGCTTATGATGGGAAATATATCAGGAACTGTACGATTGATTTCTTAAACGGTGCTTCAGGACAGACGAAAGACACTCTTCTTGTTAAAGACCAGGTAGTAGGTATCAATGGAAATGCAAAACTACTCTCCTTAATAGGGCACAACGGGTTAATGGATTTCCGGCTGCCTGTACTGAAACAAAATACTGATAACAAGAAAAGAGATTGTATTATCATTGCCTGTATAAGTAAAAAATATTTTACCCCTCATTTGAATACAGCCAATGCCAACCCGGTTTTATGGACCTCCGGGCTAATGGGGCCGGAAGCATATACCCTGCATGATGCTCTTTCAGCTTATGTAGACGGGAAATCAAATGAGATTATCAGGACAAAAGCAGCTGAGGTTTATTCAAAGTACACAAAATGCAGCTTACGTGCCGCTAAAAATTTATTAGTAACAGGCTGGTAATCCTGTTTAGTTCAGTATAGCCATGATTTCTTTCTTAAGCTCTTCTTCTGTAAGCTGATCCTCCACGAACTTCCTGTACCCTGTCTTATTGTTGATGAATAAACTGGCAGGAATAGCTCCTGACCATTTTGCATCCACTTTAGGGCAGAAATAATCCGCATTGGTTTCGTCTAAAAAGACAACGGTGGCGCTGATCTTTCTTTTCTTCACAAAAGAAGATAAGCCTTTTGGGTACATCTCTTTCATATCGAGGCTGACAAGTATAAGTTGTAAGCTGTCTGATTTATGTTGGGCCACTTCTGCCTGGAAATAAGGTATCTCTTCAATGCAGGGCTTGCACCAGGTGGCCCAGAAGTTGATGATCAGCGGGGTCTTGCTTTCTGCAATGGTCTTTTCCAGGTCAGTAATTTTTATGCTCTTTATTTCCTGTGGAAAAACAGTTACACCGGGAAAAAGAAATACGCAAAATAATATGATCCTGATTGATTTCATAAACACGACTTTAGACGTCTGAATTCTTTTCTTCTCTCCCGTTATTCTCCCATTCCTTAAAAAGTTTGTTATACCGGGTTTCATCCAACCGTTGTTTGTCATAATGCCCCGCTTTACTCTTTTGACGGAAGGCCTCATATAATGTCACCGCACAGGCCACACTAATATTCAATGATTGAATGATACCCATCTGCGGGATAATAAAATTACCATCTGCCAATGCCCTGATCTCGTCACTTACCCCGCTGTGTTCATTCCCAAAGACCAGGGCAATCGGTTCTGTCATATTGATGGCATATAAATCTACCGCATCACTGCTTAAGTGAGTCGTTAAAATTTTTGAGTAGCGTTTACGCAGTGATGAAAAACATTCTTCGGCATTGTCAAACTGGTGAATGGTCAACCATTTGGCTGCACTGGAAGAACTCCTGGCCCCCCATTTTTTATGCCGGGGTATCTTGGTATTCAGAATATAAATATCCTGTAGCCCCACCGCATCACAGGTACGCATTACGGCAGAGATATTATGCGGATCAAATACATTCTCCAGTACCACGGTCAGGTCGGGCTGTCGTTTGACTAATACTCCGGTAAGTTTGGCGATACGTTCAGGGGTCATTGGATGACAGGTCTTTAGCTTGCAAACTTCGGTAAATTAAGTATATTTATAAGTGGTGCTTTTGTAAATCCTTCATCATTCAACTTTTTCTATGAAGTACGCCCCTGTTCAGAATTATATCAATGGAACATTTGTCAACTCCGGTTCACAACGAACGCTGGATGTGATCTCCCCGCTGGATGGTAACCAGCTCTCCAAAGTGCCGATGTCAACTGCCAAAGACCTGGATACAGCCGTGAAAGCCGCCAAAGCCGCCTTTGTGTCCTGGAGCAAAACCCCGATCAAGGAAAGGGTGCAGGTTTTTTTCCGCTATAAGACTTTACTCGAGAGAGATCTTAAACAATTAGCGGAACTCTGCAGCGAAGAAAACGGGAAGACCTACGGCGAATCAGTTGCTGAAATAGAAAAATGTATTGAACTGACTGAATTTGCTACTTCCCTGCCGCAATTAGTAACGGGTGAAATACTGGAAGTCAGTAAAGGCGTGGAATGCAGAACTGAACATGTGCCATTGGGCGTAGTAGCTTCTATCGTTCCTTTTAATTTCCCGGCCATGGTGCCGAACTGGACGATACCAAATGCAATTGCTTTGGGAAATTGTATGATCCTCAAACCTTCGGAGAAAGTGCCCTTGTGTTGTGGTAAGATAGCAGCGTTATTAAAAGAAGCCGGTCTGCCTGATGGTGTACTCAATATCGTTCATGGTGATGTGGAAATCGTAGAAGCTATCTGCGACCATCCCGGTATAGAAGCAGTTTCATTTGTCGGTTCTACTAAAGTGGCCAAAATTGTGTACCAAAGAGCAACACAAAACTATAAAAGAGCACTGGCCCTCGGCGGTGCAAAAAATCACTTGATGGTATTACCTGATGCGATTCCGGGAATGACAGCGCAAAATGTGGCAGCCAGCATGAGTGGATGTGCCGGGCAACGCTGCATGGCCGCCTCCGCTATGATCGGTGTGGGTAACGTGGACAGCATTATTGATAAGATTTGCGAAGAAGCCCGAAAGATTATCCCGGGGGAAAATCTCGGTGCAGTGATCAGTAAAGAAAGTAAAGAACGCATCGAACGATACATTGGCGAAGCCGAAAGAGATGGTGCCAAAATTTTAGTAGACGGACGTAATACCAAAGTGAAAGGAAAAGAAAATGGCACTTATGTTGGCCCGACGGTGATTGATTATGTAACACCCAACATGAGTGTGGCTAAAGAAGAAATATTTGGCCCTGTTATTTCTATTATGCGAACTAATACGGTGGATGAAGCATTAGCGATTGAAAATGCGAATCCTTACGGTAACGCCGCTTCCGTTTTTACACAGAATGGTGGTATGGCCCGTTATATCATTGACCGTGCCAGTGCCGGTATGATCGGCGTGAATGTAGGCGTTCCTGTACCAAGAGAGCCCTTCTCCTTCGGCGGCTGGAATGAAAGCAAATTTGGTGTGGGTGATATCACCGGGAAAAGTTCGATTGAATTCTGGACGAAATTGAAGAAGAGCACTACCAAGTGGAATCCTGAATCAGGTGTGAACTGGATGAGTTAGCCCCTGTCCCCTAAAGGGGAACTTAGGCTGGTGATTCATTCAAGTAGTAACGATGCTAAAAGCAAATAATTCTTCCTTCGGAAACTTCCCCTCCCTGGAGGGGCGAAATGAGGAAAATTGTTTGCTTTGAGAATATGGGGTGGGTTATATAGTCGGCGGCATTACTGCTATCAACTTCGTTGCGTCGCACTCTTGTACGTCCTGTTCGTTACCTGGCAAGAGTTCGAAGAGGTGGATTGAGTTTGGAAAACTTTATGCGGTCACAGATTGTGACCGCATAAAGCAAATAATTTAGAATTAGCTCTATTACAAGCAATGGAATTGGTTAAAAATAATAATACTTCTTGGGCAGATAGAATTACAGAACCTTGAAGTGTGCGACCTGCCTGCCGGCAGGTGCAACAGACGATAATAGTAGCACTACAGTTGACTAAATAAAATATTATGAATACAAAAACAATCTCCAACCCTTCAAACGCTGAGAATCCCCTTGCGGGGGGCAGGGGGGCTTCCTCTGCGGAGGCCATCATCCAGGACAATCTCGACTACACCCTTTTCTCCTGGTCCAAACAAAAAGGCATTGCCCCGATTGCTGTCAAACATGCAGAGGGAGTGTATCTCTACGACTACGATGGTAAACGCTATATTGATTTCTCCTCCGGGTTGATGAATGTAAATATCGGGCATGGCAACCAACGAATAACGGAGGCGGTAGTAAAACAAATGCAGGAAGTAGCTTATGTAACACCAAGCTGTGTAACCAAAGTGCGGGGAGAACTGGGAAAGAAACTGGCGGAGATTTGTCCCGGTGATTTGAACAAGGCTTTCTTCACACTTTGTGGTGCCACCTCTATTGAAAATGGCATCAAGCTGGCAAGGTTATATACAGGCCGTCATAAAATACTGACCCGCTATCAATCCTATCATGGTGCATCATACGGTGCCATGTCTGCAAGCGGCGATCCGCGTCGTTTGCCGATGGATACACAACAGGCTCCCAACTTTATACATTTTGATCTGCCCTATTTATACCGTTGGGAATATGGTGAAGATAATTTATTAAAAGAGTCTGTGGCTTCTTTAGAAAGAGTGATCGCCTATGAAGGTCCGGGAAATATTGCCGCAATATTATTAGAAGGGGAATCAGGTTCATCCGGTTGTTTGCAATACCCGGTTGGTTATTTAAAAGCAGTAAGAGAAATCTGCAACAAGCATGGCATCTTACTGATTATGGATGAAGTGATGAGTGGTTTTGGCCGCACCGGCAAATGGTTTGGCTTTGAAAATCATGGCATCGTTCCGGATATGATCGCTATGGCAAAGGGGCTGACCTGTGGTTATTTACCCTTTGGCTGTTTGATGGTATCTGATAAGATTGCCGCTAAATATGACGATACTGTTTTAGCATTAGGTCTCACCTACTCTGCGCACCCGGTCAGTTGTGCAGCTGCATTAGAAACGTTGAAAATTTATGAAGATGAAAACCTGATCGAAAATTGTGTGTCCATGGGACAATATGTGAATGAACAGGTGGGATTATTAAAACAAAAACATCCCAGCATTGGTGATTTCAGGAATACAGGTCTGTTAGGTTGTATCGAACTGGTAAAGAACAGAACCACCAAAGAACCCATGGCGCCCTTCAACGCCAAACCCGATGAAATGGCCGTGATGAATAAAGTGGCTGCGAAGATCAAAGATCTGGGTATGTACACCTTTGTACGATGGAGTTATATTTTCATTGCACCGCCGCTTTGTGTAACGAAAGAGCAGATTGATGAAGGTTTAGCAATTATTAGTGAGGCGATCACTATAGCAGACAATAGCCTCCCCAACCCCTCCGCAGGAGGGGCTTAAGAACCCTAAAGCACTAATTGCCGATGCTTAGAGAAAATACCAAACTATCGGAGGCTGAGAACCCCCTTACGGGGGGGCAGGGGGCTTTGATCAACGAAGACCTCGCCCCTGTTCCTCTTGAAAAACGAACCTGGGGCACCTGGAACTATGCAGCCTTATGGATCAGCATGAGCCTTTGTATCCCGACTTATATGCTGGCCAGTTCACTGATCGGTGGCGGTATGAACTGGTGGCAGGCCATCCTCACCATTTTTCTCGGCAATACGATTGTGTTGATACCAATGATACTGAACGGCCATGCCGGTGCGAAATATGGTATCCCCTTCCCTGTTTTCGCAAGAGCCAGTTTTGGTACCCGGGGCGCTAATATCCCGGCGATGCTGCGGGCTATTGTGGCCTGTGGCTGGTTTGGTATTCAAACCTGGATCGGCGGTGATGCATTGTACCATATCCTCAAAGCATGGAACCCATCCTTAGCAGACGTGGATACACAGTCCTTGTTTCCGCAGGCATTACCGATGATCTGCTTCTTCGCTTTTTGGTTGCTGAACATGTACATCGTTTACCTCGGCGTGGAAAGCATCCGGAAATTACTAGTGTTCAAAGCGATCTTTTTACCATTGGCGGCGTTGGCCTTATTAGCATGGGCCATCACCGCAGCGAAAGGATTAGGGCCGATATTGGAGCAGCCTTCAAAATTGCACGGCAATGATTTCTGGAAATATTTTTTCCCGGCACTCACAGGTATGGTGGGCTTCTGGGCAACATTATCATTGAACATACCTGACTTTACGAGGTATGCCAAATCACAAAAAGCTCAGATCAGCGGGCAGGCAATCGGCTTGCCTCCTTCCATGACTTTGTTTGCTTTCATCGGCGTGGTGGTAACATCAGCAACACCGATTGTGTACGGCAGCACCATCTGGGACCCGGTGCAACTGGCGGGTAAGTTTGATAATAAACTCATGGTGAGTTTTGCCATGCTGGCCGTGATCATCTCCACCCTGGCCACCAATATTGCGGCAAACATTGTAAGCCCGGCTAATGATTTTGCGAACCTGGCACCAAAGAAAATAAATTTTAAGACCGGCGGTTATATTACGGGCATCATAGGTATTCTCATCTTTCCCTGGAAATTAGTCGCCGACCCAAGTGGCTATATTTTTACCTGGCTGGTGGGCTACTCCAGTTTACTGGGCCCCGTGGGAGGAATCCTGATCGCCGATTATTATTTTATCCGCAAACAACAACTGGCGGTAGATGAATTGTACAGTTCAACAGGACGTTATCATTTCAGCAACGGCTTCAATACAGTTGCGATCGTTGCATTACTCGCCGGTATCCTACCCAACATTCCCGGCTTTTTAGTGACGATAAAACTCCTGGCAGCCGATTCGGTACCGTACTGGTTGACCAACCTCTACAACTATGCCTGGTTTGTTGGATTTTTTGTAAGCGGTTTTGTATATTGGATATTCATGCGAAGAAAAGAACACGGATAACACGGATTGAAAGGATTTGCACTGATTTTTTAAACCCAAGTAACAATGCCAGAATATTATCAGCAAATGAATTTATCCCTGGATATCCGTCTAATCCGTGGCATCCGTGTTCAAAAAAAATATTGCTATGAGCATACTTATTAAAAACGGGAGAGTCATTACCGCAACAGATGATTATATAGCCGATATTTTTATCGAAGGCGAAACCGTGAAAGCCATCGGGAAAAATTTAGCCGTAAAAGCAGAAAAAGAAATTGATGCTGCTGGTAAATTAGTTTTTCCGGGTGGCATAGATCCCCATGTGCACCTGGATATGCCCTTCATGGGAACCTTCTCTTCCGATAATTATGAAACGGGAACAAGGGCGGCGCTATTTGGCGGCACCACGATGGTGATCGATTTTATTTTACAGCAACAGGGAAACTCACTTCGTTCAGCATTAGAAGATTGGAAAAGCCGGAGTGATAATAACTGCGTGGGAGATTACAGTTTCCACATGGCGGTCACGGATTTCAATGACAATACAAAAAAAGAAATACAGGAAATGATAGAGAAAGAAGGTATTACTTCTTTCAAAACATTTATGGCGTATAAGGGTGCCTTAATGATCGACGACCGGCAGATGATCGGCCTGATGCAGGAAGTCAAAAAACAT
>CADEDV010000035.1:0-2766 GCA_902826165.1 uncultured Bacteroidota bacterium
ATGCTAAGGAGGTATCCACCTTACTGTGCAGGAACAACCCCGGTTTGCTGCCTGCAACATTTAAAACCGCCATGAACAATTACCTGCTCTTTACGGCGGAAGAAGCGACCCGGCGACAGCAACAAGCCTATGATGCTGATATCCTGGTGTACGAAAAGGTAACAACAGAAGCTTTTAAAATCGCTGAACTGGTTACGGATGGCATCACCGGGCAATTCCCGGAAAAATTCAAATAGTCCTGTTATGACGGATGCTTTACAGGTTGCTTGCAGTGCCATCGCCATTGTATTTCTTACTTTCCTGCTATTGCATTACCTGGAAAAAGAAGCAAAAGATGAGGCTGATATTAATATTGATGACATAAACTGATCCCGTAGTCAGCCGGTAACGATAAAGTATGAATTATGTAATACCGGGCCGGATTTCTGTAACTGGGTATTATTTTATTGTACTAGATTTAGATACTGATATGAATTAATTTATAAAATAAGATGCCTGGTAAAAAAATATATGAACAAATAGTAAATACCCAGGAAGATGAAGATGGATACTTTCCTTATCCCCGCATAACGCTCATTGACCTGCCTGTACAAACGAGGGGGACCTTCACTGTTTCTCTTACACAACCTATGTCTGAAATTGAAAGAGAACAGGGACCGGTATTATTTCAACGTGATAAATAGAAAGCCTGTTTATTGCTTCCCGTCGATGATCAATGGGGTATTCCCTTTACCCATTACGATCACTTTTGCATTCGGGCTCAATGCCAGCTCCTTCATCGCCTTGATCTGTTCATACTGTAACTGCTGATCAGTAAGACCGGTGTTAATGATCCGCTGGTAGTCAGCAATACCCTGTGCCTCTACCCTTTTCCGTTCCGCTTCCTGTTTTTCTTTCAGTAAAACAAATTCCATTTTCTTGGCATCCTGCTCTGCATTGATCTTGGATTCAATGGAAGCCTTTACGGAATTAGGAAGTGTTATATTTCTTACCAGCAACTGTTCCAGCATCAGGCCCCGTTTCTTGAAATCATCTTCAATGCTCCTGTAAATACGTTGCTGAAATTCGTCCCTTTTATTGCCAAAAAGATCAACAGCCTGGTAATAAACCGCATTATCCCTTATTTTAGTCCGGGTAATGGGCCGTACGATCTTATCCCGGTAGTCATCTCCGGTTTCCCCTAATAACCTGGGGGCATCACCAGGAACCACTTTATAAAGAACAGTCAGATCGATTGTTACTTCCAATCCGTCACTGGTCAATACTTTGATGGCATCATCACCAGCTTTTTCTCCTTCATCGTTGACGCCACTCATGGTATAGTTTTGGGTCTTTACATCAATCTTCCTGATATCCAGAAGTGGGTTCACAAAATGAAGACCACTGCCCAGTACCTCGGGCTGTATACTGCCGAATAATACTTTTACACCCACTTCACCTGCGTTGATCTGTTTCACCGAAGAAACAACGATCCCGATAATAATAAAGCCCACTCCTACCAGCCGGCTAACCGGTTTGAATTTTTCGAGGGCTGGATTCTGTCTCAATAAAAGCGGGGTAACGATCAATAAGATAATTCCCAGTACAATTAAAAACATGGTAATCGGTTTTAAGACTGCAAGTTCACGAAAAGAATCAAATCTGTGATAAATGCTTTTTCCGCCCTTGTAATGTCTGAAAAGAACAACCCCGGAATAATAAGAACTCCGGGGTTGTGTCAAAATCGAACTAAAAGGTCATTTAGCCGTTTCAGTATGTTTTTTAAAATTATCCAGGATAGCCTGCCAGCCAAACTGTTGCATTTCCAGCGGGTTTGTATTTTCTGCTTCAAAGCTCTCCACCACTTTAACTGAACTGCCTTCAGCAATAAAACTTATTTTGGCTTTCCGGTCATCATCCATTGTATACTCGATGTATTCATTAGTTCTTACGGCATCATAGATTCCCCCGAAATCAAACCCCATACTGCCATCTTTTGCTTCCATTCTCGTTACAAACCGGCCACCCACACGAAGGTCATTTTCAGCATGGGGAGTATGCCAGTCAGGTGAAGCATTACACCATTGGGTAATATGCGCCGGGTTTGTCCAGCATTCCCATACAATGGCAACTGGAGCATTGACCGTACATTCTACCGTCAGCATCGTTTTGTTTTGTGTTTCCATTTCTTTATTGTTTTCGTTGATTTTTATGTTTCCGTTACAAATATCAGCTATCCGGCTCATACAACCGCTGTGCAATAGCGACAATCACAAGGCTGAATGCGACAATCATTAAGGATAAATTTGTCGGCATAAAAAACAGGCACAGACGACCTTTTAATGACGAAGGTCATAATATAGCCGCTTCTCACGAACATAACTTTACCCAGTGATTCAATTCAACAGATGAACATTAATTCAACAAAAAAATGAAAAAGCTATTCTTACTACCCGGCTTATGTGTGATCGTGGTCGTATCCCTGTCCTTTACTTTACAGCAGGAAGATCCCTGGAAAGTACCTGAGAAATATGAAAAATTGAAAAACCCCGTTCCTGCTGATGAGTCGTCCATTAACTCGGGCAAGGAGCTCTACATTACTTATTGCGTTTCATGTCATGGCATGGATGGCAAGGGACATGGCAAAAGAGCTTTGAGAATGGATAACAGTCCGACCGATTTTACCACTGCTGCCTTCCAGCAGCAGTCAGACGGAGCATTATTATATAAAATCTACTCCGGTCATAAAGACATGCCTGGTTTCAAAAATAAAATACCCGGCAACGA
>CADEDV010000035.1:2866-36539 GCA_902826165.1 uncultured Bacteroidota bacterium
TCTACTCCGGTCATAAAGACATGCCTGGTTTCAAAAATAAAATACCCGGCAACGAGGATGCTATAGAAGGCACTTTTGGTAAAACAAGAATGCCCGGCGACCTGGTGAATTTTGTGCGGACATATGCCGGTAAGTAATAGTTCCGAATTAGGAGTCATTTACAAAAGGCTTTAAACTCGTTATATGAACCTGAAGACAAGCATATGCCTTGCTGTATTTGTATTCATTACAGCCGGCAGCTCAATGGCGCAGATCATTAACCCCAAAAAAATCCTGGAACGCAAAGCAAACAGGGCCATCGAAAAGAAAACGGAGCAGGCTGTTGACAGCCTCTTTGACAAAAAAGAAAAACAGGAACCACAAGAAGGAACAAAAGAAACAGCGCCTGTTAAAACAGGGAAGGCAGAACAAAAGCAGGTTCAGGATACAGTTCCGTCTCTTCTTGCTTATTCCAAATTCGATTTTATACCGGGAGAAAAAGTGATCTTCTTTGATGATTTCAGCCAGGATAATATTGGCGACTTCCCTGCCTTGTGGAATACCAATGGTTCAGCCGAAATCGTTACTACCAATTTATTACCCGGCCGCTGGATGATGTTTGTTTCCCGGGAAGCTGTTTGGACAGACGAATTATTAAAACTTCCGGATAATTACACGATTGAATTCGACATCATTCCCATTAAAGGAGAAGAGGCAAGAATGGCGGGCTATGATTTCCGGCTACTACAAAGTATCAATCCCAAATCATATGATCATGGAGCTGTACCGGGCAAAGCTGGTTTCCTCTTCAGTTGTGAGTATTTTGGACGAACAGGTTACCGTACTTATATAAACAGCGACGAAGGTGCTGATCTGGGGTTGAGCGGTACAAAAGAAGGACAGCAATACTACCAGGAGGAGAATAAAAAATATCATATCTCCATCTGGGTGCAAAAAGCTAGAATACGACTTTACCAGGATGAGCAAAAAATATTCGATCTTCCTAAAGCCTTTCCACTGACCAGCGTTAAAATGGACCGGATACGTTTTGAAGAAGGTGCTGCCATGGTCAGTAATATCCGTATTGCAATCGGCAACCCTGATATGCGGAGCAAGTTGATTACTGAAGGAAAACTGGTGAGTTATGGTATCTATTTCGATGTGAACAAAGATGTAGTAAAACCAGCCTCTTTTGCCACACTGAAAGAAATAGCAGCAGTCCTTACAGAGAATCCTGCTGTTAAGATTAAAATCGTTGGACATACAGATGCTGATGGTGCAGACGCAGCGAATCTCGACCTTTCCAAACGCCGGGCAGCTTCTGTGAAGGACGAACTGGTAAGATCTTTTACTATTGATGCCGGCCGCATCGAAACGGAGGGCAAAGGAGAAACACAACCTGTAGCAGCCAATGACACTCCATCTAAGAAAGCATTGAACCGGAGAGTTGAATTTATTAAATTATAAAATAAAAAAACTCAACTATTGCCATTTTCAATTGAACTAATAACGGGCTAATATATAGCTTACTTGTTAAAGCTCTTTCAGCAACCTACTGCACCCCTTATCCAAAGCTTTCATCGCTGCTTCATCTGCCTTGCCATCATATTTACCCGAGACCTTTTCCTCGGCCTTTTTTGAACCATCCGCTACGCTGGTGAGTTTCAGGGTAGTTTCAATATTGAAAGATGAAGCGGCAGAAGGATCAGTGTTTTTGATCGCCTTCAGTAAACTGCCCACTTTACTGGCCTGTTTGACTTTAGTAAAAGTGGTGGTCAGCAAAAGATCACAATTATAGTTCCTGGCTTCTTCTTCTGAGGTCACAGCAATAGCTTCAGTTTTATCACTGGCAAGTGCTCCTGCCACGTGTTTTTGAAGTATATCCGCTTGTAATGTTTCTTCCCCGGTTGGCAACAGCACGGCAATCCGGATCATCCCTTCTTTTTTAGGAGCACCAGGATCAACAGCAGCCGCTGTCTTGTCTGCTTTATCATATCCATATTGCTTCATCAAAGCATTAACATCCATTTTTTCCTGCAGGTCTTCTTCATTTTTTGTTTCCTGGTAACCGATGGGAATCTCAAACAACATCGAATCTAATTTTAGGGTAGAAAATTCCAGTGTCTCCAGTGAGGTGGCAAACTCACTGGTCTTTGCAGCACCATTACCCATGATCATTGTTTTGGTTTCAACCAGCGGAAAGCCCATCCGGCCTTTGCCACTGCGGCGGGTAACAAACCTGTCCTTACAATCGGGTTGATACTGCCCGCCTTTTACAGCAGCACTACTATAACTTCTTACCGGGCAGTTGAACTGTGGCAGGTCAATATACCAGCCATCTATTTTGATAACCATACTGTCTTTCATCATACAGGCATCAGCGGAGGGCTTTATTTTCTGCGTACTCCAAACATGCCGGGCGGTGAAGCCATGCATTTTTTTCCGCTCCCCTGTATCGGTAATGCTCTGGTACATATAGATCACTCCACCTGTCTTATCCTTTGTTTTATCAGCAGGAGCTGGTTTGCTTTTAACAGCAACAGGTTTGGCATCGTCATCGATCACTT
Source organism: uncultured Bacteroidota bacterium (assembly GCA_902826165.1). Taxonomy (GTDB): domain Bacteria; phylum Bacteroidota; class Bacteroidia; order Chitinophagales; family Chitinophagaceae; genus CADEDV01. Next base: position 5,413 of record CADEDV010000035.1, read on the forward strand.
CCTCTTCCTGCTTGGAAAACGGCTCGATATAATAGAGCTTTTTCTTATCATTTATTTTGATCGTACGCTGCAGGTCGCATTGCTCAATCGTTACGGGGCTTGCAGCGGCTCCCATAAAACCACCACCCTCAGTCCGCTTGCGCATTCCTTTTACGTAGATCGTGGATTCAGACTTCATGCCCGATACACTGGTGGACTGGCGTAATTTATATTGCTGTGCATCTGCTGAATCGACTGTTGATAATAGTATCAGTACAGTACCAGCAAAAAAGGAGGAGATGGATTGAATTTTCATATAAACTGTTTGAATTCAAAAATATATTCCCCGGCACTATTAAATTACAGCAATTGTACCAGTTGCGCATAAACATTTATGAATTGACTTTATACCAGTTAAAGACAAGACTATCCCTTTTGCAGGGCAGACTAATTTTTCCAGATCGCCCCGACACCTGCCTGCCACAACAACGTATTGAAGGCCGGAATTTGTTTTTCCAGTATTTCATCTGCTCTTTTCTTTAACCCCATCCAATCGGCAGTTAATTGTTTGAGCAGGTCTAACGAAGGCTGGTTCACTTTAGGAATATCACTTTCTGTCTGGTTGATCAGGAACATATAATTCGCCGTGAATTTATTCGGGAAATTCTCCACATCATCATAGGCTTTTGATTTCCGCTGTACCATCTCTTCATCCCAGGCTTTCATTTGCTGAACCAGTAACTGGCCTTCTTTTTTTATCGCTGTATATTTTACGTCTGCAGATAATGAGGAAAGTAGTGACTCCAGTTGCTGTTTCTTTGAATATACTGTATTGACCAATTGGTGCATACCAGTCAACTCTTTTTCCATACTGCTCATCAACAGGTGATATTCATTATAAGTAGCTGCATCTGTTACATAAAGCGGGTTAGGAAGAATGGAGGCAGTTGCCGTAAGTTCTTGCGTACCCAACTTTAGTATTAAGCTATACTTACCCGGAGAAGCTTTATGACCACTGTAACTGCTTTCAATATATACGCCCGGTACACCCGGCATCGTGGGATACCGCAGGTTCCATACAAAACGGTTCAACCCTTTTTTCGCTGATAAAAGCGGTTCTGCGGAAGGCCCTCCGTCATATCTTTTATAAGTACTATCTGGCTTTGTGCTGAAGCTGCGGACTACATTTCCCTGGGCATCTTTGATCTCCAATACCAGCTGGTCAGTTGCTTTTACTTCAGGCAACTGGTAATACAATACAATACCGGTTGAGGGATTCACTCCCCTGAACCGGTTACTGCCACTAAAATCTTCATCGTTTTCATCCAGTTCACTGTACCCGTTGACGAGATACGTATCTTCTGGTTGATAAATAGTAAAAGAGCCAGCTTCTTTTTTATATTGACGTACTAAGGTAAGATCATCCAATATCCAGAAAGAACGGCCGGATGTGGCAGCGATCAGGTCATCCTGGTGGATACGCAGATCAGTAATGGGTGTAACAGGCAGCTTCAGTTGAAAAGGTACCCATTCTTTTCCTCCATCCCAGGAAATGAATACACCCAACTCAGTTCCGGCAAACAACAGATCCTTTCTTTTCTCATCTTCACGGACAACCCTTGTAAAGGCATTGGCAGGTAAGCCATTATTTATTTTCGTCCATGTCTTTCCATAATCCGTTGTCTTGTATAACCCGGGAGTATGATCATTGAACTTATAACGGGTTGTGGCAATATAGGCTGTTGCTTTATCGAACGGAGATACTTCGATCGCATTAATGAGACATTCCTGTAATCCGGCTGGTGTTACATTTTGCCAATGGGCTCCACCATCTTTTGTCAGGTAAACCAATCCATCATCACTGCCCGTCCAGATCACTCCTTTTTCATGTGGTGATTCCATCACATAACTCAGCGTTCCATAATTTTCTGCTCCTACCGCTTCGTTGGTATAAGGCCCGCCTCCTTTTCCCTGTTTTTCTTTTTCATTGCGGGTAAGATCAGGAGAAACTTCTTTCCATGTTTTACCCATATCTGTTGTACGCAATAAATACTGCGAACCATGATAATACGTACCGGGTTCATGCTTACTCCAGATGATCGGCGCATTCCAGTTATACCTGTACTTAATATCTTTTGCATCTCTTCCCAGGTACTGTATCGGTGCGGCCATGATATTGGTACCGGCTTTTGCTTTCATATCAAGTACTTCAATGGTACCCTGGTAGCTGCCGCCCAATACATAACGGGGATCATTAGGATCGAAGGCAAGAAAAGCACTTTCACCACCGGCCGACCATGTCCAGCTGGCTGTTGTGATACCACCACTCGCTAACTCCCTGCTGGCAATGGATACAGATGTATTGTCCTGCTGTCCGCCATAAATCCGGTAAGGGAACTGGTTGTCGACATTGATCCGGTAAAATTGTGCAGTCGGCATATTCGCCTGGGTAGTCCACGTTTTTCCTTTATTTACAGAAACAGCAGCCCCACCGTCATTAGCGATCACCATATTCTTTGAATTCTGCGGGTTGATCCACAGGTCATGATAATCACCATGGGTACCTGAAAGATTTTCCCAGGTCTTGCCACCATCATTCGAACGCAATGCCGGGGCACTAAGCACATAAATGACCTGGTCATTCATCGGGTCCGTAAACAATTCAATATAGTACCAGGCTCTTTGTACAAGCCGGTGATCATTGCTGACACGGCTCCAGCTTTTACCGGCATTATTAGAAACAAATAAACCTCCCAGTTCTTTATCAGAATCACTCTCGATGAGTGCATATACTTTTTCAGAATTGGAACGGCAAACGGATATCGCCATCTTACCCATTTCTTTGGGTAATCCTTCCTGCATTTTTTCCCAATGCTCTCCTCCATCAGTTGATTTATACAAACCACTGCCCGGTCCGCCGCTGATCACTTTCCAGGGAAGACGGCCATGCTCCCACATGGCTGCGTACAGTATCGTTGGATTATTCATATCCATGGATAATTCTGCACAGCCTGTTTTTTCATCCACGTACAATACATTTTTCCAGGTTGCGCCGCCATCCGTTGATTTATAAATTCCCCTTTGAGATGATTTGCTGTACAATGCACCTTGTACTGCCACAAAAACGGTATTCGGATCTTTTGGGTGAATAACGATCCGGGCAATATGCTGCGATTGATCCAGTCCCATTTTCTTCCAGGTCTTCCCGGCATCGGTTGATTTATAGACCCCGTCACCATGATGAGTCATCACTCCCCGTACCGCATGTTCGCCCATACCCACGTAAATAATATTGGGATCGGATTCCGCCACTGCCACAGCACCTACCGATCCTGTTTTGAAAAATCCGTCGGAGATATTGGCCCAGCTGATTCCCATATCTTCTGTTTTCCAGAGACCACCACCGGTGGTTCCCATATAATAAGTAGTGGGATTGCCCACCACACCGGTAGCTGTCACGGAACGGCCTCCGCGGAAGGGTCCGATATTTCGCCACTTAACAGGTTTGAAAAAATTATTCAGCTCCTGTGCCGCAGAATCTTTTTTGGTTTGCGCAAACAGGTTGGCACTAAACGATAGAACAATAACAAGAAGCAGGATTTGTTTTGGCATGTGAAGATGATTTTAAAAAGAAAATCGTAACAAGTAGTAATGTAAACTTAATCGGCGAAATATACTTTACTGATCTTACCTTTTTCGATCACATAGATTGCGGCTCCATATTGCAGGTTCACCGGTTTGGGACTAGTCCATATCTCTTCATGATCGATCACCGTATTACCCGATACGATCCGGTTAACCAGCTTGCAGTATAAGTAAGGCATCTTCGTAATAAAAATGTATTGCTTTCTCATTTCTTCTTTGCCCTTCATTTGCATTTTGCCTGTCGTGGAATATATCTCCACATCATCCGCATAGGGAGCCAGGAAAGCGTCAAGGTCATGTGCATTATAGGCATTCAATTGCTGCTGCACCAGCATAACGGCTGTGTTGTTCACTATAGAATCAGGAAAGAAAACCTTACCCTTATTAAATATACGGTCGATCTTTTTCCAGTTAGAAAGACTATCCAGCGGGTTGGCATTCAGTAATACCATATTTCCCCATTTGTTTTTGGAGATACTACCCCATTCCTTTTCCTGCCCCACTGCTTTGGCACCATTGATGGTGGAAGCCTGCAAGAGTTGCCAATTGTTCAGACCTGCCTGTTGCATGGCATCTAATTCATCAAAATAAGACGTGGCATGCTGGGTACCAATATTACCGGCATCAGTACCCGTAGCGATGATGACCCCGGCATCTGCCAATTTTTTTAGGTTGGATGCTGAAATACTATCCTCCGCCTTAGGCTGACCTGTTTGCTTCCGGTTTCGTAACGCTGTAATATAATTTTTGCCAAGTGTTGTATCAGGCCAGGGGTAATCAATAATAGTACTGTTGGTAAAAGGATGAGCATGTTCCAGTTCATAGGTGCTGAAATGATAATTATCCGACAGCACTTTGGAATAATTACGACCCACTACCAGTGAGGGGCAAAGCACTACGTTCTTCTTTTTCAGTAATTGCACAAAATCGTTACTGATATATTCGTCATCTATGCTATGCACTAAATAGTCGGCACCCGCTTCCACGGCCAGCTGTGCGGTGATCCGTTCCGTGGCATGTACCGCTACCCGTTTATTATTCTTATGTGCTTCATCAATAGCGGCTTTAACGATCTCATAATTTTTTTGGGCTCCTGCTTCCTTATTACTGTCCAAAACGATATACCATATCTTGACAAAATCAGCTTTGTATTTTAGTTGCTCCTGCACAGCATTGATTGCCTCCTCTTTTGTAGTCATCAGGATAAAAGGGCCTTCATTCCCCAAATCTTTAAAAGGAGGCGGTAACCAGGTGGTCAGCAAAGGTCCGGTCATACTTACAAGAGGTGAAGCAGCCCTGGTAACCAAGGAATCTCTTTGTTGCAGGAAATTGAAACTGGCTCCGACATCTGTCACGGAAGTAATGCCTGCAGCCAGGTACCTGTGCAGCAGGTCTTCCATATTATCATGCACCCATTGTATCTCTTTTTTGTAGGGTTGATATTTACGCAGGTCAATGGCATCAGGTCTTGCATATAAACCCCCGCTTTGAAAAAAATGGATATGAGCATCACTGAAACCAGGAGACAGCCATTTACCACTGCCATCAATAACTTCAGTACCGGGAGGCAATTTGAATTGTTTTCCTTTGTCCACACTCACAATACGGCCGTCCAGCACCACCACATCATACCCGCTCAGTATCTTTTTATTTTCTACATCCAGCACATGGGTATTTTTGATCAATACCTGGGCCGGTAAAATATAGTACAACAGGCAAAGAAACAGGAAAACGATTGGCTTTCGCATGAAGAATTTCTTTCTAAAGTATCGAAAAAAGAGCAATTAAACCGGCCTGCTTTGTGAAGATAATTTTAACGGAATAATTACCGCCGTGCCGTTGTTACCGTTACGGTGGTTCCCCTTCCCAATTCACTGTGAATGCTGAGTTCCCCATTGATAGAAACAGCCAGCTGTTTCATGTTGAGTAAACCTGCAGAAGAAAGCTGTGCATTGACATCAAATCCTTTTCCATCATCGGTTATGCTTAAGGAGATCGTTTGCCCCTGGTCTTTTAGTACAACTGATACTGATTTAGCTTCCGCATGCTCGGTAATATTACTGAGAGCTTCCTGGCAGATACGGAAAAAATCAATTTTTTCTTCCGGCAATAAATCATCATCATGGCAATCGCTTCTGTAAGTACAGGGAATACCGTTCAGTACAGCAAATTCTTTACACTGAAATTCCGTCGTTGCATTAAAACCAAGGTCATTCATCATATTGGGGCTAACCGAAAATGATATCCTCCGGATACTCCGGATCAGCAGGTCAGACATCAGCAATGCTTCTTCCAGCCTTTCCTTTGCTTTCCCCGGAAGATCAGACACCCGCTGATCCACCCAGGCGATATGCATTTTTACAACAGCTGCCAGTTGGGCCACTTCCTCATGCAGTTCATACGCCAGGTATTTCCGGTCATCCTCTGCCCTGTTTTTAAAATGAGTGGCTAATGTTTTATAGCGGTGATATTTTTCTTCTGTCTCCTGCTCCCGGATCTTACTGGCCGTAATATCCTTTGCTATCGCAAACACGATCTCCTGGTCCGGGACATACACCGAGGTCCATTCCAGCCAGATGACAGTTCCGGCTTTAGTGATATACCGGTTTTGAAAATTCAGCAGGGTCTTCCCATTCAAAAGAGTTTGCCGTTCCTTACTGGTTAATGCAAGGTCATCCGGATGAATAAAGGAAGATATGGGCCGGCTATAGAGTTCTGCTGCTGTATATCCCAATGCAGCCGGTACAGCAGGATTCACTCTTTTAAAATAGCCATCTTTTCCGGCTATACACACAAAATCAGGGGTCATCTCAAAAAGAGTGAACAGTTCAAAATTCATAATAGTACGTCGTTCGTTTTGCTAATCAGAGCAATATTGGGATGATCAGAATTTACAAAAATAACGGAACAGGATACCCGGCAAAGGCTTAAGGAAATTATAATGAAACTTTAAGGTCTTAAAAGAGGTATAATATTGGAAATTCAGCGGAAACACTTACCGGTTTGCAGACTGAAAATCTTCTTGTCTGGCTTTCTGCGGCAGCGAATAACGGCCGCAGAAGACTAAAATCATTTTTTTTTGATTTCCTGCCTGCTAAATTGCCCGCTTATAAATGGTTTATGATCCGGAAGAAAATCTTTGGTTCATTGCAGGCTGAAAAATTCAAGCATCGTAGCAATGAAATAAAACGAATTGAAGCATTAAGCGATGCCGTCTTTGCTTTCTCAGTCTCGTTACTGGTGGCGTCCCTGGAAGTGCCGCAAACCTTTGAAGAACTGCAGGTGATCCTGAAAGGTGCTGTACCATTTTTTGCTACAGTGTCGCTGATCTTTTTATTCTGGTACCAGCAATATGTTTTTTTTCGGCATTATGCACTGAATGATTTCATAACTATCTTGCTCAACCTGGCCTACCTGGCTGTCATTCTCTTTTATGTTTATCCACTCAAGTTCCTGTTCTCCATCTTGCTTTCTTCCTGGACAGGGATGGATTTGTTTCCCAAAGCCACTGAAAAAGGACTGACCGTTCTTTTACCGGATGATTTTCCGCAACTGGTTATACTTTTCAGTGCCGGTTATATTGTGATATGGCTGTTACTTTATTTTATGCACAAAAGAGCCTTGCATGCCACCAAAGACCCGGTGTTGAACCACTATGAAATAGAATATACCCGGAAGGAAAAGAGAGGGGCATTGTGGAATGCATTGATAGGATTACTCTCTCTGCTGCTTGCTGTAGCCGGTGTTGAATGGTTGGGTGGAATCTGCTATTTGCTGATACCCTTGCTCCTGCTGATCAATAATAATATCTTCCGGCAACGTGTGAAAAAACATAAACGCTAAGGATATATAAATGCCGGCACTATTTTAAAAATAGTGCTGGCATCTACTACTTAGAATTTGCCAAACTTCAGTGTTACTGAATAAGACACTGCACTGAGATCTTTATCTTTTAGCCCGGCGGCATCGCTGCCGAATGTGGCCCTGTAAGAAACACCGGGACTGAAACGCATCCATTTAAAAAGATTCAATTCCAGTTGCACTCCCGGCTCCGCCACCACGAACCAATTCTCATCCGTAACATCATTATACTGCGGGTCAGTATGCCAGTTATTTCTTTCATATTGTAAAGTAAACCCGGCACCGCCAAAAGCCTGCAGCACCACATGCAGTGAACGATCCGAACCCAGCACATATTCCGTCATCAACCCAAACTGGCCATACTGGTAAGTTCTGTTCCTGGCCGGGTTGGTACTGAACTGCACCGGCACTTTGATATTATTCGTGGAAGCAGAGGCCCCAATTCCCAGCAGGAAATGATGATTGATATACCAGCCGCCATAAAAGCCGGACAAATTGGCAAAATCACCGCGGATTTTTGTAAAAGAGTTCGTTAGCGCACCATAGCCGCCCGAGGAACGAAGATGACTGCTGAATAAAGTATTTACCTTTTTTTCCTGTGCTGTTGCTGCAATGCTCAACAGCAATACCACCATGGTGATGGCCGCCCTTGTTTTTCTTTTCATCTGATCGGTTGTTTTATTTAACCTATAACAACCAGTTAGCCGAATACCCCTATCCCCTCAATAATTTTTTTTCCAATTAGCAGGCACCGATTCGAAATCAAGTTATACACCAATGCCCAGATCAGCATTTTTGTTATCGGGATTCAGTACATTACAAGTAGCGGATTTTCGATATGATATTGCTCAACTAAAAATGAAGTATATGAAAAACATGGCCTCTAAAAACCCGAAGCAGAATACACAATTCAATACCAACCGGCATAAACCGGAGAACAAGGACAATCTGGACAGCCGGGAGGGTGAAGAACAATTGCTGAAAGGGAAAAACAGCACCCATAACAGCAAAGAGCGGAAAAACGGGCAAAGTAAAAAAGGAAAGTAAAACCGATAATGTTTTAATAATCTGAATACGCTGCGGGCCGCAGGAACATAATATCAATATGGGATACATTATTCTTGTATTCAGGTAATGCTGATAATATTTTCCAATCAGGATCACTGCCGAAGTTTTTCCAATGAGCATCCCGGTCCGCCATATTCTCAAAACTTGTCATGTACATCAGGTTAGGCATCTTGCCTCCGGCAATCACTTCGCTGTAAAAGATAGCATTGAAATTTAATTTTTTGAAAATAGCGATCTCTCCTCCTTCATTGAACATCTTTACTTTATTCCGGAATATCTTCTCTGTGGCACTTTCATAACTGCGTAACTCATATACCCGTTCTTTCTTGTCGGCCTTTAATACAGGGAGTTGTAGTGATGGCGCAAGCGAAAACGCCTTCAGGAGGATCGTTTCCATTCTTGTATAAGCAGGTGTTGTATGAATAGCATTGAGATAAGCAGCTCCATTCGTTTGATAGTCCTGGTCATTAGCGAGGCGGGCGGGAAGTTTTTCTAATACATCCAGGGAGCGTACAGGTATAAGTACATATAATTTCTTTAGTGCAGCAGTATCATTGGCTATCGCTTTAAAAACACCCACTGTTTTGATCTTCAGCTTATGCATCGCCGGGATAAAGGCTTTCTCCAAATAATCATCCAGCATTTTTTCCTGCTCTGAACTTGTATAATGATACACCGTGAGCTGGTAATAAGTTGAAGTTGGCTTGCCTGTCTGCGACCAGGATACCAGGAAAAGCACAACAATTACCAATAGAAAGGAAGCGGATATTTTTTTCATGATGTTCAATATGGTTTTGTCAAAGATATGTGCAGCATTATTTAATTCGTTCCCGGTCGTTTCAGGGCATCCAGGCATTTCTCTTCTGTCAGCATGCGGTAATTAACTAACCTGAATGTAGCCGCATTAATGAGTTGTTGAAAAGACGGGGCAAGCAATGCATCCAATTCTGCCTGGCGGTGTTTGCTCATGTCCCTTGGTCCGGAAGGATTGAGGTCTTCCATGGCATTCATTTCGGGAGAATCCAAACCAATATGCACTACAAATAATTTTGTTCCGCCCGGTTGCAGTGCTTTAACCTTTGCAATCAGCGTATCCAGTTTGTCCGCAGCTGGTGCAGCATATCCTCCTTCCACGTCCACTTCCCCATAATATCTTGAGATAGCCAGCTTATATTCCTTCGCCAGTTTTTCAACGATAGCTCTTGTTTCAGCGGTCTGCACAGCCGCACCCATATGATAATCGAGGTAATCGATTTTTAATCCTGCCCGTAACGCTTTTTCGATCTGTGCCCGGAGTTCTGTTTCTATCTCGGCCAGCTTTGGATTATTGCCAAAAAGTTTACTGCGGGAAGGGAAAAAATTACCCAGTGAATCAACCAAGGTAGGCACTTGCGAAACTCCCGACACAGGCCCCCAGCGATATTGCTTCCATTCGGAATTGAGCGTAAGATGAATACCAATGGATACGTTGGTATATTTTTTCAACAGCTCCGCCGCTTCCGTAAACCAGGGACAGGGTACCATTACCGACATTGAAACAGGCATTCCTGTTTCTAAGACTGTTTTAGCTGCTTGATTCACCGAATGACACATCCCGATATCATCCAGGCGGAAGAGTAAAGGAATTTTATCCCCCGGATATTGTTGCTGTGCCGCCAGCGGAAAAAAAGAAGATAAAAAAACAGAAACAGTAATTAGAAATCTCATGGTACCTGTGATTTAGTGAATGTGCAAATGCAGGCAGGGCGAACTGGTGTCCTGTATTATTTGCCTGGTATCGTTGGCCTCACTTCAATTTTACTGGGCAGGGTCCGTGGATTCATTTGTAAAAGATCGGCCACCATCTGCCCGATATCTTCCGGCTGTATCTTCCAGGCATCGGTAGCGGCAGGAACATGATTATTAAAATAGGTGGCAACTGAACCCGGCATGATCGTGGTGACTTTTATTCCATACTTCCTTAAGTCAAGCATGATGGCTTGTGAAAAACCAACCAAACCAAACTTACTGGCATTATACGCTGAACCATTTTCAAAGAAATTTGTACCTGCAAGACTTGCAATAGTAATGATATAGCCTTTGGATTGTTTCAACGCTTCAAGGCTGGCTTTTACACTATTGAAAACACCGGTGAGATTGGTATCAATAGTATCTTTCCATTCCTGCTCCGTTATATTTTCTATCGATGCAAAATGCCCCACTCCCGCATTGGCTACCAGTACATCCAGTTGCCCGAAATGAGCAATGGTGGCCCCGATGGCTTTTGTTTCAGCAGCCAGGGAACTCACTTCCGATTCAAGGGCTAATAGTTTAGAGGGATCAGCATTCAAAGAAGCTGCTGCTTTTTGTGCTGCTTCCAGGGTCCTGCTGGTAATAGCCACTTTCATCCCCTTATCCAGTAATGTTTGGGCGATTCCATACCCGATTCCTTTACTTCCGCCGGTGATATAGGCAACTTTGCCTGTAAGATCATTATTCATTTGATATTATTTTTATACGATGTGTTCAACAGGTTGGGACATCAAAGTAAATCAATTATAAGAATCCGGATCGAATTAGTTGCCCGTTACGAACAAACTGTAAACCCCTTTGTTTAAACCAGCTTAGAAAAACTGTTTTCTAAGCTGGTTTCTTTATTTTTATAGTTCATCTTTCAAAATAAAAATATGCAGGTAAAATATAGTCTTTGTCTGTCAGTGCTGGCTGTATTAATGTATACAACCGGGTGCGCCAATAATTCCGGTTCATCCAATACTGTTGATTTTGGAGACACCACTAAATTGCCACCTGTTGAAACAAAGGCTGCCAACAGTAATTATAAACCTGCTTTTGCAGGCCAGACCCGGATCACAGGCGTGAAAACCACTACTCCATATAAAACAGATAAGTTAGCAGAGAAAATTGGAAAGCCCTGGGCCATTGTTCCCATGCCGGATGGACGCCTGCTTATTACTGATAAGACCGGCTTTATGCAGATCTATGATGCCAATGGAGTATTGGTAAAAAAAATTACCGGCTTCCCAGCCGTTGATGACCGTTCCCAGGGAGGGATGCTGGATGTAGCTTTTGATCCTGACTTTTCAAAAAACAAAACGATCTATTGGTCTTTCTCTGAAAAAAATGGTTCCGGTAACCTGACAGCCGTCGCCAAAGGGCAGTTGAATGAATCAGCCGGTAAAATCGATAATCCTGTAGTTATCTTCCGGGCTACCCCAGCACTGGACAGTAAACTGCATTATGGCTCCCGTTTACTTTTTAATAAAGAAGGATATCTCTTTGTTAGTACAGGTGAAAGATCTATTCTGGAAGGCCGGGCACAGGCACAACTATTATCTTCCGGCCTTGGCAAGATCTTTAAGATCACCAAAGAAGGCAAACCAGCCCCGGGTAACCCTTTCGGCAAACAAAAAGGTGCCATGCCTGAAATATATGCTTATGGATTTCGCAACCCGCAAAGCCTGGATATCCATCCGGTGACTGGCGAGTTATGGGAAGCTGAATTTGGTCCCCGTGGTGGCGATGAACTGAATATTGTAAAGCCAGGAAAAAATTATGGTTGGCCGGTCATTACTTATGGTATTGAATACAGTGGCCCGGCTGTCGGTGACGGCATTCAGCAAAAAGCAGGTATGGAACAACCCGTCTATTACTGGGACCCTGTACTCTCCCCAGGCGGTATGACTTTTTATACAGGCACCACAATCCCGGAATGGAAAAATAATTTATTCATCAGCGGACTCAGCAGTACACATATTGCCCGGCTCGTGATTGTTAATAATAAAGTAGTGGGAGAAGAAAGATTGCTGGCTGATAAAAGGGAAAGGTTTCGGGATGTAGCTTACCTGAACGGGATGCTTTATACGGTAACAGACAGCGGTATACTTTTCCGGATCAGTAAAAAATAGCTGTGATATGGTGGTTGGTAAATAAGTATCGTTCTGCATCAGAACAACTGTAAGCCGTAATAACCAATAATAGTAAATAACAGGCAGCGGGTTACTACTCCCAGGCAGCACCAGACCAGCATTTTTTTGAGATTAACATTCAGCCCGGTTCCCACAGCAATACTGATCGGCGCACCGACAGTTATTGTACCTGCAAAGCCAAGGCCTGCTACTCCATATTTGTTCCATATCCTTGCCAGTACCGGGTGTTTTTTAGTTTCTTCTGCCGCCGGTGTTTTCTTTTTGTGAAAAAATGCCCGGATACGGTCTCCAAAAAATGTTGCTGCAAACACACCGGCCAGCCCGCCGGTAACAGTCGTAAAAAAAATGGTCCAGGGAGATAAATTAAATGCAAATCCAGCAGGAATGGCAGCATAAATTTCAAAAGTGGCCAGGCCTGCAACAGTAAGTATTTTCAAAAACATAAATAAACCAATGATTGACGATATGAACGGCCGAAATTAACTGAAAGAGACCGGTCACACATCAATTTCCTGTTAATTAAACCACAACAATATGGTCAAAGAATCCTTCTGTTATCAGAAAAGCGGTATTACTTAGTCAAGATGAGTTATCCTATTTATTTTCAGTGATTGCATTGAAAGAATTGAGGAATGTATTCAGGAAATCTTCTTTACCGGCTGGATCTTTTATTTTTTTCTGCATTGACTGCTTTTCTTCGTTTGTCAATAAAGCCATCGCATTAAATAGCAGGCCGGTGATCTCGGTGAATGCATAATGCACTTTCTTCATCGCTTTTTTATCCAGTTTCCGGTGCAATCGTTTACCAGGCTTTTCCTGCAACATATTCTGAACATACAATTTCAACAGGTCCTGCATTTTCGTTAGCTCAGGTTGTAATTTTTTCAACACAGAATCTTTCATTGCATTGATCTTCTCCAGCCTGGGATTTTTGGAAACAGCAGCAGGTGCCGGCTGTTTCCATTTTTGTACGGTATCCGGGATATGAAGTTGAACAGATGAATAGAAACGGCGGTTGCGGATATTGCTATCGTTAGCAGCCAGTTCTACTCTATCCCAACTACCCCTGGTGTATTTGTAAGAATAATTAACCCCTTCAAAAACAGGAATAATAATACTATAATGATCATCGCTGATCTTCTTCATCCGGTATAAGGAATCTCCCGCCTGCCAGTTATTGAAAGAGCCGGCTACATACACCGCTTTTGTGATTGTATCGGGTAAGGGAACTTTCACCGTGAGCTGCACAGCTGCTACTTGTGAAAAACTGATGTGAAAAGAAAATAAACCGGCGGTACAAACAATACCAGCATAAATAATTGATCTCATAACGATGGATTTGCCGTCAAAAATAGAACAGCAGAATCCGCTGAACACTGATTTGTATCAGGCGAAATGCTGTACCGCCGGTTATATTGCCGCTTATTTCTCTGCCACAAAAAGCAGGAAACTATTTTCCAGGTGATACAATTCTTCCGTGTGATGATAAGACTGCAGTGCTTTGGCAATGGTTTGCTGCACCTGTTTTTCACTCACATGATTCAGTGCTGCGGCTGCGGGCCCTGTACCCATAAAACTTTTGATACCATCAGTAAGTGTATAATAAATGAATGGGCAACTGATAGTGGCTTTATGCACCAGTTTCAGGGACAGTGATTGCAGTATCTGCTCAATCTTTCCTTCTTCTGATAAGGCAAAAGGCCCCGGTGTACCAGCAGGTGGAGGAGGTAATAAAGACCCGATCGCTTTCAGAATATTCGTGGCATCGCTTTTCTCCGGTTTATCCCAGATCGCAATCACCAATTTGCCCCCCTCTTTTAATACCCGTTTTGCTTCAGCCAGGGCATTGGTAAAATTGCCGGCATACTGGAATGAATTAAACCCGGTCACGATAGTGAAACTGTCTGACGCAAAGGGTAAAGATTCCAGGTCTTCTTCCAGGAAATTATTACCGGGGTTTCTTTCACGGGCCACTTCCAGCAAGCCCGGTGCCGCATCCACGCCTATAACATCGGCACCGTTTGAAATAGCCATGTGACTGAATAAACCCGAACCACATCCGGCATCCAGTAATAAACTGTCGTCATCCGGCTGTAGTTTTCGCATCACTTCCTTGTAGATCGGGATAAAAAAAGGTTCAAAATAGGTTGACCAGTATTGCGGAGCCACACTCCACAATTTTCCCTGTGCTTCTTTTGTACTCATTTTAAAATGTTTAATGGTTGATGATTTAATAACGGCACAAATGTATTGGCCAGCAAACAGACAGGTATTACCGGGAAGTCCAGATATCTTACTTAAAAGTTCATACAGGAGTCTGTGCCTGCTTTATCGCTGTGGGAGGAATACCAAACCGCTCCTTGAATGAACGGCTGAAGTGGGAAGGATTTTCAAAGCCGCTTTCAAAGGCAGCTTCGCTAACATTTTTATCCTGGCTGCTCAGTAAATGCATGGCATGCTGCAACCGTTTTTCCAGCAACCATTTACCCGGCGTGCTGTTGAATTGTTTCTGGAAATCCCGTTTAAAAGCCGATAAGCTGCGGTTACTCAGCTCTGCATACTGCTCCATTTTCAGGTTAAAGGAATAATTATCCTCCATGATCCTTTGCAGGGATACCGAACGGGGTTCCCGGAGCAGTGAACAGAAATAGGACAGCAATTCTGCATTACCGGGATTATCTGCAATGGTTAAGATCAGCTCTTTGAATTTTAATTCTAACAGCGACTGATCAGGTTCTTTCGTATCCCTGAAATAAGAGAACATGGAAACAAAAAAATTATTCAGTGTTTCACTGCTCTTTAGCAACATAACCGGGGAAAATTTCCGCCCGGGGCTGTTCAGCGGCTTTGCTTTGGATTGTAATGTCTCACATAAAAATTCATCCGGTATAAAAAACAGCAACAGGCAAAATCCGGTATCAAAAAACTGTTCAACAATATTGGCTCCTTTTCTTACGAATACACAATCCCCTTTTTTTAGTTCATAAGAACCATGTGCAGTGTGCCAGACCTTTCTTCCATCCATAACATAAAAAATATAATTATGCTGGCTCCAGAGATCAGAAAACCGGTTCAACATCAGCCGGGCTTCCAGCGGGCAATAAAAGGCAGTAATAAGCGAATCACCGCAATTGAACTGGCGGCTGTAATCCGGGTACTCTAATACTTTTGCCTGAAAATTAACCATAGCTTGAAATCTGGTTGATAAAATTAGTAAATACAGCCAACATTTACCGGCACTTTTGATAAGCGGATGCGAACTGTTTACGGAACACAACAAATTACCGGAATCACGGGATAGATTTCTTTCTCTGAATAATGTATGCAACAGCATTGATGGGAACGAACACCTTGTTGATTAAATACACTCTGCTGAATGACGGCCGTCATATGAAACTGCTGTCTGCCGGGCCTGTTTGAAAACAAGCTAAAGATTATTAAAAAGAAAGCAGGCAGCCGCCGGAAAAACCGACCCGGATCACTGCCACTACTGTAGTGCAATAATCGCATACCGGATTGTTGCCATCGTAAGGGTAAACCGGAAAAATAACGATAGCTTAATACCTCTGTAACTTTTCCTTTATCAATTTCGGGGAAATAATGGTTTTGTATACTCTCAATGCACAATCGTTTGGCCGGGATTTTCAATGGGGCGTGGCGATAGCAGCTGCCCAAAATGAAGGAGCTTATAATACTGATGCCCGTGGCCTTTCCATTTGGGATGTATTTGCCCGCCGCCAGGGAAAAATTAAAGGAGGTGCTAAGCCTTATGAGGCCTGTGATTTTTTTCACCGCTATAAAGATGACCTGTTACTGGTAAAAGCTCTTGGCTTCACCGTATTTCGTTTTTCTTTTTCCTGGAGCCGCATCTTTCCGGAAGGTACCGGCCGGGTGAATAAAGAAGGCGTTGCTTTTTATCATAAAGTAATTGATGAATGTTTACTGCTGGGACTGGTACCTTATGTTACCTTATATCATTGGGATCTGCCTTATGCCTTGCAAAAGGAAGGTGGCTGGACAAATATCCAGATGCTGAAATGGTTCAGTCGGTACACTACCTTTTGTGCCGAAGAATTTGGTAATAAAATTAAGAACTGGATTATCCTGAATGAACCCATGGGATTTACTTCACTGGGTTATATGCTTGGCAAGCATGCACCGGGTAAAACGGGGCTGGATAATTTTTTCCCGGCGGTTCATAATGCCGCATTAGCACAGGCTGAAGGTGGAAGGATTATCCGAAAATCAGTACCTGGTGCCAATATCGGTACTACATTTTCGTGTAGCGAAGTTGTTCCTTACACCAATAGTAAGGAAGATACAGCTGCTGCAAAAAGAATGGACCTTCTCCTCAACCGGTTATTTATTGAGCCTTCGCTGGGCCGCAATTATCCTCATGACGATTTTCCGCTGATGGATAAACTGCATATGCGTACAGCCGCCTGGCGCTATACCGACCGCCTCCGTTTCGATTTTGATTTTATTGGTTTACAGAATTATTTCCCGATCACTGTAAAACATAATCCTGTAATTCCTTATGTACAGGCGAGTGAAGTAAAAGCTGCGGCCCGGAACGTACCAAACACTGCATTGGGCTGGGAAATCAATCCTGATAGTTTTTACCGTATGTTAAAACGATTTTGGTTGTATGGCCTGGTTAAGGAAATCATTGTAACTGAGAATGGGGCCTGCTTTAAAGATATACTGCAATACGGCCGGGTGGCAGATACCAGGAGAATCGAATATTTTCAGCAGTACCTTATGGCGATGAAAAAAGCCAAACAGGAAGGGGTAAATATCAAGGGTTATTTTGCCTGGACATTAATGGACAATTTTGAATGGAATGAAGGCTATAATGCAAGGTTTGGTTTGATTCATGTTGATTTTAAAACTCAGTTACGCACCATAAAAGACAGCGGTTACTGGTGGCGGGATTTTCTGACAGGTCACCGGTCTGGCATTTAAAATGGTAATATCCGAATGAAAGATTTGCAAATTCATTATAATCATTTATTTTGATTTAAGCAGGTATCACCCGATCTCTTAAATTTTCAGCCTGCTGCCTTAAATGATACCGGCATCTTAATTCTACTAAAAACTGATCCCGTAATAACGAAAATTACCTGCCCCGCTCATTTATACCGCAGGAAGGTTACAGGATGTATCTCCCAGGCATCAGCCGGACGTTTAGTACCGGTTCCGTGCAAACCGTTATGATGTTGCTTGTCATAAAATAAACTGCCTTTCACCTCTATCTTCAGTGGCGTTGTGTAACAATAATAGCCACTGCTGCATAAATTTTCCGTGGCTTCCTCAAAAAAACTATCCCTTGCTGCATGCAGTAAATCAAACGAGATGGCATCTGCCGGGGGAAGACCACTGATCTCAACATTAAAGAACTTTGTTGATGCAGTTTGTTTTTTAGTTGTTCCGATGATCACATGAAAATCTTCATCTGTTTGCCTCGAATAACAATACAGGTAAGCTTTCTTTACCCAAACATTTCTGTCTTCTTCCGGTATTCGCAAACTATTGCTCCCCTGTATAGAAGCAGCCATTATATCAGCATCCTCTAAAGAATTGATAAGTGATCTCAGTGTACTAAAACTCTCCATATCAGCCGGGCTGATAGAAATTTTGGCCGCTTTCCGGTTGGATCCGTCAAAATTATCGGACTCACATCTCTCATTTGCTGTTATAAGGTTGAACCGGGCTGTATGATTTCCCCCGCCCCGGCTCAACTCCGTCGTATCATTATCCGGAATGGAATCACGGGGATCCGGTTCATAATACATAAGAAAATGTTCATTCTTATTGTTCTTATAAATAGCTTTCCCTTTGACTTCGAGGCTGTTTAAACTGGTAATCGTATCTAACCCCGCTGCTTGCCTCCTGCTGATCTTATGACCGCTATTGCAGGAGGTAGCTATAAGACAGACGCTTAGAATAAAGAAAAGATAATATCTCATACCCTGGTTTTTGATTGATTTGCACGAATAATGGTTCAGTTCTTAGTTTTTAAAACCCGGAACGGAATGATAAAGCAATCGCAAAATTGTATTGACAGGGATCGAATTTGTGAGAGCCGGTAAACAGGAAACTGAAGTTAACTTTCTTCCTTGAATTCAGAAAGATTTTATCCGGGTACATTAAAATATAACCCTGGTATGATATTGTTATTCTCCTTTCTTCAACGCCTCCCTCACCTTCGGAGCGATCTTCGTTCCATACAGCTCAATAGATTTCATCAGTGCAACATGAGAAGGCCCACCCACATCCATATGGGCAGAGAAACGGGTGAGACCAAACAACTCCTGCAACTGCAAGATTTTATCAATGGCTTCATTGGCATCACCAATAACGAGATGTCCTTTACTTCCCCGGCCTGTATCATATTGCTGCCGTTGGTAAGGCGGCCAGCCGCGGGTGCTGCCCACCCGGTTCATTTGCGAGGAATAAACGGGATAATACTCGTCTGCTGTTTGCTGACCATTCTCTCCGAAGAAAGCATGCATATGCACACCCACCTGGAAGGAACCCATATCATGTCCAAATTCCTGGTAAGCCTGTTTATAATAATCAAACAGCGGTTTGAACTGCACCGGGTTACCACCAATGATGGCAAATATCACCGGCAAACCATATTTAGCTGCCCTTAACACACTCTCCGGTGTACCGCCAACAGCGATCCATATATTCAAATGATCATTAACGGCACGGGGCAATATTTGCTGGTTCTTTAAAACTGCCCTGAACTTCCCTTTCCAGCTGATGGGATTATTGTTATTGATCTGCAACAGCAGGTCCAGCTTTTCTTCAAAGAGTTCATCATAGTCCTGCAGGTTATACCCATACAGCGGATAGGATTCAATAAAACTGCCCCGGCCCGCCATCAGTTCTGCACGGCCATTACTTAACAGATCAACTGTTGCAAAACTCTGGTACAGCTTTACGGGATCAGCCGAACTCAGTACAGAAACTGCGCTGCCAAGTTTGATATTCTTCGTAACAGTAGCTGCTGCTGCTAAAATGATCTCGGGCACCGATACAGCATAATCAGGGCGATGGTGTTCGCCAATACCATAAAAATCAATACCCACCTCGTCCATCAACTTAATTTCTTCGATCAGTTCCTGCAGCCGTTGACCGGGTGATTGAGGTTGGCCTTCCTTATCATAATGATTGTCGCCAAACATGCCGATGCCTAATTCCATATTTACTCTTTAAGCAGCGAATATACGATGCAGGATATTTACCCCGGCCTGGTACAGCCCTTCATCCATTATTCACATTGAATTTCCCGGGCCGGTGGTATATTTATAATCTTAAAAAAAGTACCATGGCTGAACAGGAAGTAATAAAGCATACCAAAAAGATATTTGGCATCTGGGGAAGTAAAAAAGGATTCTGGCACAAAGTGGGAGATTTTTTTTTAGAGATCGTCATTATTGTATTCGCCGTCAGTCTTTCCATCTACCTGCATGACAGAAGCGAAAGTAAACACCAGCAACATGAGACCAAAGAATTCCTGGTGGGATTAAAGCAGGATCTTGAAACCGACATTACAGAAATGAAGGCCGACATTCAGTCATTTGAAAAAAGCAGTAAAGGGTTCAGTTATGTCACCAGCCGCAAGATCAATGAACCGCTTCATCCAGACAGTATGAGAAAGTATATTAACTGGCTATTTAATACAACCGGGTTAGTACCCAACAGCGGCAGGTTTGAAGGGTTCAAATCTTCTGGCAAAATAGGAACTATTGCCGATAAGGAACTCCAGAATAATATTATGGACCTCTACCAGGAAAATATACCCAACCTGATCTCCAGCACCAACTTCTATACGGTAAAAAAACAAAAACTATGGGAATATGTTGCGGGCAGCACTAAAAGAGTAACCGACAGCACCACCAACCTGCTGGCCGTACTGGCAACAGACCAGTCCTTCAATATCTCCATCACTCTCACTTCTGTTAAAGAGATCATAGACCGGTACGACACCTGTATTGCTAAAATGAAGACGATCATTGAAGCGATCAATAAAGAATATGGAGAAGAACACTGATAGCAATACTCCATTTACCGCCGTTTCATAAAATAGAAATTCATGGAACGGGAAATAGTAAAGCCCATTCGCTGATACAAAGCAATGGCCCTTTCATTATCGGCCCGCACATGCAGGAACGGTTGCTGCCCCTGTTGCAGGATGATCTGCAGCTGGTGCTCAATTAAGGCATACGCATATCCTTTGCCGGTATGATCAGGATGCGTACATACAGCACTGATCTCTGTACAATTGCCCGCATGCAACCGCTGCCCCGTCATCGCCACCAGTTTATCATTATCAAAAATTCCATGATAGAACCCGAAATCAATAGTTCGTTGCCCAAAAGGTCCCGGTTTGGTCAACCGGGCTAATTCTATCATCTGCTCAACATGTATATCCAATAAGGGAACAATGACAGGATTTTTATTTGTTACGGCTATATTCCCCGTAAATACAAATTGTAATCCTTCTATCTCCTGCTGAAATTGCCAGCCTGCAGGTTCTTTAATGAATGAAGGAATAGCATACAGAATTTTACGACCGGCCGGAAGCTGTTCATACAACTCTGCAAATCCTTTAGCATAGCCTTCTTCAAAACCGGCAAAAGGGGAAACTTCATCCGCAAAGTATTTTACTGCTCCTGTTCCACAACTGAGATGGCGGTCGCCGGACAGCAACGCATGATAAACCGGGTTATTCAATAAATGTTTCACCGGGCAAAATTACTTGTTTTGATGAACTGCCGGTATCACGGTAAACCGGTAAAAAAATTTTAACAAGCGGGAAAGAAATGATATCGTTACTGCTTTAGCTTTGCATCATATGCTTGTTGCAGATCAGCGAGAGCTGCATCATAACCCGCCCGGTTTGCAAAAGCGGATGGATTATACGCATCGCCTGGCTTGTGTTTGCTGTGCAGGTTAAACTGGCTGGCATGCGAAGCCAGCCAGAGATCGAAGGAAATATTTTTCATTGCCTTTAAAGTATAGGCATAATCATTTTTGATCTCCGGGTAATTGCTGATCTCCCCGAATGGTTTATCGGTAACGATGCTTGGCATATTGGCGATAAGTACGTTGTAAGAACGCTGCCCGTCATTCACAGTAAACAGGAAACTGGAAGAACCTTTGGTATGACCGGGGTGATGGAGCAGCTGTAATTTCATATTGCCCAGTTGAATGGTATCACCGTCCTGCAATAAGCGGTCGGGAATAACCGGTTTAAAACTACTGCCCTTTCCACCCAGCGCATAATCGGAATGACCGCCATCTTTCAATACCTCCGCTTCTTTTTCATGCACCATCAGTTGTGCCCCTGTTTGTTTTTTGATGATTGCCATCGCACCCACATGATCATAATGGGCCTGCGTGGTCAGCAGGATCTTTATATCGGCATACTTCAATCCAAGTGCATTGATATTTTCTTTGATCTGGGTAACGGAAGCCGCCAGCCCCGTATTGATCAGGATATTTCCCTGCGGAGTAGTGATGAGGTAACAGGCCAGGTCATAAGTGCCCACATAATAAAGATTACCGGCAATGCGAAAAGGAGCATATGGTTTTGCCCATTCCTCCGACCAGGGTTTAGGTTCTTTTACCTGCTGGGCATAAACGGAAACCACTGAAAAAATACCTGTTAAAGCAAGAACAATACAACGGGCAATAGAACGTAACATGAAGGGGATTTGAAAACTGAGCGACAAATATACCGGGTTTTTCATTTCGTAACAGGGCAGTATGTTGTTAAATCAAATGAAAGAATTTTTAACCGGGAATAACCAACCCAGTATTTAATTTCTGTCCGTGATAGTAAACTCATCACCGGCTGTGAATAGGGAGAAATCCATGGCTGCAAAGCTGATCCTTTTTTCCTCTGTAACCCTGAGCTTACGGGGATTTTTAAATACCACTACCTGCCGCAGGCCAACCACCCTGGCTTTATTACCCTGCACTACTACGGCGGTTTCTTCATCAATACCAATTCCGGTAAGTGCCGGGTAAGCTGCAATAGCGGATAACAACCGGTTATACCGACTGCGTACAATAAAATGCTGATCGATGATGGCTGTTGTGATCAGTCCAAGCCCGGTTTTAAACTCCACATTGTTTTGTACCAGGCGTGGAAAGGTAGACCGGTATACTGTATCTGTCAACTGGGTTCCTGTAATCATATGCTCACACATTACAGCGGCGCCGGCGCTGGTACCGGCAATGGTGGCACCTTTTTGATACGCTTCATGAATCGCCGCATAAACAGGTGTATTCCACACGGACTTCATAAACCGGTCCTGGTCGCCCCCCGTTATAAATACAAGCTTTGCATGCTTCAGCGAGTCAAGCCGTTTAGGATCGGTATTGTTTAGCATCGTGAAGTTGAGATTATAAATCGGGGTTGCTGTAGCTATATCCCAATCACTTTTGAAATAATAAAAGGAGGTATCCGGGTTTGATCCCGACATGGGCAGCACCACGGCATAATCATTCTTTTCAAAACCGGCTTCCTTTATCAACGCTTCCATCAGGGCCGGCGGACGATCACCACCACCAATGATAAAGAGCTTGCCGGCGGGTGATTGAGAGAATGAGGTAAGACTGACCAGGAGTAAACTGATAAAGACAGTCAGGGGTTTATTGTTTTGCATTACCGAATGTACAAAATTTGATATAAGGTTTTTGCTTTTTGAGCGGTTGTAATAACTGCTGTTATTAATAAAATAGTTAGTTGGCAAAACAGCGACTTCAATAAGACATCTTTAATCATAACTGTATAGCACCTTTCACAAACCGGGGAAGATGACCGCAAAATGATTATCTTGATTTAGAAATACTATTCAGCAATGCCCATCTACATGGATCTTCATATTGTGCCCGGCGTCAATTCGAAAGATGTGGCGGAAGCTCATAGCCGGGACGTTTACCTGGAAAAGGATCACAACTGCAAATGCCTGACCTATTGGGTGGATGAATTGCGGGGACATGTGTTCTGCCTTATTGAAGCCCCTTCCAGGGAAACAGTATACGAACTGCATAATCGTTCACATGGACTGCTGCCGCATAAAATAATTGAAGTTCAGCCCGGCCTTGTGCAAGCTTTCCTCGGGCGGATTACTGATCCCGAAAGCGGACAATTTACGGATACCGGTCATCTTGTTGTTGATGAAACCTCGTACCGGATGATCATGTCGGTGCAATTGCCCGACCCGGTTTTGGTACAGCAGCGGGCAGGAACTGCAGCAGCTGCGCAACTGCTGCAGGTACAGAACCAGCTTATTCGTAATGAGATTACTGCATATGACGGCCGGGAAGCCCTGCAGGAAACAGATCGGATCATTGGTTCCTTTATCACGGCAGAAAAAGCTGTCGCAGCTGCCCTGGCCATACAGGAAAAACTGCAAGACACAACAGACCAATACCACATCGCTATTCATGCCGGTGACCCCGTTGCACAACACGATAAGTTGTTTGGTGAAACATTACAGCTGCTGCAACGAATGTCTTTCTTCAACCATACTAACCGGGTCAGTATTTCTGCCGGGGTAAAAGAACTGATCGCAAAAGAATTACTGCACAAAACGCAAAAAGACCTCTTTGCACTTTCAGCGGAAGATGAAAAACTGCTGAACGCCCTGTTTGATATACTGGAAGAGAAATATACCGATACTGAATTACAGGTAAATGATTATGCCCGGTCATTGGCCATGAGTGAATCCCAATTCTACCGGAAAACTACAGCCCTTACCGGCTACTCACCCAATGAACTGGTCAAAGAATTCCGGCTCGTCAAAGCAAAAGAACTGTTGCAAAAAGGATCCGGTTCTATTACTGAGATCAGTTACAGCTGCGGATTCAGCACTCCTTCTTATTTTACCAAATGCTTCCGGAAAAAATTCGGTCTCGTTCCGCTTGATTACCTGCAATCCGCATAAGGCTGCCCACAAGTTGAAGAAATTTTACCAACTATTGCATGAAATGAGATAGTACAACGGTAGGTGCTGCATATATCTTTGGTTCATTCTTAACCACTAAAACTATTTGTATGATTTCAAAGATCATCCTGCGCAGTTTTCTTATCGTCATCCTGTTAACAGGCGGCGTTACTGCTTTTGCACAAACCACAGCCCCCGACGGCGATAACAGTAAAAAAGAGGAAACGATGAAAACCTATCTTATTGAAAGAGATATACCCGGGGCCAGCAAATTCACACCTGTTGAGCTGAAAGGTATTTCACAGAAATCCTGTACGGTGTTAAAGGAAATGGGCAATTCCATTAAATGGATACAAAGTTATGTGGCAGGTGATAAGATATTTTGTGTGTACCAGGCCACGAATGAAAGCCTGCTGAGAGAACATGCACAGAAAGGAGGCTTTCCGGTTACAAAGATCACCCAGGTTGCTAATATCATCAGCCCGGCTTCGGCAGAATAGCAGAAGTTCGTTGTTATTCATTCTGTTTACAGGTATACCGGGCAGCAAGTAACACTACTTCCTGCCCGGTATCTTTATCTTTTCCTGCTGAGTTATTCTTTATCCCGGCAAGACCTATGAATTCCCCGCAGTAACAATCGCCCTATTAGTTAACCAGGGCCTTTAGTGATTTTAATGGTAAGACACGAACCTTCTTGGATTTGGGCTTTCTTGTTTTATCAGCAGTTGCTGCATCACTAACTGTGGTCAGGCTAATTGATTGAATGATCATATCCAGCTCATCGTTACATACAGCATCACTGCTTGCATATACAGCAAAAAAAATGGTTTGTTTGGTATCGGACATAGAATAAAAAGCGATACTATAAGGGTTGCTTTTTGTCCCGGTATTCTGCAACGCCGAAAAACTGGTCCAGCCCGGGCCTGTTTGCTTTTGTACCGCTGTGCTTCCGGTGATCACCATTTTTTTTCCGGGCACCAGCTCATTCCGGTATTTGGTATAAACCGTCACTGTATCCGTCACCGTTTTCACGGGTTTGAACAATACGATCCGGCAACTACCATCTTCCGTTCCTGTTTTCAGCAGGGTTATATTATCACCTGTTTTCTGCGCATACCAGCTTTGCGGCAATGTATAGCTCACCAAATCAGCAACAGTTTGTGAAAAGCCTGAATAAACAACCAGGTGCAGGATCATCAACAATAGATACTTTTTCATGTGCGGTATGTTTATCCAAATTTCCGTTTAACAGGGCAACCACCTATCCTGTAAAAAAGGGATTTTTGGGCGGAGTTAAAACTTCGGCCTGCCCGGGCAGAATTGTCATTAGCGGGAAATACCAGCAATGGCATCAGGGTTAAATGACATCGTAATAATAAACTACTGCAGTTTGCCGGGTTGATTACTCAACAAACATTATCGCTACAACTTTGCTGCAAAATGCACCCTGAAATTTTTAATAGTACCGGCACTTGCTGTTACGGCAAACCCATCTCTTGATCCTTTGGCCGTAAAAGGGCCTGCGATAAAATACGGATGTGCTGCATCCAGCCTCTTCCCATCCCTGCCTGTTTTATTAATCGGGAAACTGGCAAAACCGGGTGTTTCCAGCTTTATCCCGGAAGAGAAATCATCACAAAGATCACAGGTCTTGTGTGATGAAACAAGATCGGTCTTTGTCCAAACACTCAATCTTCCTTCCCGCAACGCCGCTTTTCCCACGGTAAAAACAACTTTATAAGAAGAATCTGTATGATCGAAATAATCCCTGGCGATCCTGGTCAGTTCAGGAACCGGGTTATTATTAAAAATGGTATTGGTGTTATTGTACAGCGGGCTGTACTGCCTGCTGGTTCGTTGTGTACTGGTTGACCAGTCGAATATGCGGCATTCCCCCTGGCGGGTTAAAAAACGCTGGCGGCCCCTCATCATTTGGGTGTACTGCATCACCGCATCACTGCTGGCATTATCCGGCGCTGTTTCCAGTATTTTTTATAAGCACCATACCGGAAAAACGCATACAATCCTGGTTATGCACTTCAGTGGAAATACCGGTAAAGGTTATTTCAATACTGGCCTTTTCATCGGTCCGGATACCGCAGATATCCTGCAGGCTGATATTGGTTTGAGAAGTAAAATAGGCCGTCTCCGAACCAAACTCAAAACAACGTTTAATATATACGATCTTTCCATCAGGCACTTTAAAAGATACATTTCTCAATGGGAATGGAAGATAAAAACTCCCATCCGGTTTCCTCACCAGGTTGGCACTGGCACCCTGGAAATTAGGCTTCTCAAAGATTTTTATCTCCGGTGCCAGGGCAATATTTCCATTGATGTTTTGTGCTTGATTAACCAGCACCAGCCGTTGCTTGCTGGTATCCAATTTTTGCCGGGCAGGCTGTATTTTTTTTTGTGCTTGCAGCAATAAGGCACCGGCACAAAGGCAGATAAAACAGCTTACTATCTTTTTCATACTTGCAGGTTAATGTTTATACTGGCTAAACTACTCTTTATACACAGGCCTGCCTATTACACATCTGTGTAATGCCGGAAGGATGAAGAAAGGAGATAATTTTTGAAGTTGTGTTCTGCCAGCCCGGGTCATCATGAATACGCAGCAACTGCTTTCTCTCCCCATATCTCTTTCATCACTTCAACCGGGTACTGAGGCGCAAGGACATAAGCAGGGTTTATCGCCAAAGGCGAAATAGTAAAACTGTGGAGCTGAAAGCACCGCAGAGCTGGGGCAAGTCAATACTATCAAACAGCATTTTCACTCAATCCAGCAGCCCGCATTTTTCCATAAAGGGATTGGAGAATACAGCTTGTGCAGCGGGTGATAATAGCTGTACCCGGCTTTGTTTCCATGCTTTTATTTTGTCGACGCCGTATATGTCTTTTGTACGGCCTTTGTTCAGTGGTGCATTCAGTTTGCCCCAGTGTATGGAGAAGGGTATCTGCTGCGTTTCCAGCCGCTGTATTATGTTATTGAATACGGCATGGTTGCCTTTACTGTCCAGCCCGTCCATTTCCACTACGGAAGTGTTCTCAAATTTTGTAAAGCCAAGTGTGGCACGGGTACCTTTTACAAAGCGTACGGCCACGGCTCCGGCAAAGGCATTCTCTGCCACTTCTTTGCGTATCTCTTCTAAGGTAACGGGCAGATCTGCCGTGGAAATGGCGAAGGCAAAGCTGGCAATATTGCCAGTAAACCTGGTATCTCGAAAAATGGCGCCGATGCTTTTAGCTTCGGGTGTGGCGGGGCGGATGTTCTTTTCAAACTCGCTGCTGGTCAGTTTTTTTATTACGCTATAGCTTTTCTTACTACCCAGCAGGGTGAGCAAGCCCTTCATCATCCAAATAAATTCGGGGCTGGGTGCAGGTGCATGCGTACCTCCGTGGTCTACCACATGGCCGGGCGGCACGGGTACTTTATAAAAGAGAAAGATATAAAGCCCTTCTGTGCTGTTCTTTTTTATGGTGTAGGGATTCAGATTGATCTCCATATGGTAGAGTTCATGCCCCGGCACACTGGCAGGCATACCAGGCAGTAGTTGCGTAAGCTTTGGTACATCCAGTTTTGAGAAAGCCTTCATCAGTTCATCGCTATACACCGCATTGCTGATCCGGTATTCTTTTAAGAGGAACAGCGGTTCTGTTTCCAGCATTACACCGTGTATGATGCCAAATGAACCAAAGCTTACGAGGGCAGCGTTGAACAGCGCATCATCTCTGAGTGGAGTGGCGCCCAGCCATTTGATGAATTTATCGGAGGCTACAGGATATGAAGCTCTTTCGAGCCATACATGTGTGTCGGGCCCGGTGATAAGGTGTATGCCCACAACAGCATCGTGTACCGCACCGGTGAACAGTGCAGCACCATGTGTGCCGGTGGAGATGCAACCGGCAACGGTTTGCCCGTTGCTGCCGCCTGATGCACGGATGCACCGGGCAGGGCTTCTGTCTATTTCCAGTTCCCTGTTGAGCCGGGATATTTGTACGCCGCACTCTGCAAAGAGCAGGTCTTTATGTGTTTTGCCCGTTTGGATATATTCAGGTGCTATCAGTGTATTGTTGATGTTGAAGATAAGGTCAAGCCCTTTGGTTTGCAACATTCCTCCCTCGCACATGGCTACGGGAGAGAACGACCAGTTGGCTCCTACTGCCCGCAGGGTAACGGACTTTTTGACGGCCTGGCCAATGACCCATTTAATATTTTCCGTGGCCCTTTTATAGAGCTCACTTTCACTCAGCGGTGCATCATTATGATGCAGCAGCCAGGAGCAGCCGGGAGTGAAAGTGTGAGTGAAATTCTCATGCACATTCTTCCATGGCGCATCTGGTTTGTATGATTTTATGCCGGGCGGTATCATAGCTGAAGGCTTAAGGTTTTTCAATTTCTCCACTGCCGGTTCTTTGTGCACAATCCCAGTCTATCCGCTGTTTTACCACAAAGCCCAGGGTAAGGAACCCAAGGAAAACATCCATGGGCTTGGTGGTCACTTTTACACGGCTTATACCTGTGGCACAGGTGCTTTTCAGGTTTACCTTGTTCTTGGATTTCCAGATGGAGGTGCGAACGAGGGTATCATGACAGAAATGCTGTCCGCTGCCTGCACAGTCTGATGTGGGCGAGGCGATTTCCACTACACGGATAACACTGCAGGAGGTGACGATGCTGCTGATGAGCACTACAGCCAGTATGGTTGGGAGAATTTTTGCCATATAGCGTTGGTTTTTGTCGTTGGCGTAAAGGGGTGAACGGGTGATGATGAATGTTACTCTCAGCACCCTTCTTGCAAGATATACAGCATTTATATCATGTCCTATCCCTAAAACAGGGTATTTATGGTTGGGTGAGCTTGGGGTAGCAAAAACTTACGGGGATGTGTTGTGCATGTGCAGCATAAATGCAATGAAATCCAACACGGCCTGCAAGGCATTATACGACCGGTTAAGAGTCAATGGTAAAACAGGCTTTGATAGCAGTGTGTAACAAACTTTTAAAACAGGTATTTGCAGTAGTAAAAAACAACAGCTTGTATCAACCCAATTATTGCTCAGCTAAACCTTAAAAAAATTGGCTTTTTCCTTGGTTTTTTACACAGTTCATGTTGTGCGTTCGTTTATTTTTTCTCAAGTTGGCTGATAGCTTTTAGAATTGCTTCTCTGTTTTTTGCTTCCTTTATAAACTTCGGCAACTTTTCCACCATTGTTGTAAAGCCCTTTGATTGTCTTTCGCGAAGTTTTGCTTCAACATAAGTTTTAATGTCAATCAGGTGCTGTCGATTATACGCCCAAAAGAGATTGTTTTTTACTTCCGTTTGAAGCCAAAGGGGCAAATTAAAAACTGGATCTGTTGAAAGTCCAGAAGACCTATATACCAACTTATAAGCCTCGTTTCGTGGTTGAAATGTTCGTGTAACACCGCAGTGGGGACAGGGAAGTGTCACTTGACTTGATGTCTCTTTCTGGTTCGGTATTTCCGTGTTGACTGGCTTACCGCAATTGTCGCAATTTCGTTTTACAATCGCTTTATATCGAATCAAATCTTTCGAAGTCTCACTAAACATGCAATTGAAGCATGTTAGTTTACCTTCACTTGGAACATAGCCACTATTTACTTGAACAAAGGCGTCTTTCTTACATTTGGGACATTCCACAAGAAATTCTGTCATGTAAGATTGTTTGACTTTCGCCGGGCCCGAATATCTAGCATCGTCTCTTTTCATGAGGAATTTTCTGCCTGGTTTAAATGACGCCAAAGCCCTTGTTGGCTGCAGTGCTTTAATCTGTCAAAATTTTGGAGGTGTACTGTGTCACAAAGCTTCTAAGGAAGTTATCAATAAATTCATCGGTACTTCCATCTTTTCTTAGTTTAGCTTTTGTATCCTTGTATTCGTCAGTTTGTTTGTATGCTTCGAATTGTTTGTCTTTAAATATTTCGTAGTCTTTATAGTTAAATTGTTTTGATTTTACATAGTCGCCTTTGTTTATTTCTAATAGAAAGTAATTTTCATAGGTTGAACCGTAGCCCAAATGAACATAGTTGACTAATTTGCCATAAGGCAGTACAAGTAGTCCTGTTAGCCAGTCAACTTTGATATTTTTGTATTCGCCAAAAACTTCCGCCAGAACACTTTTCCATTTTGTGTCGTGACTTTTTTTACTTGTAGTGTCCCAATATTCTATTTGAATGTCTTTTATAAACAATTGGCTGTCTCTCACTTCAAAGGTTGCGACATAGCCTCGCCAAAGTGCTGTTGACATAACCCCTCCCTTGGGTCGTTTGTCAGGATTTTTTTCAAAATATATCTCTAATGGGTTTGTATGTAGGCTGTACTCTTTGCCATTAAAAATTATTTTGTCTGGGTATTGAGCAGTCGCACAAATTTTCAAACAGAAAAATATACTTAATGCTGCCGTTAGAAAATATTTCATCGTAAGATGTTTTATTGAGGATGGTCGATTAGCATTACACACAACGGACAGGTATTGCTGCAGATGGGATATTTTATAACGTCCAGCCTGGAACCGCTGCCCAATTGAAAATATGAAGTTGAAGTTAACAACAAAAAGCCAAATTGAAACTCGTCTGCCCGAACTAAAGTACAGCGATGCAATGACCCGTCCTGAAAAAAGTTTACACTTGTGGTTAATAATCCTGCTGTTG
>CADEDV010000036.1:0-775 GCA_902826165.1 uncultured Bacteroidota bacterium
CCTGTTATCAAATCCCGTTTTTCTATTCAATAGTTTATTATTTCTCCTGCATAAAAGGATAACGATAATCCGTTGGCGGGTTAAAAGTTTCTTTGATCGTTCTTGCACTTAACCAGCGATAGAGATTCAAAATACTTCCAGCTTTATCATTGGTACCGGAAGCCCTGGCACCACCAAAGGGTTGTTGTCCTACTACTGCACCCGTTGGCTTATCGTTGATATAAAAATTACCAGCTGCATTCCTGAGTTTATTCGTTGCTAATTCAACTGCCGCCCTGTCGGTGGCAATGATAGAACCAGTGAGTGCATACGGTGAAGTCGTATCAACCAGTTCCAATGCCTTTTCAAAACTGTTGGCCGGGTATATATAAACCGTGAGTACCGGCCCGAAAATCTCTTCGCACATCGTTACATAATCCGGTTTCTTTGCTTCAATGATCGTGGGCTGCACAAACCAGCCATCCTTGCTGTCGCATTTGCCACCCACCCAAATCTCCGCCTTGGGATCTTTCTTGGCATTATCAATGTAGCGTTTGATATTATTGAAACTCTTTTCATCAATTACCGCATTGATGAAATTGGAAAAATCTTCCACCGTTCCCATTTTGAAACTCTTTACACCGGCAATGAGTTTCTTCTTCACTTCTTCGGCAATATTGGAAGGGATATACGCCCTTGATGCCGCCGAACATTTCTGTCCCTGGAATTCAAAAGCACCCCGCAGCAAAGCTGTTGCCACCACATCAGGGTCTGCACTCTTATGCGCCAGCACAAA
>CADEDV010000036.1:785-15407 GCA_902826165.1 uncultured Bacteroidota bacterium
TTCTCCCACTATTCTCGGGTACGATTTATAATTCGCCATATTCTTCCCGATCGTCTCCCACATATTATTGAACACACCCGTTGACCCGGTAAAATGCACCCCGGCAAAATCACGGTGATTGAAACATACTTTCCCGATCGTCGGTCCATCCACGTAGATTAAATTGATCACTCCATCCGGCAAACCGGCTTCTTTTAAGATACGCATGGTCATTTGAGCAGCATATACCTGTGTATTGGCCGGCTTCCATACCACCACGTTACCGCACATAGCAGCGGAGGTTGGCAGGTTACCACCGATGGCGGTGAAATTGAACGGAGTAATAGCCAACACAAATCCTTCCAGCGGACGATACTCCATCCGGTTATGCATACCGGGACTGCTGATCGGTTGTTGCTTGTATATCTCCGACAAAAAATGCACATTGAAACGTAAGAAGTCGATCAGCTCACAAGCTGCATCTATTTCTGCCTGGAAGGCATTCTTACTTTGGCCCAGCATCGTGCAGCCGTTCATATACGGACGATACTTGGTCGCCATCAGGTCAGCCGCTTTTAAAAAGATACCGGCCCTGTTCTCCCAGCTCATATTCGCCCAGCTTTCTTTGGCAGCTAATGCAGCTTCTATCGCCTGTACCACATGCTTCTCTTCACCGGCATGAAAATAACCGAGAGTGTGTTTGGTTTCATGCGGCGGGTGCATTGCCACTTTCTTCCCGGTCCGCACTTCTTTGCTGCCAATATACATCGGCACATCGATCTCCTGCTGCTTCAGTTCAGCCAGCACTTCTTTTAATCGTTTCTTTTCCGGGCTGTTCGGGCCGTAAGAAAGAACCGGTTCATTCACCGGCATGGGATAAGAGAAAGTTCCGATAGACATGATTGACTTGTTTATTGGTTTATTCGTTTACTGGTTAATTAGTTCGTACAGTACGTTCAGTTTTCCCTGATTAACCAATCAACATATTAACTGATCAACTGTTCTCCTTCTCACTCATCAGGTACGCCTTGATAAACCCATCCAGTTCCCCATCCATCACCGGGCCCACATTACCCACTTCAAAATCGGTACGGTGGTCCTTGATCATTTTATAGGGATGGAATACATACGAACGGATCTGGCTGCCCCACTCGATCTTTTTCTTCTTGGCATTGCTGGCATCTTTCAGGGCATTGCGTTTCTGCAATTCCAGTTCATACAACCGGCTGCGCAGCATCTGCATCGCCAGTTCCCGGTTGCCGAGCTGGCTCCGGTCCTGCTGGCACACCACCACGATACCCGTGGGTAAATGCGTTAACTGTACTTTGGTTTCCACTTTGTTCACATTCTGTCCACCGGCACCACCACTTCGTGATGTTTCCATCTTCACATCGGCTGGTTTGATCTCGATCTCGATGGTATCATCCACCAGCGGGTAAACATACACACTCACAAAGGAAGTGTGGCGTCTTGCATTACTGTCAAAAGGTGAAATACGAACGAGGCGGTGCACCCCGCTTTCGGCTTTTAAAAAGCCATAGGCAAAAGGTCCGTCAAATTGCAGGGTTGCTGTTTTGATACCGGCTCCATCGCCCCATTGCCAGTCCATCTCCGTCACTTTCCAGCCTTGTTTTTCGCCATACATTCGGTACATCCTGGCGAGCATTTCGGCCCAGTCCTGGCTTTCCGTACCACCGGCTCCCGAGTTGATCTGCAATACAGCAGGCAATTCATCCTCCGGTTCATTCAGCGTGGCTTTGAATTCGGCATCATCGAGCAGGGTGAGTGCTTTTTCGTAGGCCTCTTTGGTTTCCTCCTCGGTGGCATCTCCGCCTTTCCAGAACTCAAAGAGCACAGCAAAATCCTCTACGGCGGTCTCAGCCGTCTCATAGAGTTTCACCCAATACTCATTCACCTTGGCGTTTTTGAGAATTTCGGTTGCCCTTTTGTTGTCGTCCCAGAAACCTGGACTTAACGAAAGCTGCTTGTCTTCTTCAATTTTATATCGTCGGTTCTCGACGTCAAAGAAACCTCCTTACCCCGGCAATGCGGGACCGCATATCAGATAATTTTTCGATTGTCATGCGGCAAAGATAACTGATTTGATGATTTGAAAATGAGCTGATTTGGAGATGGGATTATTTACCCGGCAGCATTGCTACTATCAACTCCGTTGCGTCGCACTCCTCGGGGGGCGGTTCACTACTCAGCATTTGAAAAGTTCTCCATTTCTTATTTTAAATTATCTTCAATTCAAGTTGTGGGATGAGATTATAATAACAACATAAATGTATTCATTTAATGAAAAAAAAGATTTTAGTTTTCATTTCATCATTTGGATGTTTTATTTCAAATGCTCAAAGTGGGATGATCAAAAAGGTCTTCAAGCTTCTTCCTGCGGACAAAGTTTATAGCCTGACAGTTGCCACAAGGGATTCTATGCTTAATGGGAAAACATATTATCCCGCGGGCAATGACAGCAGCGAAATTATAGCTTATAATTATGGATCATCTGAGTATGTAGAAGATTATTTATACATTTCACTTAGTTTCGAAACAGATCAAAGAGCGACAGGCCTGATAGAAATAAGAAGTTTTAAATCGACAAATGGAGATAACATGATCATAGTATCCCAAACCAGCGGTACATCAGGGGTAGTTTACAATCAGGAAAATCTTTCCACTTTCATTTATGGCAAAGACAAAAAACTGGTGCCATATAAAAAGAAAATAATGCCTTCGACTAATGGGATTAAATTTATGAAACAAGGAGTTCCCAACACAGTAAAGAAAAAGATCTTTACAGATTCAAATATAACTTTTGATCTCAGTAATAAAAAATTAATACTAAGCATTAACAGTCAGTATATCTCTGGTGATGAAACGTTAAGGAAATGGCTCAATGGAGATCGCATTTATTATGATTGGATAAAAGATCATTTTGTGTTCAGCAAAATAGAGTTTCAATAATCATCACTTTCCCCTAGCTCTTCGAAACTTGTAGTTTCGAAGAGCATTCTACCTCCTCCGTTGATTTCTGTTCCTCCTTCCGTCCATCCCTTCTGTTTGTCAAAATGCAAACATTCTGCGTAACTTGATAGCAGCTACTTAAATTCAAGAAATGAAATACGTATTGATCTTTCTGCTTGGCTTATCCCATTTAAACAGCCAGGGGCAGGCAACAACAACTGAATTTGATGGTCACAAATGGGAAGCTCCTTACCACCTCCCCACACCAAAAGACTGGGGCATTGAACGGTTTTTGATCCCAATCAGTTTTGCTCCCTCCATTTCCTATAAAGGAGTGGAAGATATTCGCTTTGCACCGGGCTGGGCTAATAGTAAAACTGAGGAATACTGGACCTATGCTTTTTTGTGGTACCTGGAGGGTAAGCTAAATATGGATGAACAAGTCATAGCTGGAAATTTAAAAGCGTATTATACCGGCTTATTTAATATCAATACCGACAGTGCAAGAAGGGCTGCTGTTAAAATAATACCCGTAACCACTTCGTTCAAAAAAACAGCAACTGCTACCGGCGACCTGGAAACGTATACCGGTGTCATTGAAATGATGGATTATATGCAACTGAAACCGGTAACGCTGAATTGCAAAGCTCACCTTCGATATTGTTCTGATATAGATAAGACCATTGTCTTCTACGAATTATCACCACAACCTTTCGCTCATACCAATTGGGCCAGCCTTGATCAACTATGGACAGGGTTCGCCTGTAAAAAAATTTAGTAACTCTCCAACATAACTTATCTTACAGCAACTCATCAACAACCAACGACATGTGTTTTTCTGCTACGGCAAGTTTTGGCGCCAGTGCTGTGCTCGGTGTTATCGGCGTAGTGGCCGTTGCTAAAGCCAAAACAAAACCACAACGTTTATTTGCCAGTATCCCGCTGCTCTTTGCAGTGCAGCAATTGTCCGAAGGTTTTTTATGGCTGTCCTTAAAAGATCCCGGCCTCGCCAGCTGGCGAACCTTTCTTACCTATACCTTTCTTGTGTTTGCCATGGCCGTCTGGCCCTTCTGGATATCGCTAACGGTGCGGCTGCTGGAAACTAATGCAAAGCGAAAACGGATCATGAATGTGCTGATGGGCATTGGTGCCTTTGTCGCTATTGGCGTTTCGTATATACTTTTCAGTTACCCGGTGGAAGCCATCACTCCTTTCTGTCCCACTTGTCCCGGCTCTGCCACTCCCCAGTTCATGGAGCATATTCATTATGAATTTGCCATTCCTCCTTTAGTAAGGAAACTGATCCTTGTATTTGATATCCTCTATATCATGGCCACGATCATCACCCCTATAATTTCCAGTATTAAAAAAATGAAATGGCTCGGCATTGTCTTTTTCGGCTCTTATCTTTTTGCCGTCAGCTTCTATCATGGTTTTGTGATCTCAGTCTGGTGTTTCTTCGCCGCCCTGCTCAGCTTCGTGGTGCTCTGGATCATCAGCGACTTGCGGAAAGGTCTTTCCTAAATTATTGCAACGCTCCAAGGGTTGCGAACCCTTGGAGCGTTTTATTTCGCCTTGAATCAATTTTCACATTTCCGGTTGGGGAATCTTCCGTAAATTATGATAGTGAAAAGGACAATGGCAATATGGATGGGCAGCTTTTTCTCCCTGGCCGCCGCAGCACAGCAACTCGATGGTGCCTGGAAAGGAACCCTGAGTATGCGGGGCTGTTTCCTGGAGAATAATATTGAACTGCAGATCAAAATGAATGGCCGCTCGGCTTCCGGTGATTCTTATCATTTCCAGGATATTGATAACTATGTCAAGAAAAATTTCGCCGGCCACTTTGACCCGGAACAAAAGAAACTAAAAGTGGCAGAAGGTGTCGTCACCACCTGGCATATTCCTTATCACTGCAGCATCTGTGTGAAAGAATTTGATCTTTATTACAGTAAAGAAGGCAGCGTTGAAAAACTAACCGGTCGCTGGAGCGGCACGGTATTGAACAGCAGTGCCGGTTGCAGTGGCGGGCAGATCGTACTGACCCGTATCAAAGAATCATCGTTTAAAGAAATACCGGAGATCAAAGTGGATACGGGAACTATCCGTCTTGATTTTTATGATAATGCGGAGATTGACGGCGATTCTATTACCGTGAAAGTGGATAAGAAAGTAGTACTCTCTAACCAGCGGTTAACGGCCAAAGCCATTACCACCCTGATACGCATTGATCTTTCCAATACATTTCACGAAGTGGAGATGATCGCCAATAACGAAGGCAGTATACCACCTAATACAGCCGTCCTCATCATTACGGCCGGTGAAAAGCAACACCGTTTATGGCTGAGTGCAAAGGAAGAAAAATCGGCGAGGGTCCGGTTTGTATATGATCCGCCAATAAAAGACAATGCTGTTACCATACGGTAGAATTTCTCTTCCGCATTACTCCATCGTAATTATATCTCCCTCTGAAATGATACCTCCTGATAAGGGAACCAGGTTTTGCCCGAATAACACTTTATTATTCTGGCGGCGATAAATGGAAAGAGTAGCTAAGGGTTCTGTGCCCTTTTGCCCTGTTTGCTGATCCACCGTGGGGATGGTGCATCTTCCACAGGGTTTAATACCGGCCATGCGGCAGTTGCCGATACTAAAATCTTTCCAGCTATCTTCTTCGTAAGGTTCACCTCCGGTGAACACAAGATTGGGCCGAAACCGGTCCATCGGCACCGGTTTATCTAACCGGCTGTTAAGATCATCCAGGGAAGCCTGCCCGATAATGAGTACCGGGTAACCATCCGCCAGGCTTACCTGTTCACCGTTGTGAGCATAGGCAATATCAATATTCCGCTGGTTTTTTTCCGGGAAGGCTACGAGTTTACAATGGGTGCCCAATTTTTTTGAAAACCATTCGCTGTGCTGCGGACTTACTTCCTGCACTGTTACCGCATCATTCCAGATCGTTGCTGTTATTTCCTGAGAAGATGCTTCAAACGGCAGTTGTATGCTATCGCCATCATACTGAATAGTGAAACCGTTGTCATTATACTCCAATCTGAATAAAGCCATAGCCGGGTATTCCCGTTGCGTCATGAACCGCAGTTGTTCATCCACCAGCATCCAGCGGCGGTCATGCTCCAGCCCTTTGGGTAAGACCTTTGCAGAGGACATTCTTATTCCACCCAATGACTTAACCGGATAGATCCATATCCCGGAAATTTGTTTTGCAGGCATACAGCAAAAATAAAACTGTAGCAGGACAACAGGTAAAGTTCTTAAAACCGGCTTCGCTGCAGCTTTTTTTTCCGGGGTTGACCAATCGTAAATATGGCACCGATACTGAGTTTGGTGGCAAAATCTGACCGGGCATTGATAAACTCATTCCGGTTATTGTTGAGTGAGAATCCCCCGATATTAGCAAACAACATTACCCTTGGTGAAGGCTTAAAGAAAATTCCGGGTGTAAAGGTTAATTGTCTTTCCGTGTACCGGTTGTTCAGCAAAATTGCTCCAGCATTTTTTTCATATACACTGACCTGGTTAAAAGCAAAGCTGCCATTCATTGTCCAGCCCCATTTACGGCTTTTCTTAAAATAGCTGGCATATTCATAGAACACACCGGCTCCATGTATTTTGATCGAATTATCCGTCCAGTTGTTATAAGACCCATACCAGGAACGGTTATAAAAAATACCGGCCCGGCTGTGTTGACCAAGCCCAATGGAAACGGAAGGCTGGATACTGGTGATATCAAACCGGGCGATCCTCCGGCTGATATCAATACCGGTATAAATTTCTCCCTTGTTGAATTGTGCAGAAGTATAAAGAAAAGAAGAGCTGGTAAACAGCAATAGCAGGATAAACTTTCTCATGGTTAATGGTTTTGCCGAATGTACAATCAGCGGCTGTCATCAACCAAGCATAAAAGACAGCTTTAACTTTTTGCTGGCAGGTGATCTGGGTTAATTAACAAAACTGAAATGGCCATCTTCCCGGGCCAATACTGTGACTTATCATTGAATAAAATAAGGCTTGAAATCTTTTTCAAAATCCATCTCAAATCCTTTAAATTTATAGTTTACAGAACGAACCCAAACCAACTGTTATGCACCGTGTTATTATCCCTGTTGATTTCTCCGATACAGCCCTGAATGCAGCCCGGTTTGTGGCCCTGATGCTGGCCGGTAAAAAAGATGCCCTTGCTATTCTCTATCATAATTATAAAGACCCTTCCGACCAGGAAATGTGTATCAACTACCTGGAAAGCCTGAAAATGGAATTGCTCCATAAAGGTGATATGAACGTGGAATGTATCATTGAAATGGGTGGCGACCTGATTGAAAATCTTTCCCGGCTGGCACAAACAAGAACGGCCACCCTGATCGCTATGGGCATTACCGGCAGAACAACACTGGGTCAAAAATTGATCGGCAGCAATACCCTGAAAATGGTGGAACACAGCCTGATCCCGGTCATGATTGTTCCGGCAGATGCCACTTATAAGGGCATAAATAATGTAGCTTTCGCTTCTGATTTTAATGATGTGGTAAAAACAACCCCGGCAGCTTTTATCTGTTCCGTGCTGGAAATGTTCAGTCCCAAACTGCATATCGTGAATGTGGACCCCAACCATTATGTTTCCATTACCGAGGAATACCAGGCGGAAAAAGAGAAATTAGAAGAAATGTTCAAAGCCTATATCACGGAATTTTATTTTATTTCCATGAATAATTTCTTTGAGGCTATGAGCAATTTTGTAAAAGATTATAATATTGATATGCTGGTGACCGTGCCCCGGTATCACAGCAACAGTGAAGCCCTGTTCAAAAGCACCCATACCAAAAAACTGGCCTACCACAGCAATATCCCGCTGATGGCAGCCCACCAGTAAACCTATATATTCCATCTCCCCTTAATATTTTATCTTTATACAACTGCCGAAGGCGGTTTACTTAAATTATTATGCATGAAAACTGTTATTGTACCTGTTGACTTCTCTGAAACCTCGTTGAATGCAGCCCGGTATGCGATGAAACTGCTGACCGGGTATTATGGTGTCAATATGATACTGCATAACGTATATGACAAACCCTCCCAGGCAGCAGAAGCACAGGATAAACTGGAGAAGCTGAAAACAGAGCTGATGGAAGTAGGCATTGTAAAGGTGACTGTACTGGCCGAGGAAGGAAGTGATTTTATCGCAGAACTGGAAAAACTGACCCGACACCAGCAAGCTGATCTCGTCATTATGGGTATTACCGGACGTTCCGCCATCGGACAGACATTTATAGGCAGCAATACATTGAAAATGGTGGAACGGAAAGTGTGCCCGGTGCTGATCATTCCCCCCGATGCAGGCTACAAAGATGTAAAGAATGTATTGCTGGCCTCTGACTTTAGAAATGTTGTTGCATCCACCCCTTCCGTACCCATTAAAAAGATATTAAAAACATTCCAGCCCCGGTTGCATGTGATCAATGTGGACAGCGAACATTATGTGGCATTGACCGAAGAATACCAGGAGGAAAGAAATAAATTACAGGAAATGTTCCGTGAATTTGATCCTGAATTCTATTTCCTTGGTTTATATGATGTGGATGAAGCCGTGAACCAGTTTGCCGCCGATAAAAACATCGATTTTATTATTCTCATTCATAAAGAACAGTCGGTTTTATCCCGGTTGTTTGTAAAAAGCCATACTAAAAAGCTGGCCTACCAGAGTTCCGTACCGATTTTAGCCCTTCATGAGTAGGTAAAAGCCTGTTTGGGCCTGACTTGATTGCACGGGAACAAAGCACTAACTTTGTTCCCGTACTTATTTTATGAAGAGGAATTCAAAGAAAACAGCCTGTATATACACGTTTGCGGAGCAATCACTCCCCGCCAACTTCTATATTCCTGATTAAAGCCCGTTACAGGCCTCTCATCTCCCTTTACTGCCCATTTTGAATCACCGGATATTCCGGATCTTTTTATTTAACGATTGATGACATGAAAAATATTAAACTGATAGAAGTACCATCGGAAATTGGTGCGGGTACCCGCGGCGCCAGCCTCGGTATAGAAGCTATCAAGATCGCTGCCCTGGATTTTATGAGTAATTTCTTTATTCATTTCCCGTCTGAAAAAATTCAGACCGAGAATAAGTTGCTCTATGAACCCATAGAATCACCCTATGCCAAACGCATCAAGGGTATCTCCGCTATTTATGAAAGAGTAGGCAAGGCTGTGTGTGATACGATGAAGAATAATTTTTTTCCTATCGTTCTCAGCGGTGATCATAGTACAGCCGGTGCCACCATTGCCGGTATTAAAATGGCAAAACCAAAAAGTAAAGTCGGTGTGATCTGGATCGATGCCCATGCTGACCTGCATACACCGTACACTACTCCTTCCGGGAATGTGCATGGTATGTCACTCGCCGCCACGATCAATGAGAACAATAAAGATTGTGCAGTACATGAACTGGATGAAGAGACGACCAAGTATTGGAACAGTTTGAAAAATTTAGGTAAGATCGCACCGAAAGTTTTACCGGAAGATGTGGTGCTGATATCCCTTCGTGATTATGAAAAAGAAGAACGGTACCTGATCGAAAAGCATGGTATGAAAGTGGTCAC
This sequence comes from uncultured Bacteroidota bacterium, assembly GCA_902826165.1. Classification (GTDB taxonomy): domain Bacteria; phylum Bacteroidota; class Bacteroidia; order Chitinophagales; family Chitinophagaceae; genus CADEDV01. The sequence goes on from CADEDV010000036.1 coordinate 10,355, forward strand.
TACAAAAGAAGTGAGAACGAAAGGCCCGGAAAATGTGGTAAGGGCTGTTCTCCGTTACCTTGCTGACTGCACGGATATCTATATATCCTTTGATGTAGACAGTCTTGATTCTTCCATCAGCAAAGGAACAGGCACACCGGTGAGCAATGGGTTAAGAGAAAGAGAAGCGGAAGACCTGATCAGTAAATTCATGCAGAACAGGAAAGTTTGCTGTTTTGAAATAACAGAGGTGAACCCGACACTGGACAAAGAAAACCTGATGGCGGAGATCGCTTTCAATATTCTGCAACGGAGTGTGAATGTTTTACTGATGAATTAAATTGTGTATGCGCTGTTTATTGGTTTCAATATTTTTTTTATTGATCTTACCCGGAACCCCGTTGAAAGCCCAGGCTAATTCTTATACTGACTCTTTAAGAAAATACCAGGAGAACTATGTAAAGGATCATGAAGTGGTTGCCGGTAAGGATAAAGCTCTCCTGCATTTCTTTCCCGTCAATGAGAAATACAGGGTGAAGGCCAAAATTGAAAAAGTGCCGGAAGCACCCTGGTTTAAAATGGAAACATCGGGTAAAGAAAAAAAAACACACCGGGTATTTGCTATAGCTTCTTTTATGCTGCATGATACGCTGGTGAAAATACATATTTACCAGTCACAACAACTGATGGGTATAAAACAATATGCCGATCTCTTGTTCATCCCTTTTACCGACCGTACCAGTGGCGAAGAAACGTATGCCAACGGCCGCTATATTGATGCTTCCCTCGCTGATATCAAGGGAGATTCTTTAGTCATTGATTTCAATAAGGCCTACAATCCTTATTGTGCCTATGTCAGTAACGTTTATAATTGCCCGATGCCGCCGCCGGAAAATGATCTACCTGTAGCTGTCAGGGCCGGTGAGATGAAATTCAGCAAACCGCACTAATAAGTGACATTACAAGTCCGCCAATTTCTCTTTGATCATTTTTGTTGTTACAGGCCCCAGTTCAAAAGAACTATTCAGGCATTCTTCCAGAATTTCCTTTGCCTTTTCTTCCTGCTGATTTGCGGCGAATATAAAGCCGGTGTGCAGCATGGCAGTTGGTTCAAATGTTTGTCCATACACATGCGTGTTGACTATTGCATAAGCTTTCTCCTTCTCGCCTTTGTTGTAATATACCCAGGCCAGCCAGTCATAGGTTTCGGGTGTTGGCCTGTTATTCACTTCTTTTTTAGCTAACGCTAATGCTTTGTCATAATCCTTTAGTTGTTCTGTATAAAGATGGATAAGATATTTATTATACATATCCCCATATTCCGGATGCTGTACTTCCTGTAAGAAAAGTCGGGTGTACCAATCACTCTTTGCTATATTACCCTCCCACTCTTCCATTTCAGCCAGCGTCAGCCAGAGATCGGGCATCTTTGTTTGTGACAACAGGAACTGTATTATTTTCTTTGCTTCTTTGGTATTATTATCATGTGCATATGCGATCCAGGCAATTCCCTTAAGGGCATACAAATAGCTGCTGTCTTTCTGTACTACTTTTAAATAACTGTTATAGGCTTTTTCAATTTGCCCGGCGTGGCCGTACATATCGCCCAGGTTAGACAGTGTCCAGCAGTACAGGCTTTTCTTTTTGTCTTTTACTTCTTCAAATGCCTGCTCCATTAATTCAATAGCACCGTCGAGGTTACCGTTATGATCTTCCAGTTTTGCTTTACGAATCAGGTAATCAAAAGAGGATTTGTCTGACAGCGATGCCAGTTGCAGTACAGCATCCTTATAATTACCCAATTCCATACCTGCATCGAAATCCAGCAGCCGGTTTATAAAAGGATCTCCTTCTGCTTTTTCAGCAGCGTCGTTATAAAATTCAGCATTGCGGAACTGGTGTTGTGTAACTGAGTTTTGAGAAATAGCAAATAATATCTCAGGATCAGAATCTTTAAGCTTAGCAGAACTGGCTTTTAATAATGAGTCTCCCTTTTTCAGCGTTGTAATATCCCCGCTTAGTTTAAACGACTGTAAATAAGCAGAAGCCAGCTTAAGCATATTTACATAACTGCCCGTATCCTTTTGCAGGCGTTGCTGCCAGAAACTTATCTCTTCACTGACCTGTTGTTTTTGCTGATCCAGTATGCCTTCTTTGAGAAATACTGCATAATCAGCTGGGTTTGCTATATTCCTTTTGTTCATACAGCTTACCAGTACTATAAGTATTCCGAATGGAAGAATTAAAATCTTTTTCATCAGCATTTGTTTTATAAAAGAAAAAACGCCGGGTTGTTTTGTAACCCGGCGTCCTGCCAAAACGATTTAATTATGCGGCGCTGCCAGGTAAGGGAATGTGGCTACAAAAGCTTTATCATTTCCATTCACATTATCTTTTGTCAGCCCCGGGTTCGATGCGCCGGTCGGACCACCGAAGATCAACAGCAGTTCCGTGTCGATCACATCATCGGCCAGTGCTCTTCCTGTCAGTACATTGGTGCCGTCAAAGAAAGTTGTAGTGCCATTTGTCTTTACGTTCAGTACATCAGTTACCAGTAAACCGGCAAAAGTCGCTTTATCCTGGCCCAGTGCATTCTGTGTATAACCAAACCCGGTCAGCACAGTCTGGAACTGCGCATTGAAGGCAGCATTCATGGCTGAAGGTGTTGTGGTATTGAATTCATTCTTCCGGGCTGAGCTGACAAACACTGTATTTATAGCCGGTCTTGCCATCTGGTCGTTCTGTGTGTAAGTACCGGATGTGTCGAAATTATCTTCGTTCTTGTCTTTATCACAGCTTGCTGTAGTGATGGCAAGAGTGAGCAGTAAACCTGTTGCAATTTTATTTACCTGTATCATGATAATTAATATTAAAGGTTAGAAAGTTTATTTAGTTTTTGTTTCGCCCCATACATTGATGGTGGCTGCTGAACCTAATAAGGTTTTAGGAACTTCCACAACGATTGACATTACATTCGTTCCGGCAAAAGAATCCACACCGGGATTACGGAAAGCGGTTTGTGTACCGGCAAGGATCTCTTTGAAACGAACCAGGTCAAAGAAGAATGGATCATCTCTTGGTCCTGCGAACACTTTAATACCATTTGAATTCGTAGCTACCGTTGGGGTTGCAGCAGCATAAGCGGTAACAGCTACTTCTGTAACCGGGCCATTTGTTTTAACCATGCTTGTTGTACCGGTTGTGCCGGGGGCTACCGGGCCATATACCCTCATTTTACCATTCTGCACCAGGCATTGGATAACGAGGTCTTCCACATTATCCCCGGTGTTGTCAATGTTGATTTCATACATTACTCCGGAAGGAAATGTAGCAGTAGCAGATGCCCCGGGAGAAAGTAGTCCCTGGGTATTGAGGGCAAATACCATTTTAGAATTACCCGCCGGGCTTTGAAATGCATAAATATCAGTAATGTCATTCCCGGGGCTTGTACTGCCCGGCCCTGTTACTGCAGGCGCATCAATATGATCGGCTGCAAAGATGACTCCACCTGCAACGGCGACTGTAACCAGGATGCCTGTTAAGATCTTCAGTTTCATAAAATTTGTTTTGGGGTTTGTTTAAATTGATTTTTGAACGCTATTCCTGTATTATCAGCAGGAACACGGTACAGATACGGTAATCGTTCAGAAACAGATTGAAAGAATTGAAAAGATTTTACTGCCACCCGTCAAAAAACAGGAAATAGTTATTGAAACTATTCTTTTCTTTATATCGTAGATATGCAGACAAAACCAGCTACAATGAAAAGATTTAGGATCACTATTTTTCTTGCAAGCATTTTATCTTTTTCGCTTGCTGCACAAAATGGTATTATTGAGGGAACAATAAAAGATGTTGAAACAAAGTCGCCCATCACGGGGGCTACGATTAATCTATACACAATTAATAAAGGAGATAATACGGATGCATTTGGTTCTTTTCGGTTTACCAATCTTCCGGCCGGGCAGTATGAGCTGATCGCTTCCCATGCGGGCTACAGAACCGAGATCATCCCTGTTGAGGTAAAAGAAAACCTGGTGTCAACGGTTGCTGTCAACCTTAAAAGAGGTATGCTTGATCTTTCCGAAGTAAGAGTAAGCAGTAAAAAAACAAATGGCCTCAATACACTCAGCCAGGTGGATATTATGTTACGTCCTGTAAATACATCACAAGATGTACTTCGTATTGTACCTGGTGTATTCATTGCACAACATGCCGGTGGTGGTAAGGCCGAGCAGATCTTCCTGCGGGGTTTTGATATTGATCATGGAACTGATATCAGTCTTACTGTTGATGGTATACCAGTTAATATGGTCAGCCATGCACACGGGCAGGGCTATGCTGATCTTCATTTCCTGATACCAGAGACCATTGAGAAAACAGCTTTTGAATTAGGCCCTCACGCCACCGAAAGAGGAAACCAGGCTACTGCAGGTTATGTTGATTTTAAAACAAAAGATTTTCTCAATAATAATAGTATAAAGATCGAAGCCTGTAATTTTAATACACAAAGGGTTTCAGGGCAGCTAAAAGTATTTAATAAAACAACTGAAAGAAACAGGCAGCAATTCTATGTAGCTTCTGAGTATTTTCACAACGATGGCTATTTTGAAAGTCCGCAGAATTTTCACCGCTTCAATATCATGGGAAAATACAATGCCTGGTTTGGCAACCAGTCACAGTTGACAATCACGGCATCCACATTTGACAGCCGCTGGAATGCATCGGGGCAGGTACCCGACCGGGCCGTAAGCAGTGGCCTGATCAGCCGGTTTGGCTCCATTGATAACAGTGAAGGTGGTAATACCAGCCGCACCAATTTTAATATCCGCTTTGCCAAACAATGGAAACGCAACTGGCAATCTACCGACCAGTTCTATTACAGCAAATATCATTTTAAGCTCTATTCTAATTTTACATTCTTCCTGGAAGATCCTGTAAATGGTGACGAGATCAAACAACAGGAATCAAGAGATATCTATGGATATACCACTACTGCTGCCAAGACATGGTTGCTGGGTAATAAAAAAGCAGTGACAGAATTCGGAGCTGGTTTCCGTTACGATAATATAAA
>CADEDV010000036.1:15507-30978 GCA_902826165.1 uncultured Bacteroidota bacterium
TACAGCCCTTCTGCCAACGTAAAAATATTCTTCAATAATGGTATTGGTTTTCATTCCAATGATTCAAGAGTGATTCTTAGCAACCAGGCCAATGATATTTTACCAAAAGTATTGGGGACCGATCTTGGTATCATTCTGAAACCTGTAAAAGCATTAGTGCTGAAAACAACCCTGTGGCATTTGTATTCACAACAGGAATTTGTGTATGTAGGTGATGCAGGTATTGTGGAACCCAGCGGGAAGACAAGAAGAATGGGTGTTGATGTTTCCGCACGGTACCAGGTCAACAGTTGGTTATACGCCGACATGGATATTAACCTGACCAGGGCAAGAGCTATTGGCGAACCAAAGGGTGAAGATTATGTACCGTTAGCTCCTGCTTTCACCAGCATCGGCGGGGTGACAGCAAAAGCTAAAAATGGATTTAGTGGTTCCCTGCGTTACAGGTTCATAGATGACAGACCGGCTAATGAAGACAATTCAGTAATAGCTCATGGTTATTTTATTGCAGATGTGTTAATGAGTTATAAACTGAAACAATTTGATCTGTTTGTATCGATGGAAAACATTTTTAACCGGAAATGGAACGAAGCACAGTTTGATACGGAATCCAGACTACAGGGAGAACCTGGTTCCATATCCGAGATACATTATACACCCGGTACGCCCCGCTTTATCAAAGCCGGTATCAGCTTTAGTTTCTGATCAGGAAAAAGTTTTAGCAAGACCTTCTTCAAATGAAAAGGGCTGGTAATCCAGTTCCTTTTTTGCTTTTTCAATATTAAATCCTGTCTTCGGGGGGCGTTTTGCCGGCTGTGTAAAATCAGCAGCAGTTACTTTTTTGAGGAGCGATTTATCCAGCTTAAGAAAATCAGCCGTTTTGATGGCCATTTCATAGGGTGTAAGTATATCTGCGCCGGATAAATGAAAAATACCTGTAGCCTTCTTTTCAATGATCGCCACAATACCTGCCGCCAGATCTTCAACGTAAGTCGGTGTCCTCACCTGGTCATTTACTACACTGTATTCCTCTCCTTTTTCGAGCTTTTCCTTTACTATGCTGAGAATATTTGATCGTCCTGCCAGGGGTTTACCATATACTAATACCGTTCTTGCAATAGCCCAGTCAAATGGGTATTCTTTGACGATCTCTTCTGCTTCCAGTTTTGTTTTGCCATAAAAATTAACTGGGGATGGAATATCTGTTTCACTATACATTCCCTTTTCTCCATCAAAAACAAAATCAGTGGACACAAACACAAAAAAGGATTGATACGCCTCTGCATTCGTCAATAAGGTAACTGTTCCTTCCACATTGGTGAGGTAAGCCTGCCATTGCTCCTTTTCACAATCATCGGGTTTGCTCATGGCACCGGCATGAACCACTACTGATGGTTGATACTTTTCAAACAGATCGTGAACGGCAAACGGATCTGTAAAATCCATTGGTTCGTAATCAAAATTATCAACTCCGGTGAAAGGAAGCCGGCAATCTCCTTTACCCGTTGCGATAACAGGAAATTCCTTTTGCAGCAGTTGCTGCACCAGGTAAATACCCAGGAAACCATTTGCACCCGTAACCAGTATTCTCATCTTTCAAAAATAAAGCTATTGCAAACAAAAAAACCTGTCATTGCTGACAGGATTTCCCAGATTCGTTATCCTTTCTTATGGTTTATTCAATTCTTCCACCAGGACAGAAATTTCATTTTCACTTTTAAGCTTTAATTTTTTGGCAGCAGCCACTTCATCAATTTTAGCAGCCAGTTCCGGCAATGCATCCTGCAATGCCTGCTTGCTGTTCTTGATCTTTTTAATTTTACCACCTGGTGTATAGATATACAGCTGCGCTGTAGTAATGATCTCTTTACGGCTATAATCACCTAATGTAGCGGCATCCTCTACTTTTTGTGACATAAATTTCAGCAAATGTACCTTTGGACCAAGTGATAATACCTGATACACGGAATTATCATCATGCCCGTCAACTTCAGGATAACCGGCTTTGAACATCACATGCTTTATATTACCACTGTTATCTGCCTGGTCATAAGAAACCAGTTCAAAGAATTCCAATTTCAGTTCTTCACCGTTCTTTAATACCATCACTGCATTATTGAAAATATTGAACTTGACAGGAACGCCAGTTACCACTTTCCCTTGCCCCAGTTCCACAGCTCCCTGCTGGTAATCGGCTGTTAAAAAAGGAGATCCGTTGATCTCCGCCAGCGCAGGAAGACGAAAAGGTTTTGCCGGAAGTTCATCAATGGTGCCTTGTTCTGCCTTTAGAGCTGCAGAATCTGTTGTTTGTGATTTTGCTGTTGATACGGAAAAAAAGAATACAGCTATTGTTGCAATAGCAAAAAAAGAAATATGTTTTCTCATGTGAAAATTTTAGGATTTGCAAATATAGTGGGCACATCATTTCCACCCATACCATTTATCATGATTATTGACAAGTTTATTCTTCTTATTAGCTTTTTATTTTATACCAAACATAAAGACCCGCTGTTTTTAGCAGCGGGTCTTTGCGGAGAGAAAAAATTATCAAAAAGCTTTTTTAGTTCCGGGGATCACTGGCTCTGTATAATTCATTCCAAGATTGTACATGGTAAAACTCCAGATATCAGTTGCTTCCTCAATCTGTTTACTGGTAGGTTTACCAGCACCATGTCCTGCCTTGCTTTCAATACGGATCACCGTGGGATTGGTACCTGCCTGCGCAGCCTGTAATGCCGCAGCAAATTTGAAAGAGTGTGCCGGGACTACCCGGTCGTCATGATCAGCCGTAGTAACGATGGTTGCAGGATAACTAACCCCGGGTTTTAAATTATGCAAAGGCGAGTATTGGGAAAGATAATTGAATGCATCAGCACTGTCACTGCGTCCGTATTCAACAGCCCAGGCCCAGCCAATGGTGAACTTGTGATAACGGAGCATATCCATCACCCCTACCTGCGGAATAGCGACTTTGAAAAGATCTGGCCGCTGCGTCATGGCTGCACCTACCAATAAACCGCCATTACTGCCACCACGAATGGCTATTTTGCCTTTATTGGTATATTTTTCTTTGACCAGGTATTCAGCAGCAGCAATGAAATCATCAAAAACGTTCTGCTTATTTTCTTTCATCCCGGCCTTATGCCATTTTTCTCCATATTCACTGCCACCACGCAGGTTCACCACAGCATAAATACCACCCTGCTCCATAAAGAATGCATTACTGACACTAAAGCCGGGAGTTGAGGGGATATTAAACCCTCCGTATCCGTAAATCAAAGCCGGGTTAGTACCGTCCAGTTTCAATCCCTTTTTATAGGTCAGGAACATCGGCACTTTGGTGCCATCCTTACTGGTAAAGAAAACCTGTTTGGTCTCAAACTGTGATACATCAAACTTTACTTCTGTTTTGCGGAACAAGGTTGATTGGCCTGTTGTGATATTATACCGGAAGATGGTTGGCGGGTAACTGAAGGATGAATACGTATAGAAAAACTCTTTGGAATTAATGTCGCCGCCAAAACCACCGGCAGAACCAATACCCGGCAGTTTGATCTCCCTCACAAGTTTACCATCATAACCATGCTGGTAAACCCTTGTGGACGCATCTTTCAGGTAACTGGCAAACAGATAGCCACCGCCGGTACCAACGCCCTGTAACACTTCTTCTTTTTCGGCGATCACCGTTTTCCAATTTTCTTTAGCAGGATTCTTCGGATCCACTAATACTATTTTGTAATTAGGCGCATCTTCATTAGTTCGAACTAATAATTTATCTCCAACATTGGTAACCACGGACGGGCTTGTTTTAAAACCGGCGATCAATAAGGTGAATTTCGGATCGAGAGCCTTTGTGTCTTTTACCCATATCTCAGCACCGCTGGTTCCTTCGGACATACTAATGATAAGGAAACGATTATCTTCCGTCATTCCACCACCCATATTACGTAATGGATGTGCATCATCTTTATAGATCAGTACATCTTCAGCCTGCGAAGTACCGATCTTATGATACCATACCTGGTGAAACTGGTTTTGTTTGCTCAGTTTACTTTTTTCATCCGGCTCCGGGTAACGGCTGTAATAAAATCCTTCATCACCCTTCCAGTTAAGGCCGCTGAATTTTATCCATTTCACATTATCGGCCAGTTTTTTCCCGTTGGCAGCATCCAGTACAAAGGCTTCCTGCCAGTCGCTTCCGCTCATAGCTACTGAATAACCAACATATTTGTTGTTTTTTGAAAAAGACCAGGCACCCAAAGCCGTAGTACCATCTGCTGATAGTTTGTTAGGATCAAAGAAAATCTCTGGCTTGCCATTCAATCCTTTCTGGCGGTAAATAACACTCTGGTTCTGTAAACCATCATTTTTGCTGAAATAATAATAATCGCCTTTTTTAGAAGGAGAACCATATTTAGGATAGTTCCATAATTCTTCCAGTCTCTTTTTCACTTTATCCCGGAAAGGAATAGTGGCCAGGTAATCATTCGTTACTTTATTCTGCTGCTGCACCCAGGCTTTGGTCTCTTCGCTGTTATCATCTTCCAGCCAGCGGTAAGGATCGGCTACAGGAGTGCCATGATAATTATCCGTAACATCCGTTTTTTTTGTTTCAGGATATTGCAACTGTGCCAACGAAAGCAGTGGCAGAGAAAGAAAGAAGAAGGCCAGTATTTTTTTCATACACATAAATTTATTGGCCTAAAGTTAACCGAAACAACAGCCCAAAGAACATCCGGCCGATAAATGGCCTGTCAGCGGGATGAATGATAAATTTGGTTATTACCTTATCACAGTGGGAGCTCCGCTGCTCAGCCAGGTAGCAAAGATTTCCGATACTTTCCAGCGCTGACCTGCATAAAGCCTTGGGCGAACGATAATATAATCAAAGAAGTCTTTTAGATAGCCAGGCTGGCATTCCACCATGACATACAATACTTTTTGTCCTTTAAATTCGCCGCTTTTTATTTCCACATCCATCGAAGGATTATTTTCCAGGAAATACTGGCCGGTAAACTGGATATCACGCACCATCGAGTCGATCAGTTTTTTTTCGTCCGCCTCTGTCCATTTTTGAAAAATTGCAAACCGGTCATAAAAAGGCTCTTCATGTACGTTTTGTAGTTCGATAAAATGAGACGCAAGGCCAATGACCTGCTTTCGGTATATCACAGGTTTATCAACTACTGTGTACAAGAGATCATTCTCTTTGGGAGTTATTCCGCTTTCCTTATAATTAATAGTAAAATAATAATAGTCTCCCTTGATGAGATGACAACGGCCGGCACCTATCTCGGCCGTATCGGCTTTACCGTCTTTATACACACCTCTCAGCAGTCCGGGTTGTTTCTCCTTCAGCACCGGCCCTCCGGGAAGATATACCTGCACTACTTTGATGCTGTCATTCAGGTCAACCATATAATCCGTAACAGGGAAGGCTCTCACCCATTTCGTGGTATCTGCCTGGGCAATACAGCTTCCACCGGCAAAAAGAAATACGAAAAGAAATACTTTCTTCATCATGATGATTTGATTTACAACTTAACGCCGGAAATCTCCCTTTTTTCTGCGTACTGGTGGGTATTTATGTTAAGAAGAACTCAAAGATGCTTAATAACCCCTTCCGTGTTTAAAAAACACAATCAAAACAAAACCTTATTTTTGAGTGCCTTTTACCCTTGGAATATTCAAACGATTGTTCGTCTCAGAAAAATAATTAATCAGCAGAAGATAGCAGAACAATACTATGGCAAAAAAAGTAACAAAGATCGGTGTACTCACATCTGGCGGGGATGCCCCCGGAATGAATGCCGCCATCAGGGCGGTGGTACGCACCGGTATTTATCATGGATTAGAAGTTTTTGGGATCATGCGTGGCTACCAGGGCATGATCGAAGATGATATTTTCAAAATGGATGGCCGCTCAGTGGCGAATATTATCCAGCGTGGCGGTACTATTTTGAAAACGGCCCGCTGCAAAGAATTCTATGAACCCGAAGGAAGAAAGATCGCTTACGAAACGCTGAAGAAAAGAGGAATTGACGGGTTAGTGATTATCGGTGGGGACGGTTCATTCCGTGGTGCCGTTAAATTCAGCCAGGAATATGATATTCCCTGTATCGGTTTGGCAGGAACAATTGATAAAGACATTGCAGGAACAGATTTCACCATTGGATTTGATACGGCTGTAAATACGGCCGTAGAAGCAATTGATAAGATCAGGGATACTATGGATGCGCATGACCGTATCTTCATCATTGAAGTAATGGGTCGTGATGCAGGCTATATCGCCCTGCACAGTGGTATTGCCACGGGTGCAGAGAATATCCTGGTCCCGGAAAGGAAAACCAATATGGATGACCTGATCGTATCACTGCAGGAAAAAGAGCGTCGGAAAAAATTAGTGAACCTCATTGTGGTGGCAGAAGGAGATGAATTTGGTGGTGCTAACGAAGTACAGAAAGTATTGGAAGAAAAACTTCCGAATGCAGAGATCAGGGTTTGTATACTCGGTCATATTCAGCGGGGTGGTTCACCCAGTTGTATGGACAGGCTGATTGCCAGCCGCATGGGCTACCACGCCGTTGAAAGCCTTATGGAAGGTAGGCACAATGTATTTGTAGGTATCCTCAATAACAAGATGCATTATATACCGCTTGAAACAGCGGTCAAGAATAAAGGCAAGATCAGTGAAGAGTGGATGAAGATCGTTAAGATATTAGCCAGTTAAATTATTACAACAGGTGCCTGCGGCTGATCGCTGGTTCCTGTCTTTTCAACAGGTCAGCAACAAGTAACCAGAAACGAACACTATGAGCAAGAACATTGAAAAATACCTGCACAAAGAATTTGACAAAGAAGCGGGCCGTAAACATGCTTTTAAAAGAACCAAGATCGTAGCCACAGTTGGCCCGGCTTGTGATACCTATGATAAATTACTGGAACTGGTAAAAGCCGGTGTGAATGTTTTCCGTCTCAATTTTTCGCATGGAGATCATGAAGGTAAAGGCAAGATCATTGATATGATCCAGGAGATGAATAAGAAAGAACCGTACAATATCTCCGTGCTTGCCGACTTGCAGGGCCCCAAACTGAGAGTGGGCGACATTGAAGGCGGTTCACTGGATATCAAAGAAGGTGATATACTTACTTTCACTAACCAGAAAATGGTTGGCACCATGGAAAAGATCTATGTATCCTATCCCGATCTTCATGCCGATGTGAAAGTGGGAGAAAAGATATTGATCGATGATGGCAAACTGGAAGTGGTGGTGAAAGAGATCACCAGGGAAAAAGATGTCAAAGTGGAAGTTACCCTGGGTGGATTATTACTTCCTAAAAAAGGAGTAAATCTCCCGGATACGAATATTTCTCTTCCTTCCTTAACAGAAAAAGATCTTGCCGATCTTGATTTCATCCTGACACAAAAAGTGGATTGGGTGGCTTTATCTTTTGTAAGAAAGCCCAATGATATCATTGACCTTAAGAGAAGGATCACAGAAGGTGGCCATAAAGCTAAAGTGATCGCCAAGATCGAAATGCCGGAAGCCTTAAAGAATTTACGGGATATCATTGTGGAAAGTGATGGTATCATGATTGCCCGTGGCGACCTGGGTGTTGAATTACCCATTGAAGAAGTGCCGCTGATCCAGAAAGATATCATCAAAAAATGTTTACATCGTGCCAAGCCGGTGATCGTGGCCACCCAGATGATGGAAAGCATGATCGACCGGACAAAACCAAACCGGAGTGAGATCACCGATGTGGCCAATGCGGTGCTGGAAGGTGCCGATGCCGTAATGCTGAGTGCGGAAACAGCCACCGGTAAATATCCAAAGCTGGTCGTGGAAACTATGAGCAAGATCATTCATGAGATCGAGACCAAGGCCTACGATTATGACCGGGAAGAAATGCTGAAACCACAACCCCACTCTCCTTCTTTCCTGAGTGACGCCATTTGTTATAATGCCTGTAAACTGGCAGAAGATGTCAGTGCAGATGCAATAGTCGGTATGACGCAAAGCGGCTATACAGGGTTTACCCTGAGCAGCTATCGCCCCAAAGCATTTTTATACATATTTACCAAGGAGAGATCATTGGTCAACCAGTTAAGTCTAAGTTGGGGTGTCCGTGCTTTTTATTACGATGAAGAAGAAAGCCTGGATGATATCGTATTTGACCAGATCGATATTTTAAAAGAAAGAGGATTTGTTACCAAAGGAAATGTAGTGGTCAGTACAGGCAGTACGCCGATACATTTACACCTGCCGACAAACGTTCTTAAGATCACGAAAGTGGAATAAAAAATAAGCCGGTAATCCCGGCTTATTTTTTTAGATACTATTAATGCCAGCTGCAAAGGATAACTGCTGCAAGAATATTACCTGTAATATGATAACCACTGTCGATCAGTGTTAATATCTGCGGCTTGCTCTGATAGAGATAAGAAATTGTTATCCCTATTGCCGCAAAACACACTCCTGTGAAAACACCGAGTTTGATACCTGATAAAAAACCTGATAGCATCAGCCTGTACACTAAAATACCGAGGCCTATACAGACCACTAATTCCAGTAAGAAGGTAAAGGCCATAATCCCCCCCACTCCTTTCCTGGCACCAGGCTTGTTCATGTCGATCCCGCTGCTGGCTATCCAATGATTAGCAAAAAGTAATTTTGAGTACCAAAGGGCGCCTAACATAAAATAGGCAAGGGCGGCTACGAGGATAGCCGGCCAGTTCAACCCTTCGATGAATGAAGTATCCATGATCAAAGCAGTTTTGGTGAACGTAAAAGTTAGGCAATCCTGCTCAAAAAACAAAAATCACCTGTCCAGCCTGTCTGTGCTTTTTCAAAAGGGTTGCTTATCTTCAGTCCAAAATCATTTTTATGAAACCCTTATTCTATATTATTCTTTCCTTTTCCATTCTGCTTACAACTGGTTGCAAGCAGAGAAAAACACCCGTTACCCCGGAAGAAATTGAAAAAGCAATACGAAAGAACCCTAACCTTAATGCCGGTTCCGGTGGTTTTTCTATTAATGCCCCCAATGGCTGGGAAAAAACTGACACTTCTGTAATGGGCATGAGGGCGACTATTATTTTTTCGCCAGTCGAAAGTATCAGTGATGATTTCAGGGAAAATGTAAATGTCATTACCGAAAAAACCGGTAATAAAACAGCCGAAGAATACCTGCAGCTTTCGAAAGTCAATATGAAAAATATGCTGACTGACATGAAGGAACTGGATTATGGAACAAAAGAAATTAACGGACATAATGCTAACTGGATGAGGTATAGTCACTCCTATATGGGCTATCCTCTTGAAGTAAAAGTCTATGTAATCATTGAAGATAAAATAGCATATGTCCTGACATGCACCTGTAAAAAAGGAGAACTTGAAAACTGGGAAAAACAATTTGATGATTGTGTCGCTACTTTTTCAACTACCTGATAGTATATTCTTATATAAATAAAAGAGCTGTTGTTTTCAACAGCTCTTTTATTTATTCTTAAAGATGATCACATTCTTTTAATCATCACATTCCTGTACCATACGGTATTACCATGATCCTGTAAGGCGATCTTCCCTTTTTTATAGGTGCCAAAATCTGGCATCTTCGCAAACTTACTGCCTGCTACCAGTTTTTTCCAGGCATCATCCCATAAGCTTGTACTAACCACATTTTCCCCATTCAGCCATAGCTCCAGTTTGGCATCCACACATTTTATTTCCACCTGGTTCCATTCCTCAGCTGGCTTTACGGTTTCTTTACTGGAACTGATCAGGTCATACAGGTCACCTGCCCGGTGCTTGATGATCTTTGAATCCGGGTGACCATTGTTATCCAGTACCTGCATTTCAGGAGCAGTTTCCCAGGGCCATTTATATTTTGCCGTGTCCTCATGCACATAGAACATAATGCCGCTGTTGCCATCCTTAGCGATCTTCCATTCCAGCTTCAGGTGGAAATTTTCAAATTCTTCATCGCTGACGATGTCCCCGCCGTCTTTGATCTGCCAGTTTTCCTTTACCGTGGTATCAAGATATAAATTACCATCTGCTATTTTCCAGGCACTGCCCACAGGATTGCCCCCGTATTTGTGCCATCCTTTTGTGCTTTCCCCATCGAATAACAGTTGCCAGCCATCTGCTTTTTGCTGGTCGGTCAGTTTATTCACAGAAGATTCAATTTTAGTTGTTGTTGTATCTGCATCAGCCGGTTTTTCAGAACCACTGTTATTACAGGCAGTCATTGCAGCTACAACAACTGTTACGGTAAGCAATCTTTTCATGTGTTGATTTTTATTGGTTGAGCCAAATGGAATTCACCAGGCCTTATTTTTTCAGTAACATAATATATTTCACCATCGCCTCGGCATCTTCCTGGGATACGGCGGCATGTGGTGTCATATATGCCTCACCCCAAACACCGTTACCACCTTTAATAATCTTCCCTGCAAGATGAGCAATAATTGTATCCGGCAAAGCGGCATATTTGTTAGCTACTTCCCTGTAACTCGGGCCAGTGAGTTTGTCATCAATTTTGTGACAAGTCAGGCAATCACTTTTAGCTACCAGGGACAACCCTTTCTGATAGACAGGATTTCCGGAAAGATCATCTGCCGCTGCTTCTTTTGTATCAGTGGCTTTGGTATCACCGGTTCCTGAACCACTACTAGTTTCTGAAGAACTATTACCACAGGAACTAACTACGATTGCAACGGCAAAGGATAAAAATATCTTTTTCATACTGTATTATTTTGAAGAAATTAAATGTACGGCGAAATTAAAGGTTAGTCTAATCCCAGCAAAAGTCTGTTTGTTTTTTCATCCGTCCCGCTGGAAGCAAAATCATCAAAAGCTCTTTCTGTAACTCGGATGATATGCCGCTGGATGAACTCAGCACCTTCTCTTGCCCCGTCTTCCGGGTGTTTGATACAACATTCCCACTCCATTACTGCCCAGCCGGTAAAATCATATTGGGTCAGCTTGCTGAATATAGTTTTGAAATCCACCTGGCCATCACCAGGTGAACGGTATCGTCCGGCCCTGTTGGCCCAGCTTTGGTAACCACCGAAAGTTCCCTGCTTTCCTGTAGCATTAAATTCGGCATCTTTTACATGGAATGCTTTTATCCGCTCATGGTAAAAATCGATGTATTGAATATAGTCCAGTTGCTGCAATACAAAATGCGAGGGATCATATAATAAACAGGCCCGGGGGTGATTATTCACTTCTTTCAAAAACATTTCATAGGTCACACCATCGAAAAGATCTTCCCCGGGATGAATTTCGTAACAGACATCCACGCCACATTCATCAAAATAATCCAGTATTGGTGTCCATCGTTTACCCAGTTCTTTAAACCCTTCTTCCACCAAACCGGCAGGCCGTTGCGGCCAGGGATGAAAGGTGTGCCATAATAAAGAACCACTGAAAGTGGGATGTGCTGTTAATCCTAAATTTTGAGATGCCTTCGCTCCATATTTCACCTGTTGAATGGCCCATTCCGTTCTTGCTTTTGGATTACCACGCAACTGTTCCGGAGCAAAACCATCAAACAGGGTATCATATGCCGGGTGCACGGCCACTAATTGCCCTTGCAGGTGTGTTGACAGTTCAGATATCTCAAGCCCGCAATCATTGATGATGCCTTTGATCTCGCCCGCATAGGTCTTACTCTCGGCTGCTTTTTGCAGATCAATACAGCGGGGATCCCAGGTGGGAATTTGCACCGCTTTAAATCCTAATGATTCTGCCCAAAGGCAGATTGATTTTAAGTTATTGAATGGCGCATTTTCGCCGAGGAATTGTGCTAAGAAAATAGCTGGTCCTTTTATGGTAGTCATTTGTCAATTGATATTAATGATTGAAGAACTAAACAGTGAAATCGATCCATTTTTTCTCCGCTTGCCCTGACGCAATTACATTCTCAATAAAAGCCATACCCCGTATCCCTTCTTCCACACCGGGAAAATCCAGCCACTCTGCCTGTGCTGTTTCTCCATTGATCCTGGCCCGGAGAGTCAGGGCGAAATTGCGGTACAAATTGGCAAATGCTTCTAAATAACCTTCCGGGTGCCCGGCTGGTGTGCGGCAATTATGTTTGGCAAAGGAATCCAGGTAACCGGAACCAGCCCTGTATATCTCGGTGGGTTTATCCAGCCATTTTACTAATAAGGTATTCGCATCTTCCTGCTTCCATTCAATGCCTCCTTTTTCGCCATATACTCTTATCTTGACATTGTTCTCTTCCCCGGCTGCAATCTGTGTGGCCATCAGCACCCCGCTTACGCCATTATTGAATTTCAAAAATGCTGCCCCGTCATCATCCAGCATTCTTCCCTCTACAATGGTATTGATATCAGCACAAATACTTTCTACTTGCAAACCGGTAACATATTCTGCCAGGTTAAAGGCATGGGTCCCGATATCACCCATCGAACCGGCTTTGCCACTGCGTTTGGGATCAGTGCGCCAGGCCGCCTGTGCCTGTCCTGTTTTTTCCAATGAAGTACTGAGCCATCCCTGCGGGTATTCCACGTACACTTTCCTGATCTTACCCAATGCTCCGCTTTGCAGGAAACGTTTGGCCTGTTTCACCATCGGGTAACCGGTATAGGTATGGCAGAGTAATAATGTAAGACCAGTTTGCTCCAGTTTTGCTTTGAGTTGCTTGGCTTCGTCCAGCGAGAAAGTGATTGGTTTTTCGATTACCACATGAAAACCTTTATCCAGTGCCATCATGGCCGGATCAAAATGAGCAAAATTGGGAGTAACGATACTGACAAAATCAATTCGTTTATCAGCCGGCATGGTGGCTTCTTTCTCCAGCATGGTTTTATAATCGGTGTAGATCCTGTCCTCATCCAGGAAAAGCTCCTGCCCTGATTCAATGGCCACTTCCGGCCTGATACTGAGTGCGCCTGCCACCAATTGCACCTGTCCGTCCATATTAAATGCAAGCCGGTGCACCGCACCGATAAAAGCGTCTTTGCCACCACCGATCATAGCCATCCGTAGTTTCCTGTTTTTCATCGCAAACGTTTGAGGTTAATAGTATGTATTAAAATGATAATATAGTATCGTAAAAATGTATACGCTGAACAATTATATGTGCTTAAAAATAGTACATTTAGTTTTTCTAAATCATTTTTACGAAACTAACGATTCAACAAATTCACTTGCACATGAAATCTACGACCCGTATTCAGCTTTCCGTAATGATGTTTCTTGAATTTTTTATCTGGGGTGGATGGTTTGTGACACTGGGGACTTTTTTAGGTACTAATCTTAAAGCAGACGGAGGCCAGATCGGACAGGTCTTTTCCACCCAGTCATGGGGTGCAATTATCGCCCCGTTTATCATTGGTCTTATTGCTGACCGCTATTTTAATGCAGAAAAAATCCTGGGTGTATTGCATATCGCCGGTGCTGTCCTGATGTATCAAATGTATAATGCAACAGATATTGCCGCTTTTTATCCCTACGTTTTTGTGTACATGGTTCTTTATATGCCTACGCTGGCATTGGTTAATTCTGTTTCGTTTAACCAAATGAAAGACCCGGAAAAAGAATTCTCCACTATCCGCTTATTTGGAACTGTTGGCTGGATCGTGGCAGGTTTGCTGATCAGTTATCTTTTTCATTGGGATTCTAAAGAAAATACGACCAACGGAATGCTTAAAAACACCTTCCTTCTTTCTGGTGTTGCTGCCCTCATCTTAGGATTGATGAGTTTTACCCTGCCTAAAACACCTCCGGCCAAAAGCACCGGTGAAAAAATCAGCATTAGCCAGATTCTAGGATTGGATGCACTTAAATTATTGAAGGATAAAAATTTTGCCGTGTTCTTTATTGCATCCATATTGATCTGCATCCCGCTTGCATTTTATTATCAGAATACAAATTCTTTTTTATCAAATATTGGTGTTGAGAACCCCACAGGAAAAATGACTATTGGGCAGATATCTGAAGTACTGTTCTTACTGGCACTGCCCATTTTCTTCAGCAAGTTTGGGTTTAAGAAAACCATATTGGTTGGTATGCTGGCCTGGGCTTTACGCTATGTATTGTTTGCCTTTGGTAATGCCGGGGAATTAAGTTTCATGCTGCTGACAGGTATTGCCCTGCACGGCATCTGTTACGATTTCTTTTTTGTATCCGGCCAGATATATACCAACTCAAAGGCCGGAGAAAAGGTGAAGAGTGCCGCACAGGGTCTGATCACATTAGCTACCTATGGTGTGGGAATGCTGATCGGTTTTAAAATTGCCGGTATGATCACTGATTCCTACCAGACAGCCACCGGCTTCGATTATAAAATGATCTGGCTGATACCAGCTGCTATTGCAGCTGCTGTCTTCTTATTATTTGCTATCTCTTTCAAAGACGAAAAGAAAGCCAACTAAATCATTACCCAACATGGATAACCAGTCGTCAAGAAGAAAATGGCTAAAAAATGCAGCTGCCGGTTCACTGGCTGTTACAGCTATCCCCACATTGAGTTCTTTTATTTCCCCTTCTGAAAATGAATATGCCTTGAAAGGAAATATCAACCATTCCGTTTGTTCCTGGACCTACAATTTCATTCCGCTGGAAGAACTTTGCGGGGTGGTGAAAAAATTAAAGTTCTCCGCTATCGACCTGCTGGCTCCGAAGGACTGGCCAACCATACAGCAGCATGGCATCACTTGTTCCATGTGTTATACGGCTGGTAAAATCAGTTTAACAGAAGGATGGAACGATAAAAAGAACCACGAATGGCTGATCAAAGATTTTACTGAAGCCATTCCGCTGGTATCAAAAGCCGGTTATAAGAACCTGATCTGTTTCAGCGGCAACCGTAATGGCATGGATGATGAAACAGGAATGAAGAATTGCGTGGAAGGATTAAAAAAGATCATGGCACTGGCGGAACAGAACAATGTCATCATCCAGATGGAATTGTTCAACAGCAAAGTGAACCATAAAGATTATATGGCCGATAAAAGTGCCTGGGGCGTTGAGTTGTGCAAGCGGCTGGGTTCGCCCAACTTCAAACTATTGTATGATATCTATCATATGCAGATCAATGAAGGCGATGTGATCAGAACGATTCAGGACAATCATTTTTATTTTGGTCATTATCACACGGCAGGCGTACCGGGCCGTCATGAAATTGATGAAACACAGGAGCTCTTCTACCCTGCTATCATGAAAGCCATTCTTAACACCGGCTACCAGGGATATGTGGCCCAGGAATTCATTCCTTCCGCCAAAGAAAATAAAGACAAGCTATCGGCTTTGAAAAAAGCGATCAAAATATGTGATGTGTAAGTAAGAAATTTATTTAAAACGAAAACCCGAAAATCAAACGCATGGCTGACAATCAATTTGACGCAATCGTAATCGGCTCCGGTATAAGCGGAGGCTGGGCTGCCAAAGAACTGACCGAGAAAGGGCTTAAAGTGATCATGCTGGAACGTGG
>CADEDV010000036.1:31078-33309 GCA_902826165.1 uncultured Bacteroidota bacterium
CTGGATGCAGAAACAAACAAGACCTATGAATATAAATCGAAGATCGTTTTCGTTTGTGCGTCTGCGTTGAATTCTACCTGGGTGCTGATGAACTCTGCCACGGATGTATGGGAAGGCGGATTGGGCAGCAGCAGCGGTGAACTGGGACATAATGTAATGGATCACCATTTCAGGGCCGGTGCAAGTGGTACCGTAGAAGGCTTTGAAGATAAATACTTGTACGGCCGTCGGCCAACAGGTATCTACATACCCCGCTTCCGGAATATCTATGATGATAAACGGGATTATATAAGAGGATTTGGTTACCAGGGTGGTGCTGGCCGTGGACGTGGTGTTGAAATAGCGGAGATGACCGTTGGTGCTGACTTAAAGGAAGCGTTGAGTGTTGCCAGCGATAACTGGAATATGGGTATCACCGGCTTTGGTGAAATGCTGCCTTATCATGAGAATAAAATATACCTGGATAAAGAAAAGAAAGACAAATGGGGTTTACCGGTACTGGCTTTTGATGTGGAGATCAAAGAAAATGAAAAGAAGATGCGGATCGATATGATGAATGATGCCAAAGAAATGCTGGACGCCGCCGGTGTGAAAGATGTAAAAACTTATGATCATGGTTATGCTCCGGGTATGGGTATTCATGAAATGGGTACAGCCCGGATGGGACGTGACCCGAAGACATCAGTACTTAATGGCAATAACCAGGTTTGGGATGCGAAGAATGTATTTGTAACCGATGGTGCTTGTATGACATCGGCCTCATGTGTAAATCCTTCGCTTACCTATATGGCACTCACAGCAAGAGCAGCCCATTTTGCCGTGGAAGAATTAAAAAAAGGAAATCTTTAATCACTAACTCAAAATCTTTAGATATGGATCGCAGAGAACTACTGAAAATGATCGCTGTTGTTACCGGTGGTGTCGTCATCGGCGGTGAAGTATTTTTAACAGGTTGTAAAACGGCCGGCAAAACCGAAGCCGGCTTTACGGCGGCCAATATTGCCCTGCTGGATGAAGTGGCTGAAACCATCATTCCTGCAACGGCAACACCGGGTGCAAAAGCAGCGAAGGTGGGTGAGTTCATGAAGATCATGGTCACTGACTGTTATACCCAAAACCAGCAAACAGCTTTTACCAATGGCATTGCACAATTAGAAGAAGCCTGTGAAAAAGCAACCGGTAAATCGTTTATGGAATGTACAGCAGAGCAACGTCACGACTTCTTAGTCAGTCTTGAAAAAGAAGCCAAGGAATTTAATACCAAAAGAGACGAAGCTGATAAACCTAAACGGGAAGCATTAAAAGCAGAAAATGAAAAACTACCCTGGAAAGATCAGAAAGAATTTGAAGCTACTCCCAGTCATTATTATACCATGATGAAACAACTGACACTGCTCGGGTTCTTTTCTTCCAAAACAGGTATGACAGAAACCTTACGCCATATCCCGGTGCCGGGTAAATTTGACGGGGCCTTCCCTTATGCCAAAGGAGATAAAGCCTGGGCTGAATAATACTAAACACTTTAAAACAGAAAGATGCAATACAACAGAAGAAAATTTTTAAAAATAACCGGTGGCGTTACCACAGGTTTTGCATTAAGCAGTTTAACCGGCATGTCGATTTTCTCTTCCTGTGAAGAAGCAACGAAGATCAAAAAATTCGGTATCCAGTTATACACTTTGCGGGATGTTATAGGAACTGATCCAAAAGGCGTTTTGAAACAGCTGTCCTCTTTTGGTTATAAGCAGATCGAAAGTTATGAAGGAGCCCAGGGTATGTTCTGGGGTATGAGTAATACCGATTTCAAAAAATACATGGATGATCTTGGTATGTCCATCGTCTCCTCACATTGTGATATCAATAAGGATTTTGAAAAGAAAGCAGCTGAAGCGGCAGCAATAGGTATGAAATACCTGGTCTGCCCCTGGAAAGGCCCGCAAAAATCGCTGGATGATTTTAAAAAATTCACAGATGAGTTCAACCAGAAAGGTGAGGTCTGTAAAAAGAATGGTATCCGCTTCGCTTACCATAACCACGACTATACCTTTAAGCCATTAGAAGGACAACTACCGCAAGATGTGCTGATGAATGGCACGGACGCCTTGTTAGTGGATTTTGAACTGGATATGTACTGGGTGGCCGCCGCCAATGAAGATATTGAAGCCTGGTTAAAGAAATATCCCAACCGTTTCCGGCTTTGCCATGTAAAAGACCGCAGCAAAACACCGGGT
>CADEDV010000037.1:0-3584 GCA_902826165.1 uncultured Bacteroidota bacterium
GTATTATAATAATTATAATAGATCGGTATCTGTCCTTCTGATCTTGGAAAACTCATGGGCAATTTTCCGGATGGATTATAATCTCCAAACAATACATCTGCCATGGCATTGCCTGCTTCGGTACCCAGCCACCAGGTATATACAATAGCCGGCACATGATCAGCCGTCCAGTTAAAGATCAGCGGACGACCTGCACTGATCATCACTACCACCGGCTTACCGGTTGCCATTATTGCTTTGATCAGTTCTTCCTGCACACCTGGCAACTGGATACTGCTCCTGCTTTTTGCTTCACCGCTCATATCCCTCGCTTCACCCACACTGATGATAACAATATCTGCTTCATTAGCCACGGCGACTGCTTCTGTAAAACCTGTTTGTACTGTATCATTAATGTTACACCCCTTTGCATAAAGCATTTTTCCATCTGCACCGATCTTTTTCTGCACCCCTTCCCAGAGAGAAGAAATTCTTGCGGTATCATCCGGCCAGTCATAACTCCAGAAACCATTGTTATCGGATTTTGCTTTGGCGAAAGGGCCGATGAGTGCAATTTTTTTAGTTTGCTTATTAAGAGGCAGTAAGTGGTTATCGCTCTTTAAAAGCACAATGCTTTTTTTCGCCATATCTCTTGCCACTTTTATATGCTCCGCATTATTCCATTGTCTTTTCTCTCTTTCTTCGTTGCAATATTTAAAAGGATCGTCAAATAGTCCCATTTCAAATTTCTTTTTCAGGATACGCCTTACCGCATCATTGATCACAGCCATTTTCACTTTTCCTTCCTTTACCAGTGTAACCAGGTGTTTGATATAGCTACGGCTTTCCATATCCATATCACTGCCTGCATTCGCCGCCTGCATCGCTGCTTCATAATTATCTTTTGAAAAACCATGATTGATCATTTCTCCCACACTACCCCAGTCGCTCACTACAAAGCCTTTGAATTTCCAGTCTCTCTTTAACAGGTCTCTTTGTAAATATTTATTCCCCGTAGCCGGAATACCGTTCAAATCATTAAATGAATTCATGAAGGTGGCAGCACCTGCATCAGCCGCCGCTTTAAACGGTGGCAGGTAAATTTCATGCAGCATACGCAGACTCATATCCACTGAATTATAATCCCGGCCGCCAATGGCGGCCCCATAGGCAGCAAAATGTTTGGCGCAGGCCATTACTGCATCAGTATTCCCCAATCCTTTTCCCTGGAAACCTTTTACTCTTGCTTTGGCGATCAGCGAACCGAGATAGGAATCTTCGCCTGCACCTTCCATCACTCTTCCCCATCTTGGATCACGGGCAATATCAACCATCGGGGCAAAGGTCCAGTGTACGCCTACGGCTGCTGCTTCCGTTGCCGCCACTCTTGCAGATTGTTCAATAGCCGGTATATCCCAACTGGCTGCTTCCCCAAGGGGAATGGGGAAAATAGTTCTGTAGCCATGTATCACATCCTGCCCGAATAATAATGGGATCTTCATTCTTGACTGCAGGGCCAGTTGCTGCAAATCTTTTGTTCTTGCCACGCCGGTTACATTCAGCATCGATCCTACTTTACCCTCTTTTATCTGTGACAAGAGATTATCATCATTGGTTAAAGGCCCTGTAGCTGCCCAGGGTCCATTGTATTGGTTCATCTGCCCCACTTTTTCTTCCAGTGTCATCAGCTTCAAAACAGAATCTACTTTCTGATCAATCGTTTTTTTCTGTGCAACTAATTGTTGAAAAGGGAGAACAATAAATGATACTATCAATGTTACCAGGCAAATAAATTTCATAACAGGCATATATTAATTATAGTAACTAAGGTATTTATTTTGCTGAACTGGCTGTTTTTTTTAGCAACAACTCTGGTTCGTTCGTGGTAATAAAATCAAACCCGCTTTTCAATAACCAATCCATTGCCTCAGTATCGTTCACCGTCCAGGCATTTAAAATGAGCTTATACTTTTTTGCCTCCTCTATCCAACCGGGGTTCTTTTTGAACACTGAGAAATGATAATCGGCACCGGCTATTCCATCCGCTTTTAATTGTTCCGGTGATCTCTCTCCGTTCAGGTACTGTGTTGATGCCCCGGGGTCAGCTTCCATCACTTTCTTCAAAATGTCATAGTCAAAACTGATATACACAGTCATTGGAGCTGCATTTAATTCTTTTACCAATGCAACCGATCTTGCCGCAATCAGTTTTCCTCTTTCCTTACCCAGGCCGGAGGGTTTGATCTCCAGTACAAGCCTTGTTAATTTATTGCCAGCAATGCCAGCCAGCAGATATTCCCGCAGGGTCGGCAATTTTTCACCGTTCGGTAATTTGTACTGGCTCAATTCTGCATAGGTGGTTTTCTCAATCTCCAGTTTATTGAAATTCGGGTCGTGGTTAATGATCAATGAGTCATCTGCTGTCATCCGCACATCAAATTCTGAACCGGTACATTTCAAACGGATGGCTTCTTTCAGTGAAGCAACAGAATTTTCAGGAAAGCCATTCTTTTTAAAAGCACCACGATGGGCAACAACAGGGTTAGCGGCAAATTTCTTACTTATGCTGTTTTTTCTTGCTGTGGTGCAGGAAATCAACAAGCTAACTCCTGCACTTAAGAAAAATATATTTATTCTCCTGTAATTCATTAGTTCGATTTTATACTCAATTTAATCAGGAACCCTCCACCGGGGGCCATTTTTAAATTGTATGGTGTTGATTTATTGGCCGAGCTTTCGTTCATAATATAATCGCTGCCATAATTGTGTGCATTGACCCCATCTTTACAAGCAGTGAGATTATAGCTTCCTGCTGCCAGGAAATCCAACGGTAAATGAATATCCCTAGCCTCGCTATTATTCAACCCTGCTACAAACCAGTCGTTCCCTTTTCTTCTTGCCGTGATAATATACTCACCAATTTTCCCCTGTAAAACCCTTGTTTCATCCCATACGGTTGGAATACTTCCCAATAATTCCATAAATGCCGGTTCCTGCAATCCCTGGCTGATATTGCCGCTGAATATTTGTAAAGGGCTATCATATACTACAAACATTGCCAGTTGGTGACACCGGGTACCGATACTCATTGGATTTTTTCCAATGGGCCGGAACTGGTCCTTTTGCGCATTTAATAATAAACCGGGTTCATAATCCAGCGGACCAGCCAGCATCCGGGTATAAGCAATGGCCACATTATGTTCGGGAGTAGCCAGGTCACTCCAGATATTCCATTCTGCGCCCAGCACTCCTTCTTGCGTGATGGCATTCGGCCAGGTGCGGTTAAATCCCTTGGGCGGGAAAGCACCATGAAACATCACTGCAATTTTATGATCTGCACAGGCTTTGGCAATCCGGTGATAAAAATTAACCATGGGCTGATCATCCCGGTCCATGAAATCGGTCATGATAGAAGCGATTCCCCACTCATTAAACTTTTTTAATGCACTATCCAATTGTTTATCCAGCGTGGAGCAAAGCGTCCACAACATCAGCCGGACATTGTTTTTGCTTGCATAAGCTACCAGTTCCTCCATATTTATATCCGGATTGATCTTAAAAAGATCTTTCACATCACTCCAGCCGGCATCCAGCATGACCTGGTC
>CADEDV010000037.1:3684-26068 GCA_902826165.1 uncultured Bacteroidota bacterium
TCCAGCTTCAGTGTTGAATCCGGTGAATACAAAACAAAAAGCTGCTGAGAAGACCCCACAGTACTTAGCAACAGTATCCAACAAATTGTAAGCAGGTATCTCATCAGCAGTTTTTTACTGAATGAATAATCTTATTTTGTCCAGTTCACTTTGCCCGTTTTCACATCTCTTGAGTTACTTCCGATCATGATCTCAAAATCACCAGCTTCCCAATCGAATTTCAGGTCATAATTATAAAACTTCAGGTCTTCGGGGGTGATGCCGAAAGAAACGGTTTTAGTTTCGCCAGCCTTCAGTTCAATTTTCTGGAATCCTTTCAGTTCTTTCACTGGTCTTGTTACCGAACCCACCACATCCCGGATATACAATTGCACTACTTCCTTCCCTTCATACTTACCAGTATTGGTAACGTCGACGGAAGCCGTGAGTGTTTGCTTTCCTTTCAGGGAAACACTGCTGAGTTTAATATCACTGTAAGCAAAAGAAGTATAGCTCAATCCAAAACCAAAAGGATACACCGGATCATTGCTTACATCCAGGTAGTTAGAACGGAATTTTGAGAACCACTTTCCTTCTTCCAATGGCCGGCCGGTATTTTTATGATTGTAAAAAATAGGCACTTGTCCTACATTTTGAGGAAATGTTGTACTCAATTTTCCGGAAGGATTTACATTACCAAATAATACATCGGCAATAGCATAACCGGCTTCGCTGCCACCAAACCATACATTTAAAATAGCAGGTACATTATCATTTTCCCATTTCAAAACCAGCGGACGGCCAGTAAATAATACTAATACTACCGGTTTACCTGTTTTTAATAAAGCTTTCAGTAAGTCTTGCTGAATGGTTGGAATTTCAATATTGGAACGGCTGGATGATTCACCACTCATTTCAGCTGATTCGCCCAGTGCAGCCACGATCACATCCGACTGGTTAGCAATATCAAGTGCCTCCTGTAAGATCACATGGGCAGGGCGGCTGTCACGACGCAATGATTTTCCAAACATACCAGCCCTTTCCTCAAACAAACTGTCTTCGTCCAGGTTAGATCCTCTTGCTGTGAGAATTTTTACTTTATCACCCACCACTTCTTTCAATCCTGTTAATACAGAAGTTGCTTTATCAAAATTTGCCGCCACACTCCAGGTACCGGGCATATTTTCTTTATTGTCTGCCAGTGGCCCGATCAAAGCAATGGTTCCGCTTTTCTTTAAGGGCAATACATTATTTTGATTTTTTAATAATACAAAACTTTGTGCAGCTGTACTGCGGGCAATTTGCCTGTGTTCAGCTGTGAACACTTCAGTTTTTGCCCTGTTCTCATCACAATATTTATAGGGGTCATCAAATAAACCCAGCTTGTATTTAGCCTCCAGTATTCTTCTGCAGGCTGCATCGATCTGCACCAGGGTCACCTTGCCCTCTTTCAATGATTTTTGGGTGGTCAGTAAAATGCCTTCACCCACCATATCCATATCAATACCTGCCATCAATGCCCTGGCAGAAACAGTTTGCAGGTCACCAATTCCATGATCGATCATTTCATTGATACCCGTATAGTCTGTTACAAGAAAGCCTTTAAAGCCCCATTGTTTTCTTAAAACATCGGTCAGCAGCCATTTATTAGCAGTTGCAGGTACTCCATCAATTTCATTAAAAGAAGCCATCACACTCCCTGCTCCTGCATCCACAGCCGCCTTGTAAGGTGGGAAATACTCATTGTACATCCGCTGATGGCTCATGTCTGTTGTTCCATAGTCTCTTCCGGCTTCAGCAGCTCCGTACAATGCATAGTGCTTCACACAAGACATGATCGTGTTATTCGCTTTCAGGTCATTGCCCTGGTAGCCTTTCACCATCGCTCTGGCGATCTGTGATCCGAGGAATGCATCTTCGCCATTGCCTTCTGCAATTCTTCCCCACCGGGGGTCACGGGCAATATCCACCATCGGTGAAAAGGTCCAGTTGATGCCATCGGCACTCGCTTCTACTGCAGCGATCCGGGCACTGTTCTCTACTAATTTCATATCCCAACTGCAGCTTAATCCCAATGGAATGGGAAATACGGTTTCATAACCATGAATCACATCCATGCCAAAGATCAGCGGGATCTTTAACCGGCTTTGTTCCACTGCCACTTTCTGCACATCACGGATCTTGGCCACTGATTTAATATTGAACAATCCGCCTACTTTTCCTTCTTTGATCTTTTTGGCAATATCTGAACTCTGCGCCTGCCCGGTAACGATATCACCACTGCCCGGCAGGTTCAGCTGCCCGATCTTTTCTTCCAATGTCATTTTTTTCATCAATGCATCAACGAAGCTTTTCATTTTAGCATCATTGGATTGTTGTCCCTTTAACTGGCTGAATGATGTCAGTAACAACGCAACCAACAGTACTGATACGATCCTTTTCATTATTATCCTTTTTATATGTGACTAAAAATTAAAACTGAATCTGACTTTTATTAATTGTGTACTCAATCCTGGTATTTTTAAATTTATCGATGATCTCCATTTTTATCACAGGGTCCTTTGTCCACTCAATGGTTAGTAATCCATAATGATTATCCATCACCGGTCCTTCGATCCTGTTTTTATTCTGAGTAGCAAAGTCCCAGGTGGAAGTGATACCACTGGCGGTAACATCATAGAGGGGATATAAACCCGGTTCTTCCAGGCGGGAAATCTCGGCATAATGCACATCGCCGGTTAAAAACAATACTCCATTTGCTTTGGTAGATTTTATCAATTCAAGCATTCTCTTTTGTTCGTGCGGAAAATTAGCCCATGCTTCATACCCGTTATATTCAATGGAAAACTGTGAACCACTGCAGATCAAACGAAGATCAGCCGGCTTTTTCAACTCCTCGCCCAGCCATTTCCATTGCTCTTCACCCAGTAACGTACTATCTGCTGAAACATGTGGTTTATAATCGGGTGTATAGAAATAATGATCCCTGGGTAATTTGGCAGCTGTATCATATAATAATATATCACTCCGGAATGTTCTTACATCCAGCAAAATAACCTGGATCGTCTTATCTCCCTGCTGTATATATTCTGTCTTATAAATACCATCATGTTTTCGGCGTTCACTATTGGCTGGTTCTTTAAAGAATTCCATGAATATCTCCTTGGACTCCTTTTTATAGGGATACCATTTACCGGCATCATTGCGACCAAAATCATGGTCATCCCAGGTGGCAAATAATGTTGTGCTACTGTCCAGTTTTTTAAAATCGGGTTGTGCCATCCAGCGGGTATATTTATTACGAAGCGTATCCATATTATCCGTATCACCATAAATATTATCGCCTAAAAAAATAAACGCAGCCGGTTTTTGTTCTGCAGCCATTATCAATACCGGTTGCGGATCATCCTGGCTGCCACAAGAGCCAAAAGCAATTTTTGTTACCACCGTTTCCTGCTTACAACTCAGGAAGCAAACAGACAGGATGCATATTGGCAACAGCAATTTTCGTGTTGTTAGCATGGTAGTTATTTATTTCATCAATAATTTTTCCAGCACTTTTTTCCAGATCGCATAACCCTTTGCATTCATATGCAGGTTATCTTCTTTAAAAATATCATCCATAACAGCCCCATCTGCCTTCAGCATAGGGTGATACACGTCAGCAAAAGCTGCTTTCTTCTCTTTCTTTAAAAATGTTTCAATTTGCTTATTCGTCTCTTTATATTTTGTCAGCAGGTGTACCCGGCTCGGGCTTGGTTTCATCGAAACATATAATAAAGGTACGCTGGCATATTTTGCCCGGATCAGGTTATATAACGTTTTGAAACGTTGCATTACCAACTCAACAGTTACCGTATCACTTGACGCAAAATCATTCTCCCCGCAATAGATCACTATTTGCTTTGGCTGGTAGGGATAGATCACATCATACCGGAAGCGGATCAGGTCAACAAGAGTGGAACCGCCAAATGCCCGGTTCAGGATCTTGTGTTGGGGAAAATATTCCTGCACATCTTTCCAAAGCGTAAAAGACGAGCTGCCGATCAGCAGCACCTGGTTAGCAGCCGGGAATTTAAGGCTGTCCTGCTGTTTTAGTGACTGGACTTCCTTCCAGAATGGTATTTTCTCCTGTGCATTTATTGCAGCCGTTACAAGAAAAAAAACAATAAACAGGTAGTTAATTTTATTCTTCATATTATTCCGCTTTTCTTGTTTCTGTTTTTTCACTCACTCCATTCTCATTGATCGCTTCTATCGTGAAATAGTACGTTTTGTTCTTGTCCATTGCTTTGAACCAGTACTCGTTAAAATCGTGGATCATGATACAACTGTAGAGCTTGTCAGGTGCTGTTCCGTAATACAGGTTATATGCAAAAGCATTATCAACCGGTGCCCACTTGATATAAGCACTGCGTTTGTCTTTTTCTGTTCTTAATACAATTAGATTCTTTACTGCAGCAGGTTTTGCTCCATTCCCGTTACCAAATACCCGTAATCCGCTGATGGCAAATTTACCAGTAGGCATATGGATGTTCTCCAGTTTAATATACCTGGCCTGTACAGGTTTGTCTAATTCCACATAATCATGCGGTACATCTGTTTTGTTGTTACTCTTATCAACCAGCAGCGTCCATTTCTTACCATCCAGTGACGAAAACAATTTGTATTGATGATAAATGTTAGTTTGCTTCCCGATAAATTCCGCATCCTGGTCAGCATAGTTTACCTGGACTGCATTCACAGTTGATACATTGCCTAAATCAGTTTGTATCCACTCTCCTTTATTGGCAGTGGCAGCACTCCAATAGGTTTTAATACTTTCATCTACTGCATTGTTAGCATAAAAACTGCCTAATGTAGATGAAGCAGTAACCGGTTTCTTATAGTTCAGTAACATCCAGCCGGTAAAATAACTGGAAGGTCCTGCAGAATACCCCGGTTGATTGGCTGAAGGGTTTTTGCCGGGTAAATAATGCGGGTAATCACCAAACACAGTATTGCACCACATCATATCCTCTTTATCAAATCCGGTCGGCCAGATACCCATCCTTCTTTCCCAGGTATTTTTTACACAGACAATGCTGGTGGAGACATGCCAGTAATTGTTGGTATTATCCATAAAAGTGGCACCATGTCCTGCTCCTCTTGAAAAGCCGCCCGGCTTATAGCTCATAGGGTCCGATTGTGGCGTTACCTCAATACCATCAAATAAAGGTTTGCTGCCCACCACAACTCCATCCGCATAACCACTGAATTCTGTGCCCGGTGCCCCGTATTGAAAATAGTATTTGCCATTATGTTTGGTCATCCAGGCACCTTCGATAAACGGATCAAGGAACGTGTTATCCATATATTCACCGAAACGCTGCCAGCCATAGCGCCAGTCTTGCAACAGGTACATGGCTGTGCGGGTACCGATGGGCTTAAAAGTTTTCCGGTCCAGCTCAACACCATATACAGGATAATTATTACTGCTGCCATTGTACATATAAAAACGTCCATCATCATCCGTGAAGAAGGCCGGATCCCATCCGCCAATCTCGAACGAATCAACCAGCGGGAACCATTTATTCCCTTTGGGGTCTGTGCTGCCCCATAATGTAAAAGTGCTGGTATAGGTGGAACCAAAAACCACCATAGTATCCCCGATAATACCCACAGCTGGTGCACACAGATCATCCAGTGTCTTATTCCAGGGGCGCAAAAAGTTTTTGGAAACGAAATTCCATTTACTCATATCATTACTCCACCAATAGCC
Source organism: uncultured Bacteroidota bacterium (assembly GCA_902826165.1). Lineage (GTDB taxonomy): Bacteria > Bacteroidota > Bacteroidia > Chitinophagales > Chitinophagaceae > CADEDV01. Next base: position 9,425 of record CADEDV010000037.1, read on the forward strand.
CCATTGGTTGGTGCTGAATAAATAGTAATCCCCTTTATAATTTACTATTACTGGATCGGCGGTGGCTCGGTGCCTGCCCCATTCAGTAAAACTGGGATGCGGGGTATAGCCATAATCTATATTTACAGGATTACAATATGTTCTTTGTGCATGAGTAAAAAGAGTACTCAGTACTAATGCCATTACCGTCAGTGATCTTTTCATGTTCATAAATTTCCTTTTTTAAGTTCCTCCGCAGCATGAGCAACAGCCCTTGCTGTAAAAGCCATATATAAAATTGATGGGCTCTGGCTGCCGGTGCTGGTCATGCAGGCGCCATCCGTTACCAATACATTTTTACAATGATGCAACTGGTTCCATTCATTCAGCAAGGAGGTTGTAGGGTCATTGCCCATTCTTACTCCTCCCATTTCATGTATATCCAGGCCTGGGGGTTGCCTGTTATCATTGGTATTGATATTTTTCACGCCGGCTGCTTCCAGCATGGCTTGTCCCTGTTCTAAAAAATCCTTTACCATCTTATCATCATTTTCATCATAACCAACAGAAGTTATAAGCAGCGGAATACCCCATTGATCTTTTTCCTCCTTGCTCAACCGTACATGATTTGATGCTTTTGCGATCGTTTCCCCTTGCATATACATATAAACTCCCCAGGTGCCCGGCTCACTGATCGCCTCTTTGAATGCAGCTCCTAAAAGCGGTTTGATATTTTTATCGCTTAATCTTTCCCTGTAGGCTCCAGAATAAATCACATAGCCGCCCATAAAATCCGTATCTCTTTTTTCTACATTCCTGAAATTAGCAATGATACATTCTGCCGGTTTGGATACTTTATAGTATTTATCGGTAAACCCATCTATATCACCGTTCATACTGCCCCGGTAATTGTGAAAGCAAATATATTTTCCCATCAGTCCGTTATCATTTCCCAATCCATTAGGAAAACGGTTTGATGTTGAATTCAGTAAAATGAGGTTTGTATTTAAGGCCGAAGCATTTACAAAAATGATCTTTGCAAAATATTCTTTGCTCTCTTTCGTATTGGCATCGATCACCCTCACACCCACTGCTTTCTGTTGTTGCTCATCATAAATAATGGAATGTACAACTGAATGCGGACGAATAGTCAGGTTGCCTGTCTTGGCTGCCCAGGGCAAAGTGGAGGAGTTGGAACTGAAATATCCTCCCAAAGGGCAACCCCGCATACACAAGTTGCGGTTCATACATTGAGCCCGGCCCTGGTCCAGGTGAATTTGTTTGGGATCGGTGATATGTGCCCATCGCCCGGAAACATAATGCCGGTTGAATTTTTCTTTCAGCACCTGTTGCATATGTTTCTCCACCGCATTCAATTCATACGCCGTTAAAAACTCCCCGTCCGGCATGGAAGGAATACCATCATAACTGCCACACACACCAATAAATTTTTCTACATGGCTGTACCAGTCTTTGATATCCCTGTATTCTATTGGAAAGGATTCACCATAGCCATATCGTTTGGGTGCCGTGAAATCATACTCACTCCAGCGGGCACAAGCTCTTCCCCAGGTTAATGATTTACCACCTACCTGGTAACCTCTTACCCATTGAAATGGCTTTTCCTGCACATAAGGATGATCTGCATCCTTCACAAAAAAATGTTGTGTGCTTTCATCATAACCCGCTGCCTTACTGATCAACGGATTTTGTTGTCTTGTTTCATTCGTGATCCAACCGCGGTGAGGCAGCTCCCATCTTGATAAATTAGCCGTTGGGTAATCTTTGATGTGCTCCACCGGTCTTCCTCTTTCCAGCACTAATGTCTTCAGCCCTTTTTCACATAGTTCTTTGGCTGCCCAGCCACCACTAATACCACTGCCGATCACAATCGCATCATAGCTATTGACTTCCTTGCCTTTTGTATTAATATATACTTGTGAACTGTCGGGCATAATCAATACCTGGGTTTCGGTTTGAATAAATAATGATCGAGACTATAGTTTCCCGGCCCGGTAAAAAAGAAAACCAATGCCAGCAATACAAACAGGAACGGATGCTGGTCATTATTCCAGATAATACCATTGCCCAGGAAAAAAGCAATATAGCACATGGTACCAATTGTAAACAATGATGCCAGTCTTGTGAACAATCCAAATACAAATAAGATACCCGCAACTAATTCTGCGCCCTTGCCTGCATATACCAGCAGTTTACCATTGGAGTTGTTGAAATTATCCCAAAGCAGGTATTCGCTCATTTTGGCTTCGCTGAAAATCTCCCAGCCATGATAAACTAAGAATACACCAAGTGTTATCCTGATCAGCAATAATCCTGCCTGCTCCCATACGGGTGAGGACGAAAAAAATTTCTTCATACTATATATTGTTTTACCGGTTGGTCATATCGTTCACCCATTTTCAATACTCTGAAAGATTGCCCGATAGTTGATGCCGCAGTTACAAATTCATTTATATCAGCTGTATTGAAAGAAAACAGATCATAATGGCAGGGAATAACAACCCCTGCATGAATAGCTTTTCCCAATTGCGCTGCTTCATGGCCATCCAGGTTACCTGCTACCTTCCGTTCCGGCTTATTACCATTGACCGGTAAGATAGCTACATCCACTTCGAAAGGAAGCAGTAAGTCTGTCATCCCGTCAAACCAGAGTGTATCACCACTATGATAAATTTTATAGGGACCAAATTCAATCACATATCCCAAATACCTGCAATGACCTTTTTCATCCCTGTCAATTTCATTATGACAGGCCGGAATGCCATGAAAAGTAAAATCCCCGATTGTTACAGAACGTCCGTCATTCAACCCAATGGGAAAATCGAAAGGACATTTCACCCGTTCTGCTACAAAGTCCCTATTGGCTTCCGGAATTATGAATTGTATACCGGGATTATTTTTCAACACAGGTATCAATGTTTCCGCATCCAGGTGGTCTGTATGATTATGACTGGAACTTACGATGGATATATTCCGCAATAATTCCGGTTGCAGCACCTGCTCACTCATCCGGGTATGTGGTTTGTCGGTGGCAGCATACTTAATGGTCAACGAATCGGAGAGATAAGGATCCAGCAACACTCTTTTGCCTTTCCATTGCAACAGGAATCCACTTTGCCCCAGCCACCATAACTGAAAACCATTTGCAGCTGGCAGCAGGCGGTCCATGTCAGCGATCAATGCTTCATCTTTCAATATGGCTTTTATCAATTCCATTTATACTGTCAGTTCAGCGGCTGCCTCTTTATCCAGCAGCACATATGCGTTTGTATGTTGTTGAATAAAACTGGCAGGAACAGCCGGGCTTATTTCCCCTTCGAGTGCTTTCCTGATAATTGCTGATTTGGAAGTACCATTAGCCAGCAACAATAGCATTTTTGCCTGCAGCACCTGTGCTAAACCCAACGTGATCCCTTTTTTAATGAGAGTAGGCTCATTAAAATAATGTTTCCCTGAATCCAATGTACTTGCATGTAAGACCTGTTCATGTGCTTTTAATGTGCTATCCACGCCCGGTTCATTGAACCCAATATGTCCGTTTGTTCCAATGCCCACCAGCATACAATCAATTCCGCCCCTGCTGTCAATAAAAGCATTCATTTTTTCACATTCCACCTCCACTGCACTCGTCAGGCCATCAAACAAATGCACCTGTGTTTGTTTAATTCCCAGCAGGTCAAAGACCTGCTCCTGCAAAATATATTTACAACTGCCGCTTTTATCACCAGGAACACCCAGCCACTCATCCAGCCCGATACAAGAGCAGCGGCTGAAATCAGTTCCGCTTTCTTTTGCTTTAGCAGTTAGCTGCCGGTAAGTGCCAACCGGTGTGTTGCCGGTGGCAAAACATAGTACTGCTTCCGGTTTTAATCGTACCACGTCAAGGATCAGCTCGGCGGCTGCCGCTGACATTTTATCGTAGTCGTTATATATTTTAATATGCATCAAATTCATAACCCTTCTCTTACTTTTTTGGCACCAGCTACCATATTCGCTAATTTTTGCCGGGAGGCCCATCTTGCTGTCTGGCTTAATCCGCAATCAGGTGCCACCGATAATTTTTCTGCCGGCACATATTTTAAACAGCGTTCAATCCGCTCCACCACATCATTCACTGTTTCGATATAATAATTTTTTACATCAATGATGCCCACCGCTACATGCATCTTTTCTGCAAATGCAGCGAGTAATTCTATTTCTGCAAATTCACGGTTTGCCATTTCGATATGAATTTCGTTAACGTTCATATCTAAAAAATCTGGCAGCATGGGTTTAATACTCCGGTAGCCAACCGGACGTCCTTTGAAATTGCCAAAACATAAATGCGTACTAAGATTACATTTACCCGCAATTGGTTTTACTGTACGATTGAAAATATCAACAAAACGTTTGGTATCTTCCTTATAAGCATAGCAACTCATGGAGGGTTCATCTACGGTGATCTCTGTACAGCCTGCTGCCACCAGTGCTTCCAGTTCATTGCGGACAATTGGCAACAGTGCTTCGGTGATGGCAAAGCGGTCTTTATAAACAGCATTAGGTAATAAACGACCGCTCAGTGTATAAGGTCCGGGCACACTTGCTTTTAATACCGGGCCGGCAGGGGCGAGTCTTTTCAATCGTTGAAATTCTTTTACCGCACCCAATCCTTCCGGCGCCACCAGCTCACCCACAATATTATTTTTGCCCCGCTGATCATGCGCTGCCGGGCCAAATTTCCGGGTGGCTGTTTCATTATGCTCAATCCCTTTAATAAATCCATAAAAGGATAAATTGAAATCCAGTCTTGTTTGTTCACCATCGGTGATCACATCCAACCCTGCCGTTACCTGGTCGTGAATAGCTGCCACGACGGCATCTTCAATCATTTCTTCTATATCAGCCGGGCCGAATTGATCGAGGTTTTTCGAAGCAAATTCCAGCCAGCCTGGAAATGGATAACTGCCTACTACGGTTGTTCTGATTGCTGTCATAATAAATTTTAATCCGTCATTAATTATTTTCCGGCACGTTTATAAAGCTCCGCCATCCGGTGTGCATGTTCATCATACGCTGTTTCAAATAAACGGGTGGCTTTTTCAGCACCCACCACACAGGCTGCTGTCAGTACCGTTGGTGGTTGCCCGGCTTCGGTCAGCAGTTTTGCCAGCTCTGCTTTGATACTGTTAATGATCAGTACGCCGCCTACTGTTGATCCCGGCGATACGGGTGTTTCTAATCCGTCAATATGTATCATGGCATCACCGGCGGGTGCACCGGTATCGATCACCAGCGATGCAAAATCAGCCAATTTTTTTCCATCCTTTCTTTTACTGCTGCTGGCTGCTGCATGTTCGTTGGTAATGATGGCCACTACTTTTATTCCGCGTTGCTGTAACAACTCTGCCATTTCAACCGGTACAATATTGCAACCACTGGAGGAGATGACCAGTGCCGTGTCTCTTTCATCCAGTCCGAAATTTCGCAGGATGCGTTCAGCCAGCCCGGAAACATTTTCCAGGAACATGGCCTGGCGTTGCCCGTTGGCACCAATCACATTGTTATGGTTGGTCAGCGATAATTCAACTATCGGGTTGAACCCGGGAAAGGAGCCATAGCGGGGCCACATTTCTTCCACCATGATGCGGCTGTGTCCTGAACCAAAACTGTGTACTACCCTGCCTTCAAGGATACTGGCTGCAAACCAGCGGGCTGCCAGTTGGATTTTCTCTTCCTGTGCTTTTATCTTTTCAAGGATAGCTGCACATTTTTGTAAATAGGTTACCGTTACACTCATATCAAAAAGTATATTCTTCTGTTGTTGTACATAATCACATGGCATAAAAAGCGGCACCCACAGCACCGGCAAGGTCTCCGAATATCGCTTTTACAATTTCTGTCTTGTGACCACCGGCTCTCCATTCATAGAGAGCCATATATTCCCCGAGCGGATCAAACAGGTCTGCTCCTGCTTCTGTGATACCCCCTCCCAGCACAATAACCTCCGGTGAAAGAATATTTGTAATAGAAGCCAATCCTATTGCCAGTTGCCTGACTGACTTCAGCCATACTTCACGGGCAAATTCATCTCCTGCTTTGCAGGCATTGAGCAATGCCTGTGTGGACATAAATTTTCCCTGACTTCTTTTTTCAATGCTGCAATCACCGATACATTCTTCCAGGCTTCCCGGCATGCCGGTGACATCGCAATCTCCTTCATCATCGATCACCATATGGCCAATATGGCCGGCTTTGTTGAAAGCACCCTGGTAAGGTTTTCCATCAATCAGAATAGCACCTCCCACTCCGGTACCCAGTGTAATCAACACGGCATTCTTTTTTCTCCGGGCGGCACCAAATCTTGCTTCTGCCACCATGGCTGCAACGGCATCATTCAACACACAGGTCGGTAATTTAAATTGTTCCTGCCAGTCAAAATTTTCCAGGCCCTGCATTCTTCCCGGCATATAGGCAATACGGGTATTGATCTCATTGGGTAAACCCGGAGCAGATATCCCAACTACCAGGTCTTTTACATCAAATCCTGATTTGATCTCTTCAACAATATTTATCACTGTCTGTTGCCAGGCCCTTTCTTTCCCATCCTGTGTAGGAGTATAAACATGATGCAATACATTTCCATCCTGGTCAATCAATACAGATTTGATCCTTGTTCCCCCGATGTCAATACCAATTGATCGCATACGTTAATTTTTTATTGTCCGCTGATACTCCATCCACCATCCACCGCTACCACCTGCCCGGTGGTAAAAGCTGATAAATCACTCATGAAATAAACGGCTAACCCGTTTGTATCATCCGGATGACCGATTCTTCCGCCATCCAATGGTTGTTTCAATTGAATAAACCTCCTGATCTGCTCATCATTCGCTGCCCGTTGTGCCATTGCTGTTTCAACTAATGCCGGAGCTATCACATTGACCCGGATATTATGTTTGGCATAATATGCTGCAATGGATTTACTAAAGCCAATCACTGCTGATTTAGCGGCGGCATACGCATGAGTTGAAAAAAAAACAGGCGAAGGAGAGAAGCCCAATACAGACCCCATATTTAAAATAGTACCGCCTTTATGCAAGGCAATAAATTTTTTAACGGCTGCCTGGTTAGATAACATCAACGAAGTAAGATTTAATTCCATGGTTTTATTCCACCCTTCCAGCGTCAGCTCATGCAAGGGGCCATCACCCATTTTTCTGCCGCTTCCTCCTGCCACATGATACAAACCGTCGAAGCCACCATATAATTCATAGCATTGTTCAATGGCCTGTTCCGCAGTTGCAGGATCAATGGCATCGCCGTTGACAGCCACTGCATTTTTTCCTAACAGTTGCCCGGCCTCCTCCACAGATTCTTTTTTCCTTCCCACCACTACAAGGCTTGCACCTTCGGCAATGAAAGCACTGGCTGCTGCCAGGCCAATACCGGTGGTGCCGCCAATGATCACAATTTTTTTATCGGTTAGTATTCCCATTATCTTCTTTCTATTGATCCGGTGATTTTATGCTTAATGATGAATTTTTTTTCTCCCGACGGAAGTACTTCTTCTTTTATTAAATAATACTGGTCGTCATAACTGGTTATTTTTTTCGATGAGATTGCTATTGCTTTTCCCCGCCAGTCCGTGATCTGTACCGGTTCCCATTGTTTGCTGGCTGCACTCTTATACGCTGCATCCAGGATAGCATTGACGATGTAACCATCGTAAAATGTTTCTGCTGGTTCGTTTTTTTTATCAATCGCATCGAACATATCGGTGAACATATGGCTATAGCCCAGTTCATGCACTTCATCACCTACCGGGAATAACCAGCCTGCATTGGTCTCTGCTTTTTCAGCCACATACTGTTCTCCTTTACCGGTGGTGAACATTTCAAAGCCGGTACGCAAAAAATTATTGGCCCAGATAGTTCCTTCAGTTCCCATCACTTCATCTCTTAAATCCATTCCTCCACGAAACGTCCAGCTAACTTCAAACTGGCCAATGGCTCCATTTTCATATCTCACTAAACCAATCGCATTATCTTCCGCATCAATCGGGTGTACCCTTGTATCGGCCCAGCACATCACAGCTTCCGGGCGAATATTTTTCCCAATGAAATTACGGCTGATCTCCACGCAGTGGCAACCCAAATCGATCATGGCACCACCACCGGATTTTTCCTTATCCCAAAACCAGTCACTATGCGGCCCGGGATGTGTTTCCCTGCTTTTAGTCCAGATCACTTCCCCAATACTGCCATTCTTTACTGCGGCCAGGGATTTCAGGAATTTGGGTGTATAACAAAGATCTTCCAGGTAACCCCCAACCACATTGGCTTTTTCCACTGCCTGTAACATTTGCAGGGCTTCGCTGGCTGTACGTCCCAACGGCTTTGTGCATAATACATGTTTGCGGGCTGCGGCACTGGCCAGCACAGCTTCCAGATGCATATCGTTTGACAAACCAACGATAACTGCATCCACTTCCTTATGCTCCACACATTCTTTTATGCTCGTTGTGTAATGCGGCACATTATAATCAGCTGCAAATTTTTTAGCATTTGCTTCTTGTCGGCTGTACACCGATACTATAATATCTTTACGACGCTGCGCCACTAATGAATCTGCATAAAAACGGGAAATAAACCCCGATCCTAAAATGGCAAGTCTCATACAATTTCGTTTCGCTGTTAGAAAATTATTTTACAATGGGCCAGGAAAATTTACTTTTCAGTTTCACTTTCATACCAGTCGCAGATGATCTTCGGGCTGCTTCAATAATTTCCAGCACATGCAAGGCATGTTCCACATCGATCAACGGCTCCGATCCATTCACGATACTCTCACCCACCACCCTGGCACCTTCCTGCCATTCATAACCACCTTTCTCAGTGCTCATCAATACAGCGGGTTTATCCCAGGATGTATCCAGCATCACCCCGTTGGTTTCCCAATCGTACCCGATCAGCCGCATATTGCCATAATCTCCATAGACCTGGATGGAATGCAGTGATTGGTTACCTGCTTCATGTCCATGCGGATCAAAATAATTGAAGCCGCACATTACATGGCTGATCACCCCCTTATCATGTTCCAATAAAATATGGGCATTATCTTCTGCTTCTACTTTTATTTTTCCTTTATCATCTACTGTGCGTTCAGGATTCACAATGCTGGTCATGGCCATTACTGCTCTTGCAGGACCGAGTAAACCAGTTAATGTAGCCATATTGTAAACGCCCAGGTCAGGCATACTACCTCCACCTTTCTCGTAAAAGAAAGCGGACCAGGTCGGGCCGGTATGTCCATATTGTCCATGTGCCGCTGCGATCCGTCCTAATTTTCCTTCCTGTATGGTGCGGCTCATAAAAGCAAACTGTGGACTGTTGACCACTGCCGGTGCTCCCCAGATGCGTAGTTTTTTACTCTTGGCAAGATCAAGTAGTGCTTTACCTTCAGCATAAGTATTTGCCATGGGTTTTTCACTCCATACATGTTTGCCCGCCAATAATGCTTTTTTATTCAGTTCGCCATGTACCTGCATATCCGTGAGGGTCACCATCATATCAAAGGGCACCCCTTTCAGCATGGCATCAATATTTGCGTAGGTCTTTGCATTGACCTTATATTCCTTATTTTGCGCAACCGCCCTTTCATATTTGATATCACACAAGCTTACTACTTCAATCAACTTAGAGGATAATAACTGGGGAAGGTACCGGTTGCTAACACTACCGCAACCAATCACCGCTACTCTCAGTTTTTTATCTGTTGTAGCGGCCCATCCTTCCAGGGAAGAAACAAGTAAAGCCGCTCCCGCCATGGCGGTTTTTTTTAAAAAATGCTCTCTTGATATTTTTTCATTCATAGCAATGGTTAATTAGTTTCTTATTTTTTGATAGAGGGTGAAGAAAAACCAAGCCGCTTCAACCCGTTCTGTACATCCGGAATACCCATGAACAATTTCCATAACAACCCTGTACGATAATTTTCCAGCATTACCACGATCGGGCCCTGGTCAATTGCCAAATGTGATTTTGCATACCAATTGTGGTGGATGCTGAAGCCATCCACAAAACCATACTTACTCCATATCTTTTTGCCGAGTTCATCATAGAAATAGCGAAGTGCTTCCATACTTTCTTTAGGTGTATAAGGCATAGAAGAAATAGCAGCAGTGGGCTGTATCACTCCCCGGTCATTCTCGGGGCTATGCGCTACATAACCTTTATAACTATCGCCGGCTGTCAGGCCCCAAACCTTATCGCTATACCCTTTGAATTTCTTAGGATTCTCCATGCAATAGGCCCTATTGATCAGCGTATGATTTTTACCCTGCAGGAAATAATCATTTCCCAATGAATCAACCAATCCATTGGGATCAATGCCCTGGAAAGTATATTGCTCAAAAAATAATGGGCCGCCTTTGTCTTTATCATAATTCCCCAATAGCAATTTGTATCCATAATACTCATTACCATTCTTAAATCCGAAACTGCCTACCCAGGTGCCATCATACGCTTCCTTGGGGATAGCCTTGGAAGGATTGGGTGCCGATGCAGCCATGATATAAGTGATCAAACATTCATTATAGCCCCACACCGGGAAATTCATATCAAACCCGTTGTTGGGACTCCAGTGCCAGTACAATTTTTTTTCTCCGTTCGTATGCCAGTTCCAGTTGGCCGCTCCCCACATCTGGTTGATCCGTTTACGCAAATACACTTCTCTTGGATTATCCTTATTGAAATACTCCCGGGCACATAAAAATCCCATCAGCAAATAAGAAGTTTCTACAATATCCGCTCCGTCATCCAGCCGGTCAAATTTGATGGTCTTGCCGGTCCGGCCATTCATAAAATGCGGGTAGATGCCATGATAACAATCTGCATTGATCAGGAAGTCCGCTATTTTTATTAATCTTCTTACAGCCGTATCTCTTCCGATCCAGCCCCGTTCAACCGCCACTACGGTACTCATGATACCAAAACCTGTTCCGCCGATAGCTCCTGCATCAGGACCAAATGTGGTTTTACTGAAATTAGGCTCGTCCCAGGCCTCATTGATATAATCCCAGTAATGCTCGGCTAAAACTGTATTACTTCGTTCCAGGGCCAGCCCGCTGTAAGGATGAGCTCCATGCCAGAAAAAACGGAAGGTTTGCCGTTGCACTGTTTCCAGTAACTGATCATCACTTAATCCTTTAATTACTCCAACAGCCGGAATACTGTCGGGCCCGTCTCCATATTTTCCCTTTTTGAGAGAAGCTGATTTGGGCTGTGCATGAATATTGAAAATAAAAATCAGGCCTGATATGGTGCAAAACAATCGTTTCATACAATCTATTTAAGAACAACTAGAATTAAATAAATAAGAAAGCAGGTTATTTTAAAGCAGGGCTTTCAAAACCAAGTTTTTTCAATCCCACTTTTATCTCAGGGCAGCTCATAAATAAATTCCATAACAACCCTGTCCTGTAATTTTCGATCATCGCAACAATAGGCCCCTGATCAATGGCCAGGTGTGATTGTGCCACCCAGTTTTTTGTTTCATTGAACGCATCCACAAAACCATACTCACTCCAGATCTTATCGCCAAGATCATAATAGAAATGTTTAAGAGCCTTCATCGAATACTCAGGGGTGTAAGGAAAGGCACTCAATGCAGCAGTGGGACTTATCGTGCCGAGATCTTCTGTAGGTGAATGAGCAGCATAACCATTATAGGTATCACTGGCCGTTAGTCCCCAGCAGTTTTCCCCATACCCTTTAAACTTATTCGGATTGCGGATACAATGCTCCCTGTTGATCAGCGTATGATTCAGGTTTTGCTCCCAGTAATTGGCATAACGGTCTTTCAGCCCTCTCGGGTCTAAACCTAAAAAAGAATACTGCGAAAAGAAAAGCGGTCCTCCATAATCAAACCCTAATGGCAGTTTGATACCATAATAGTCTTTCCCATTTTTAAAAAAATCACTTTGTGCCCAGCCCCGATGATACACAGAGGAAGGAACCTGGTATTTTTCATTCGGTGAGGAAGCTGCCAGGATATACATGATCAGGCATTCATTAAATCCCCGCACCGGGAAATTCATAGCCCATCCATTGTTGGGGCTCCAGTGCCAGTACAATACTTCCTGTCCCTGGGTAAACCAGTTCCATTCAATATCCGGCCACATCCAGTTAATGCGGTTGCGTAATTCTCTTTCTGTTCTGTTATCACCATTAAAATATTGACGGGCACACAATAAGCCCTGGAATAAATAAGAACTCTCCACCAGGTCGGCGCCATCATCTTTACGACTGAACGGAATTGTTTTACCGGTTGCACCATCCATCCAATGCGGGAACACACCATGATAACTTTCTGCCTTTAATAAGAAGTTGACCATCTTCAGCATAAATTTCGCTGCAGTATCCCTGCCGATCCATTTTCTTTCTACGGCCACGATCACACTCATGATGCCAAAACCGGTTCCTCCCGTAGTAACAGTTTCATGTCCATACCCAAAATTGCTGTTGCTTCTTTCTCTTGCCAGTCCACTGACAGGATGCGCAAAATCCCAGAAATAACGAAAGGTTTGTTTTTGAACCAGGTCAAGCAGGGCAGAATCGGAGAGATTCTTTGGTCTTGCCGTTGGATCAAATACAGCAGGTTCCGGTTTATTTTTTTGAGCAACCATGGTTACAGAAAAAAACAAAGCCAGTATAAAAAGGGAGTTGGCTATTCGTTTCATAAAATCCTCTTTTATAAATAAGGAGCACTGAATCCAAGTGATAACATACCCGCTTTTACTTCAGGACAGCTGGTAAACAGGTTCCATAACAAGCCTGTTCTGTAATTCTCAATCATCACCACCATGGGTCCCTGGTCAATCGCCAAAAATGAACTGGCAAACCATTGGTCTTTCAATGAAAAAGCATCCACAAACCCATATTCCTTCCATATCTTATCGCCCAGCACATAATAAAAGAATTTCAACGCCTTCAGGGATTCAGCCGGTGTATATGGTATCGAAGAAATAGCAGCCGTAGGTGCAATCACTCCAATATCATTCGTGGGTGAACTGGCGGTGTATCCACCGGAAATATCACTGGCCGTTAATCCCCAAACTGAATCACTGTATCCATACCAGGACCGGGGATTTGCGATAGAGTGTTTATAGTTGATCAGTGAATGATTCCTGGTTTGCACTTCGTAATTAGCATACGTATCTGTTAACCCGTTGGGATTAATTCCCATAAATGAATAGTGCGCAAAGAAGAGGGGACCGCCAAATGCTGTTCCAAGTGGAAGTTGATGGGTATAATAAGTATTACCATTAATAAAGCCATTCGTGCTGCCATTACCTGTCCATCCATTGGTATATACAGCAGCCGGTATACCATGCGTGGTGGAAGCTGCCGCCAACACATAGGTGATCAGGCATTCGTTCCATCCCCGGATGGGCAAATTCATCACCCATCCACGATCAGGACTATAATGCCAGTATAATACATTCTGGGTGCCCTGCCGGAACCAATCCCATTCTACATTATTATATAAGGTATTGATATCTGTACGCAGGGTTGTTTCAGCAGCATCCATTCCATTGAAATATTGTCTTGCTGTCAATAAGCCCATCATCAGGTAAGATGTTTCCACCAGGTCAGCTCCATTATCATTAGCACTGAAAGGGATAATAGCTCCCGTGCTTCCGTTCAGCCAGTGTGGGAACGCACCTTTTACTTTTACTGCAGTATTCTTTAAAAAGGCAACGATAGTTTGCATTCTCGCCAACCCCTGGGCTCTTGTTATGAAATTTCTATTGATAGCAACAGGGATCGTCATGATACCAAAACCGGAGCCACCACTGGTAACAATATCCCCGGATGTATTTCTTTCTCTTGCTAAGCCACTAACGGAATGACCAAAATCCCAGAAGTATTTAAAGGTTTGTTGCTGCACCAGGTCAAGCAGGGCATTATCAGAGATGGCCGGAAATTTCCGGGACGAATCAATCCTCGTGATAAAATTCTTACTGACCTCTGATTGCAACCTGCCACCAGAAGAAGATTGCAAAGAAGTACTTACCCGAACAGCATATTTTTTCAAAAAACCAAGTGCTGCTGCAGGTTGAATAAGAATGGTCTTATCGTTATTTTGTAGTGTTGTGCTCACCGTTACAGCTACTCCATTCATATCCGCCATTGAAACAGACGCTGCCACACTGCTTTGTTTCAGGGGTTCTGTAAAACTGATCTTCACCGCAGGTTGCAGGTTCACATCATACACAAGGTTCTCTAAAGAAATATCATTCACCATGGCTGTACTGTACACCGGGTTCTTTACCAGCACCGGTGGAGAAGCAGGGCTTTCCTTATTCCCGCAGGCGAAGAGGAAAAGAACAGCAAGTGAATACATAAATAGTATCCACTTGTTGTTAATGATGTTCTTATTATTGTGAATGAGCATGTGATCAGAATATTAATGTCGCTATAGAATGCGGTCTTGCTTGTACTTCGGCAGCCTTACCATTGATCCATAAATAATAAGGAAATGACTGGTTGCCCTGGTTCATTACGATCACCACCGTCTTACCATCTTCATTCCGGAAAGCTGTGGTCAGCAACTGGCTGCGGGTGGCTGCGGCACTGATGCGTTTGGCACCCGGCTGGATGAATTTGGAAAAATGCCCGATATAATAATAAGCATTGGTATAGATCAGCTGACCGGTTTTCGTATCACCATGTACGGGTGCAAAGCAAAAGTTCTGCACATGGTTAGGACCGCCGGTTTCATCAAGGATTATATTCCAGTCTGTAAAACCAACCATGCCGTTATTATAATCATTGATCATACTGCGGCCATATTCTTCACCCAAAACCCAGGCGTTGTAACGGCTGGCATTAAAACTCTCTGCACATCCCTCAGTGAATATTATATTTTTATCAGGAAAGGCTTCATACACTCTTTTTAAATTCTCATACATTGGTGTGCCGCCACTCCAGTCTTCATACCAATGAAAGCCAATACCCCAGGCATACTTCGCCGCTTCCGGATCATTGAAGTAAGTTTGGGCCCGCTGGTAGATCAGGTCACGGTTATGATCCCACACAATGATCTTCTTTTCCTTCAGTCCCTCTTTTTCCATCACGGGTCCGAGATGATTCTTCAGGAAATCTCTTTCCTCTTCTGCAGTGTACAAACAGCTTTCCCATTTTTGCGTGGCCATCGGTTCATTCTGCACACTGATACCCCAAACAGGAATACCTTCCTTCTCATACTCCTTAATGAATTTGGTATAATACATAGCCCAGCTGTTGTAAAAATCGGGTTTCAGTTTACCGCCATGCAGCATGTCATTATTATCTTTCATCCAGGCCGGGGGGCTCCAGGGGCTGGCGAATAAATTCAATTTACCACCGGCAGCTTTCATTGCTTCCTTAATGAACGGTATTTTATACTTTCTGTCATGATCGATATTGAATGTTTTCAGGTCCTTATCATTATCGGCCACATACGTATACATATCACTGCTGAAATCGCAGCTATTGATATTGGTACGGGCTACCGTATAACCAATACCTTTTTCTTTATCAAAGAATGCCTGTAATACTTCCTGCTGTTTGTCTTTTGGTAACTTATAAAACGTTTCGGCAGAAGCATCGGTCAGTGCAGCTCCTGTTCCGAAATAGGTTTGAAATGTTTTGGACGGGTCAACAAACACACAGATCTCGGTTTCCTTGGGCTGTCCCATATCTTTAAAAACAAGCGTATCCGTTCGTGACAAACGAAGATCAGTACTGTCAGCAGTGGTATAAACAATGACTTGTTTACCCTCTGTTGAAAAAGCATCCGTTGCAGTTGTTGTTCCCTTTTCATTTTTGTCGGCGCAGGAAAACAATCCCAGTAAACCTGCGATAAGCATCATTTTTTTCATCTGTTATTTTTTAAACGATTCTACCAAATATATGTTCCTACCGCTCCCGCTTCCAGGGAAGTAGTGATTGATTTGCCCATGTAACGGATATTAAAACTGCCGGACGTTGTGGCATCGTTCATAACGATCACTACTTTTTTCCCTTCAGGTGTCCGGAATGCTACATTATGAAACACACTGGGAATGGTACTGCTCAGCCGCACGGAACCGGCCGGTACAAACTTAGACGCATGTGCCACGATATAATAGCCAACATTCTTTGTAGCGGATGAACCCGCTATCGTCAAAGCTCCTTTACATTCAGTGCATCCACCTGGTGTATGCGGGCCGTAAGCAGGATCATTAGCCAGGTTCCATTCCAATGCCACCCTGCTCCAGTTACGCATGGAACCAATGATCACATTTTTTATATGCCATTTCAGGTCGCCATCAAAACTTCCGTTAGCCCCCGTCCATTGTTCTGTGAAATAAAGATTCTTGTCGGGATGCTGATTATGTACAGTTGACAAAGCACTGATATCGCCGTTATAAAGATGGAAGGCTGAGCCATTGATAAATTGTTTCGCAGCCGGGTCATTTAAGATAGTGATCGGGTAGCTGGCATTATCACAGTTATGATCCCAGATAATGATCTTGGTGGTAATAGCCGCCGCCTGGAAAGCAGGGCCTAAATGATTCTTGATAAAATCCGCCTGTTGCAAAGCCGACATCACCATACTGGGGTTATTACCACCGTGCTG
>CADEDV010000037.1:26168-32697 GCA_902826165.1 uncultured Bacteroidota bacterium
GTGGCACTGCCGCCGGTAAGGGTGAATCCAAAACCATCCACAGATTGCAATGAAGTGGCTGAATCAATATCTATCGTGGGCATTGCATTGGTTACTGTTTCAAAAGAAAGTGTTGTCGTTTGTTTGGCCAGTAATACACTCTTATCCCCCTTGGTCAACCAGAAATCAGCTTTGGTAGTTACAGGTGTCGGTGTTGTTCCTCCACCATCGCTATTCTTTTTGGTGCAAACACAGCAAAGGGTTGAAAGGGAGAAAAGCAACGGAGCAATGAAATGTTTATTCAGCATATACTTTAGTTTTATAAGCCGCCTTGTTCTTGCCGGTTACAAGGCGGGGGTAAGATGATTATTTTTTTGTTGTTGTATAAAATAACAGGCTCTCATTATTTCTTGCAATGATGATGCCCGAACTGCCATCCGGGTAGGTAACTGTTTTTATATCTCTTACTTCGCCGGATACCCCGGGCATACCCGCATTGATGACAAAACGATTAGCCTTATTATCAAAAGAAAAAAATACGGGTGTCTGTGCATCATAGCGTCCTTCATAAGGGATAACGCCATAAAAATTACCCCCTGCCAAAAAGCTGCTAGCCCCGGCAAATGGCACTTGTGTAAAAGAGAACAAGGGTGCGAGCTGCAATTCTTCCGGTAATTCAATTTTGGTAAAATTGCCTTTGCCATCATTCAGAAAACAGCAAGAACCCAGTACTTCTGCTTTCAGTTCTTTATAATCCTTGAACAGGTCGTATAACATATACTGTACAGTTTTACCTGCCACATCACTATACTTCAGGTAGGCCTTCTTCAACACCGGTAACGGACGTTCCAGTTCGTCTTTGGCCAGGAAAGGATATTCCTTACCATCTATCGTATAGGCCATGATCTGTTCAACAGAACCATTCTTATCAAAATCTTTCACAAAAAGTTTTACGGGTCCATTCTTACCTGCATAAAGCTTTGTGTTATGACCCCAGTTACCGGCCAGTATATCCGTAAACCCATCCCCATTTACATCTGCTGTGCTAATAGTCTGCCAGAGGCCTGTAGAAGCTTCAATGTCTTTTGCGGTGAACTTCCCTTTATTATTGATAAATATCTTCAGGGGCATCCATTCACCGGTAACAACAAGATCCACCCATCCGTCTTTATTTACATCTGCAAATGCAGAAGCAGTGACCATGCCTATATCTTTCAACCCGATAACAGCGGCATCCGCTGTTTTAAAAACACCATTACCATCATTCAGCAGCAAATAGGAGCTTTGCTCAAACCCATACTTAGTAGCATCAGCCAGTACCCCGATAAAAATATCGATATCCCCATCTTTATCAATATCGGCTGCACTTACACTGGATTTATTCTTCAATAATTTTGGAATAGCATCCTGGCTCTGCACCAGTTTACCCTTACCATCGTTAATATACAGGTTGTCATTTAGCACCGGCACCTCATCAGGAAACTCGTTACCGCCACTCACCACAAAAAGATCAGGAAACCCGTCATTATTCGCATCAAAGAAAACCGCATCCGTTTCTTCCGTTGCTTTTATCCTGTTCACATAGGTAATAGGTGAGGAAATAAATTTCCCTTCCTTTGTCTGCAGCATCAGTTCACCTGACTGGCCCGAAGCGCCGCATACATAAAAATCTTCCAGCCCGTCTTTATTGACATCAGCTTTGGCAAGTTTTGGTCCGCGGGTTGATAGTTGGTGCGGGATCAGGTATTGCACATTGAAATCCAGGAATTCATTCTCTGTATGTTTCCATCCTGTACCTTTTTCTGCTGTTACATCCTGCAACAGTTGTTGCTGAGGTTTAAAGAACGCAGCATGATCGAATGTTCCGGTTGCATCGCTTTGTTTTATCTCTAATTGTTTATTCGCCGGAATGTTTTTCAACAACTGGTATCGCTGATCAGGCCATACAACCAATATGCTATCAACCGTTGTTACTGTATCAAGACCAAAATGTAGTCTTGCTTCACAGGAAGATTCAAATCCCCTTGTCAGCATCAGTTGCTGGTATTGCAGCTGTCCTTTTTGAAATAAATAAGCTTTCGCTCCAATACCAAATTTATTCAGGCTGTCCCCATTAAAAGAAACCGCCAGGTGGTTTTTCTTCGGAGCTGTATTCTTTAACACAACAGCGGGTGCATCAATACAATTGATCACCAGGTCCACATTGCCATCATTATCCAGGTCAGCATACGAAGAACCATTAAAATATCCTTTCAGGTTCCCTGTTCCCCAATCAGTACTTACATCTTTGAATTGGAGCCCGCCTTCGTTCCTGAATAAGAAAGGATGCGAACTGCCATCGGGCATATTATCAATAGCCACATCATCATATTTATCAGATTGATTCAGCCCTTTTTTTACCTGCAGGTCGGAAACAAATCTTACATAGTCAAGATCCACCGGTCGCTTAACGATCCCGCTGGATATAAAAAGGTCTTTATGCCCGTCATTATCAAAATCAGCGAATAAAGGAGCCCAGCTCCAGTCGGTGGCAGATACACCACTCAGCAAGGAGGTTTCACTGAAGCTGACCCCGTTTCCATTATTCCGTTGCAGGCAGTTTTTAGAATATTGGTTTTGGTAACCATTAATACCCAACTTTACTTTATATACATCGGGGTTTTCATCACTGCCATATGTTTTTAATGTTTTTTCATCCGGGGGAAGCATATCCAGCGTCACCAGATCCAGCTGGCCGTCATTGTTATAATCAGCTACATCATTGCCCATGCTGAAGCGGCTGTAATGACGAAAATGTTTGGCCCCGTTCTCTGTTACGGTTCCATTACCGTTATTGATATAATAGTAATCGTTCTCGTGAAAATCATTCCCAACATAAATATCATCCCATCCGTCGTTATTAATATCTGCAACAGCTATACCCAGGCCGTACCCAAGGTTACTCTGGTAAATACCAGCCTGCTTTGATATATCTGTGAATTTTCCTGTTGTGGCAACATCATTTCGGTACAAGATATCGCCGGACAAGGCATCATAATTTGTCCGGTTGATCGTATCAATGATGTTGGAGTGCGGGTGGTGCGACTGGTTGAGTACATAACAGTCAAGATCACCATCCCTGTCAAAATCAAAGAAAGCGGTTTGCGTGGTAAAGCCAGCGAAGGCTAACCCGTATTGTTCGCTACTTTCTTTGAATGTATTGTTCCCATTATTTAGGAACAACTCATTATTTCCTTTCAGGCCGTATTTTCCTGACACGGCGCTAACATAAATATCCAGCAGGCCATCCCCATTCACATCTGCCATAGACACACCGGTACACCAATCGGCTGAACCGGCCACGCCTGCTTTTTCGGTAATATCTTCAAATGTAAAATTGCCTTTGTTCAGGTATAATTTATTACCGCCTTTACTGTTGGCCGTAAAATAAATATCGGGTAACCCGTCATTATTAATATCGCCGGTAGCCACGCCACCGCCATTATAATAATAGAGGTAATAGAGTATGCTGAACAGTTTTTTCTTTTCCAGTGTATTGGTAAAAGAAATATTAGTGGACGAAGAAGGGAGACTGACGAAAAGAGTTTGTTTTTTTTTACATCCCGTAAGGAACAAAATAGTTCCGGAAATAATACCAAGTGCAACTACCCAGAGAAGGCCTCTTCTTTTAAACATGGCAATTAAAGTATATATCGAAAGGGGTGAAAGATTAAAAGGGCTGAAACAATAAATTGTTCAGCCCTTTCTGCTTATATGCTGCTTGCTCTGACGAGACGGTGTTGACTACAGCTTGTTGCTAAACAATGTTTGTATTTCCGAAACAGTTAATACCGTATTATACATCCGGAACTGGTCCAGGTCGCCTTTCCAGGTTGACGATAACCAGTCGTCAGTATCGTATCCCGTTCCGGGACCTGCGCCTATTCTCATTTCACTGATCTTGGTATCATCAATATTAATATCACCATGTGTACCCCATTTAGGAACGATAGGATTCACCACGCCATCCTTATACAATTTCATTTCGCTGGTAGCTGCATCATACACTAAAGCAATATGATGCCAGGCATTATCTAACATGCCGGGAATGGTATTCGCATTTTCCCAGGTAAACCAGTTGTCGGCATTAGTTGCATCGGCGATCATCACTTTCACAGCACAGGCTGCATTATTACCTTCCAGGATCACAAACAGGTTAGCTCCTGACCAATGCCCGTTACTGGATTTAAAACTGATCGGGTATTCAGGACCATTTGTACCTGTATTGTTCTTGGTCTGGCCATCCCGCTTATACCAGAAAGAAATGGTAAAACTCTTGGATGTTTTTGCCCAATCATTAGGCTTTGCATACTTAATGAATTTTTTATTTACACCTCTTACGCCTTTACCCCTGATCCCATCAATAGTAGTCAATGGATTATCAGAAGCAAAATTGGCCCTGATACTGTCCACCGCATTCATCAGCGGGTCAGTGGTGGTACCATCATAAGCTGCATAGAACTTCAACGGGCCGCCGGGAGGGTTAGCATCTACCGGGAAATCACCCAGGGCGGGTTTATCCATTTTCTGGCAGCTGGCGATCACCATCAGTGCCAAAGCCGAAAAAACGTATAACTGAATTTTACTTTTCATTGTTAACTGTTTTCGTTTATGAATTAATAGGAGCCGGTAATACAATTATTTCCGGCTCCTGTTTACTATTACCATTCTGGGTTTTGTATAACTACATTCAGGCACCTGTTAATAACAGGTTGTGGAATGGGATAATAACGGCAACGGTTTGTGTAGCCCAAAGGCCCTAACACCGTCAGCGCATCATTCCATCTTACCAGGTCAAAGAAACGTTCACCTTCCACGCCAAACTCAACCCTTCTTTCCTGCTTGATATCTTTTCTCAGTTGATCCTGTGTAGTAAATGTTTTATCACCCAGGCTGGCCCTGTTACGAATATCATTCAGGAGGTTAATTCCAACTGTAGCTCCTGTTCCCAATTCATTACTGGCTTCTGCTGCCATCAGCACCACATCTGCATAACGAATAATCCGTTTGTTGATCCAACTTGGATTATCACTGAAGCCGGTTGAAGCACGGTAAGCAGGGTCTGCATAAATTTTCTTATTCCAGTATTTTCTGGGCAACGGGCCCGGAACCGGATCAAGAATATAATTAGGAAGAACCCTTCCATAACCACCAGTGGACGGATCATCAGATTGGCCGGAGAAAAGAATGGTAGATCCTTTTCTTACATCACCCGCCTCAAAAGCAGATACCAGGTTATCCGTCGGTGTATTCCATCCCCATCCCAGGTTCCAGCCGGTAGAAGTCGCAGCCCGTACTCCTTGCGTGGTTGCAAAAATACATCCTTGATCTATTGAACCATTAGGACTTACATAAGCCTGTATCTCGAAAATAGATTCCTTACTGTTCTCGCCGGCATCTTTGAAAATACCATAATAGCTCTGTAGAAGTTCATACTCGTTACTACCCATCACCTGCTGGCAAAGTGATAATGCCTGTGCCCAGTTTTGCCTGTATAAATAGGCTTTGGCATGCAGGGCTTTAGCAGCACCGCTGGTTAAACGGCCGGGATACTTATTAGACCCGCCGGAGATCCAGTTAGCAGGGAGATTAGCGGCTGCAAAAGTCAGGTCAGCATCAATAAATGCATAAACTTCCGGAACCGTTTTCTTGGGTTTGCACAAGTCGGCTGACTGGTACACTTTAGTATCAATAATTGGCACTTCACCAAATGTTCTCACCATGTCGAAATAGGCATAAGCTCTCATGAACCTTGCCTCTGCCACGTTGATGATAGAACTCTGATCCACCAGGTTCAGTGAATCTGCTTTTTGAATAGCAGAATTACAAAGGGTCACCAGGGTCATATGATCATCCCAATAGGTATTGGTGGCCCAGAGATCTTTTACATACAGGTAATTATCAAAAGGAGCCACCCACTCTGCACCATCCGCTGCATCACTTCCTTTTTCTGAATCATCAGAACGGAAATCATGCACACCTAACCAAGGAATACTGGTAAAGCCAGCACTTTGGCGAAGATTACTGTAAATACCGAAAATTTCGGCTTCGATACCACCCTGGTTCAGATCCTCCAGAGCTGCCGTCAATGGCTTTCGGTCCAGGAACTTATTGCAACTGCCCAATACAGCAAGCAGGGGCACCGCAAAAAGTACTGCAAAAAATGTACGCTTAAATTTTCTCATTTTTTTGCTATTTAATTATTTTAAAAATTTACGTTTAAGCCAAATGTTGTTACTACTGGTATGGCATTACCGGCGTAATCAACAGAGAACTGTGTGGCTCTTCCGCCAAACTCTGGTGAATAACCGAGGTTGTTCTTCCAAGTCTTCATATTCTGCACATTCAGGAAGAGACGGAGTGTTTTCATTTTCAGTTTGGAAATGAATTTAGGCTCCACGTTCCAGCCCAGTTGCACATTTCTTAACCTGAAATAACTGCCATCCTCAATACCATAGGTAGATATCTCGTAATTGATCCGGTGATCCTGTCCTAAGATCGGGTCCCAGTT
>CADEDV010000038.1:0-25237 GCA_902826165.1 uncultured Bacteroidota bacterium
GTATTATTGGGCGGCCAGGCTGATAAATGAAAAGCTATATAATTCGCAAACTCATCAATAGAACTGATCATACTTCCCATCGCTCCCCAGCTGCCATCCGGTGTATCATGCAATAATTCTTCTTCCACCCAGTTCTCATTCAGCCAGCGATACCCATGCGCCAGTTTATCAGCCGGTATATTGCCATATTCCCATTCCGCATTCTTCATGCCCAGTGGTTGCCAGATATTTTCTTTAATATAATCCTGGTAACGCTGCCCGGAAACATTCGTAATGATCTTTCCCAGTAAAGCAAAACCGAGATTACTGTATTCAAAGGCAATACCCGGTGGGTTGGAAAAAGTAATTTGTTTGCCAATAAATTCCATCAGTTCTTTATCGGTATCCGCCAGCTGCCGGTCGCCCCAGGGGTTATCTTCCGGGAAACCGGCCCCATGTGTCAGCAAGTGACGGATGCTGATATGCGGGGCGTCCGCTGTTGGATATTTTACATTCTTTAATTCAGGAATGTAGAAATAAGCAGGGTCATCCAGGTCCAGTTTCCCTTCATCTCTTAATTTTAAAATAGCCATCGCTGTAAAGCTCTTGCTCATAGAAGCAATGCGGAATAAAGAAGAAGTACTGGCTGCTACTTTTTTATCTATATCCGTATAACCATATGCATTCTTATAGATCAGCTGACCATCCACCACGATACCAAAAGCAATACCCGGAAAATGATTTTCCAGTGCATGATTCTTATAAAGGCTGTCAATAACCGGTAAATATTTCTTGATCTTCTCCATCCTTGCTGCATCAGTAAATACAGCCGGCTGATAGGAACTGTCATATTGAACGGCTGAGAACTTCTTATCACCTTCATTCCCCGAACAGGAAAACAAAACAATACCAATAACTGATAGTAAGACAACCGACCTGATCATGAGGATGAATTTTTTCTAAATGTAAATCAATCCTGCGGTATCATCTTTCCCTTTTTAAACAGTTGCCGTTTCCAATAGGTCAAACTTCTCCAGGCCCATTCCATCGGGCCAAACCTGAAATAGCGGAGCCAGGCATGGCTGTAAATTATCTGCAACACCCACACTCCCGCCACTACATAATATATTTCATGCCGCTGCAGCTGGCCATACTTACCCAATCCCACCCCATAGAAAAAAAGCCCGCATAGCAATGACTGCATCAGGTAGTTGGTAAACGCCATTTGTCCCACCGGCCGGAGCAATGCAAACAACCATTTGAACAAACCGGATTTATACAACAACATGATCAAACCCAGTATACCGATAGAACGGAAGGTCCGGGATAATTCATAGGACGAGAACCAAACCTGCTTTGCATACTCAAACCCATTGAAATTGGCGTCTACCGATTGACGTATACGAAACCAGGATACGGTTAACCCAACACCCAATCCCACAATAGTCATCCACAAGTAAGTTTTTACAGGTGCCTGCCCGGTTAATATGCCCATTTTTAAAAAAGCCATCCCGATAAACATAAACAGCATCACATCCCAGATACCAAAATAGAGATACTGCACCAGGTCATCAAGATACCGACCCGTACGATACTCATACAGGTCTTTAAAGCTCCCGGTATTCTTCTCTATATTTTTTTGCATCCGTTTCAGCTTGCTTGCTGCTGTATTCCTGTCTTTAAAATCCTGCATGGCGCCGAGCTGTTCTTTTTGAATAAGTGTGAGTTTGGTTTTTGTAGTATCCAGAGCAGCGATCTTTTCACCAAGATGAATCGTTTCTTTATCATGGTAGAGGTCCCGGTTTTCCCTCGCCAGCATAAATAAGAAACAAAAAGTTGCCCCAATCAGTAGTTTTTTAGCCGCCAGGTTACGGAATGCAAACATGATCATACCGAGGCAGGCATAATCCAGTAAGATATCACCGGACCAGAGCAACACAAAAACATCAAACAGGGAAAAGGCGATTAACCACAATTGCCGCCGGAAAAAATAATCAGCCGGCATCATTCCATCCAGCCGTTTTTCTTTCCCGCCGATAAAAAGTAATATGCCTGCGCCAAACAGCATGGAAAAAATAGCCCGTTGTGTTCCTTCAGGAATCCATTGCACAACAGCCCATGCTTTGAAATCAACTGTTCCCCATTCATTCAATAAAAAAGGATCATGCTGCACCGGTGGTGGCAAAGCAAAAGCAGGCATATTCATTAATAATATCCCCAGGATAGCAAAACCTCTCAGGCTGTCGAGGATAACGATCCTGTCCTGCTGGCTCACCGGTGCTGTTAAATCAGCTGCTGCCTCTTTTGTCATGTAAAATATTTTATTACTGAAGATGGCTACCCCATTCCCATAGTATCTGTTTCTGTTTTATCTTTCCTGAGCGGTTGTTTTTTCCAATAGGTCAAGCTTCTCCAGCACCACTCCAGCGGACCAAACCGGAAGTACCGCAACCAGGCATGGCTCCATATTATTTCAATGACCCACACAGCTCCCACCACATAATAGATCTCGTACCGTTGCAATTTCCCTAGCATACCAAACCCTATTCCGAAGAAGAACATTCCACACATGAACGATTGCATCAGGTAATTGGTAAAGGCCATTTGTCCCACCGGCCTTACTAACGCAAACAACCATTTAAACCATCCTGATTTATAGAACAGCATGATTAGTCCAAATAAACCCAGCGATCGCAATGTTCTTGCGATCTCATAATATTCAAAGGATTTGAATTTGGTAACCAGGAACTGGTTGAACTGGTGCTGCAGCATGAATTGCAGCTTGAACCAGGTAAGTGTAAGCCCGACCCCCATTCCCACGATGAACAAGGCCCAATAAATTTTTGCTGATGCAGTACCGGTCAATATCCCCGATTTATAAAAGGCCATACCGACCAGCATGAATAATAATACATCCCAGATGCCGTAATACGTAAAATTAAATTCCAGCATGGCACTCACATTACTGATATACTCATACAATTCACCATAACTGCCGGTTGCCTTCTGTATGTTTTTCTTCATCTCCTTCCGCAGACCAGCAGTATCTGATCTTTCCTTCATGGAGGTCATAGCTCCCAGTTGTTCCTGCTGCTTGTCGGTCAATTTTACTTTCGTGGTATCAATCTTTGCTACCAGTTCTCCTTTCTGAATTTTTCCTTTTTGCTGGTACAGGTCCCTGTTCTCTCTTGCTGTCATCAGAAGTAAGCATACTCCTGCCGCAATCAACAACCCTTTGACTGAAAGCCTGCGAAATGCAAAAGCCACGATACCAATAATAGCATACTGGAATAAAATATCACCGGGCCACAGCAATACGAAGGCATTGAACAATCCAAAGACCAGCAACCATAACTGGCGGCGCAGAAAATATTCAGCCGGCCACATACCGGTTGTTCTTTTTTCCAGCCGGGTTACAAACAAAATGATACCAGCACCAAATAACATCGAAAAGATAGCCCGCTGTGTTCCTTCCGGTATCCAGTTGACAAAGAACCAAACCTTCTGGTTAATGGTGCCCAGTTCATTATTCAGCGCCAGGTGATCAAAAGCCGGTTCCGGCAATCCCATATAAGGAATATTCATCAGCAGGATGCCCAGCAGCGCAAAGCCTCTCAGTGAATCAATAATGGTAATGCGTTCGTTTTGCAATACAGGTGCAGCAGACACCGTCTCAGGATTGGATGACATGTTGGTTTCGTTTTGGTTGGTAATAAAAAAGGGCGGTGAAAATCTTACAGAGGGGGCGGAAAGATTTTCTTAAGATACTCTTTTAAATTATATGGTCAAAAGAAAAGCCTGTTACTATGATTGTAACAGGCCAGTAAATCTTCCGGAATAACGAAAAGATTAATAACCGATCAGTTTTTGTACTGATTCATGCAACCTCGCTTTCGCCATAAAATTATTTTCCAGTTCAATATTAAACGGGATCGGTGTATCCAATGATGCACAGCGCATCACCGGTGCATCTAACAAGTGAAAACAATTCTCTGCGATCCAGGCTGCGATCTCGCCGCCCACACCGCCTGTCAGTGTGTCTTCATGCAATAATAATACACGGCCGGTACGTTGTACGGCTTCACGAATGGCGAAGTAATCCAGTGGTAACAGGGTTCGCAGATCAAGAATATCAATAGAGATTTCCGGGTGTTCTGCTGCATAATCCTCTGCCCAATGCACCCCGCTGCCATAAGTGATGATCGAAATCTCATCGCCTTCTCTTACATGTCTTGCTTTGCCGATCTCTATTTCATAATAGTCCGCTGGCACTTGCCCGCTTACCGAACGGTACAGGGCTTTGTGTTCAAAGAATAAGACCGGGTTGGGATCATTAATGGCAGCAATAAGCAATCCTTTTGCATCCATCGGTGTACTGGGATATACTACTTTCAACCCCGGCGTTTTTACAAACCAGGCTTCATTACTCTGGCTGTGAAAAGGACCGGCACCCACACCGCCACCTGTTGGCATCCGGATCAGCACATCGGCATTTTGCCCCCAGCGGTAATGGATCTTAGCCAGGTTATTGATGATCTGGTTGAAACCTACGGTAACAAAATCAGCAAACTGCATTTCCATCATACTCTTATATCCTTCCAGCGATAATCCCAATGCAGTGCCAACGATCGCACTTTCACAAAGCGGTGTATTTCTCACTCTTTCCTTTCCAAATTCACTGACAAATCCTTCGGTGATCTTAAAGGCTCCCCCATACTCAGCAATATCCTGTCCCATCAGTATCAGATTAGGGTGCTGCTGCATGGATTGCTGAAGCCCTTCTTTGATCGCATCGATCAGCCGGGCATCTTTAGTTGGGAGGCCGGGTTCACTATTGAGCTGCGAATTATCAATGACCCTTGCTGTGGTCCGTCGTCCATCGTCCATCGTCCTTTCTGCATACACATCCTCCAGCTCTTCCTCTGTATTCACCTGCACCGGTCTTGCTGCAAAGCCAATTGCCAGTTCGCTATCTATTTTTTCTTTGAATTCCTCTTTGATATTTTCCAATTGTTCCGCCGTCAACACATTTTCTTTCTGCAGGAATGCTTCATAATTTTTGATCGGGTCTTTCATTTCCCATAACTTGAAGAGATCCTGCGGCACATACTTGGTACCACTGGCTTCTTCATGTCCCCGCATCCGGAACGTGAGGCATTCTATTAAATAGGGTTTCTGGTTTTTGATACAATAGTCTCTTACACCTTTGATCGTATCATAAACAGACAACACATTGTTACCATCTATCTGCACCCCTTCCATACCATAACCTTTGGCTTTATCCACCAGGCTGATGCAGCGGTATTGTTCATTCACCGGCGTACTTAAACCATAGCCATTATTCTCAATAACAAAAATTACGGGCAGGTCCCAGACAGCAGCTGTGTTCAATGCTTCGTGAAAATCACCTTCACTGGTGCCGCCATCACCACTGAATGCTAAGGATACCTTTTTCTCCTTACGAAGTTTATACGCCAGCGCCACACCATCGGCTATCGCTAATTGCGGACCCAGGTGCGAGATCATCCCGCAGATATGATGTTCCTTATTCCCAAAATGAAAACTTCGTTCTCTTCCCTTACTGTATCCTTCCTGTGCACCCTGCCATTGCATAAAGAGTTTACTTAATGGCATATTGCGGCTGGTGAACACACCGAGGTTGCGGTGCAAGGGCATGATCCATTCATCTTCCTGCAAGGCCAGGGTGGCGCCTACCGAGATTGCTTCCTGCCCGATACCACTAAACCACTTGGAGATCTTTCCCTGCCGGAGCAGCACCAGCATTTTTTCTTCGATCATGCGGGGCCAGAGCAGGTTTCTGTAAATATGTACAAGCTGATCGTTAGTAATGTCTTTTCTGTCGAAAATCATAGTGCAAACCTATTAAAAAAGGTACAAGGAACAAGAAACCAGTCCATAAGACCGGGCAAGATGGTATGAACAAATTGTAAAACCAGGTCCTGTCACCTGTTAAAGCAATGACAAAATCCGGCAGGGTGATTGTGAAATTCCCCGGCTATTGGCATCTTGGACTAAAATAACACTTATGCATATGCTGCTGAAACCCTCTGTTGCCGTGTTTTCCATCTTTCTCGGATTAGCGGCCCTTGATTCCACCCTTACTCCCCACCAAACTACTCCACCAGCACCAGGACCTGTTGTTCATAAAACAGGACCAAAGATCCAGGCTGCTATTTTACTGGATGTGAGTAATAGTATGGATGGCCTGATAGAACAGGCCAAAGCCCAGCTTTGGAATATGGTAACCGTTATGGGAAAAGCGAAGTGTACTGATGCGGTACCACAGATCGAGATCGCCTTATATGAATATGGCCGGGATAGCAACCCCGTCAAAGATGGTTATGTAAAACAGGTATCTGCGTTTACCGCTGATCTGGATAAATTATCACAGGATCTTTTTAAACTAACTACTAACGGCGGACAGGAATATTGCGGCGAAGTGATCTATACCTCGCTGAGTGAATTGAAATGGGATACTTCTTCTGCCAGTTATAAAGTAATTTTTATTTCCGGTAATGAAGATTTCTTACAAGGCGGCATCACGTACACCAAAGCCTGTGAAGAAGCCCGTAAAAAAGGAGTGATCGTCAATACCATTTATTGTGGTGATAAAATGCAGGGCGTCCGTGAACACTGGAACCTGGGCGGTGAATGCGGCAGCGGCAGTTTTACCAATATTGATCCCAATGCCGCTTTAGATGATATTGTTACTCCTTATGACAGTACGTTGTACGTATTGAACTATAAACTTAACGGAACTTATATTGGTTATGGATCTGCCGGTGCCTCCAATGTGGCCCGGCAAACTCAAATGGATCAGTATAATTACCAGTTGAATAAGGCAGCGATGGCAAAAAGAGCAGCTGTTAAAGGAAATAAACAATTATACAATAACTCCAGTTGGGATCTGCTGGATGCAGTGGCTGCTGATAGTTCTTTTGTTGCTAAGGTGGATATGAAAACACTACCGGACAGTTTGAAGAACAAAACCCACACGGAATTAAAGCAGATCGTTGCTGTAAAAAACAAGGAAAGAAGCCTGGTTCAAAAACAAATCAGTGAGATCAATATTAAGCGGGAGGCTTATATCGCTGCCGAAAGAGCCAAAGCAGCCGGGAATACCAATACGGCCACTTTAGAAACACAGGTGGAGAAAATAATCAAAGAACAGGCGAAACGATTTAATATGATCATTCAATGACCAAATTTGTCTGACTACCAGACTGATTATTAAAAGAGGGCTCCGGCCCTCTTTTCTTTTGTAAAAAAAACAGAACTATAAAAGGCCACCAGGAACGGGAAGCCAGCCCCGCCTGTTCAGCATAACAGGGTTATTAATAATTTTTATATAAGTGTTTACATTTAATTATTAAATTTGCGAAAATTATATCTCAATGAAAATCATTGCCCTTCTGTTTTCCCTGCTGTTTATAACGCTTTCCGGCCATTCTCAACTTTCCTGCTCCGGCAAAGTATCCTTCAATTTTAGTTTTACCGGGGGAGTGCAGACCTGGACCGTTCCGGCTGGCATTACCAGTATCACCATTAAAACACAAGGTGCCAGCGGCGGATTAGCAAGTTCAGCAACTAATTCAGCCGGTGGCGGTGCCGTTATTGAAGCTGATTATACAGTGGTACCCGGCCAGGTTGTAACTATACTGGTAGGTGGCCGTGGTCTCAATGGAGATTTTGAATCGGGCGGTGGAGGTTCAACAGCTGTATATATCAATGGAGTGCTCAAACTGGTGGCAGGTGCCGGCGGTGGCGAGGATAATACCGGTAATGGCGGCGTGGGTGTTGCTGCTAATGACGGAACAAACGGTAACCCGCTGCATGCATCTACTTCCTGCCCTACACAACATATCAATGATTCAAGAGGAGGCACTGCTGGTAACGGAGGTTTTGCGGGTGAATTTTGTGCTGCCAATAATAATGGTGGTGGCGGCGGCGGCGGATTAAATTCAGCCGGTGGTGGTAAAACCGGTAATTATGGAGGTGGCCAGCAAGGATCCATTACAGGAGGGAACGGAGGTGGTGCTGGTACCGGCGGAGCTGCCGGAGGTTGGGGATGGAGTGGTGGTGGTGGCGCCGATGACCGGGAGTCGGGTGGCGGCGGCGGTTATGCAGGTGGTGCAGGTGGCGGTGAAAGCGGGTTTCCCGGTGGCGGCGGCTCTTTTTCTGATGCTACTAACCGCACCGCTTCCTT
Organism: uncultured Bacteroidota bacterium; assembly: GCA_902826165.1. Taxonomy (GTDB): domain Bacteria; phylum Bacteroidota; class Bacteroidia; order Chitinophagales; family Chitinophagaceae; genus CADEDV01. Next base: position 8,207 of record CADEDV010000038.1, read on the forward strand.
TACAGCCAATGGTGTATTAACAACGACCGCACAGGATGGATCCGTTACAATTTGTCATTTATCCACGTTGCCGGTTAACCTGCTGAGTTTTTCCGGTACTTCTTACAGTAGTTACAACCTGCTTCAATGGAAAACAGCCGATGAAAATAACCTGGATAAATTTTTAATTGAAAGATCGGTTGATGGGATCAGTTATACAAGAGCAGGAGAAGTAATTCCCGTCAATAACACAAACGGAAATACATATGAATTCAGGGATAATGCTGCAGGCAATAGTCCAAAATCATTTTATCGCCTGCGTATTCTTGATCTTGACAGAACAGCAAAATTCTCCCCTGTAATTACTATCCGGAAGAACGGTCAGTCGGCAACCCTGAACATTTATCCCAACCCGGTAACAGACAACCTGCAGATCAGCAGCAGCTCACCGGTCATGAAATTTGAAATAATAACAATTACCGGCAAAGTTCTTTTAACAGGCAATAATGTAAATCTCACTCATCCTGTTTCAGTAAGCATTCTTCCCAAAGGAACTTACCTGCTAAAAGTCTATACTGAATCAACTGTGGTCGTAAAAAAATTCATTAAAAACTGACCTGCTCTCTTATAACAATAAAGCCGGTCAGTGACCGGCTTTATTGTTTATACTACAACTAATTCATAAAAATCATCCGGGTTCAGGTATTGTTGTGCCAAGATCTGGATCTCTTCCGCTGATATGGTCTTGATCGTGTTGATGGAGTTATAAAAATATTGCTCATCCAGTCCGTTCAATACAATATTCTTCCAGCGGGCAATAATTTGAAAAGGCCCATCCAGGTCACCGAGTATTCCCCCCATCATATAATTCCTGACCAGCAGGAGTTCTTCTTCGTCCACCAGTTCTTCCCGCAGGTCTTTCATTTCTTTATACACTTCAGCAATAGTGGCTTCACAAACATCTTTACCTGCCTCGGTACTGATCATCCAGGCCGAATCATGAATATGGTTTTGCAAATAACTATGTATGCCATAGGTATAGCCTTTATCCTCCCGGATATTACTCATCAGCCTTGAACCAAAAAAACCACCCAACAATGCATTCAGCACCTGCACTTTTATAAAATCCGGGTGATGCCGGTTGGGAAAAGGCCTTGCAATTCTTATAGAACCCTGCACGCCTTCCGGGTCATTCGTGATCCGGAATTTCTTTTCCGCTGCTGTGACTGGTTTTATTTCTTTTAAGGTGACCGGTTTATTCGGCAGGTCGCCAAAATGTTCATTCAGTAATGCTTCAAGGTTCGCCGGAATTTTTCCTGCGGCAAATAAGATCAGTTTACCATTCCGGTAATACTCATCATAAAATTTAAGCAACTGTTCCCGTTGCAGGCTGTCAAAATCTTCTGCTTTGCTGTATTTGCCGTAAGGATGTTGTTCACCATATAAATAAACATCGATCAGGCGGCTGGCCACAAAATCACTTTTCTTCAGGCTTACTTTCAGCCGCTGCTTCATATTCTGTTTATAGATGGCCAGTTCTTCTTCAGGCATGATGGAATCAACGATCAGTTCTTTCACCACCGGCAGCAGTTCATGGATATGCTTATTCAAACAATGTAAAGTGATCGTCGCCGTTTCATTGTAACAAGCCCGGTTCAGGTAAGAACCATAGTATTCAAAATGCTCATTGATCTGGAAGGCTGTTCGTGCAGAAGTGCCGTTGCGCAACAAAAAATTAGCAGAAGCAGCCACCAGGTTTTGTTCTTCCTGCCAGTTACCGGCAAAGAAGACCCATTCCAGCGAGAGTACTTCTTCCGCACCGGCATTCACAGCATATACTTCCACGCCGTTTCGCAGGGTGAACTGATCAGCAGCTTTTAATTGCAAATGAAAATTAACTGCATCAACAATAGCAGGGGCTTTTTTCCTTTCTAACAGGGTCGTTGTTCCTTTCATCAGTGCTTGTATCAGTTATCCGAGAGGTAATAAATAGTGTTACTGTTTTCTTTCCGGAAAATATTCCTGCTTTCCTGTAAAATATCTTCGGTGGTTACCGTGCCATATTTTTCCAGTTCAAAGTTCATCCAGGATGCATCTCCCAGCAATTCATAATAGGCAAGGCTTTCGGCACGGCTCATTACACTCATATCTTCGAAAGCAGTGAGGCTTTCTGTTTTATTTTTTACTTTCTGTAATTCAGCTTCCGGCACCAGTTCATTTTTCATTTTATCTAATTCGGCTTCCACCGCTTTCTCTGCCTCTTCTATCTTCACTCCTTTCACCAGTTTGCCGTCAATAGCGAGCAGGCCATTATCACTGCTGCCAAAATGATAACATTCAATATTGCTGAACAATTGCTTTTCCTTTACCAGCGACTGGTATAACCGGGATGAACCACCGCCACTCAGGATATCGGCCAGCAGGTCGGTTACATAATATCTCCGGTCCAGCCGCGGGTAGATATGCCATGTTTTATACAAAGCATCCAATGGCACCTTAGCTTTGATCTCTATTTTTCTCTCTTCATTTTGCGGGGCTTCCTGCGGCAGGTTGCGTTTATATTTTTCACCGGAAGGAATATCGCCAAACCATTTTTCCGCCAGCTCCTTTACTCTTTCTGTAGTCACATTCCCTGCTACAACCATAATGGCATTGACAGGACGGTAATGTTTGAAAAAGAAATTTTTTACATCGTCCAGTTTTGCATTTTCAATATGTGATAATTCTTTACCGATCGTCATCCACCTGTACGGGTGTTTTTTATATGCCAACTCCCGCATCTTATGCCATACATCACCATAAGGTTTGGTGAGATAATGTTCTTTGAATTCTTCGCAGACCACTTTACGCTGCGTTTCTAAACTTTTCTCTCCAAAAGCCAGTGATAACATCCGGTCACTTTCCAACCAGAAGGCTGTTTCTAAATTTTCTGCCGGTAACTGAATGTAATAATTGGTCAGGTCGTTGGTTGTATACGCATTATTCTCCCCGCCGGCCATTTGCAATGGCCCATCATAATCAGGAATATTGACCGAGCCGCCAAACATCAGGTGTTCAAACAAATGGGCAAAACCGGTTTTCTCCGGGTCCTCATCCCTGGCTCCCACATCATACAGGATATTCATAACCGCCATAGGAGTGGAGAGGTCCTGGTGAACAATGACCCGCAGCCCGTTGGCCAGTGTGAACTTTTCAAATTGAATCATAATTGATATAACAGTCGTTGAAAGTAAAAGTTGGTCGCCTCCGGCGAAGGGGTAAAATTATCGAAAAATGAGCTTCGGGCTATAAACAGGAAAAAGCAAATTTGCTACCGGATACTCCTGACCTTAAAAATGATCTCTTTCAAAGCCAGGTCTCTCCGGACGATCATTTTGATCTTTTCATTGGGTGCCTGCAGGGCGATCTTGTATTGGTTCAGGTTCTGTGAAAAATTATTATTGACAGCGATCACCACATCATTCTCTTTCAAACCCGCTGCCTCAGCTGGTGAATTCTTAGCCACATCCCCCACAATGATATTTCCCTGTACATAATAGAGCTCAATACCGGAATAGGAATAATCAAAAGGGTCGTTGAAATGCGTATTGGGCACCAGGTAAAAATCTCTTTTCTCATAATTCAGGATCGTATTGAACCTTCGCAGGATATCATTCCCGATCAAACCACCGAGATAAGGATAAGAGGTTACGTTATAAACATCATCAAAAATATAAGTGGGTACCGAACGGAACCGGTAAGGCCCCAGCTTAACTTCTTTGATCACTGTTACAAACATATCGATCTTGCCACCCACACCTTCTCCTTCCTTGGACAATAGTTTTCTTTTTTTATTCAACAAAGCACTGTCGGCAACAAATTCGGTGGACAGCATCATACACACACCGGCACCGATATCATATAAAAAACGGGTATTGATCGTAGCCGCATCCTTTACCCGCAGTTGCTGAATAGGCAGGCTGCCAATTGATGGTTTAAGCATGAACCCGCCTTTGGGATACCGGATGGTACCCCGGCTGCAGATATCAATGAACATACTGTCATAATTTATCTTCATGATATAGCGGCTCAGCAGGGAATAACCGATGATACCATCGATCTGTTCGCCGTACACTGCTGTAAGAATGGAATAGTCGTTGACATGAAAATCTAGGCTATCCACTTTCAGGTTAGGAAGAAGCAGGGATTGGTTAAATAAGAAGGGTACATTCCGGATGCCGGCAATACCGCGGATCGTACGGTCTGTTGCCAGCGGACTCAGTTTCAGGTAATCTGCTGTTGTTGAATCTAATGAAATACCGCTGCTGCCTGTATCGAGTACAAAATTCAGTGTGTCCGGAAAATTATTCAGTTTGGCCTGCAGGATCACAATACCACCTGTAAGCTGGGTAAAGGGAATACGGGTAAGAAAGCGGGAAGGTGGTTCTATGAATTCTTCCTGGGCAACTGTTTGCTGCTGCAAAAACAGTAGCGACAGAGTTAGCAGGGATACTATTTTTTTCATGCGAAGGTTTTTGGTCGGCAATCGTTCTTATTCAGGACAGTAAACAGGGCTAAAATGATGCAAGGCCGCTTGCCATTCATACCGGCCCACCGGTAAATTTAGTTGAAGGAGTGCCCGGAGCAAAACCGTTCAGCCTGTTTTCTGTTATTCAGGTGTAACTTTGCGCTTTCCGGACTTGTTCTTCCCACAAAGACAAGATGTCGCTAAGTTGGCTATCAAACATGCTTCAATCTTTGTGATCTTTGTGCCTTAGTGGGATATAAAAGCGAATATTAACTATGCAGCTAAACGACCTCTATGATAAAGCTTCGGCTTTCGGTGCTCTTTCCGTAGAAGAAGGAGTGTACCTCTACCAGCATGCCCCGCTGACGGACCTGATGTTCATTGCTGATGAACTCCGCAAAAAACAAGTTCCGCATGGCAAAGTGACCTGGCAGATCGACCGCAACGTCAACACCACCAATGTTTGCATCGCCAATTGCAAGTTTTGCAATTTCTACCGCATACCCGGTCATGCGGAGGCCTATATCACCGATATGCCAACCTACCGGCAAAAGATCACCGAGACCTTGAAATATGGCGGCGACCAGTTATTGTTACAGGGCGGGCATCATCCTGACCTGGGTTTACAATTTTATGTAGATACTTTCCGGCAGATCAAACAGGAGTTTCCGACGATCAAGCTGCATACACTCGGGCCACCCGAAGTGGCGCATATCACCAAGCTGGAAAAATCGACCCACTATGAAGTGTTGAAAGCGCTGAAAGAAGCCGGTATGGATTCATTGCCCGGCGCCGGTGCAGAGATACTGATTGACAGGGTGCGCCGATTGATCAGCAAAGGCAAATGCGGAGCCCAGGAATGGCTTGATATTATGCACGAAGCTCATAAACTCAATATCACCACCTCCGCCACTATGATGTTTGGTCATGTGGAAACAATCGAAGAACGGTTTGAACATTTGGTGAAAATAAGAGAAGTGCAAAGCCGTAAACCAGCCGATGCCAAAGGTTTTCTTGCTTTTATTCCCTGGACCTTCCAGGATGTTGACACTTTATTAGCCAAGATCCGCGGCGTGCATAATCTCACCACGGCAGATGAATATATCCGGATGATCGCTTTGAGCCGTATCATGCTGCCCAATGTAAAGAACATACAGGCCAGCTGGTTAACCGTGGGCAAACAAACCGCTTCTATCTGTTTACATGCCGGTGCCAATGATTTTGGCTCCATCATGATCGAAGAGAATGTGGTGAGTGCCGCCGGTGCCCCGCATCGCTTCACCTATAAAACCATACAGGATGCTATTCGTGAAGCCGGTTTTGAACCGCAATTGCGAAACCAGCAATACGAGTGGAGAGAAATTCCGGAAACCATTGAAGAACAAGTGATCAATTATTAGCCCCCTGTCCCCCTGAAGGGGGAACTCAGGTCGCAGATACTTGTATCTTTATTAAGTTCTTTTTATGGCAGCGTTGAAAACAATTTCCTTTTTACCGACTGCTCAATACTATTAATCAAACAAACAAGCTCAACTTCTGAACAGTAGTTGGGTGTAAAGCCCCTTTAGGGGTTGGGGTCTATGAAAAAAACATACAGCTGGTTCCGTAAGATTGCTTTTGCAGAAGGTATCTCCTTTTTAGTGTTGTTACTGATCGCCATGCCGCTGAAATACTTGGCCGATATGCCCAAAGCAGTTACCATTATCGGCACCCTGCACGGCGTATTATTTGTCGCACTGGCTGTTGCTGCTTATATGGTAAAAGACCAGTACCATAAATCCATTGGCTGGGGTTTTAAAGTTTTTATCTCTTCCATTATTCCCTTTGGTACTTTTTATATGGATAAGGAGTGGAAGCGGGAAGAAGAGGCGGTGGCCTGATTTTTCTCAGACTACTTTTCTGTAGTGATAAGCAATAGTGGTTTATATTTATGTGCTGTACGCAATTCTATTCCTGATATATGGACACACTAGAAATAACTGGTAATCCTCGAAAAATTTATACAATCACTCAAGGTGGAATCAGTATCACCACATTTGCAAATTCAAAATTGCCGACAGAAGAGCATGTTCCTTTTGAAAACATCAAGAATGACCGGTTCTTTTATATTCAAAAATCTTCTTTATTGCTCATTTCCTCTGGCGTTTGTACTCTTATTTATTTTTTAATTCTTGCCGACTCTCTAAAGAATCACACCAATTATCATATCATAAATCACATATGGGGAGTGTTAGCTCTAACCTTTTTGTTATCTTATTTTCTTTTGAGGCCAAAGGTGTTTTTTCTTAAAACTAATACGGGGAAGTTTATTAAGTTTAGGATTTCAAAAAACGAAAATGAAGTTGCATTATTTGTAAAAATAGTAATAGAGAAAAGAAATTCTTTTTTAAAATTAAGATATGGGCTTCCCAATTCGTACATTTCGTATGATGCACAGTTTTCAAATTTTAACATACTTCTTAATGAAGGGATTATAACTATGGAGGAATATCAAAATAATATTGATGCCCTCAGTAAAATATTTGAACAAACAATGCCGAAACAAACATTTACTAACTATAGTCAGAATTAAGGGCTGTGCCGAACGCAAAGTTGTAAATATTAAAACGATATCAATCAACTACTGTATTTCCCGTTTAATCATTAGCCATGAAATTTTTTTATTCTTTAGTAATTCCCTTCATAACCTTAAGTTGTACGAATCAGCAGAAAATAACCAAATCAGCGTCCGCAGACGGGTATATAAAAACTGCTTCCGGGCTTAAGTATAAAATTCTGCTAAAGGGCAGCGGCTCAACAGCCAAAGAAGGACATGAAGTACTGATCTTTGAAACCACGTCTTACCTCGATGGAACGGTGCTTTATTCAAATGAAAACTCAACCACACCTGTTAAGGTGCTGATCGGCGGGCACCAGGCAACCGATGGTGTGGATGAAGGCTTACGAGGAATGCAGGTGGGTGAAGTGCGTAGATTAATTGCGCCGCCGGAATTGGTGAAAAGGAAATTCTATCCTCCAAACGTGTCGCCCGACTCCACTTTGGCGATCAAAATTATATTGCATAAGATCCTGTAATAACCGGCTGTTCAGCTACCCTGCTCCCGGTATTCTCCCATTCCATTTCTTCTGTTACTTTAGCCCTTACTAAAGCCACCAACATGAGTTTATGGATGCCCACCATCTGCACCGTTATTGTAACCATCATTTTTTTAGTGTGGGAGCGGGTGGTGCCCGGCCGGGAACTGCCCAACAGCAAGGGCTGGTATTTCCGGGTGCTGCTGGTGAATGCTTTCCAGATCGGTATCACTTTTGGCACCAATCAACTCTGGTTCAACTGGCTCAGCGGTTCATCGTTGTTTCAGTTATCCAATTTACAGCAACCGATACTGGAAGGTTTTATCGGCTGGCTCATCAGCACTTTCTTTTTTTACTGGTGGCACCGTATCCGGCATGCCAATGGTTTCTGGGTCATCTTTCACCAGGTGCATCATTCACCGTCGAGAATTGAGACCCTCACTTCGTTTTACAAACATCCCGTGGAGATACTGGCCGATTCATTTTTAATTGCGTTGCTTATGTACCCGGTACTGGGTTCGTCACTGGAAGGGGCTTTCTGGCTCAACTTCTTTGCCGCCACGGGTGAATATTATTATCATTCGAATATCAGGTCACCACGGTGGATGAAATATATCCTGCAAACACCGGAACTGCATTCCATTCATCACCAGTTGGGTGTTCATAAATACAATTTCTCCGATCTGCCTTTGTGGGATAAACTCTTCGGTACGTATAAGGACACGAATGAATTTGCAGAACGTTGTGGTTTCCCGAGAGAGAATGAACGCAAACTGTGGAAGATGCTGCTGTTTAAAGATGTGTACTTTGATAAAGAGCCACTGGAGGGTACAAAAGAAAATCGCACAGAGTAAAGGAGCTAAAAGAGAATATATTTCTTTCTCTCTTATTCCTCTGTGCGATATCTCCTACTGCGGATATTTCTCTACTTTATTACTCACCGGTTTTATTGTCCGCAGGTACGCATAGATCGCTTTCAGGTCACTATCTGTCATACCTGCATAAGAGACCAGCGGCATCACATTGTTCTTATTCCCGGGGTTATAGTTATGGGCTTTCTCTTCCCGGTACATCGTGAATTTTTTCAGGAACATGTCTTCAGTCCATGCACCGATACCGGTGGAGTCGGGAGTGATATTGGCCGATGTTACCCTGGTATCGCCAATATGAAAAGTATTACCACCGCCAAAAGCTTTGCTCATATCCGGTTGTCCTTTTACAAACGCCGTGTGGCAGGTGCCGCAATCCGCCATCGTGGTAATGTATTCACCATATTTCACCAGGTCTGTTTCCGCCGGGCGGGTATTGCCATCCACCGAAGGTTGTAAGAAAGGAGCCGGGTAAGCCATACTGATCGGTATCATCAGCTGGCGATCGGGTACTTTGTTTTTGATGGGCTTCAGTGTTTTGAGATAAGCAATAATACTCAGCAGGTCATCTTTTGCCATCCGGTTGAAATTGGCGTAGGGCATCAGCGGGAAAAGTGTATCGCCATTTTTACTGATACCTTGTGTGATGGCCCGCATTATTTGCTCATCTGTCCAGCTGCCGAGCCCTGTTTCCGGGTCGGGTGTAATATTCTTTCCATAGAGTGTTCCGGGAATAGCATCGAGGATGTTGTGGTCAAACACATCACCGCCGCCGCCCTCAGAGCCGGGGGTATTCGGGCCCGCATATTTGGTGAAATCTCTTTTGCTGTGGCAATGAATACAGGCTGCCACATTATTAGCTAAATAAGATCCCCGTTCAATGACTTTTGCAATGGAATCTTTTGCTTTGTCTTCAGCTGAAATAGTGGATGAATTGTTGTTGCAGGAAGCAAGGTAGGTGGCAGCTGCTGTTATCAAAAACATTGCTGCCACGACAAGAATCTTTTTCATGTTCGTTGGCTCGTTTAGGTGGAGAAATTGTTGGTTGCTCTCTAAAGGTTGGAAAATTTTTTAGTACCCGCAACTAATCCTCAGAAAACATAGCCCAGTTGAAAGGTCAGCGGGATCTTCAGCCCGTCATTCTGCGGGTATATATTGCCATTGGAATAATGGGCGATCCGGATATTGGCATTTAGTTGCCTGTTTTTACCGGTGAATACTCCCATGCCCATAAAATCATAGAACGTGAAATGCTGCCCGGTGGCTTTATCGTCAATGATCTTTTTAGAGATCCAGGTGGGACCGGCTACGGAGTATTCAATAAAAAGATCAAGCGGTTTACTGCGGACAGCAGTGAACCGGAAGACCGGCGACAGTGAAACCGTGATGAACCTGTCCGCTTTATCCCTGCTCTTCCAAAAGGAAATACCCGCTGCCCAGTCGAACGCAAAGACTTTACGGGTATGAAAGATATTCCGCTGGTAGCTCAATGTAAATCCCTGTTGAATATGTACTTCACCACCCCAGAAAAAAGGAATGGTGCCTTTGGAAGCAAAATCATTTACACCATAGCCCAACCCATTCGTGGTATAACCCGCCATGATGAATTGTTTGGGAAAAATATAACCGCTGTTAGCATTTCTTTCTACGGTTTCTTTTGGCAAAGGCCGCATCTGATAATGAAAACCGGCAGCAAGAAAAGTAGTAGCCGGTTGTTTTACTTTTTGATTGGCAGGCGACCAGGCTGTACTTATTTGCAGATCCCATTTACGGTTGAGATGGTATTGTAAAGCAGCACCCGCCAGTACCGTTGCGTAATTCGCATTCTTTACCACCGGCACATTATTTATACTGAATCCTTTCCGGGTGATGATACCCAAACCGGCTTCACCAAAGAGGGAAACTTTTTTATGCAAAGGAAGCTGTGAAGCCAGTGTCAATCCTGCCACGTTCATCCACACCGTATGATCGGATTGGTCAGCGTTGATCTTTTTATATTCCACCCAGCCAACGGGACGCATATAACTGATCTGTGCAGAAAGGTATTTATTGAACTGGTGACCCAGTAAAATTATTCGTACTGCCGTATGCGGCACTTTTACGGATTGGGCGGTAAAACCGGGTTCCAGCTGTGCATTGGAAAAAGCATAATTGATTGCGCCTATATTTACTCCCGTATAAGAATTGGATAAACCCGGCGGGTATTGTGCCCTTGAAGATTGTGAGTGGGCAACAAAGCTTTGCAAAAGCAAAATAAAGACCACTAAAGATATTTGCTTTGTTACCGGCTGCATCAGCTGACCAGTTTAACGAGTTCCAGTTGCTCATTGAGGATCACGAAGGAAGCTTCATATCCTTTTTCAATTCTTCCAAGCTTTTTATCCATACCCATCACTTGTGCCGGGTATAAACTGCACATCCGTAATGCTTCTTCCAGGCTGGTCACGTTATTATCAACAAGGTTCCTTACTGCTTTTATCATCGTCAGTGCCGATCCGCTTAAAATACCGGCGGCCTCATATTTGTCACCGCTCATGGCATGTTTGTAATATCCTTCTTTCGTATCTGTTACCGCATCGGTGATCACGAACAATCTCTCTTTCATCACCTGTTTGGCGATCCGGATGGCTGCATAGTCAACATGAAAACCATCGGGAATGATGCTGGAAAATATTTTATCATCATCCATCACAGCACCAGCCAGCCCGGGTTCCCGGTGCTGCAAAGGGCTCATGGCATTGAATAAATGAGTGACAGTCGTTATCCCATTGGCAAAACCCTCTTTGGCCTGCCTGTAACTGGCATTGCTATGCCCGGCGGAAATGATGATGCCGTACGAAAGAATAAGGTCAGTGATTTCTTTGTTGCAAACTTCCGGGGCAAGAGTGATCATTTTAATAACGCCTTTGCCATAATCCAGTAATTCTTGTACTTCAGCTACAGTGGGAGAGTGGATCAGTGCTTCAATATGGGCTCCCCTTTTCAATGGGTTGATCCAGGGGCCTTCCAGGTGCAAACCCAACACCCCTTTGCCTCCTTCTTTCCAGTACGCTTTCACTGCATCAATGGCATTGATAAAAACTTCTCTTTTATTCGTTGCTACTGTAGGCAGGCAATACAGGGCACCTCCTTTATTACAGTATTCATTCAGTTTATATAATGCATCGGTTTCAGGAAAAACGGATAACAGTTTACCATAGGCACCATAGATCTGCAGGTCCATAAAGGCCGGGGCAATAATGCAGTTATCAAAATGCTGAACCGCTTCTGCTGCATCCCCCGCTGGCAAGGGAATGATATCCTGTATCAATCCATTATCAACAACAACAGCATGATTATTCAGCCATTGCTCACCCGTAAAAATTTGTTTTGCTGTACAGATCACGGAAATAGTTTACTTGTCAGGTGAACAAAGATATACGTTGCTTTTCTTTTACACCGCCCGGGCTTACTCAATTGAACAATAAACCGTAAATTTAAAAACAGAATCTTTTACCAACCATGCTTTGTCTGCTAAAACGTTGCAGGATAATTATAACCTGCCTCTTAACTATTACTGCACTGTCTGCTGCTTCCCAATCAAGGGAAAAGACATTACATGAACTGAACAGCCTGCTCATTAATACTGTGATGGATGACCTGTTTACCCCACCGGTGGCCTGCCGCATCTATACCTATCCCAATATTGCTTTTTATGAATGTATCCGCCGGGAAAATCCTTCCTTTCCTTCACTGGCCGGCAAACTGAACGGGCTTAAAGCCCTCCCCGCACCGGATCAAAAAACAGATTACTATATCGCCGCCAGCATTTCCTTTTCTTATGTGGCACAAAGCCTGGTTGGCTCTGAATATAAACTGGAAGATTGGCGCAATACATTCTCCGATTCCATGAAAGCTATTATGGATAGCAGTCTTTTTATTACTTCAGCACAATACGGGAAGCAAGTGGCTGATACGATCATCAAATGGATACGCAACGATCATTACCTCGAATCAAGAGGGTTGATGCGTTACCTGGCTTCCAGCAAACACGGCACCTGGCAACCCACCCCGGTTGATTTTGCACAGGCCCTGGAACCGCATTGGGGAACCATCCGCCCAATGACCATGAGAACTCCGGCACAATTTGCTCCTTCCAAAAAATTAGTGTTCAGCTTATCCAAACAATCTGTTTTTTATAAGAATGTACTGGAGGTCTATACGATCGTCAACACCTTAGACAGTGTAAAAAAAGCAATTGCCTGGTACTGGGATGATAATCCGAATGTGTCGGTGGAAGAAGGACATCTTACTTATTATATACACAAAGTATCTCCCGGCGGCCACTGGATCATGATTACCCGGCAGGCCTGCATGGAAAAAAATATTTCACTGGTCAAAGCGGCACAGGCCTATGCACTTACTTCCATTGCACTCTTTGACGCCTTTATCAGTTGCTGGCATGAAAAATACAAGACCGACCTGATCCGGCCTGTTACTGTGATCAATAATCATATTGATGAGAAATGGGTGCCGCTGATACAAACGCCTCCCTTTCCTGAATTTACCAGTGGTCATGCCGTGATCTCCAATGCCGCTGCTGCTGTTCTGACCCGATTGCTGGGAGCTAACTATGCATTTACCGATAATACAGAAATACCTTTCAATATAAAACCACGGTCTTTTAAATCCTTCTATGCTGCCGCAGAAGAATCGGCCTGGAGCCGTGTCTATGGAGGTATTCATTATCCGGAGACCGCCCGCATCAGCATCACACAGGGAAGACTGATCGGGAACCATGTGGTAAAAACCTGTGGCCAAACGATGCCGCCAGCTAAATAAACAGTATGCGGAAACAGTTATACACTATTGCTATTTTGTTTTATTGTACCAGTGTCGTTGCACAGGAACAAGCGGCTAAAAAATTATTCAGCGTTGTGCCTTCTTCTTACAGCGGGGTTACATTTCGTAATGATATCATCGAAGATGCCAATCTTTATTATTATAAATATGAGTATCTCTATATCGGCAACGGAGTAGCAGTGGGTGATATCAATAATGACGGGTTGCAGGATATTTATTTCTCTGCCGCCACCGGTTTCAACAAACTCTATCTCAACCTTGGTGATTTTAAATTCAAAGATATCTCTGAAACAGCCGGCATTGGCGGTGAGTTGGGCCTCAAGACCGGTGTGAACATGATCGATATAAACAATGATGGATGGCTGGATCTCGTGGCTTCCAAATCCGGTCCCTTTGATCCCAACTACAGGGAAAAAATTATTTATATCAATAACCGGGACGGCAGCTTCAGCAATAAGGCCCGCGAAATGGGATTAGCAGACGGCAGCCACAGCACCCAAACTTATTTCCTGGATTATGACAAGGATGGTGATATGGATGCCTTTCTCATCAACCAGCCCGGCGAGTTTGTTTCTGCCATGCTCGTGAATGCAAAAATGGAAAAAGGCAAGATGCTGATGATTGATGATACCAGCCGGATGTATGTCAGTCACCGTTTGTATGAAAACCAAAATGGTACATTCAAAGACATCAGTAAAAAAGCCGGTATTTCCACCTATGCTTTTGGACTGAGTGCAACGATGGCTGACTTTAACCAGGATGGCTGGCCTGATATCTATGTAGCGAATGATTTTAAAAAACCGGATTATCTCTATATCAATAACCGCAATGGAACGTTCAGTGAAAAACTATCTGCTTATTTCCCGCATATTCCTCTTTCTTCTATGGGTGCTGATATGAGTGATCTCAACAACGACGGGCTGGAAGATTTTTTTGTGGCGGACATGGCCATTGAAGAACCGGTACGGCAAAAACAATTATTCGTCGGGCATTTGAACTATGATAAATTCCAGCTGATGCTGAAATTCGGTATGTATTACCAGTACACCCATAATGTGCTGCAACTGAATAACGGCAATGGCTCCTACAGTGATATTGCTTATTATGCCGATATCGCGGAAACCGACTGGACCTGGGCTCCCCTCATTGCTGACCTGGATAACGACGGCTGGAAAGACTTCTATATCACGAACGGGATGTTCCGGGATGTATCCGACTGGGACTACAAAGAGTTTGTTCTGGATTCGATCAAAAATGTTTTTGCGCAGGGAAAATCCATGAGCCTGAATGAATGGTTTGAAAAGATACCGCAGGTGAAAGTGAAGAATTATTTCTACCGTAATAACGGCAGCTTAAAACTGGATAACTATTCTGACCAATGGAGTGATGCACCGGCTTCTTTTTCCAACGGTGCTGCTTATGCTGACCTGGATAATGACGGCGACCTGGATCTTATCGTCAACAATATTGCCGATGAAGCTTTTTTATTGCGGAACAACAGTAATGAACTAACGGCTAATCATTACCTGCGGTTTCGTTTATTAAAAAATAAAACAACACAACAGGAGTTGTACGGAACAACGGTAAAACTCTTTGATAAAGACGGCAACATACAGCTACAGCGTTTTGATCCGCAGCGGGGTTATATGTCGAGTGTTGAGCACTATGTACATTTCGGAACCGGCAAAGATTCCGTGGTTTTCAAAGCGGAGATCATTTTTCCTTCGGGTAAACAGATCATTCTTGAACATAGCCCCACAAACCAGGTGCTTACTTTGTATGAAGAAGATGCCCAACCCATTTTACAGGAAGGATATAAACTACCTACCGTCTTTTCAGCGGCTGATAAACAAAACAGTCTTAGCTATACGCATAAAGAAAATGATTTCATCGATTTTAAAAGAGAACCATTGATCCCTTACAAATGCAGCCGCAAGGGACCCTATTATGCCAAAGCCGATGTGAACGGCGACGGACTGGAAGATATGTATATCGGTGGTGCTGCCGGTTCGGAAGGAACCTTACTGTTACAAAGCAGCAATGGAAGTTTTGTAAAAAAACAAATCCCTGTATTTACCAAAGACAAGGCGGCGGAAGATGCTGCTGCAGTGTTCTTTGATGCAGACGGCGACAAGGACAATGATCTCTACGTAGTAAGTGGTGGTGCCGAATTCCCTGCTGGCAATAGCTTATACCAGGACCGGCTTTATCTCAATGATGGCAAAGGCAATTTTACCCGTTCACTTACTGCATTACCCAAAGAGAATTCCAATGGTTCTTTTGTACTGACTGTTGATTATGATAAGGATGGCGATCCCGATCTTTTCATCGGCGGCGGGGTGATGCCCGGAAAATTTCCGCAGCATGATAAGAATATACTGCTGCAAAATAACAAAGGCATTTTTACAGAGGTAACGGCTGCTGTTGCTCCCGGTCTTGCCGCCACCGGTATCGTGAATTACGCAGGCTGGGCAGATACCGATCAGAATGGCATGGACGAACTGGTCATTGCCGGTGAATGGATGCCCGTAATGATTTTTGAAATGAAGGAAGGTAAACTGGTAAAAAAAGAAAGCAGTGTCAGTATAAAAGATATTTCGGGGAAAAGCAAAACCATTGCAATGGGTGACATCAAGGGCTGGTGGAATACCGTTATGCTGGATGATATTGACGAGGATGGTGACATTGATATCATTACCGGTAACCGGGGACTGAACTCAAAGATCACCGCCTCCCTCGAAGAGCCTTGTAAAGTGTATGCCAAAGATTTTGATGGCAATGGCAGTTATGATGCGGTGCTCGGTTATTATATACACGGCAAATGTTATCCTATGTATCACCGGGACCAGCTGATCGACCAGATGCCGTTTATGCGGAAAAAATTCATCCGCTACCGGTACTATGCCGGTAAAACACTCGATGAAATTTTTTCAGAAGAACAGAAAAAAGGAATGGATATCTACACGGCCAATTGTTTTGAATCCGGTGTTTTCATCAATGAAGGCAATAATCAATTTCGTTTTGTAGCCTTCCCTGAAATGGCCCAGCTTTCCACTATCAATGATATCGTTATTGCAGATATGGATAAAGACGGACACAAAGACATTATCGCTGCGGGCAACAGTTCCGATCCTGATATCGGCACCGGTAATTATGATGCAATGGCCTCCATCTTCTTAAAGGGTGATGGGAAAGGCAATTTCAAAGCGGTACTGCCATCCGGTTTGCCGGTGCAGGGAGAAATAAGAAGGATCATTCCGCTGGCCAATTATTCCCGTTTTATTTTATTACAGAATAATGCAGCAGCGAAGACCGTATCGGTCAACTGATATTATACCGTCACAAAACGGTAACCAATTCCCTTGATGGTAATGATCTCTAACGAAGGATCATCTTTTAAATAACTGCGGAGCTTGGTGATATACACATCCAGGTTGCGGCTGTTGAAGAAGGAATCATTACCCCATAATAAATTCAGGATGTCTTTGCGGTCGATCACCGTTGAACGGTTCTCGTATAATAATTTCAGCAATTCACTTTCCCGGTAAGAGAGTTTTCTTTCTTCTTTGCCATTGGCCAGCACCTGGCGATTGAGCTGGAAAGTATATTTTCCGAAGGAAACGGTATCACCGGTTAGTTTGGTGGTTCCTTCTGCTTTGTTACGCAACAAACTTTGTATACGGACGATCAGCTCTTCCATGCTGAAGGGCTTGCGGACATAGTCATTACCACCCAGTGAAAATCCTTTCACCACATCTT
>CADEDV010000038.1:25337-26998 GCA_902826165.1 uncultured Bacteroidota bacterium
CCGGTACCGGTTCCGCTTTCCACGGTAATGGTTCCCTTGTGTTTCTTCACCACATGCGCCACATAGCTGAGCCCTAATCCGTATCCTTTGGCATCATGCGTATCACCATGGGGAATGCGGAAGAATTTATCAAACACTTTGTCCTTATATTCTGCAGGGATGCCGATACCATTATCCGCCACTTTCAGTTCAATGGTATGCTCTTTCTCTTCAAGGCTGATCTGCACCGCAGGATTTTCCTTGCCATACTTCAGTGCATTGTCCAGTAAGTTGAACACCACACTCAGCAGATGCAAACGGTCTGCCTGTAAGGTACAATCACCTTCGGCATTCACCGTTACTGTTGCCCGGTACTTTTCTGTTTGTAACCGCATCGACGCCACTACTTCGTCCACCACATCAGCCAGGTTCAGCAGTTCGTATTTCAGCTCGATCTCTTTCTTTTCAAACATGGACAACTTCAGCACTTTGTCCACCAGCAGGTTCAGCCTTTGCAATTCATTCTGTGAAATATCTAAGTATTCTTTGGTGCGCCGGGGATCATCAATGGCATTGAAACTCTTCAGTGCTTCAATAGCCACTCCCACGGTAGCGATCGGTGTTTTTAATTCATGGGTGATATTGCTGATGAATTCATTCTTCAGGTCGGCCAGTCTTTTTTGCTGCATCATATTGCGGTAGAGCAGTACAAAAGATGCAATGGTGATGCTTACCAGCAGTAACGAAAATAATATCGGCAGTTTTAACTGGCCCAGCATATAGCTCCAGGTATCCTGCAACGTATACGTAAAATGCGTGGGCTTTGAAAAACCAAGCGTCACCGCATTAGCAGGAACGGATTGCATACTGTCTAACCGGTTCACTGCAAAACCAACCGCAATCTTATCCTCCTTCAGCCGCTTAGCAAAAGCCGAATCAATTTCTTCCAGCGTAACCGAATCTTTCTGCGACAGGGAATCCACATCATATAAAAAGCGGAAGACTGATTTTTCGCCGGGATCTTTTTGACCCGGTGCGGCAACCACTACACCTGGTGCTGTTGGCATATCCATCATTTCCTTTTCAATAAACACATTATCGCCGGTCTTTCTTTTAAAAGAAAAAGCGGAGTCAGGTATCTTCCTGGTCTCGCTGCTGTAAGTGATCGTTACATTACCAGCCGTTGAAGGATCTCTTTTATCAACATGAATGCTTCGTATCGCTTCAGGGTTGGGAATAAGCGAATCAATCCGCTTACTGATTCCCACTGAATGGATCACTGTCCGTATCCTCCCGCTGCTGTCTTTGATCATCCTGCGTACCAGTGAATCATTATTCCCCCGCATCAGCATGATCATGCCGGTATCCCTTCGCAATGAATCTTTTAATTTTTCCTGTATCAGGTTCAGCAGGGAGATAGCTGGTTCAGAGGGAGAAGACGGCCTGCTGATACGCCGGGTACTGCTTTTTGAATTGGAGATCGTTACCCCTGCCATCCTCGTGGTATCAAAGCTGAGACTGATCGTTTCTAATTGCAGCTTGCCTGCCTGCAGTTGCAAAATAGTTTGGCGAAAGGCGGCCGCTGTTTTAATATCGAGATTCTGTTTCTCCCGGTCATAGTTATTCTTCAGCCAGTAGCCCTGGAAGCCGCAGATGCCGAGAATGGCGATCATCATTAATAT
>CADEDV010000038.1:27098-30891 GCA_902826165.1 uncultured Bacteroidota bacterium
GTTAACCTTTATTAACCTTAATGAAAGGTGGGTTAACCTGCTTTCCCTTTCCGGCCTTTTAGTTTTGGAGCAAAATCAACAACAATGAAAAAGACAGTTATCCTCGGTTGTGCTCTTTTTGCAGTTATGGCCGCTACTGCACAACAAAAAGAAGGAAAAGTGATCTATGAAAGAACCGTGCAGGTACAGATCAGTTTTGCCGGCATGAATGATGAAATGGAACGCATGATCCCCAAAACAAGAACAGATAAATTTGAACTGACCTTCGGCAATAACCAATCTCTCTGGCGCCAGGCTGAACAGGAGAATGAAGATGACGGCAGTTTTACCAGCGCCGATGGTGGTATGCAGATCCGCACTTTTTCCGCCGGTTCCAGTGATGTGGTCTATACCAATTTTGACAAAGGCACCAAGGTGGAAAAAAGAGAACTGTTCGACAAGGTCTTTATCATTGACGACAGCACCCGCCCGATGAAATGGAAAATGACCGGCGAAACAAAGACCATTCTCGGGCATACCTGTATGAAGGCGGAAGCCACCCAGACAAGAAAGCGGATGCAGATGAATATGGACAATGGCAAAATGGAACGCAAGGAGATCAACGATACCGTATTGGTAGTGGCCTGGATCACCAGTGCTATTCCGGTGGCTGCCGGACCGGCCGAATACCAGGGACAGTTACCCGGCCTGATCCTGGAGGTGGATATTAATAAAGGCCAGCAAACTTTTAAAGCCTTATCCATTGACCCCAAAGCAGATATTGCTTCCATTAAAGAACCCACCGGCAAAAAACGGTATACCGCCGCCGAGTTCAATAAAGAAAGAGATAAGATGATGAGCGATATGCAGCAGAGCGGCGGCGGACCGGGAAGGGTGATGCGGTTCAGTAATTAATTGCGATAAATAATTTAGCGTTGAACCCTTAGCCATCTAGCTAAGGGTTTTTTTAGTTGGATTTTGGTGGCGGGACGGAAAAGACTTATTAAATTTAGAGATAGCTGGTACCAATTTGTAACGATAATAAATATGAAAACGTCCCAGCGGTGAAGTCAATTAACGATTTAGCGGCAAGCATTAAGCGACTGTGCAAAATATGAACTATTATAATAAATTTGAACATGGCATACAGACAATTTAATAATCAGTCCTTACACGACAGAGTAATCTCAACAGCACGGAGTTACCTTAATCAAAAGGACTATGACATTTATGAAAATCCAGGTGGAAACAAAAATGCAGGTATAGGCGACAACTATCCTGACATTATTATGACCACAAAAGGCACGACAACTGTAGAGTTTATAATTGAAGTTGAAACCGCCGACAGTATCAATCTTGCTGAAGCAACAAATCAATGGAAAAAATATGCTAATGAAATTACTGCAACTTTTTACATTCTTGTTCCTAGCAATTACAAAAATGTTGCTTCTAACTTGTGTAGTCAGGTAGGTATTAGTGCACGGCTTGGGACATTTCAACAAGACTCATTTGGCAACATTACTAACATAAATTTTGACTAACTATGGGAGAAGTATTCATGAAGTTTCTCCCATACTTACTTGGGGGTGTAGGCGGGGCAATTTTGACAGTTTTTTACAACATGTATAAGGGCAGAATTCAAAAAATGGACTGCCACTATATTGACGAGGATATTATGTCCAAACTTCCAATTAGCATTCAGGAAGGCGTTATTCACAACAACATATATACTAAGCAGTTCCTAATTATTAATACCACAAATTCCGACCACAAAGAATTTAGAGTGATTTTTGAGTTTGATGCGACCGCAAAAATTCTCAAGCATTCTGATATTTCAAAGACGGGAGCTGATAAATTCAAAAAGAAATTACTTAAAGACAATGAGTATTCGGTAACTATTAGAAATTTTAATCGTGGCGACCAAGTGAAATTCATATTTGAAATAGCCAATGTGACAAACAACTTTGTGAATGTAACGGAGGACAACTGTATTGGATTTAAGGTTTATTTCAAGGACAAGCGAACCGACAAAGTGAAGTCTAAACTGACTTTTGTTTCTAAGGAGCAAATTAACTCAGCAAAATGACGAGAAAACAACTGCGAACATACAGTATGCCAGCCGGTAACTCGGGTTTTACGTTCGGGCGGGGTGACGTTTAAACTTGGAGCTTTGTGCATCGAATGAACATTAGTAATAAATTGAAACTTTGTGCTCCGAAACCCGCCCGAACGCAAAGCCCGAAAACGTTAGCGGCAATTTAATATGCAACAGATTTTAGACTTTGAAAAAGTAGTTTTTTTACTGAAAAATATTTGCAGTGACCCAAATCTTAGTAGAATGTGGCTTAAAGATTTGGTTGATAATTCAAAGTTTTCCTTTGAAGAGGAAACCAAATATCTTATGGCAAGAGGTTTTCCCGGTTATACTGTAACACTCTTTACACAACCGGAAGTTTATCAAAAAAATTTTAAAGACCTCAAAACTATAAAAGACATTTTAATCAAAGACATTCATGAACTCACAAATTCTAGTATCCATGACTTAAAAATATTACCTGACTATAGTAAGTTAGAAGTTTACAACTCCGAAATACGCCCAATTACAACCGAGTGGGAAGAATTAAATAAAGCTCAGAACCAACTTATAGAGCAACTAAAAAAAAGTCATAATGCTTTAGATATAAAAAATATTGGCAACTCTGCAAGACATATTCTTCAACAGACGGCTAATATTGTATTTAATATTGAAAAACATAAACCTGCAGACAAAATAGTCGACGTATCTGCTGAAAAATATAAAAATCAATTACACTCATATATAAAAGCTGAACTAGTTGGTGACTCATCTTCAGAACTGCGGAAATTTGCAGAGGCAGCTATTGACATGGCCGAAAATGCTATAGATTTAGCAAATGCTGTAACCCACAGGACTGAAACGGTGAAGACAGTTGCAGAAGTGTGTGTTATGGGAACAATAACAGTAATTAGTATAGTAAACTTTATAGAAAAAAGATAAACTGCCGCTAACATGAACTGTGAAAAAAATCAACCAAAACTTGATATTTCTTACGATTCAGCAGACCGATAATTTATTGAATAGGACTGATTTTTTAAATTAAAATTGAACGAAAGTGTGCCGATATGCAATGTCAAATTACAAACCGCACTATGCCTGCTTTAATTGTAGAAAAACTTTCAAACGACGGCTTTTACGCTACGCCGTTGTTGGTGTTTCTCACCAACAACCGAACAGTAGGTCAGTCAGGATGGGTGAAAAGACCTATTAAGTTTAGAAATCCTTGGGGGCCATTTGTGGAAACTCCCGGTTCGGCTCATCTCACTATCGACTCCTTATGACCAGACTAAAACAGCTCCTGCTTCTATCTTTGCTTGTTTGTATTGTTTCTTGTACAAACGAATCAGGTCATACGTATGCCATAAAGGGCTTCAGGAAATCCCTTCAGCCATTCCTCTTTACTATTGTATCAAAAGGAATTGTTACGTACCACGACAATTCACAAATGGAAAGTATCACCGATAACGAATTAATACGCCTGGGCAAATCAGAAAACCCGGTTTTAAGAGCGACAGCACTTAAAGAAATGCTGGACAGAAGCACATTTAGTTATTTTGATGTCGTGATGAACCATCTCGATGATACAGCAATTGTCGCTACGGACAACGGAGAGTTTGGAATTAGGTTTGAAACTGTGTCAGACTACCTGTTAGGACGAACCAGTTGGGAAACATTCCGGGCAAGAAATGAAACGATTGAACGGGTGCTGACCAAACACAACTATCTGCGGTCTGCTTA
>CADEDV010000038.1:30991-32415 GCA_902826165.1 uncultured Bacteroidota bacterium
CATCCTGATGATGAAACAGCGATCAGCGAAGTGCTGCACAAATATGCAAGACTGGGAAATAAGGTTTTTGTCATCATTGCTACTGACGGTAAAGACGGGACAAGGGTCACTACAATTCCTGCCGGGGATTCATTGGGCACACTGCGAAGGGCAGAGTCCGCCTGCGGCTGTAAAATTTTGGGCACCGAGCCGCCCATCTTCCTGGGCATCGAACGGCTGGATACCAAAATCGGAACCGGTAAGTATTTTAAAGAACACCAGCGGTTCCTGGACTCCTTAAAAGTTAAAATACCTTCCATCAACCCTGATGTCATCATTACAGCCGGCCCCGATGGTGATACACATCATTCCGAACATATTGTCGTCGGTGCTGCCGTAACAGAGTTGCTGCTTGCTGAAGGCTGGGTGAAAAAATACCCGCTGTATCATTTTGCCTGGAAAAAAGGGATGGAATCGGTGGACCCCGGTGGCTACATAGACGAACAGTATGTTAATGTAAAAATCAGCTTTACCCCGGAAGATGAAAAGAAAGCCATAGAAGCTTTACATTGTTATGTGACCCAATATACCGCCGAAGAATTACAACAGGAAGCTGCCAATAAATTAAAAGATGTATCCAACACTATTTACTTTAGAAAATTTATAGTGAAATACGGGTTGAAAAATGATTTTTAACTGCACACAGTCCCGGCCCCTGGCCGCCATTAAAAATGTAAAACAAACCATATGGCAACTAAATTTCATTTTCTCCTGCTGCTCTTCGCTTTTTTCGGCCTGGCAAGTTGTAAAACCAGTCAGCTGATACATTCATCCGCACCGGGCAATGAATTATTCAAAGTCGCCATTCTGTACCCCAACGGAGAAGGCAAAACCTTTGACATGGACTACTATGAAAAAAAACACATGCCGATGGTAGCGGGGTTGTTGGGCAGCAACCTAAAATTCTATGAAATTGATACCGGCATCGCCGGCAGAACGCCAGCTGACCCGGTTCCTTACCTCGCTGTTGGTTATTTTTATGTGAAGGATATCGTTGCCTATAATAAGGCAATAGCACAAAACAGGGATGCCGTAGTGAATGACATTAAGAACTATACCAATATCCAGCCCATTATACAGATCAGTGAGGTCAGGCAGATTGGTTTTAATGCTGCTAAATAAAAATGCTACATTTTCTTACAGCCGGTGAAGAAAAACCCCTGCAACTGCCCCGGATAAAAAAACAAATGATACTTTCATCCAAATTATTGCCACTATGAAATGGTTAAGCCTGGTTATTGCCTGCCTCGTTAGTTTTTCCGTTACCGCCCAGGACAGCATGGCGGTTCATTACAAGATATACGATACAAGGACCCAACAAATAGTTTCTATTGACAAGATCGTGGCCGATATGGCCAATGCCGATGTGTTATTCTTTGGAGAAG
>CADEDV010000039.1:0-2817 GCA_902826165.1 uncultured Bacteroidota bacterium
GCGAGGTTGCGGATAGCACTCTTCTGTTTCAGCAGTATACCACTGAACATCATAACAACACCCAAAACAGCCGAAAGAATTAATGCGTTCATACAACCTGTTACTTATTGCTTGCGTAATAAATGACTAATCTCCATTTTATTGACCAGTGCCTGTGACAGCTCATCTGTAATATTCAACAATGCCTGCGGGTACACCCCAAACCAGAATACCAGGATCACAATGATACCCATTACCAGTTTCTCATTCAGTTTTATATCCTGTGCATTAGCTGTTACAGCTGTCAGTTCTCCAAAAAATATCTTGCGGATCATATTCAGTGTGTACACGGCGGCAAGGATAATACCCAACCCGGCAAATACGGTAAAAAGAATAGCGTAGAGATAAGAGGTTTTGGCAGACAGCAAACTATTAAACATCAGGAATTCACCTGCAAATGCATTGGTGAGCGGCAAGGCGATATTAGCCAATGCCACGATCACAAAAAAGATGGCCATCACCGGTGCCTTTTGTGCCAGACCCCCAAGCTCGGATAATTTACGGGTGCCGTATTGACGTTCTATCACTTCCACCATGATCCACAACCCAATAATATTGATACCATGATTGAACATTTGTATCATCACTCCCTGCATACCACTTTTGTTCTCTGCAAAAAGTGCCATACACATCAGCCCGATATGCGCAATGGAAGAATAAGCGATCAGGCGTTTGATATCATCAGAACGGATAGCAATGAGCGATGCGTATAAGATACCCACCACTGCCATTGACATCACCATATCTCCGTTTTGGTAAGATGCAATTGGCAATACAGGTATTAACCAGCGGATCACCCCCAGTAAACCCATTTTCACCATGATCCCACTCAGCACCATTGTAGTGGCTGTTGGTGATTGTTCATAGGCATCCGGCTGCCAGGTATGGAAGGGCCAGATGGGCATCTTTATAGCAAAAGCAACAAAGAATAACCAGAACACCCAGAACTGGGTGCTGCCAGGCAAACTAAGGTTGTAAAATGATTGTAGTGCAAAAGAATGATCCGGTGTTTGGGACTGCAGGTATAAAATGCCTATCAACATCAATACCGATCCGACAAACGTATAGATAAAGAATTTGAAAGTTGCTTTGATCCTTTTTTCACCACCCCATTGAGAAGCGAGGAAATACATCGGTATCAGTGCCAGTTCCCAGAAGAAATAAAACAATAAGGCATCCATGGCTACAAAAACACCCATCAGGCCTGCTTGTCCAAGTAACATGAGTGCAAAAAAGTTATTTGCTTTTTTATAGTTGCTGTGCCAGGTACTTACAAAGATCAGGGGAAAGGAAATAGCGGTCAGTAAACAAAGTAATTGACCCATCCCATCCACTTTTACAGAAAAGCTGCTGCCAATCGTCTGTAACCATTGTGCCTTATGAGACAGGTGTGTGTCATCATTCATTACCGTCAGGCCAAGCAATGAGACAGCAAGGGTGGCTATTGATGCCAGTAATGCCCAGGAACGGGCTGTCTTTTCATCTTTAATAAAGAATGTTACCAGGCCGGTCATTAAAGGAAGCAGTATCAGTAAAACAGGGATCATATTATTTTTCTATAACCAGTTATTTTCTCAAAAAGAATTGCACTACAAAAACCAGCAGCATACTCAGCACCATCAGCAACACATAACTGCCTGCCTGGCCGCTTTGCAGCAAGCGAAGCTGGCGGCCTCCGTAGTTCACTGCTTTACCCACTCCATTCACCAAACCATCAATCACCGATTTCTCGATCACCGATTTCAGGAATCCTCCAAACTTGTGCAGCGGGTTTACAATTATTTTATCATACAATTCATCCACGTACCATTTATTCTCCAGTACTTTTCCAAAACCCGTAGCTTCCGTACGCTGGTAATTGCGGAATTTCATCCACGCAAAAACGATCATAAACAGCACCGCAACGGTTGACAATGCCATCAGGCCATATTCAGTTTTATGTGAAACCGGGTTCGCATGTTTTACAGGTGCAATAACCGGTGCCAAAAACTCTCCCAGCCTGTCACCGCCATGCAGCAACGCTTCCGGTACAGCAACAAAACCACCCACTATGGAAAGAACAGCGAGAATGATCAATGGAATGGTAATAGCAGCCGGGCTTTCATGCAAATGATGTTCCTGCTCCTGTGTACCCCTGAATTTTCCGCTGAAAGTCATGAACAATAAACGGAACATATAGAAAGCAGTCAGCATGGCTGTGAATAATGCAATGCCGTATAATATCTTATTATGCTCGAATGCACTCAGCAGGATCGCATCCTTGGAAAAGAATCCGCTGAAAGGAGGTATGCCTGAAATAGCAATACAACCAACCAGGAAAGTAACATAAGTGATCGTTAGTTTTTTACTCAGCCCGCCCATATTGCGGATATCCTGTTCTCCTCCCATCGCATGGATCACACTACCACTGCCAAGGAACAACAAAGCTTTGAAGAAGGCATGCGTCATCACATGGAATACAGCCGCTACATAATTGCCTGTTCCCAGTGCCAGGAACATAAAGCCCAACTGGCTGACTGTTGAATAGGCCAGCACTTTCTTAATATCATTTTGTTTCAGTGCAATGGTTGCTGCTAATAAAGCGGTGGCCAATCCCACATACGCAACAACATTCATCGTCATAGCTGACATGGAGTATAAGATGTTGCTCCTGGCGATCATGTAGATACCGGCCGTTACCATCGTCGCTGCATGGATCAGGGCAGACACAGGTGTGGGACCTGCCATGGCATCCGGCAACCAGGTGTAAAGAGGTATCTGTGCACTTTTACCGGTAGC
>CADEDV010000039.1:2917-11216 GCA_902826165.1 uncultured Bacteroidota bacterium
ATAAGAGCAAAGGCCCACGCCTTCCCAGCCGATGAACAGGATAACATAGTTAGCACCCATAACCAGCAGCAGCATGGAGAAAACGAACAGGTTCAGGTAAGCAAAGTATCTTCCGAAATGTTCCGTCTTCTCTTCATGCATATACGAAGTGGAATACACATGAATAAGAAAACCAACACCCGTAATAATCAGTAAGAAAATAGAAGACAGTTGATCGATCTGGAAAGCGAACGGAATCGTAAGCTCACCGACCTTGATAAAATTGAAATAGTTGGCGATATGCGTATTGCCACCTTTCACCTGCAAAAACACCCAGACACTAAGTACAAAAGAAGCGAGGATAACGCCACTACCAATCAGCCCGATCAGTGATTTGGATAAATGTTTTCTTCCCAGCCCGTTGATCAGAAAACCAATCAATGGTAACAGCGGAATCAGGTAAACTATTTGTAAAACGTTCTGCATATTCAGCTATATGCTATTAGCCAGCAACTAATAGCTGTATTTTAATGTTTTAACCGGTTCAAAAAGTTCACATCCACGGAGTGGATATTCCTGTACATCATCACAATGATCGCCAGCCCCACACTTACTTCTGCTGCAGCCACCACCATGATAAAGAATACGAAAATCTGTCCATCACCACCCACATAAGGATAAATGGGTAATGATGGATCTTTTGCTGCTTTCGCAATCGAATCCAGGTGCTTCAAATGATGAAATTTTGAAAAAGCCACCAGCAATAAATTCACTGCATTCAGCATTAACTCAATGCACATAAAAATGATGATCGCATTGCGGCGGGTCAGTACACCCACTATACCAATAGCGAATAAAGCGATCGACAGAAATATGTAATAATTTATCGGCATACCCAAACCCCTGAAGAGGCTTTAACCCTAATGCTGAAACAACATTAAAGTGTGTTAACTAATATTTTTTATCTGCTAAAGAACTCTTTCCACCTGCGTTCCCCCTTCAGGAGGACAGGGGCTATTCTTTCTTCCCTATCACCACAGCCCCCACCATTGCACTCAGGAACAATACACTGCTGATCTCGAACGGAACCACGTATTTGGTGAATAATTCCTTTCCTAGATTTTTTATTAACCCTATATCACCGGTGTTCACTTCCGCCAGTTTGTCTTTAGCCTCTGTATCCTTCAGCGCTGCCACCAGCACCAGTAGTAAACAACCACCGGAGACGGCGCCTGCCAATTTCAACCACTTGTTCTTCTGTGGCTCTGTTTCTTTGTTCAGGTTCATCAGCATGATCACAAAAAGAAACAATACCATGATGGCCCCGGCATAAACAATAATGTTCACGATCGCCAGGAACTGTGCATTCAGTAAAATATAATGACCGGAAATAGCAAAGAAGGTAACGATCAGCCACAGTACACTGTACACCGGGTTTTTACTGGTGATCAGCATCAGTGCACTGAACAAGGCTACAACCGAGAGAAACCAGAATAATATTTGCGTAATGTTCATTCTAAAAAGCAGTTGATACTATTGCCTGTATTAATTCATTTGTTCTTTTGCTGCCCTTTCGCCCAGCGCCTTCTTATACTCTTCCGGCTGTGTCACGGGGTTGGGTATCAGCAATTCGTCTTTTTTATAAATAAACCCTTTTCGTCCATAGTTGGCCGGCGCAAAGGTCTGTGATAAATAGATCGCATCCTTCGGGCAAGCTTCTTCACACAAGCCACAGAAAATACAGCGCAGCATATTGATCTCGTATTTCGCTGCATATTTCTCTTCCCGGTACAAATGCTCTTCTTCCGGCAACCGCTCAGCCGCTTCCATAGTGATCGCTTCTGCCGGGCAGGCCACTGCACACAATCCACAAGCCGTACAACGTTCACGGCCCTGTTCATCCCGGTTCAGCACATGCAAGCCCCTGAACACCTGCGAAAAAGTTCTTTTCTGTTCAGGATATTGTATGGTCGCCTTTCTTTTAAAAAGGTGACTGATCGTAATACCCATACCCTTCATGATATTCCAGAGATAGATACTCTCCAGGAAGGTCATCGGCTTACGATCTACAGGTTTTGCTCTTTGTGTTAACTGCATGCCCCTAGCCCCTAAAGGGGTATTTTTTAAGTTCGCAAATATATATTTAATATGCCAAGCTACAGTACTACTATCATCATCTCTTGTGTCGCTCACTTCATCGTTCTGTAATTCTATTCAACAACCCAATCCAAATTCCTATAGCAATTCATTTCTTTCTTAACCTCAATAACAGCTTCCCCAATTTTAAATCTCTAAAGCCCCTCTAGCAGAGGGGTTTGGGGAGGCCTATTTCTTCAACCACAGCAATACTGCCGCCGTAATGATCATATTCACCAGGGCCAGCGGTATCAGTTTCTTCCAGCCCAGGTTCATCAGCTGGTCATACCGGAAACGGGGTATCGTCCAGCGTATCCATAAGAATACAAACAGGAAGAACGCCACCTTGGCCATGAACACACTGAAACTGATCAGCGTCATCAGCCACGGGGCTAATCCCCAGGAGGCTTCATTTACAAATGGTATATCATAACCACCGAAATACAGGGTCGTCATCACCGCACTGCTGATGAACATATTGATGTATTCAGCAAATAGGTAGAACCCCAGCTTCATGGATGAATACTCCTGGTGATATCCAAAGTTCAGTTCATTCTCTGCTTCCGGCAGGTCAAAGGGTGTACGGTTACATTCAGCCAGGGCACAAACAAAGAAGATGATAAACCCAAGTGGCTGGTAAATGATATGCCAGCCATGCTGTACCTGGTTCGCCACGATCTCACTCATCTTCAGTGATCCTGTCATAAACAACACAGCGATCAATGCCAGGCCCATCGGCAACTCATAGGATACCATTTGCGATGCGCCACGAATGGCCGCCATCAGGGAGAATTTATTATTCGATGCCCAGCCGCCGATCATAATTCCATATACACCCACACTTACAATACTAAACACCAGTAAGATGCCCATATCCACATCAGCCACCTGCATGGGAATGACGCCGCCATCTCCTTTTACGAAAGGAGCTGCCCAGGGAATTACTGAGCTGGTCAGCAAGGCAGTGATCATGGCCAGCCCCGGGCCTAATATGAAAAGAAATTTATTGGAAGCCAGTGGTATGATCTCTTCCTTGAAGAATAATTTACCTCCATCAGCTAAAGGTTGAAAGATACCAAAAGGACCTGCCCTGTTCGGGCCAATACGATCCTGCAACCAGGCCGCCACCTTTCTTTCTGCATAGGTTGTGTACATAGCAATAAAGAAGGATAACCCAACGATACAGGCTATCAGGATCACTTTTTCTAAGATCAGCCACCAGTCAATTGCCAATAAATACATGTTCAGTTATTATGGTTCTTTCTTTTCAAATGTCTTACTTGTTGCGGGACCGGGCAATGCACTCAGCTCTACTGAATTCACATCGCTGACGTTGTGAATATCCATTAATAATTTCGGTTGCCGGCCACCCATTACTTCCGGCAGCGTTTCATTCGGTTTCTTAAGTCCCACATAATGGCCTTGTGAAATAACAGAATGCCGGCTCACTTTGGTTGGTCCCTCAATGGTCCAGTCGCTCACTTTCTTTCTTTCAAAACGGCAGGTATTGCAGATCCAGTCATGCACTTCACCCCATTCATCTTTCCGGGCTGTCACTCTTAACACTTCATCTCCCCGCATCCACAGTTGCACTTTACCGGAACATTTATCACAACTGCAATGGGCATCTACCGGTTTGGTAAACCATACCCGGTTCTTAAAGCGGAATGTTTTATCAGTTAAAGCACCTACGGGGCAAACGTCAATCACATTGCCAATAAAATCATTGTCTAAACTCTTTTCTATATATGTTGCAATCTCGGAATGATCGCCCCTGTCAAGTACACCATGTACTCTTTTATTCGTTACCTGGTCAGCAGTGAACACACAACGATAACAGAGAATGCATCTCGTCATGTGTAATTGTATATAGGGACCGAGGTCATGCTTTTTAAAAGTGCGGCGGTTAAACTCGTAACGGGTGCCTTCTTTTCCATGCTCATAGCCAAGATCCTGCAAATGGCATTCGCCGGCCTGGTCGCAAACCGGGCAATCCAATGGATGGTTGAGTAATAAGAATTCCACCACCCCGTTTCTTGCATCCACCACCCGGGAACTGGTAATATTTTTCACGATCATTCCATCCATAACGTTGGTACGGCAGGAGGCTACCAGCTTTGGCATCGGTCTCGGATCAGCCGTTGAACCTGCTGCTACTTCCACCAGGCAGGTACGGCATTTACCGCCACTTCCTTTCAGCTTGGTATAATAACACATCGCAGGTGGTGCCACATCGCCACCAATCTTACGGGCAGCCTGCAGGATACTTGTTCCCGGCTCCACTTCCACCGTGATGTTGTCGATGGTTACTTTAAATAATTTTTTCTCTTCAGACATTTTTCAATTCGTTTATATCTGTTTCAAACTTTTTATCCAACAGATATTTTACAATATTCCTTAGTTTTAGAATTGGCACATATCCCTTTTCCTCCGATTTCCTCACCAACTCCTTAAACAATCTTTTGAATCTGTCATCGTTTTTTGAATCGGTAGTCTTGGTAATATGATTTAGTTCCTCAAGTGATTCTGCATTAATTCCAAAGTTGGTTAATTTAACTTCCAATTCCCCGGCGACTTTCATTATCCATTTTTCAATCACCGGCACCATCTGAATAAAATAATGATGCTTCCCTTTTCTCTTAAACAACCTGAAATATTCCTCAAAATCTCCTGTTTCTACCCTGTCACACTCATTAGCTATAAACTCTATATCCCGCCGGTCTTTGTCAATAACTGCCACACAAAAGAGGTTATCAAATTTCTCTCTTACTTTTTTAACTACTGTTGCATTCCCTTTTGTGTGATTAACTCCATCCTTCCCAAACTGCAATAAGACATTGAACAAACAACTGTCAATATTACATTCGGGTATTACTGACTTAGCTAACCACATCTTTCAAAAACTCTTCTAAATTAAAGAACAAATCTACTCCGTACTGATAAATATCAGTCACCTGCTTATCTGTTAACCGGTTTATGGTTGTCTCCCCTTTCAAATAACCCACTGCATATATTGCTAAATCCTCTTTCTCCATATCTTCCATAAAGTCATTTAAGACAAAGGGACTATGAGTAGCTATAAAAAACTGGTTATTATTTTTATCATACATTACATCAGCTGTAAACTTAGCGATATAAGGCGGAAACATATGGGCTTCTGGCTCTTCAAACAATAAAACCGAGTCTTTATTTGAGGCCATCGCCGCTTTATGAAAAATTAATCTTTGAAGCGTATCAGCAGTCATGAAAAAAGGAACTGTGAAAATAGAGTTCCCAATTATCTTCATAATTTTATAATCCTGGCTTGATGTATCATAAAAGAAATTCAAATTATATTCTTTAAAAAGCTCACTTATTTCTTCGGCTAATTCCTTTTTCGTGAAAATTATTTCAAATAAGTTTTTGCCAAAAGGTTGTTTTAATCCCCATGAGTTTCTCGAATCATAAATTGTTTGCTTTCTAAATTCATACCTGAGTAAAGGAATCTTCCTGTATTTAGATGATTGCAATAAATCGGTAGTTTCTTCCTCAAATACTCTAAAAGTGCCGTTATCTGAAAAATTTCTTATCTCTAAGCTGTTTTCGCTTACATCAAACCTCCCTAAAGACGGGATTTTATCCTCAATATCTGACCTCGAAGAAAAGTTTTGAGTTTTGAGGTCTTTATCTACTTTAGAAAAGCCCTCTCTATGTCTATCAATTTGAAAATTTGCGGAAATACCAAATTGTTCATGGGACATTTTAGCCCTAAAAATATCATTCAGGATTACTTCAGCAGGCTCATCTACATTCCCATTGAAAAACAACGTTGTTGGTTTACCAATCCGTATAAAATCAGTAACACTTGTAGTTTCATTATTTATCGAAAAAGTGCTAAGAGCCTCCAAAATATTACTCTTTCCCACGTTCGGGTAGCCAATAAAAACATTCACCCGCCTGCAATCCTCAATTTTTGCATGACGGATAGATTTGAAGTTCTTAATCTCTATGTTCTTTATATGACTCATTCTTTCATTTATGCTGTTACCGGCACATGGATGGTATCTGCATAATGCATCAATCCATAATTCCTGCGCTGGCATTCTGCCGGGTTATTCACATGCCATTCAAACTCATCCCTGAAATGACGAATCGCTGCCGCCACAGGCCATGCAGCTGCATCACCCAGCGGGCAGATCGTATTCCCTTCTATTTTCCGCTGGATATCCCAGAGCAGGTCAATATCACTCAGTTTGCCTTTACCATTTTCAATGTTCAGCAGGATCTTTTCCATCCAGCCGGTTCCTTCGCGGCAGGGTGAACACTGACCACAACTTTCATGACGATAAAACCTTGCTAATGTATACGTATGCTTCACCACACACTGGTCTTCATCCATCACGATAAAACCACCGGAACCCATCATCGAACCGGTTGCAAAACCACCATCGGACAAACTTTCATAGTTCATCATCCTTGTTTCACCTTTAGCGGTCTTTAATAAAAGATTCGCCGGTAAAATAGGAACAGATGATCCACCAGGGATACAGGCTTTTAGTTTTCTTCCATTTGCAATACCACCACAATATTCATCGCTGTAGATAAACTCTTCTACAGAGATCGTCATATCAATTTCATACACCCCCTGCTTCTTAATATTACCACAGGCAGAGATCAGTTTGGTACCGGTTGATTTACCCACACCAATTTTTGCATACTCTTCACCACCTTCATTGATGATGGGAACAACAGCGGCGATCGTTTCCACATTGTTCACCACGGTCGGGCAATCATATAACCCTTTCACTGCGGGGAACGGTGGTTTTATTCTCGGGTTACCTCTTTTCCCTTCTAATGATTCCAGCAAAGCTGTTTCTTCACCACAGATATAGGCACCGGCTCCCCGCTGCACATATATTTCAAGATCAAAGCCGGTTCCCAAAATATTTTTACCGAGCCAGCCATTATGCTTTGCTTCCTGTATAGCCTGTTCAAGAATACCAACGATCCAGGCATATTCACCACGGATATAGATATAAGATGTGTTGGAACCCAAAGCAAAAGAGGAAACGATCATTCCTTCAATCAATAAATGCGGAATGAATTCCATCAGGAAACGGTCTTTGAACGTTCCGGGTTCTGATTCATCCGCATTGACCACCAGGTAACGGGGCACTCCTTCCGGTTTGGCCAGGAAACTCCATTTCATACCGGTTGGAAAACCGGCACCACCACGGCCACGGAGACCGCTTTTCTTGACTTCTTCCGTTACCGCATCGGGGGCCATTGTTTTCAATGCCTTCTCTACGCTGCGGTAGCCACCTTCACGGCGATACACATCATAGAGCCTGATGTTTTCAACGTGAGCTTTTTCTAATAATAATTTTCTTCCCATATTACTTGTAAAGTGAAGCCGAAGCCATCACCTTCCTGTTTTTTAATCATTTATCCCTTCACCGCCTGCCTCGCAAACAACAACCAACGCTTTCCTTTCTTCACCCATACTTCCAGTACTTTCAGGTGAAACTGGCTATCCTTCTGGTTCAATGTGGCCTCAATATCAGCTGTAAACCTGGCATGCGCCACGTTACCGTTTATTGTTAGCTGCAAACTGTCTTCTTTAAAACTCCTGTAGGTCAAATACCCTGTTTCCAGGTTATTGATCATCTCTGCTTTGGTTTCCACCCAGCCGTTACTATGTCCATAGCTTACTTTCTTATCTGTTTGCTGGATGATCGAAACCGTATTCTTCTTTACCAGGGCCTGGTGAAATTCTTTTATCGTTGTTACCAGCTTCTCTTCTGCTGTTTGTGCAGCAACCACCAGGCTTGTAAAGAACAGTACTATCGTAAATAAACCCTTCACTTATTTATTGCGGTTTATCCATGTTAACCATCCACTGAAAACCATATTTGTCAATCAGCATTCCAAAGCGATGTGCCCAGAATGTTTCCTGGGCAGGCATTGTTATTGTACCGCCTTCTGCTAATCCGTTGAATGCTTTTTCCAATTTTTCTACAGATGTGAAATGCAATGAAAGGCTCACATTATTTCCCCCTTTCAATTCATAACCAGGAGGGCCGTCTGATGCCATGAAAGAACCTGCTTCGCATTGAAATGTGGCATGCATCAACCTGTTGGCAAATTCCTTCGGCATTTTATCTGCCATTGGTGACTCACCAAAACTTTGCTGGAATAAAACCTG
>CADEDV010000039.1:11316-27989 GCA_902826165.1 uncultured Bacteroidota bacterium
CGTTGTTTCCCCGGGTTTAATGCCCAGTTTGTCATAGATATATTTCACGATAGTATCACTGCCATTCAGCATACAGGGACCGGTCTGGCATACTTCAAACATATATTTACCAACCGGTTTCAGGTTATACATGCTGTAAAAAGTAGCCACTTCATATACTTCAATGGGTTCAATACTCAGTAAAGAAGCCACATAGTCCATTGTTTCCGAACTCAGCCAGCCACCAAATTCTTCCTGGGCCAGGTGCAACACAGGTATCACCGCACTCTTCTGCTTTCCCTTCGGGTAGCGTTCGATGATCTGCTGTACTTCTTTTAATTTATCGTCTGAAAATTTCATTGTCAAATTTGTTTAGGCATCTAATTCTCCTGCTATCAGGTTCAAACTACTCATAGTCATGATCGCATCACTCAGCATGGATCCTTTGATCAGTTCTTCATACGCCTGGTAATACACAAAACAAGGCCTGCGAAAATGCAAACGATACGGTGTCCGTCCGCCATCACTGATAAAATAAAATCCTAACTCCCCATTACCGGCTTCGATAGAATTGTACACTTCACCGGCAGGAATATTCGTTTCTCCCATGATGATCTTGAAATGATAGATCAGCGCTTCCATTTTGGTATACACATCCGCTTTGGGAGGCAAATAGTACTCCGGCACATCCGCATGGTATACATCTGCTTCAGCTCCTTTGAATTCCTGCACTTTCTGGTACGCCTGTTCAATAATGCTGAGACTCTCCCACATTTCTTTTTCACGAACCAGCCAGCGGTCATAGTTATCGCCGGTGGTACCAACAGGTATATTAAATTGGAAATCTTCGTAACTACTGTAAGGAGTATGCACCCTTACATCATAATCAACACCGGCTGCCCGCAGGTTCGGACCCGTAAAACCATAGTTCAATGCCCTTTCAGCACTGATGGCACCCGTGCCCTGTGTTCTTTCCATAAAGATCCTGTTGCGCTGGAACAGGTTCTCAAATTCTTTCAGCACCCTTGGATATTCTGCTAAGAATTTTTCTAATTTTTGAAAAGCGATATCATTGAAATTTCTTTCAAAACCACCGATACGGCCGATATTGGTTGTTAAACGGGCACCGCACACTTCTTCATATATCTCATAAATCAGTTCACGGTACTGCATCACATAAAGGAAACCGGTATAAGCGCCGGCATCTACACCTACGATGGAATTACAGATCAGGTGATCCGATATCCTGGCGAGTTCCATGATGATGACGCGGAGATAGTCAACTCTTTTTGGTGTTTTTACACCCAGCAATTTTTCACAGGTCAGGTGCCAGCCCATATTATTGAGTGGCGAGGAGCAGTAATTCAACCGGTCGGTCAGGGTGGTGATCTGCGCCAGTGGGCGGCGTTCAGCCAGTTTCTCAAAGGCACGGTGAATATAGCCGATGGTTTGCTCGGTGGAAACGATCCTCTCACCATCTAATTCAAGTATGTTCTGCATCACTCCATGCGTGGCCGGGTGTGTGGGACCCAGGTTCAGCGTCGTAGTGGTTTTCTCTATACTTCCTTCCGGTAATTTGATATGATGTTCTGACATGATTCGATTTGAAAATTCTTGAATTGGACAATTTGAAAATTAATACGTGTTACTCATTTCCAAATTCTCTAATTACCTCATTAATTAATTGTTCCTCCCCTTCCAAACATCTCATCATCCTTATCGATCCTTGTCTGGTCTTCCAATGGAAACTCTTTGCGCAGCGGGAAATAGTCCATTTCCTCCACGTTCAGGATTCGTTTCAGGTTCGGGTGACCGACAAAGTTCACTCCAAAAAAATCATAGGTTTCTCTCTCCATCCAGTTGGCTGCTGAAAACAGGCCGGATGCAGTATATATATCAGGTTTATTGATATCAGTAAATACTTTGAAACGGATGCGGATATTATCCACCAGGTTATGGAGATGATAAACAACCGCCAGTTCCCGGCCGGCCTGGTCCGGGTAATGTACACCCGTGAGGTCTGTCATAAAACGGAACTTCAGTTCATCGTCATCATACAGGAAGTTGAGTACTTTCAGGTTCAGTTCCTTCGGGGCTTCAAAGCTGAGCATACCATAAGGTTCTTCAAAGCCGGTCACCTGTTCACCAAATTTCTCTATCAGCCGTTGTTTTATTATGTCGTTCGTTATTGCCATTGCTTCCTTGTCAAATTATCAAATTGGCAGCGTTGCCTATTGTATGCCGTAGCTTTCTAGTAATCCTTTGTATTGTTCGCCATTTCTTCTTCGCAGGCTTTCTTTTCCTACCAGGTCCTGTATCCGCATCACTCCATCAATGATCGCTTCCGGTCTGGGCGGGCAACCCGGCACATATACATCCACCGGCACCACCTGGTCAATTCCCTGCAACACACTATACGTATCAAATATGCCGCCGCTGCTGGCGCATGCACCTACTGCCATTACCCACCTGGGTTCAGCCATTTGTAAGTACACCTGCTTCACCACCGGTCCCATTTTTTTAGCGATGGTTCCCATCACCATCAGGAGGTCGCACTGGCGGGGAGAGAATCCCACCCGTTCAGAACCAAAACGGGCAAGGTCATAATGTGAACCCATAGTAGCCATGAATTCAATACCACAGCAGGAAGTAGCAAACGGTAAAGGCCAGATGGAATTTTTGCGGGCCAGGCCAATCACTTTATCCAGGGAAGTGGCAAAAAAACCCTCTCCCATGCTGCCTTCAGGCATATCAACAATGCTGATATCAGCTTCCAGTGGCTTTTTGATGAGATTATATGATACAGGACGGGACATAATTACAATTTGAAAGTTTGATAATCGTGCAATCCGAAAATTTTGTCTTTATAACAACCCAACTCCTCTTTAAGTTTCCTTTTCACGTTCTCAAATTTGCACAGCTACACATCAGTCTTCCCACTTCAGCGCACCTTTTTTAATGATATAGGTGAACCCGCAAAGGAAAAAGCCTACAAACATCAACACTGCCCAGAACCCGTTCCAGCCAAGCTCCCTGAAATTCACTGCATAGGGATAAAAGAAGATCACTTCCACATCAAACAACACAAAAAGGATCGCTGTCAGGAAATACTTGATCGCCATCGGCTGGCGGGCATCCCCGTGGCTTTCAATGCCACTGGCAAAATTCTGCAACTTATCCGTTGTCTTTCTTTTGGGGCCCAGCATATGGGTGGCAAACATCAGGAAAGCGACCAACCCAACCGCAATCATAATCTGTATCCCTACCGGGAGGTAAGAGCCCGCATCGGCGGAATTAAGGCCTGTCTGGAGCAAATGGAACATAGGTTTTTCTCTTCGGGCAAAAATAAGACGGCCACAGCAAATTACCTGATAAAATAAATTTATCAGGTTGAAAGCCAGTGAAAACAAGAATCCCCCGCCACGTGGGCAGGGGATTCTAAAAGTAAAAGAAGAAAACCGAGTTTTATTTCTTTACAGCGGCTACTTTTTGAGCAGTTGTCGCTGGTTTAGTTGATGGTTTGGGAGCAGGAACCTGTCGGGGTGATAACGGACCTGTTCCTCTTTGTGCCCCCGGTTTAGCTGAAAGAGATTTTTGCAATTGGTCAATATATTGCTGAATGGTGGGGGCATTGACCACATCCGCTTCCTGCCACTTCTTTAAATACTCCAGTGCCTTTTCTTTATCCTTGGCATCGTTAGTATAGTAAACAGCAAGGAAACGGGCCGTCTTAATATACTGAGCCTTGAATTTCACCGTATCCGTCTGTGCAAATTCAAAGAGTTTCAGCGCATCAGGAACAGCAATACTGTCTTTTTTCACTGTGTCAATAACCTGGCTGTTGTTGTAAGCCCAGTCATAGCCATAACTTTCATTGGGATATTTTTCGATCATTTGCAAAGCAAATTCCCTGGACTCCGGATATTTTTTTCCGAAATAATAAGCCCGGGCAGCTTCAAAATAATCGGGCAGTGTAGGTTTGGGTTTTACTTCCACCAGTTTGGCCCACATATCTCCTTCTTTATCCCGCTGGCCTTTTTCTTTAAAGTAAGCCGCCGCTTTCTTTAATATATCAATTTTATTATCCATGATCGTATCAATCCTTACCCCCTCGAGATAGATAGCATATAACGCCTCTTCCTGGCCAGGTATTTTTGAATAGATATCCGCCTTCAACTCATAGTCAAATGCTATTAACTCATCAGGTTTTTCCCTTTTGAAATACCAGTCAACGTATTTTTTTGCATTTTCAAAATCGCCTTTCTGTAAGTATGAGTCAGCAAGCAGTTTCAATACTTTGGGTTTAGTTTGTTCCCCCATCTCCGTAATTATATTTTCTGCCTTGGTGATGGCGCAGGTGTAGTCTTTACGGGCCCAGCAAAGCTCAGCATACATACGCTGATCTTCTGTATAGGTTTCCGGCTGCTTACTATCAATGAATTTTTTTAAGTAGCCTTCTGCATCTTCATATTTCTGCCGGAAAAAGTAGTAATAGAACAGCTCATAGTAGCCCAATGAGAATTTGGGGTCTACTTCCACGGCTTTGTTCAGATTTTCAAGAAACAGATCTCCGTTTCTTTGTGCTTCAAATAATTTTGCCAGTCTTATATAGGCTACCGCAAAATTGGGGTTGACGTCCAGTGCTTTTCTATAATTCTGAAACGCCTGTCCACCGCCTTCACCCGGTCTTGCTTTGCGATAGGCATTACCCAGGTTCAGGTATATCTCCGCATTCTTATCATCTCTTTTTACTGCATCTTCCAGTTTGGTAACCGCATAAGCCAGGTCTCCCTCTTTGGCATCCACATTGGCACGGCCCACTGCGTTCAGGATAACAGGATCGTCGCCTTTTTTGGTGCGGGTCATGGTAATGGCCGTCTCAAATTTCTGGCGGGCATCCGCTGTTTTCTTATCCAGCAGGTCCACATGGCCTCTTCCAACCAGTATCAGCGGAGCATTAGAGCTTGCTGTGAGTGCTTTGTCATACAACTGACGGGCCAGGTCATTTTTATCCATATCCAAGTAGGTCTGGCCTAACCAATAGGTAGCATCAATATTATTAGGATTAGTGGCGAGTAATTTTTCAAAAACACTCACAGCACTCTTGAAACGATCCGCATACAGGTGGTTAACACCTTCCTGCAGGGTTTGTGCTTTCAGACCGGCTGCCGACAGGAAGCCAATCACTGCAATCATTACGGTTTTCTTCATTTTCTTTTCTTTTACTTTAAAGAGTTGTAAATATATATATTACTTGTACATTTCTTTTACAGCCCGTCATCCCTTAATTCAGCTTTACGCAAAATAAAATCCCGCAGCACCGGCATCAGGTATGCTCTCTTAAAGATCAGTTGTCCCCTCTCCCCTGCCATAAAATCACCAAATCCATGTCCGAGTCCTTTGTGGCTTTCCTTCAGTATGTAAACCAAATCCCGTACCATCGGGTAATTTCTATCATAAATGTTGACCTGGTAGGGCAACACGTATTTTCCCGGCAGGTGTGCACTTTCAATATTCGCCATCTTCACCTTTTTCAAAAAGCCTAATTGAGCAGCATCATCTTTATTCCCCACCCAGCTTACCCCGATAAAACCGACTGCCCCGGGTGTTCTCGCAATATATTCAATCACTTCCTCACTTGACCTGGCGGCTACAGCCTTACCCGTCAGCGTATCTCCATGTAATATAGAATCGATGATAAAACGTATGGTACTGGTTGCTTTTACTCCATCAAATACAGGAATTAAATTTTTATTAAAATTCCCCTGGAGTATTGCTTTGATCTCTTTCATCGTAAAAAACGAGTCCTCGCTTTGCGGGTTAACGATCACTGCCACTGCATCACGGGCCACCACCAGGTCTTCTACACCAACTTTCAAAGAGTCTGACACCGCTTCTTTTTCTACAGCACTGGGTTTACGGGTGGCAATCACCATCCTCACACTATCCACCAGCATGTCACGCAAACAGTCTGCTTCCGGCTTATAATCTACAATGATCTTTGTTCCGGGGTGATTGGATTCATAGACCTGCGCCTGTGCATCAATGATAGGTTTGAATGACTCATCCGCACTCACCCTGATCGTTCCTCTCTTATAAGTATCAGGTAATTCTTTTTCCTGCTCTTTATACGACTTACAGCCTGTAACCAGCAGTCCGCATGCAAACATGAACAACAACACTCTTACCCATCTTCTGATCATCTGAAATAATTTTTCTTATACCCCCTGTACATCCGCCAGATACCATATGCTATACAAACAACTCCGAAGAATTTATCTATTTTCCCTGGTGGAAATGTCTCATTAAAATCCAGCTTCCACCGGTCTCTTATGATCATGAATACACCAAAACCTGCGATGCCTGCGCCAACCAGGTAATCCAGCACGGAACGGACCAGTGACACTTGTTTCCTTCTTTTTTCCTCATAATCTTCTGTTGCCATGTAACTTTTTTTCAGGGGCTGAAAATTATGGATTTTTTACT
Organism: uncultured Bacteroidota bacterium; assembly: GCA_902826165.1. Lineage (GTDB taxonomy): Bacteria > Bacteroidota > Bacteroidia > Chitinophagales > Chitinophagaceae > CADEDV01. The sequence goes on from CADEDV010000039.1 coordinate 17,782, forward strand.
GTTCTGTACCGATAAATGTTACCGGCAGCACATAACTCACCGCTACATGCATCCCGTTTTGAATAGCCGGTTTCCAGCGGGGCATTTTTTTACAAACCCTCACCACTTCCTTATCAAACATATCACCCCCGGTTTGCACGATCTCCAGTAAAGAAATACTACCATCACTACCGACAGTAAACCTGACCCGGACCGCTTTTTTCTGCCCGGCTTCCAGTTCTTCCGGCGTATTCAGGTTACGGGACAGGAAGCGGGACAGGGCCTCTTCACCACCGGGAAATTCAGGAGCCCTTTCATTGATGACGAAATCGCTTTGCTTTTCTGTTCCCGTACCCTCTCCGTTGCCGGTATTTGCAGGTTTTTCTGTTATAGTAGCAATATTGCCCGGTTTTTCACCGGCAATATTCTCAGTACCTGTCTGTTTGTCTTTCAGGTCAGTTATTGCGGGCATTTCAGTAGTCTTTACAATCTTATCCGGTTCGATCTTAATGTTCGTTGTATTCTTTACGGTAGCCACCTGCTTTATGGCTTTCGGAACAGCTGGCTTTTCTTTCGGTTTCTCCGGTTCCTTGGGTTTTTCTGGTGCTTCCGGCATTTCGATCGTTGTCAGGGTAAATACTTCTTTCTTCGGTAAAGGATCATTGGGCAAATCATTGTTCCCGCCAATAATATTAAAGAGTACGACAGAAAAAATGATGGATAGCCCTGAACCAAGTGCCAGCAGCATCCGATGATCGTAGCCGCGGCGCAGGGCATAAGCTCCATAGGCTTTATTTCTTTTCTCGAACAAAATGTCGAGCATATCTGATTGGAGAATTTCCTTGTTTGTCATGGCTCTGTGTTTGATACTAAGATGCTGTTCAACCATTGATTCCATATGTTTTTAGTTAAAGCGCTGTTGTAATAACCGCTGGCAACCATGCCCCGGCCTCCTTATCTTTGCAGCCATGAAAATCCTGATGGTTTGTCTCGGTAATATTTGCCGCAGCCCGCTGGCAGAAGGTATTTTGCAACAGAAAGCTTTTGAAGCCGGCTTAGCATGGAGTGTGGAGAGTGCAGGCACCAACAGCTATCATACCGGCGAACCACCACATCCGCTTTCACAAAAAGTAGCCCGGCTGAATGGAATTGATATTTCAACACAAAGAGCCCGGAGATTTGCCGCCGCTGATTTTGACAGCTATGATAAGATATATGCATTAGCAGGCGATGTGCTGGATGATATAATGCGAATTGCAAAAAATAAATTTGATGCCGGTAAAGCAGAGCTGCTGATGAATGAACAGTTTCCCGGAAAGAATTTAGACGTCCCTGATCCTTATTATGGCACCGAACCGGGTTATCATGAAGTGTATAAAATGATCAGTGAAGTATGTGACAGGATCATCGAAAAATATTCAGTAAACAGTAGTACACAGCTTTCATCTCATTTGAAATAAGAAATGGCAAAAGTTACAGTTGGATTACCACAGGGCACCAGGGATTTCGGACCGGATGTTGTTCGCAAACGGAATTATATTCTCAGTACGATACGGAACGTGTTTGAATTGTACGGTTTTCAACCGCTGGAAACACCAGCCATGGAAAACTTAGATACACTGATGGGGAAATATGGTGAAGAAGGAGATAAACTGATCTTCAGGATACTTGACTCTGGCAATCCCTTTAGTGTTAAGTTTATTTCTAAATTTAGAGAATTATTATTGGAGCTCCAGCCAGATGAAAAGCAATGGGTCAACGTAGATAGTAATCCTGAAGTATTCGAGGCTTTTGCAAATGCAGTACTCCAGAACGAAGATTTGCAGAAACGATATCAGAGTAAGTTAAAAAACGAGATTACTGGTAAAGCATTAAAATACGATCTAACCATTCCATTTGCCCGTTATGTGGCAATGAATCACAACAAACTTACTTTTCCCTTCAAACGCTACCAGGTGCAGCCGGTCTGGAGAGCCGACCGCCCCCAAAAAGGAAGGTACAGGGAGTTTTATCAATGTGATGCGGATGTGGTGGGCAGTCATTCATTATTGAATGAAGTGGAACTTGCCATTATTTATGCTACTGTTTTCAGCAAGTTGGGGATTGCTGTGGAAATAAAGATCAACAGCAGGAAGATATTAACAGCACTGGCTGAAATATGTGGTGGCGCTGATAAGATGACGGATATCACCGTGGCAATTGATAAGCTGGATAAGATTGGTCTTGAAAAAGTAAAAGAAGAACTGGCGCAAAGAGGTTTGACAGCAGAGCAGGTAACGATTATTGAAAAATATCTTTCTATCGCCGGAACAAACGAAGACAAACTAACGCAGGTAAAACAACTGCTTGAAAAAAAGGAAACCGGCAAAAAAGGGATTGAAGAAATAGAATATCTCTGCTCACAGGTTAAGACACAGGGTTTGCAATTATCTATTGATTTCACATTAGCAAGGGGCCTTAATTATTATACAGGTATCATTTTCGAAGTAAAAGCGAACAATGTTCAGATGGGAAGCATTGGCGGCGGCGGCCGTTATGATGACCTCACCGGTTTATTTGGCGTTCCCAATATACCGGGCGTTGGTATTTCGTTTGGGGTAGACAGGATCTATGATGTAATGGAAGAACTGCAACTTTTCCCCGAAGAGGTACATATCGGTACGCAGGTGCTTTTCTTTAATTTGGGTGAGTCTGAAAGCAAAGCAGCCTTTGGCCTGCTGCAGCAATTAAGAGAGAAAGGCATTCGTGGCGAACTTTACCATGAGAACAGTAAATTTGACAAGCAATTTAAATATGCTGAGAAAAAGAATATCCCTTATGTGGTGATACTGGGTGAAGAAGAAGTAAAAGCAAACACTGTCAAAATAAAAAATATTAAAAGCGGGGAGCAGCAGACCCTGTTGAAAAACCAGTTAACAAGTTTCTCATTCATTTAGTAAACCCTATCAATAAAAATCAATTATGAAATTAAAATTAACATCACTGGCATTATTAGCAACGCTGGTGATCGTATTTGCTTCCTGCTCCGGAAAAGCCGATGTGCCTGTACCGGAAGATGCTGCCATCGTTATCCATATTGATGGAGCTTCCCTCAGTTCTAAACTACCCTGGGACGAGATCAAAAAAAGTGAGTGGTTCAACATTGCCAACCAGGAAGTCAAAGATGACCTGGCAAAAAAGATACTTGATAACCCTGATGAATCAGGTGTTGATATCAAATCGGATGCTTACATTTTTATGAAAACCCGTGGCCGTGGCGGTTATGCTGCTGTTATCTGTGGCATCAAAGATGAAAAGAAATTTGAGGCCTTTATTGGTAAGGTAAGAGAGGGTGATAAGGTGGAGAAAAAAGAAGGTCTATCTGTGATCGCAGATCACAGTAATATACTTACCTGGAATGACAAACGTCTTGTATTCATTGCCGACAATCCGGATATCAACAGTGGTGCTTCGATGATGGGCAATAGTGGAAAAAGCCGTCGCTTTGATACGGACAGCCTGTTGAAATTTGCCAAAGAAGTATATGACCTGAAAGGGAGTAAAAGCCTCGCCAGCAATTCAAAATTTGCTTCCCTGATGAAAGAAGAAGGTGATGTTCATTTCTGGATGAACGCCGGTTCGCTTTACAGCAATGCACTACCCGCCATGCTCGCCATTACCAAAGCAAGTCTTTTGTTTGAAGGCAATATCAGTGCTGCCAGCATCAGCTTTGATAATGGAAAGATCACTGCAAAAGGCAGAAGTTATTATAATAAAGACCTGGCTGCGGTTTATAAGAAATACAGCATGAAGAATATGGATGAAGACATGCTGAAAAGTATTCCTGCCGGTGATGTGGCTGCTGTGATTGCCATGAATTATCCTCCTGAGGGAGTAAAAGAATTTATATCCTTGCTGGGCGTGGATGGTCTTGTGAATATGTTCCTGGCCGAAGCCGGTTTCAGCGTGGAAGATTTCGTGAAAGCCAATAAAGGAGACCTGTTACTGTCTGTATCTGATTTCTCTTTTGGTGAAAAAGAAAAAACCATAACGATGTATGATGGCACTAAGAGTACTTACAAATCAACAGAACCCAATGCTAAAATATTATTCGCCACTTCTGTAGCCGATAAGCCTTCATTTGAGAAGCTGATGACCATCCTGAAGGAAAAGATCGGCCAGGAAGCTGGTGCCAGTGCCAATGATTTTGTGAATAAAATACCCTACCTGCTGAAAGATAACTGGTTCATCGCGGGCAGTGATTCAGCGTCCGTACATACATTCGGAGCTGCTAAAACAGATCATTCCTTTATCAGCAAGATCAAAGGACACCCGATGGGCGGTTTCCTGGATATCCAGAAATTCATCAGTGGTTCCAAATCATCTTTTGCTGATGACTCCACTGCAACACTGATCGCCGACCAGTCACTCAAAGTATGGCAGGATATTGTTTTCCATGGTGGTGAATTTAAAGACGGCGGTACGGATAGTTATATGGAAATTAATATGGTGGACAAAAACACCAACAGCCTGAAACAACTGAACAGCTACCTGGGTTTTATTGCCGTAAAAATGAGGGAGCAGGAAAAAAGAAGAGAGGAAGCATACCGGAGAGAATGGGATAACCCCGTTATGGACTCTGTACAAGTTATGCCTGCACCCGCAAAATAAATTTAATACCTCATCATGAATTAAACCACAGGCTTCCTGAAAAGAACCTGTGGTTTTTCTTTATTATTGCAACTATGCAATTACAGCTACAACAGTTATTACCTGTTTACTTTGAAGAAAGCCGGAAGGCAAGTTCAGAGATCTGGGGCAAAGACCTTGCTTTCTCCAAAGGAGAAATGATCAAGATCGTGGCCCCTTCCGGCAGTGGTAAAACTTCACTCATGCATTTTATGTATGGCATGCGAAAAGAATATACCGGCGTTGTCAAATATGGCGATAAAAACATCAGCCAGTTCAATGCAGAAGATTTTGCGCTACACCGCAGCAATCATATCAGCATTGTTTTCCAGGACCTGCGCCTATTTCCTGAACAAACCGTGCTGGAGAATTTAGAGATCAAGCGACAATTGAACCCTTATCACAGCAAAGAAAAGATCCAATACATGGCCAGCCGTCTTGGTATTGGTGATAAGCTGCAATCGAAAGCAAGGATCTGTTCGTATGGCGAACAGCAACGGGTGGCTATCATCCGTTCCTTGTTACAACCGTTTGATTTTTTATTATTAGATGAGCCTTTCAGCCATTTGGATAATGAAAATTCTCAAAAAGCTATGGAGCTGATGCTGGAAGAAAGCCGGGAACGCAATGCCTGCATCGTCTTTGCTGACCTGGAACGGATTGATTATTTCCCCTTCACCCGATTGTTTCATTTATAAATACGAAACCGTGCCGCTTACCTATAAAACCATAAAACCACTTTTGCTCACCGGAACCAATGCTGCTTCCCGCTGGTTTTCCTATATCGGGCTGGGTATTGGGGTATTGTTGTTATTGTCTTCTTTACAAATGTTCTTTAATATTCAATCGCTGTTAAAGAAAACAAGTATCCGGAAAAATGGTTTCGATTACGTATCTGTTACCAAGCTCATCACTAATGATAATATGGGACAGGATAACCGTTTCGGTCCTGCTGATGTGGAAGAGCTCAAACAACAGCCTTTTATCGAAGATGCAGCACCCCTGCTTTCCAATAAATTTGAAGTGGTGGCCAGCGGTGGCGAAGTCATCCCTATTTCGTCCGATATTTTTATTGAAGCCCTTGATCATAGTTTTATAGATACCGTACCGCCCAGTTTTACCTGGAGTGAGGGACAAATGGTTGTACCGGTTATTTTTTCTTCCGATTTCCTGGAAATGTACAATGTATTTGCCCCCAGTTATGGTTTGTCGCAGGTATCAACAGCTACGGCCGGGAACCTGAGTATCACACTTCGGTGCGAAGGAAAATTGGAGCAACAGACTTTCAGGGCTAACATCGTGGCGTTTTCTGACCGGGTTAATTCCGTACTTGTCCCTGCCTCCTTCCTGGGTTGGGCCAATAAAACCCTGGAAGGTGTTGATGACACTAAAGCCTCCAGGGTATTTATAAAAACAAAAGATGCCAACAGCAACGACTTACTTAGTTTCCTGGAACAAAAAAATTACCGGGTGAATAAAGACAAAACAGCTTTTGGCCGGTCCAAACAAATATTACAGGGTATTATTACCGGGCTGGGTGTTTTTGGTATTCTTGTCATTGTATTAGCGCTGATGTTGTTTTCCTTTTACCTGCAACTCGTCATTGCCCGCAGCAAAGACAGTTTACAGTTATTACTGACGCTGGGCTATTCTCCCTCCTGGTTGAGTAAGAATGTAGCCCGGCAATTTATTCCTGTTTATATTCTTGTGGTATTATTTGCCTTGTTATTAACGCAGGGAATGCAATGGCTCTTTCATCATTTCGTGATGTATGACCGGCCGGAATTATCTTCCATTCTTCACTGGAGTATTATGGTTATTGCGTTGTTGCTGATCATCCTGTCGGTGATCACCAATTTCAGAATGGTAAGGAAATTGTTGTACAGATTGTCATAAGCAATTAAGAACGATATAAAAAATGGGGCCATACGATTGTATGACCCCATTTAGCTAACCTTTTAAATATCTTAAGGATTCTGTACTGTATTGGGATTTGCATTAATCTCAGCAATGGGTATTGCGAATTGCCACAGATTCCCTCCGGCAGGGATTTGCATCGTACCGCCTGCAGAAGCAGGAACAAAGTTTGGTACTAAGGTTCTGTCAAGTGGTTGATTAAGCCTTTTCAGGTCATAAAAACGAAATCCCTCACCCCAAAATTCCACCCTGCGATGAAATAAAATCTCATCAATCAACGCTTGTCCTGAATTAGTACTTAATACATAACTTGGATCCCTGTTAACAGCCAGGGTATATAAAGCTTGCCTTGCTTCCGCTTCCTTACCCGGAGTTTTGGCATACGCTTCCGCCATTATCAAATACATTTCAGCCAACCGTATATAAGGAACATCTCCGATAGTAGGAAGAGTTCTGATTGAAAATTTCCTGCTCATATAAGGAGAACGTGTAAAGTTTGAAGCTGGCAGTGGGAAATTGGTAGCATCCGGAGATGGCTCCCACATTTTCTTCCGGACATCTGTGGCTGTTATTTGTGCATACAATGCAGAGTTGATACGTTTAGGCACACCCCGTATATAAGTTGTATTCCCGTTCCAGGAAATTTGACCAAAATAGGATCCAAATGTATCCCCCTGGTCATCCTGAACATAAGCTCCCCATATCCATTCAGGGTTTGACAGGTCATTAAACCCGGCCTGGTATTGTGTATTACTCATTAACGAGTGGCCTCCTAAATCAATAACCTGTTTTGCATAAGCCGCTGCATTCACATAATCCTGCATTGTTAATGCTACCCTTGCTCGAATTGCCCAGGCTGCACGAATATTCAGATGTGACTTGGTTTGAGGACCGGAAGCAGGGGCAGATGCTGATCCAAAGGCTGCAATTGCATCCGTAAGGTCTTTATTAATTTGTGTATACACTTCCTCAACAGTTGACCGGGGCAGTTTTGTTTCACCGGCAGTAAGCGGCATTGATACACCCAGCTGGCTGTTTGGTACAGCAGCAGCATCGTACCGTTTTGCATAAATCTGTACCAGGTTAAAATATGCCCAGGCCCTCATAGTAAGGGCTTCTCCCTTCAACCTGTTTTTATCAGCATCTGTTCCGGTTGCATTATCTATATTATCAATAATCCCATTCACATTACCAATGCAACGGTAATACAAGCGAAAAGGATACTCCACGTATAAATAACTTGCATTCCGATGGTTTATCCAGCCCCCTGTACCGTTTCCGGGAGTGTACCAGCTGGCTACGGCCTGGTGAACATCTTCCCCCATAAAGTCAAGCATCAGCATTACGCCTCCCTGGCCCGGTTGATTTTGCGCACTATACCTGCTGTACAAATAACGGTAAACACCATTGATGACATTTGCGGCATTCCCTGTAGTAGTGAATATAGACCCTTCATCCACACTTCCTGTGGGTCCGACATCAAAATAATCTTTCTTACAGCCTGTAAGCAGACTTAAAAAAGAAATGGCTATTAATATTTTTTTCATACTCTGTTTATTAAAATAATGACAGTAATAAAATTAGAACGTAAAGTTGATGCCCGCATTTATTAATCGGTTAGGTACGTAAACCGGGCTATTTGTTCCATTGAAACTTTCAGCCGGATTCATCCCCTTTCTTTTCGATAATATTGCAAGGTTTTCACCTCCTATATAAACTTTGGCCTGGTCAAATCCGATCTTTCCTAAAACTGCCTTAGGCAGCTTATAACTCAAGGTCACGTTCCGTATATTCAGATAAGATGCGTCAATTAAAAACCGGTTTGACTGTGAGTTGAAAACACCAGTTCTGTTTATATCAAGGCGTGGAATATCGGTAATATCTCCCGGCTTTTGCCATGCACGCAGGTTATCTGTATGCAGAGCTCTGCCATAGCTAGTCGCCATTAAGCCTGCATAGTTGCCATCGTAAAATTTGCCACCCACCTGGTAGTTCAACAGGAATGAAAGTGCAAAATCTTTTACGGATACTGTACTTGATATTGAACCGAAAAATTTAGGAATGGCTGATCCTGAATAATCCATTTTAGCAAAATTGGGGTTGAAGGTCAGTGTATCCCCTTTTGCATTAACACGGATATCTGTAGTTGTACCGGTGGCGGCATACCAAAGGCCAGCCCCGTCAACAGGATCCACGCCCTGCCATTGTCTTAGATAAAATGCAAAAATATCTTCACCTTCGGCTACTCTTTTTGTTCCATCTATATAAGGTTGTCCACCGGGGAGTTTGGTGACTTTATTTTTGAAACTTGTGAAATTAATCTGAACATCCCAATTCACGTTCTTTGATCTGACCAGGTCAGCATTCAGTTGAATTTCTATCCCTTTATTGGACATGGCACCGATATTTTCTGTCCTTGTTGTAACCGGGGCAGAAAGTCCTAGTGGAACAGCAAATAACAAGGCTGATGATCCTCTGTCGAAGTACTCAATAGTACCTGATATCCTGTTTTTGAACAGCCCAAATTCAAGTCCGATATTCTTCGTTTTATTAATTTCCCAAGTCAGGTCAGGCGTAGGAACACTTGAAGCCAATGCGCCGGGTTCGCTTGCATTGTTCCAGCCCAACCCATATAGTGCCTGGAATTCATAATAGGTATCTAAGGCATCGTTACCCACAGTTCCGTAAGAAGCCCTTAGTTTCAATTCAGTGAGCCAATTGATATTTTTCATAAATGACTCACGCATGATTGACCAGGAAAGGCCTGCAGAATAGAAATTACCCCAGCGGCTTTGAGGTGAAAACCGTGAAGAAGCATCTCTCCGATAAGATAAATCAACAAAGTACCTGTTATCGTACCCATAATTTACTCTTCCGAGATATCCTTCTCTTCTCAGCCTGTTCACTTCACCGTTGACACTTGCCAGTGTAACAAAGTTGGCAAGTTCAATATTACCATCCAGGTTCATCGCTCTTCTTGATCCGTTAAACGTCTCATCAATATTCTTTTGGGATTCATGCCCCGCTAAGACTGTAATATCATGACGGCCGAATTTTCTGTTATAATTCAGTAACTGGTTAAGAGAAATGGTCCTGAACTCATTGGAGTTTCTTGTTGATGTACCTCCGGCAGTTACACCATCTCCTACAATCCGGTTCTGGAAACTCTGGCTTCTGAAGTTATTTAAGTCAATCCCTACATTGGTGGTAAATGTAAAATAACGGAACAATTTAGCCTCAATATAAGTTCTGGCTATGATACTATTTCGCTTTTCACTTCTTTCGTTCAGCAATGTTTCATAGATAATATGACGGCCGGGTGATGCACCGGAAGGCCTGTTTACAGATCCCGGATGCTGACCAAAATCATACCATTGACTACCAAATGCATCTAAAACGGGAACTCCGGCAGTAGTGAAGGCATGAACGGGATAAATCGGGCCCATCCCTCTTGCAAACACAAAGGGGTTAATAAAAGTATTGGAGCCATCACCCGCAGCCTGGTTAGAATTTACAAAAGCAGTAGTCAGATTTATGCCAGTTCTTAGCCAGTCTTTTACCTGTGTATTTAAAGCAAGTCTGGCATTTACCCTTTGAAAATCTGATTTGATAACAAATCCCTTATCATCCAGTTATTTCAATGA
>CADEDV010000040.1:0-6292 GCA_902826165.1 uncultured Bacteroidota bacterium
TTTGGTTGACCAGATGGCATGTATCCACAGTTTATTGAATGAATGTGGCATGAAGGACAGGTTTATATTTCTAAGATAAACCAATATGCTGGTTTGAAAACGTTTTGCCACCCAGTAGATATGGTATTTAAATACTTTACTGAGCAGCGAACCGGACGTACAAGAGTGCGACGCAACCACTGCCTGATCAGGGCACTGAAATTCGGCTTACTCACTACTTTCCCTGCCAGATTCCTCCTTTGTCGGAATGACAGAAAGACCCTCAAAAACCGCCTAAAAGCCGTACCTTCGCCGCTCTTGAAAATGAGGTAAATCGTTTATGAAGAATATCCGCAATTTCTGCATCATCGCACATATTGACCACGGCAAATCTACCCTGGCTGACAGGCTGTTGCAAAGCACCGGCACCATCAGCGACCGGGATATGATGGACCAGGTGCTGGATGATATGGACCTGGAACGGGAAAAGGGCATTACCATTAAGAGCCATGCCATCCAGATCAACTATAAACATACGGACGGGCAGGAGTATATCCTGAACCTGATCGATACTCCCGGTCACGTTGACTTCAGCTATGAAGTGAGCCGGGCACTGGCCGCCTGCGAAGGCTGTTTATTGCTGGTGGATGCCACGCAGGGCATACAGGCGCAGACGATATCCAATTTGTATTTAGCAATCGATAATGACCTGGAAATTATTCCGGTTATTAACAAGATCGACATGGACGGGGCGATGATCGAAGAAGTGGAAGACCAGATCATTGAACTCATCGGTTGTAAGAAAGAAGAAATATTGCATGCCAGCGGACGTACTGGCTTAGGTGTTGACAAAGTGCTGGATGCAATTGTGGATCGTATACCGGCCCCGGTGGGTAAACCGGATGAGCCGTTACAGGCATTGATCTTCGACAGTATGTTCAATTCCTTCCGTGGTATCATCGTGTATTTCCGGGTACGGAATGGAAAGATCAGGAAAGGCGATAAAGTAAAATTTGTCAGCACCGACCAGGAATATGAAGCAGATGAAGTGGGTATATTGAAACTGAAGATGACGGAGAAGAAAGAAGTGTTGTGCGGTGATGTGGGCTACCTGATCACGGGTATCAAAAATGCGAAAGAAGTAAAAGTGGGTGATACGATCACCTTAGCAGCGAATCCAACGAAGGAGATCATCAAAGGTTTCCAGGAAGTGAAGCCGATGGTATTTGCCGGTATCTTCCCGGTGAATACGGATGATTTTGAAGAATTGCGGGATTGTATGGATAAACTGCAGCTGAATGATGCTTCACTGACCTATGAATTAGAAACATCACAAGCCCTTGGTTTTGGTTTCCGTTGCGGTTTCCTGGGTATGCTCCACATGGAGATCATCCAGGAACGATTGGAGAGAGAGTTTAACCAGACGGTGATCACTACGGTGCCCAACGTTAGTTTTATAGCATACACCACGAAGGGAGAGAAGATCATAGTCAATAACCCGACGGAGTTCCCGGATGCAGTAAAGACAGAACGGATCGAAGAACCGTTTATCAAAGCACAGATCATTACCAAACCGGAATATATCGGTAATATCATGACGCTTTGCCTGGGTAAAAGAGGAATGCTGATGAACCAGAGCTACCTGACCACAACAAGGGTGGAGCTGATCTTTGAAATGCCATTGACCGAAATTGTATTTGATTTCTACGATAAATTAAAATCACAGACCCGGGGATATGCTTCCTTTGATTATCATCCCATCGGTTTCCGGGATGCAGATATTGTGAAGATGGACATCTTGTTGAATGGTGATAAAGTGGATGCCCTGAGTGCACTGATACACCGCAGCAAGGGGCAGGAGTTTGGAAGAAAGTTGTGTGAGAAATTAAAAGAACTGGTTCCCCGCCAGCAATTCCAGATCGCCATACAAGCCGCAATCGGAGCTAAAGTATTAGCCAGGGAAACGATCTCGGCCATGCGGAAGGATGTAACGGCCAAATGTTATGGTGGTGATATAAGCAGGAAACGTAAGTTATTAGAGAAGCAGAAAGAAGGAAAGAAGCGGATGCGCCAGATCGGTAACGTAGAGGTACCGCAAGAAGCCTTCTTAGCGGTATTGAAACTTGATGATTAAGCAGAATCGGTATAAAAAATTAAAAGGCATCAATCCATTGATGCCTTTTTGTTATCAGTTATCGTAATTGATCGGCGATTTATTATCCTTCGGCTTGGGCTTGTTCTTATCTGTATTCTTATCTGATTTTTCCTGCAGCTTGAATTCATTCTTGTTACCGCGGCTGTCCATCAGCGGATCACCAACCGGGGCTTGCCCGTCCTGCAGTTTAAAATTGAAGACTTTATCAATGTGCACCCATTTCCCATTTTCCCATTTGTATCCTTCGTTATCTCCATCCGGGATCATAGTGAAAGATAATTCCGGCTGATCGGTTTCTGATATCAGGTGATCCACCAGTATCATATCCATATCAGGAATATAATTAGCAAGAACTCTTGTTCCTTTTTTAAACTCCAGGCTCATCCGGTATTTCGGCTTCTGGGGAATACTATCCAGTTCATACGTGAAGAAAGGCCCGCCGAATACCGGTTCATTCTTTTCGTTGAAATACATTACTTCGATCCATTTCTTCTGTGTATTCACACCATTGAAATCCAGGCCGAATAAGGTATAATAGTTTTTACCCTTGTGTTGTGTTTTGATGATATTATAATAAATCGCCCCGATCCAGTTGCGGGCCGAACGTACAGAATCATCCGCATTGGCCGTGAACTCCGAATTATCCCGCAGAGGTATCAGTTTTAAAGAACCATCTTTTGTCCGTAGTTGTATGGCGCCTTTCTGGCGGGAATAATAATCATCAAACTCCAGGTTCCAGGTAAAGATGCGGAAAGAAGTATCCGGTGCATATAATCTTGAAATACCAAAAACAGAATCGAAAGGATAGTAGAATGAATTTTTTATTTGCAAGGCCCTGACTAATGTCTTGGTAAATTGGCTGTCGGAAACCATCCTGTCCTCCGGTAAACTATCGGTGATCATGTACTGGGCATAATCCCGGAGTGTATCTTCTTTAGCCCTGAGCTTTTTCAGGTCAGCCGGGGCAATAACCTGTGAAAAGGAGGACTGTGACAAGAGTATTGCCAGCAGGCAGGATAAGATCGTTCCGGGTATTGTTTTCTTCACTAAAATGGGTTGACTGTTTAGTTATCCAAAAATAGGCTTTAATCCAGATGCCGATAACGGCAAAAGGGTTGTAAAATTTTAAGATTCCTCATAAAGCTTTGACAAAATCCTCCAGCCCGTTGAAAGCAAGGTCAATATAGGGGTGGGGCAGTTCCTGGTGGGGACGTGTGGTCTTTACAAAAACGGTATGTATCCCGGCATTCCGGCCAAAATGCATATCGCTCAGGTTATTGCCCACCATGATGGATTTGCTGAAATCGATCTCCGGGAAATTCAGTTTGGCCCTTACCGCCATACCCGGATTGGGCTTCCGTTCCGGGTGATCATTATGAATGGAGCTGCAATAATAAATCGCATCGATCTTGCCACCGGCTTCCTCTACTTTGGTTGTCATATGCCGGTGAATATCCGCCAGTGTATCTTCTGTCATCAGCTGGCGGCCCACACCCCGCTGGTTGGTAACGATAATGATCCGGTTAAATTTATCAGTGAGTTTTTTAAACAGGGAAGGTGCGCCGGGGCTGAATACAAATTCATCCACGGAGAAAATATAACTGCCTTCTTTATCAATATTAATGACACCATCCCGGTCAAGGAATAGGGTCCAGCTTTTATCGACCTGATGCAAATCCAATGCGGCCGGTTGCAATTCTGATTGGGCCCGGTTAAAATCTTCCGGGACACCGATATCAATAAAATATTCATCCTGCACCTGTCCATAGATACGGCGGCTGTTATAATATTTTTCCAGGTAATCTTTTTCAAAAGAAAATTTAGCAGGAAATTCTTCCTCCAGGAATTTAGCAACATTCAGCAGGTATAAACCACCATTGATAGTACCAGTTTCATAGAATTGTTTTTCTTTAAAACTACTGACAAGATCATCTGCACCCAGTTCCACCACACCATAGCGGTCGAACCGCTGCATGGGTTTCAATAATAAAGTGCATTCCGCATTATTATGCAGATGAAAATGCGAAGCAGCATGCAGGTCAATATTGAATAATGTATCGCCGTTGGCGATCACAACGTTTTTCTCAGTGGCTTTGCTGCAGGCTAACTGGATGGCACCACCCGTTCCTAAAGGTTCCTCTTCGATCACCACCTGGTAGCGAAGCGTTGCAAAATGTGCATGCAGGTATTCTTCAATGCTCTCATGTTTATAGCCCAGCGAAAAAATAAAATCAGTGATGCCCTGTCTTCTCAACTGGTTGATGACATAAAATAAAAAAGGTCTTCCTGCAACCGGGGCCATGCACTTGGGAAGATCAGGAACAGCTTCTCTTAATCTTGTGCCGAGACCTCCTGCTAATATTATTGCCTGTCCCCCGTGTTCTCTCAGGTGAGCATTTACGCTATCGTTATATGCAGTTATTGCTGTAGACATAGAGCCGTCATTGATTTCACCCCTTTAGGGGATGGGGGTAAAATATTTTTCCTCTACCAGCTGGCAAACAATATGTCCCACCAGGATATGGCTTTCCTGTATCCGGGGTGTATCGGTGGATGGAATGTTGATGAGAAAGTCGCTCAGCGATTTCATCTGCCCGCCGGTGAGGCCGGTAAAGCCGACTGTGATCATCTTTTTTTCACGGGCCACTTCAAAGGCCTTGATAATATTCAATGAATTACCGGAAGTGGATAAGCCAACCAATACATCACCAGCCTGGCCGATACCATCGATCATCCGGGCATAGACCACATCATAACTGTAATCATTAGCTACTGCAGTGATATAAGATGTATTGCAGTGCAGGGCTTCAGCCGGTAATGCTTTGCGGTCGGTATAAAAACGGCCGGAAAATTCAGCAGCGAGATGTTGTGCATCGGCAGCACTGCCGCCATTGCCACAGAAATACACTCTTTTCCCGTTTTTAAATGCGGTAGTGATGGCATTAATAATCTTTTCAATGGTTGCCAACAGTTCTTCATTAACTAATACTTGTTGTTTCGTTTCGATCGAGGCCTGTATAACATGTTTGATCTTTTCCATTGTTCAGTTTGAATAATTCTTCAAAGTTATTGATATCTGTGGAAGGAATGGCAGCGCCGGAAGGAGTTATATCGTCCAGGTCTTTAATCCATGCTCGGTGAACTGGTAACTGCGGTGTCGGCCACCAAATTTTTCCAGGCTTTGCAGCACTTTATATTTTGTATTGACCGGGCAATAGAAGATCATAAAGCCACCGCCACCGGCGCCGGATATCTTACCACCTGTTGCCCCGGCTTTTTTGGCTGTTTCATAAATTTCTTCCATCAGCGGGTTGCTGATGCCTTCCGCCATTTGTCGTTTTTGCTGGAAACCAAAATCAAGGATCTCACCAAATTCATTCAGCCTTCCTTTCAGCAAGGCTTCCTTCATCATTTGTGCCTGCTCTTTCAGGTGGTGCATGGCATCAATTGATTTTACCTTTTTATCGGTAACGTTCTTCGTTTGTTTTTTAATGATCTCTGCCGATTCACGGCTGGTGGATGTATAATACAGCAATAAATTATTTTCCAGTTCAAACAAATGCTGTTGTTTCACCCGGAGCGGGTTCACGATCACTTTATCCTCACCATAAAATTCCATGAAGTTAACGCCACCGAAAGTAGCTGCATACTGGTCCTGTTTACCACCGGCCAGGTTGAGATCTTTTCGTTCGATCTCGTACGCATAATGCGCCATATCATATTCCCCTAACGGTAAACGCAACATTTCTGTAAAAGCACCGATGATGGCCACCACTAAAGTGGAAGAGGTACCCAATCCTGAACCGGCAGGTGCATCTACAAAAGTAGACAAACGGAATCCCTGCTCTTTGATACCATAGTCTTTTTGGATACGGTTGTACACACCTTTCAGCAGGTCTAAATGACCGTCAATGGGAAGCTGATGCGCCCAGTCGAACTGCTGCGTTTCATTCCTGTCAATCGCTTCGAGGATGATGGTGTTTTCATTCAGCGGTTCAATCGTGGCATTGGCATATAAAGAAATCGTTGCATTCAGGATCGCACCACCATACATATCACTATAAGGACTAACGTCTGTGCCGCCACCGGCTAAACCAATCCGCAAAGGAGCTTTACTTCTGTAGATCATTGACCGTTGATTACCTTGATTGTTGTTAT
>CADEDV010000040.1:6392-8439 GCA_902826165.1 uncultured Bacteroidota bacterium
GTAACCGCATCAGCTAATTTCGTAATCGCCTGCACCAGGCTGGCCCAGCTGTATTTTTCTTTCTCGCTGCGAAGATGCGGAATAAAATAATCTTCACCTAATTGGTAGAAACGGAGAATGCCTTCTGCAATGGCCCCCGGGTTGGGTTCTACCACCAGCCCCACTTTTTCATGCGGTACAAGTGATGGCAGGCCACCCACATTGGTTACGACCATCGGCTTTTCAAAATGATAGGCAAGAGGAGTAACGCCGCTCTGGGTGGCATTGCGGTAGGGTTGTATCACCGCATCAGCGGCACAGAGATAATATTTCACTTCGCTGTCAGGAATGAAATCTGTTTTCAGGATCAGCGATTCATTGAGTTGTAATTTTTCGATCTGTTCCCGGTAGGGTTTTTCATCTTCATAAAATTCCCCGGCCACCAATAGTTTAATGCCTGCACTTTTCAGTTGGGTTGTTGCCATCGCTTCCAGTAAAATATCAAGGCCTTTATATTTCCGGATAAAGCCGAAAAACAAAATGATCTTTTCTGTAGCAGGTAAACCGAGATGGTTCCGGGCTTCCTGTTTGGAGAGAATGGCCCCGAAATTATCATAGAGCGGGTGGGAGACTAGTTGGGCAGGTTTATCTTTTTCAAACAAACGCAGGTCATTCATCACTTTTTCACTCATGGTCACAAAGGCATCACAGCTTTTTAAAAAGTAGCTGGTAAAGGGTTTGTCGCCGGGCCTTTTCTCATGTGGTATCACATTATCTGCAATGCAAACGATCTTGGTATGTTTATTTTTTTTGACCCTTCTTAATATGGTTCCCAGTGCTGGTCCCATAAAAGGCAACCAGAAACGAACGATGATGAGATCAGGTTGTTCTTTCTTTAACCGGTTACCAATCTTTATCCAGTTGAAGGGATTGATGGAGTTGATAACAGTATGAATTTTTATTCCTGCCGGTGCCGGTTCATCGGTGAACTGTGTCTTACCCGGGAATAAAAAAGAAGGATACTGTAAGGAGAACGAGCAGATAGAACAATCATCACCCCGATCATTGAATTCTTTGGCCAGCCGCTGGTTAAACGTGGCGAGACCACCTCGTAACGGATGAGCAGGCCCGATGATAACAACCTTCGCCATTACAAGCCTGTTTTTTCTTCTATTAAGTAGGAGTTCCTTCCCGGCGCATTACGGCTGATCAATTCGCCGAGAAAACCGGCAAGGAATAATTGCACCCCTACGATCAGCGAGGTCAATGCAATATAGAAACCGGGACGGTTGGTGATCGGGTATTCAAAGTCAATGATCTTCGAGATAACGAGGTACACAGAGAACCCCAAACCAACTAAGAAAAACAAAGAACCCCATAGGCCAAAGAAGTGCATGGGTTTTTTGGAAAACTTGCCCACGAAGCTGATCGATAACAGATCCAGGAAGCCATTGACAAAACGCCGCATACCAAATTTAGAGGTACCGAATTTTCTTTTCCGGTGCTCCACCACTTTCTCACCGATCTTGCGGAAGCCAGACCATTTGGCCAGGACAGGAATATAGCGGTGCATTTCACCATAGACTTCCACACTCTTCACCACTTTGTTGCGGTAGGCTTTCAGGCCGCAGTTGAAATCATGCAGCTTAATGCCGGAAGCTCTTCGTGTTACTGCATTGAAGAATTTGGAAGGGATATTTTTTGCCAACGTGCTGTCGTACCGTTTCTTTTTCCAGCCACTCACCAGGTCAAATTTATCTTCAATGATCATTTTTCTCAGCCCGGGAATTTCATCAGGGCTGTCCTGCATATCGGCATCCATGGTGATCACCACATCGCCCTGTGCTGCTTTAAAGCCTTCGTTCAGGGCCGCTGATTTACCATAGTTGCGCTGGAACTTAATGCCTTTGATATTGCTGTTTTTAGAACGCAGTTCATTGATCACTTCCCAGGAATTATCCGTACTCCCGTCATCAATAAAGATCACTTCGTAGGAGTAATTATGTTCTTTCATCACCTTTTCTATCCAGGCAGACAGTTCGGGTAATGATTCAGCTTCATCCAGCAA
>CADEDV010000040.1:8539-10165 GCA_902826165.1 uncultured Bacteroidota bacterium
GGAGTAATTAATTAAGTAAAAGGTTGTCGCCGTTTATAATGCCTGCTACTTTCCCGGTCAGTTCTTTACCGATAAAAGGAGAGTTCTTTGATTTAGACCGAATCTCTTTTTCAGTAACTGTCCACTTTTTTGAGGGCTCAAATAAAGTAAGTGAAGCTTTGTTCCCTTCTTGAATAGAAGCCTGTTCCAGTGCAAATAATTTCCGGGGGTTGACAGACAATAATTCAACCCATTTTGCAACTGCTGTACCGGGTAAGGCGGTGTTCAATACGGCATAAGCGGTTTCGAGGCCGATCATGCCATTTTTGGCGTATTCAAATTCCAGCACTTTACTGTCGTATTCATGCGGCAGGTGATGGGTGGCAATGCAATCCACGGTTCCGTCAATGACTGCTTTGCGCAATAGATCCCGGTCTTCTTTTGTACGGAGCGGCGGGTTTACTTTCAAATTGGAATCATATTCCTGCAGGTCTTCATCACAGAAGAAAAGATGGTAAGGGGTAACAGAACAGCTGACGGCAGCACCGCTGTCTTTTCCTCTTTTGATATACTCGAGTGATTTTTTAGAACTGACGGCGGTAAAATGCAGTTTAGAATCAGCATAGCGGGTCAGTTTGATATCCCTGGCCACGATCAGTTCTTCGGCCATGGCCGGTTTGCCCGGTAAGCCCAATTGGGTGGAAATAATACCTTCATTCATCAGCCCATGCGGGTTGATGCTTTTATCATCGGGTACCTGGATCAGTATGCCATCAAAGGGTTTGATGTATTGGAGGGCTTTCACCAGTAAACCTGCTGATTGCACACTATTAATCCCATCGCTAAAGGCAACCGCACCGCTGGCCTTCATATCATACATTTCTGCCAGTTCTTTGCCTTCGGTGTTTTTAGTAATAGCACCGATGGGATGAATATTGACAGTAAAGGATTTACTTTTCTGAACAATGTATTCAACATTCGATTTGTTGTGAATACAGGGATTGGTATTCGGGATCACAAAGACATCGGTATATCCACCTGCAGCAGCGGCAGCGGCACCCGTTTCCAGTGTTTCCTTGAATTCATAGCCCGGGTCGGCGAAATTGGCAAAGACATCCACCCATCCCGGGGAAACATGGAGCCCCGGCACTGCAATTTCTTTATCGGCTTTCTCAGCCAGGGAACTACCGATCCGGGTAATTATTCCGTTCTCAATAAAAATATCGGCTGTTTGCCCGTTAAAAGGAGAGGAAGGATCAACGATGCTGGCTTGCTTAATGAGTATTTTCATTAAGGAGCGAAGATAAAGGTTGTTTCTGGTACTGAAAAATACTAAAAAGCCTTACTTTTGCCCTCCCAATTACTACTCGAAAGAGTAGGGTTTGTTCGGGACGTAGCGCAGCCCGGTAGCGCACTAGCATGGGGTGCTAGGGGTCGCAAGTTCGAATCTTGTCGTCCCGACTTTTAGAAAAGACTCCTGAGTAATCAGGAGTCTTTTTATTTTTGTAGTAATATATGATTTCGGGATTTAGCCCCGCCGACGGCGGGGTACTACTTTCGGCTAATAGGTGTCGTTTTTTTTGAAAGGCAATCGAATAATCAGGGGACTTTTTATTTTTGTGGTGATATATGATTTCGGGATGTAGC
>CADEDV010000040.1:10265-22887 GCA_902826165.1 uncultured Bacteroidota bacterium
TTAATTCTTCACCGCTGTATCAGCTGCCGGTTTCTTCTTTTTATTGAAAATATTGTTGATCGTATTTTTAATAGTCTGCTCTGATTTCTTTTTTGTACTGTCCATCGGGTTGGATCTTACCGAATCCTTGTTGCCAAACAACCGGTCCTGTGCTTCTTTTTTCAGATCATTCACTACCTGGTTCTTTACACTGCTGAGACTGTCTTTGATCGTTTGCTTCACCGTATCCACTTTTGCTTTGGCAAAATCAACTGCCTGCTGCTGCATTTCTTTTACCGCATCACCGGCCACTTCTTTCAATTCTGTTTTGAGCGTTGGATTGGATATGCTGCCACCCATTTTAAAACTGAAGTCAACCATTTCTCCCAGTTTCACCGGGATGCCTTTATTAGTAGCCTGTGTCACCAGGTTATTGAGTATGTTATTCCCTTCCGTACCGAGGTATTTTCTCGGCACTTTCATCTGCACCACGTATTCGATGGATTGGTCAAGACCATGCATACCACCGATCAGCATGTCAATATCTTTTACTTTCACACTGAATGGTTTAACCAGCACTTTGCCTTTGGCAAATTCGATATAGTTTTTTACATCTTTTATCGTGACTGATTTCAATTCATCTATCTGCAGCGTACTGGCAATCTTTTCCAGTGGTGCAAATTTTTTCAATATCCCTTCGATCAGCAAAAGGTTGCCCTTTCCGCTCAGGGTGCTAAGATCAGGCATCATATTACCATTCAAGTTACCATTCATCGTCAGCTGCGAATTGAGCTTGCCGGCGAGGAATTGCCCGATCGGCATCAGTTTCTGGATCGTATTGAAGGAGAAGAATGCTTTTTGCACATCTATATTCTTTACCTCGTAGGTCATTGCAATAGCAGGATCTTTCTTATTGTTTTTGGTGGAATAAGAACCGTCAAATACCATGGTACCGTCAAGTGCTTCCGTCTTTACGTTTTGCAGTTTCACCGTTTCATCTTTCAGCAATAAGGTGCCGGTGATATTATTATAATCAACCTTGTCATATTTTACATTACCGGCTTTCGCATTGATGGTAAGATTCATATTGGCAGGAACGGCAAACGGATCAGCAGTTGCAGTGGAAGCAGTGGTGGTCGTCGTGGTATCTGTCCCCATCCAGTCATTCAGGTTCATTTTATCAGCGGTTACATTCAGTGTTCCTGCCAGTGGCTGGTCTTGCATAGCATAGCCAACCAGGTTGTTGAACGTTCCGTTGGCCGAGAAATTTGTATTCAGGTAATTACCGGCGAGGTCATTCAATGTTACATTCTTCTGGTTGAAAGTAAGAGCTGAGTTCGTTACCGACAAACCGGTTGGATAATCTGTTGATACATATTTGAGATTATTCAACCCGGCTGTTCCGCTGATGTTGATCTTATCATACTCATTTTTATCAATTGCTGTTTTATTACCGCTGAAACCAAGATCGGCATTCAAAATACCACTGATGATGGTGCCGGGTTCCAGTTGTGTAAACTGTTTGATATTGTCTAAGGTGAACCTTCCTTTGGCAGCACCCGAAAAATCAACAGAAGTCATCGGGTGACGGAGTTGCAACGTAAAATCAACCGGGTCTTTGCCTACTTCAATATGCCCGGAGGATATATCCACTGATGTATTATCGGCAATGCCGCCGCTGTTCTCTACCTGCACTTTCATATTCCCGTTTTGTATGGGTTGGGGAAATGCGGAAGAAGCATAGAGCAGATTTTTTATATCGAGGAAACCACCGGCCGTGAAATTGCCCTGCTGGTTTTCCAATGCAGACATATTGCCTTTGGCAAACAGATCAGCCCAAACCAATCCAGCCAGTTTGGTTCCTTCTTCTAATTTTATAAACTTCGAAAGATTGGCCAGGTCGAGTTTACCCTTTGCCACCGCATCAATGTACTGTGCTGTTTCCGGGTTCTTAAATAAGAGTTTGAAATCAAAAGGTTCATTGTCCATCTCCACATGCCCTTTGGAAATATCCACGACCGTGTTATCCATTTTGCCATCGGTATTGCTGACATGCATCGCCAATTGAATATTCTTTACGGGTTTGGGCAGGTCAGGATACTGGAAGAAGCCATCTTTCACTTCCAGGTTCACATCGTAAGCCGGTAACTGCTGCGGGCTGTATATCCCTTTTACGAAACCATTGAAAGCAGCATTGCCGCTTGTTTTGATCGTTGCAAAATCCTGTTTGTAAATACCGGGGATTAGCGAGAGGATATCTTTAAATTCATTCGAGGGAGTATTGAACCTGATATCCATACCATAAGTGCTGTCATTCACTAACTGGAAAAAACCATTGGCATTCAATTTCAGGTTATTGACTTTGATCGCATCTGTTTTGAAACTGTATTTGCTGTTGGTATTGTCGATCTGTATATCTGCATCAATATCGGTTTGGGCATTGGCTAAGTAAGGAACTGCAGCATACATAAAATCAGTGGATGTTGCTTTTGTTTTTGTACTAAGCGTAAACACATCTTCTGTAAAGTCACCGCTGCCCTCATGATCAAGCCCGGATAGTTCTGCAACCATATCACTGCTTTCATCTTTGTAATACACATAACCATCACTGATCTCGTACTCCTGCAGGTTCATTTTAAATTCGGAAGGGGGGGTGTCTGTCGTGCCGGCTGTATCCGTACTTTCTTTGGCGATATCCCAGTTGGCTTTTCCTTCTTTGGTCACTAAGGCATGGATGCGGGGTGATTGTACAAACACACCATATACTTTTATATCTTTTCCTTTGATGGCACTGATGAGATTAACGGAAGCATCCAGTGCTTTGGCAGAAAGGAGAGTATCTGTTGCAAATTCATTCGTGCCGACCACCGACAGGTCTTCCAATGAAATAGAAACTTTGGGGAAATGCCGGAACAGGGAAAGGCTTACGTCTTTAAAATCAACTTTGGCAGACAGGCTTTTATTGATCTCTTTCTTGACCAGTTCTGTGATCTGCTTTTTAAATAAGATGGGAATTAAAAAGGCGGCAGCGATCAATACCAGCAGGGTGATACCAGTGATCTTTCCTATTTTCTTCAGTTTTTTTTTCATAACCGGCTGTTACAGTTGATTTGACAGCCAAAATTGCAAATATGAAGCCAGAAAGAAAAGGTAATTGTACTTAGTGCTCATGCAGGGGTAAACCACTTTGCTGCAACCAGTACTGCTTATTGCCGAAGTATCTTTTCCATCGCTTTTCCCTTGGCCAGTTCATCAATGAGTTTGTCCATATAACGGATCTTTTGCATGAGTTTGTCTTCGATCTCTTCCACCCGGTATCCGCAAATAACACCGGTGATCTTGGAAGCGTTGGGATGCAGCTTTGCTTCAGCGAAAAAGGTTTCCATATCCACCTTCTTGTCGATCTGTTGCTGCAATTGTTTGGGTGTATAGCCGGTGAGCCAGCAAATGATGGTATCCAGTTCTTCTTTGCTGCGGCCCTTAGTCTCTGCTTTTTTAAGATAATACGGGTAAACGCTTCCAAAGATTATTTTATATACTCTTTCGATTTTCATGTTGGTTGCTGTTATGTATCAAAGTTATTTTTTTTGGATGAATTGCTGCAGGGAAAATTATAGTGCTCCAAAACCGGAAGTTTCGAAGGGCTAAGCGGCGAAGCCAAGATGAGTGATAATTAAGATTAGTAAAAATGTTCCGGAATATTAATGTTACCTTCTGCTTCTTTTCACCTAAAAAAAATTACAATGAGAACCAAACTAAGATTAGCCGCCCTGACCGGGATGGCCGTATTTGTTTTTTCTGCCTGTTCTTCACCAAAAGAAGAAGCAAAACCTGTTGATATGGAAAAATTAAAAGTGGAGATCCAGGCCATGGAAGATGCTTTTGCAGCTGGTGAAAAGGCAAAAGATGCTGGTGCTGTGGCTGCCTACTATGCGGAGGATGCCGTTAGTTATAGCAGGAATAAAGCCCCTAGTGTCGGTAAAGCTGCCATCAAAGAATCTATTGCAAAGGGTATTGCAGAAGATACCACGGGGCAGGTGAACGTGTATAAAGTAGTTGATCTTTTTGCCGACGGGAACCTGGTGGTGGAAATTGGTTCCTGGACAACCACCGGCACGGATGGAACACCCAAAGACAATGGCCACTATATGTCTTTATTCCAGCAACGTGACGGCAAATATGTTTGTATAAGAGATATGAATGTTTCTTCCAATCCTGCAAAGAAATAAAGCTGGCTGTTAAATTAACTCACATCGTTTTATACCGGTTGGAGCCTGTTCATGTCAGGCTCCATTTTTTTTGTTGAATCACAACAAAGGCTGAACACCTAACCGGCTGGAGATTCGCCGGAAGCGACAGCCATTTACTTTGAAATCCGAAGTTTCGAAATAATGTGCTGGTGGTGAGAGCAACATTTTTCCAATGATTTTTCAACTGCATCAGCATGCGTGTTATTCCGGGCAAGGTACAGCCACGGAAGAGATCACACCGGCATTGTTAACTGTAATTTTCCAGCAATTACCATTCGGTGATTTCAGAATAATTCCCGTACCAATTGTTTCCAGTGCCACATCGCCATTTCTTACCTGCAATTTTGCCTTTGGGTTATCTGTACCAACACCAACGTTACTCGTATTATTTGCAACAAAGCAACCATCACCGGTAATACATCCCAGCTCACTATTTAATCCTATTACAATAGCAATATCTTTTTCAAAGCCAATGCTGTTTCCGGCAACATCCGTTTGGAGATCTGAATTATTCGTTGCAGTCGGGTGCTGAAATGACATAAACAGGAATTTATAATCCGGGGTAAAAGTAATTCCCGTGGGTTCTGCTCCTGCCGGGGCAATTCCAAACAATTTTACATTGGGAGCGGCCTGGGTATGGTTACTCATCACTACCCAGATATAATTATTGCCACCATCCTGGAGCACCCATAAATTACCCAGCTCATCAAATGCTAAGTTATCATTTCCGGTTCCCCAGGGAGTTGATACGGTTCCACCTGCATGTGTAATGTTATATGATGCATTGCCCACATAAGTTTCCATGGCAGAAGTGGTGGTTCCGGATATGGGATCAGCATCTAATAACCGGTATACCCTGTCTTCCCCTTTTACGGCAAAATATATTTTACCATCGGGACCAATCTCCACATCTTCTATGCCATTAAAAACTGTAGCACCTGCAGCGCTACCTAATGACATGGTATTATTCCTGTCTGTTGGGGTTGTATTATTTAGCAGCACCCAATTGCCATTTCCTGATTTGGGACCTGTATATACGTACAACAACCCGGCAGACAGGTCATCCATGGTAGTGGCAACAAACTTGTACAGGTAACCGGGATTCGCATCATTGCCAAAATAAGCTGTTCTCCTGTTTGCATGAATGACAATATTTTCTTTGGCTCCGCATCCCAGGGCCCAAAGCTTTCTTACAACCGTTTTAGTGGAAGGATTAATTTCCACATGCCAGCCCAGGTCGTTATAACCATCTGCATTTATATCAGCTGTTGAAATCACTTCTTCGCAGGTGATGATATTCCCCCACGGAGTTAAACCACCGGAACAGTTTCGGGCCGTACCGGCAACGGAAGAAAAGTTGATTGCCGTTGCCCCGTTTTTATTCCAGAGTTTGGTGATGGGATTAAAAGAAACATTCATGGCGGTAACGCCACCCGGCGTTAATTCATGATTAATACTTAGGTACCCATTGGTTGATGAACCGGCAATGGGCATATAACCTGTAAAATCTAAATTATCCATCATGGTGCCCACCGGAAGCACATCGCCATGTTCCACAATTTTTTGAAACCGGTGTGTGGCAGATGGGAATATAAAATTGGATGTTTGGGCTACAGGATTTACAGACACAAAATTGGACAGGCTTTGACTATGCAGTTTGTTATACGGTAATAAAAACAAACCAGCAACGACGAAGATGCATTTTGCCTGCTTCATATGATTTAATTTTAGGTAAGGTTTTTTGGAATTTGCCTGTTTCAAATGTAAGATAAATCCGTTGTAGCGTAGCTGCGACTGAATAAACAGTTGTATTTAACGAAGTAGTGGTGAAACTTACTAATGTTGGGAGTCATGACAAAGTTTGCAGACGGAAACGAGCCATTCGATCGGCTCCTTACCAATATTTCTTTTTGCATATCTCTTGTGATGGACTTGAGTAGCACGGTCACCACAGTAAACGCAACGCCAGTTATCCCGCTTGAGCACTACATAACGCTTCCGCTTCCATGCGTCTGATCTAAGGTATTCATCCCTGTAATAATCCCGACGTCGTTTTCGTCTAGTCTCAAACCCCCAACGATTAAATACCATGACGACTATTGCAACAATTAACAAGAGTAAAGCCTCCATATTATTGGCCGCATTGATTCTATTATCGAAAATTAATACTTCTCAAGAAATTCTTTCACTAAACTCTCATCTTCCATTTTCAGAATGGCATCAGCCATTTCTATTTGTCCCTTTGAAACAGCCAGTGCCGATAGCATAGCTGCTGTCATCGTCATATCCCATTTACCGACTATGACTTTTGTAATAAGTTCTGGAAGTTCTTTTTGAATAGCATGTAAATATGCAGGCTCCAATTCTCCAGGCAGCCTTGGGTTGTTTGAATGCCGGGCAATTTCAATCGTGGTAACAAGACCGAAGATATTCCAGTTATACAAGTTCTTTTCCTTTGCAATTTGAATGAGATGCGGCACGGCGTAATAGGAGGCTAAGCCCACATCACCCTGGTGATGCAGCTCATCCCAGAGTTCTGTAAAGACGGATTCCGTTTCTTCATCAGTGGTTGCCTGCTCTAATCTTTTCAAAGGAACAGATGCGTCGTATTGAATACGATAACCACCTTCCAGTTTTTTCCATTTATTGTCATCCAGACTGATCATGGAATAAAGTTAAAGGCTTTTGAAATCACTCCATAAGCCTTACTGGTTCGGGTGGATATGAATAGCCTTGGTTCGTGTACTGTCCCACGAACCAAGGCTAAGATTACGGAGCTAACCGGGATGCACCCACTACATGGTCTTCTTAAGCCGGCTAGTTGGTAATATTGAACATCCAGCGGATCCCAAACCTGTCTTTGCAGGAGCCCCAATAACCCCAGAATTCATCGTGAGGAGCAACACCGCCTTTTCCTCCTGCCGACAGTTCGTTGTATAAACGATCTGCCTCTTCTCTGGTATCAGGGTTCAGGCTGATGGTAACGTTATTACCTTCTATCAATTTATGTCCCATACTTTCTAACATGTCGGTTGCCATGATCTGTGTGCCACCCAGGATGGGCAATGCCACATGCATCACTTTGTTTTTTTCTGCTTCGGGAAGTTCGGGCATGCCCGGTTGGGGCGGAATGTCTTTCATCCGCATCATAGGTGTTGAAAATTCAGAACGGAAGACCTGCTTATAGTGATTGAAAGCTTCTTCCGCATTGCCGGCAAAATTCAAATAGATGGATACAAATGCCATGATATTTTTTTTATTGGGTAATACAAATAATTAAAGTAGGGCAGAACAATCCCTGCATTACAATTTACATATCCGGGATATTCGGTTCCACTAGGCGTTTCAATTTATCCAGCGATTCCTGCCAGCCGAGGTAACACATATCAGGCGGGATCATTTCCGGAATACCTTCCTGGGTAATTTTTAATTCGGTGCCCGCCGATACTTTTTTGATCCAGACGGAAGTGATCATTTCTCCCGGCAGGTTGGGGTCATCAAACTGGTCGGTGTATTGTAAGAACTCATTGGGGGTGATGGCCAAATATTTGCCACCGAAGGAATGCCCGTTGCCTGTGGTGAAATTGATAAAGGACATTTTGAAACTACCGCCCAGTTTTGCTTCCATCTGATGCACCACGCATACAAATCCGTAGGGCGGGAGCCAGGCCGCCATGGCATTGGCATCAGTAAAGGCACGAAAGACTTTTTCGGGATTAGTGGCAAGCACCCGGTGCAGCGTAACACTGTTGGTTGACATATTGCTTTTTTTAATGGTTATACTAACAAATCTCGGCAATAATTTTATACCCCCTGCGGTGTGAATGCGACAATTAAGTGGCGGAATGCGAAAAGGAGGGAATATCCGGCTGCAGGGAAAACTGTAAATTCAATACATGGATGGCAAGTACAGCAACCATTTTTACAATAAGAGCCTTCAGCCTTATGCTAACCGCCTGCGTAAGGAAATGACCAAGGCAGAGGCCTGCTTATGGAAGTATGTTCTTCGTGCAGGTACAATGAAAGGTTATGGCTTCAGGCGGCAGCGACCGGTACTGAACTATATTGCCGATTTCATGTGTAAAGAATTAATGCTGATCGTTGAAGTGGATGGCAGCATTCATGAACTGGAGGAGGTAAGAAAGAATGATGAGCAAAGACAGAAGGCTTTGGAGGAAGCGGGATTTACTGTGCTGCGGTTTACGAATCATGAAGTGCTGACGAATATACAATGGGTGCATAGTTACCTGGAAGAGTGGATTGAGAAGAAGATTGCTTCAAAGGAGTAATGTTTATGAAGTGCAGGCTCTCCGCTTTCCCCCGTGGGCGGGGGAAGTGTTAGGATTGCAGTGAGTCTCCGAATAGGGGTGGAGATAACGCTGGTGCCGGGTTTCTTCCACCCCTGTTTGGTAATGCTACCTGTTCGGCGATCCGGCCCCCGCCTGCGGGGGACAGGCAGACGCTGCTATGTGGGGATAAGTAGCGGAATGCGA
This sequence comes from uncultured Bacteroidota bacterium, assembly GCA_902826165.1. Lineage (GTDB taxonomy): Bacteria > Bacteroidota > Bacteroidia > Chitinophagales > Chitinophagaceae > CADEDV01. The sequence goes on from CADEDV010000040.1 coordinate 18,988, forward strand.
AAGGAGGGATATGTTGACGGCTTTTAGCAAAGCCGGTATTAAGACACATTCTCAGCACCACTGTTCTATTATTTAATATTTATAATTGAACCGAAGGCTCAGGACAACCGGGGACAAGACCCCGGGGGACGGAAAAGAAAGGAGAAACACTATGGACAACAAGGCACAAGACTTTGGACGGATGAAATAACTAAATCTATTTTGAGCGGGAAAAATTAAATTTATACAATAAACACCACGCATGTCCGAAGTCAACAACCATATAACTGCTTATTTAGATTATTATCTTGAATTGCAAAATCCTCCTGAATTTGCAATATTGTTACGAGGAAATTGGGGATGTGGCAAATCTTGGTTTCTCAAAGATTATCGTTTAAAAAAGGAGACGGAAGGGTACAAATTTTTGAATGTGAGTCTGTACGGAATTTCTTCCAGCAAAGGAATAGATGATGCACTTTTTGAGCAATTACATCCTCTTCTTTCATCTAAAGGAATGAAGTTAGCAGGTAAAATCATTAAAGGCTTTGTGAAAACAGCTATCAATATCGACTTTAATAAAGATGGCAAAAGTGATGCTAGTATAAGTTCTACTATGCCTGATGTTGAATTACCTGAGTACTTAAAAAATACTGACTCAAGAATCATAATATTTGATGATCTAGAAAGATGTTCTATGAAAACTGAGGAGGTATTAGGATATATCAATCAATTTGTAGAGAATAAAGGGTTAAAAGTAATTATAGCTGCTAATGAAGATGAAATAGTCGCAAGAGAAAGCAAGGTGGATAAAAAAGATGCATATTTATTAATTAAAGAAAAGCTTATTGGTAAAACATTTGAAGTAAGAGCTGATTTTGAATTTGCTTTCAAATCTTTTGTGGCATCGCTTTCAAATCCAAAGCTGCAGGAATTTTTGACTTCGAAAAAGGAACTTATTAATGATGTTTATAAGGAGGCTTCATACAGTAATTTAAGGCATTTAAGGCAAAGCCTTCTTGACTTTGAAAGATTTTTCAGCCTGATACCCGAAAAAGTATTTCTAAAACCAGAATTAGTTGATCATATAATTCAATTCTTTTTTTCAATCTCTTTTGAGCTTAAAAAAGGGGCTATTAGTTTTGAAGATATTAAATTAACGACATCATATTCAAGCCTATTAAACGATGGTGAGGATTCAAAAAATACACCTGTTGGGAAAGTTAGATCAAAATACAGCGTATTTAGCCTTTATCACAACCCGATCAAAGAAACTCTTTGGTACGATTTCTTTAAAACCGGATCTGTTGATGTTAAAGAACTAGAAAAATCTTTATTCAATAGCATTTATTATCGAAATGAAATCATACCGGCTTGGAATAAGCTATGGAACTATTTTAATTTAACTGATGAGGAGTTTCAAGTATTATGCTTAGAAGTTTTCGATGAGCTGAAAAGTTTAAAAATTACGGAAAAGGGAATTGTAATTCACATAACTACTATGTTGCTTCATTTTATCTCTTTAGGTCTTTTTAAAAAAGACAAAAAAAATGTTTTAGCCCTTGGGAAAAAGAATATTGACTCATTAAAAAGTAAAAACAATTTAGCAACTGCTGCAGAAAGTAGATTTAATCATTTCGATATCGAGTTAGAGTCCTATCAAGGTCTAGGTTTCCATGGATTGGATTCGCCGGAAACGAAAGAGTTTATTGCATACGTAAAAGATGCGATAATAACTTCAGGCTTACAACAATATCCAGAACAAGGAGAAAAGTTGCTTGATTTAATGAAGACCGATGCGACTAAATTTGGCGACCTCATTTCTATAACATCAAGAGGTGAAAGCATCTATTATAATATTCCGATTTTTCAGCACATTAAGGTCAGAGATTTTGTAAATACTTTTATGGAATTAACCATAACACAAAAAAGAGAGGTTGGGTATCATCTAAAACAGCGATATATACATCCTGATTTCCGAAAGCCTCTTATAAAGGAACTTGATTGGTTAAAGAAAGTAAAAGATGAAATTGAGAAACAAAGTAAAAAATTTAAAGGCCAACTCACTGGATACATTCTTACTAAAAGTACATTAGCACAACTCGATGAATCAATTAAGTTTTTAGAGGCATAATTTGATTTAGTCGCATTGAAAACGGGACGTACAAGTGAGCCCTTCTTCCACTGGAAGAAGCGAAGACAACAGACAATGCCATGAAATACTGAAGCCGGTTTAATGATCATTCAGCGGTAATCCCCGCTTTTGGAATTCTACCCAATTCAAATATTCCGGAGCCACCCGGTGCTCTTCCATGGTAATGCAATCATCCACCGGGCAAACGAGCTGGCAGAGATTGCAGCCCACACAGTCTTCTTCTTTTATCGTGTAGGTATTGTACGGTTTACCATAGGTAAGATTGATGGACTGGTGCGAAGTATCCTCGCAGGCAATATAGCAGAGGCCGCAGTGAATACATTTGTCCTGGTTGATCTTTGCGATATGGTGATAGTTGATGTCGAGGTCTTCCCAATGCGTAATGGCGGGCACCGATTTGCCGATAAAATCATCGAGGGTGGCAAAGCCTTTTTCATCCATCCAGTTGTTCAGCCCTTCGCAGAGATCTTCAATAATGCGGAACCCATGTTTCATGGCGGCGGTGCATACCTGTACGTTGCTTGCACCGAGCAGCATAAACTCCACCGCATCTTTCCAGGTGCTGATGCCGCCAATGCCGCTGATGGGTACTTTTTTGGTGAGCTCATCCTGTGCAATGGTGGTGAGCATTTTTAAAGCAATAGGTTTTACGGCCGGGCCGCAATAACCACCAAACACACTCTTGCCCGCTACATAGGGATTGGGCACCAGGGTATCCAAATCAATACCGGTCACCGATTGTATCGTGTTGATCAGTGACAGGCCATTGGTGCCCGCTTTTACCACGGAACGTCCTGTCGGCACTACTGAATGCACATTGGGAGTTAGCTTGGTGATCACGGGCAGGGTAGCGGCTTCCATCACCCATTCCACCACCATGCAGGCGATCTCGGGGTCTTGCCCCACGGCGGCACCCATGCCACGTTCCGTCATGCCATGCGGGCAACCGAAGTTGAGCTCCAGTCCATGGGCACCGGTGTCTTCCACTTTTTTGATGAGTTCATGCCAGCTTTTTTTATCGTTGTCCGCCATGAGTGAAACGATCATGGCCCGGTCGGGGAATAAGCGGACACATTCGGCGATCTCTTTAAGATTTATATCAAGCGGCCGGTCGCTGATGAGTTCGATATTATTAAAGCCCATTACCCGCTGCCCGCCGAAGTCAACGGCGGAATATCTTGATGATACATTTTTTACCTGCGAGCCCAGTGTTTTCCAGACCACACCGCCCCAGCCGGCTTCAAAAGCCCGGAGCACATTGTATTTTTTATCCGTCGGCGGCGCACTGGCCAGCCAGTAGGGGTTGGGGGAGCGGATGCCGAGGAAGTTTGATGAGATGTCTGCCATATGATTTTTTTTGAACACGGATGACACGGATTAGAAGGATTTACACAGATAAATCTGTGCTGATCTTCTGTCCTGGGTCACCTGTATAGTTTATTTTTTTGAACACGGATGACACGGATTAGAAGGATGTACACAGATAAATCTGTGCTGATATTTCTGACCTGGTTCATCTGTATATTTTTATTTTTTTGACCACTGATGACACGAATACCAATGATGAAACGTGTTGACATAGCTATGAGTATAAATCCGTGGTTATCTATTCAATCCGTGTCATCCGTGTTCCATCTTTAAATACTTTAGTATTGCTCTTGCCCCGTCTTTTCCTGCCTGCACCGCATCCACCACTTCTTTACCTCCATTCACGGCATCACCACCGGCGAAAACGCCTTTGCTATTGGTGGCGCAGTTTTCATTGATCA
>CADEDV010000040.1:22987-26176 GCA_902826165.1 uncultured Bacteroidota bacterium
GTTTTGGCAATATCCAGTTCCACATCGGTGCAGGGCTTTTCGGCTTCTGTTCTCCTGTACACCAGCGTTACTTCTTTTGCACCGAGACGTTTGGCCTGGGTGGCGGCATCAATGGCCGTCATGCCCATGCCGATCACCGCTACCTTATCACCCACCGGAACAGCAGGATAACCTTTGGTGCGGATATCATAAATGAATTGGATCGCATCTGTAACACCTTCCAGTTTCTCTCCCGGAATATCTAATTGCCTGGCCACACCAACTCCGATGCCGAGGTAAACAGCATCGTATTCTTTTTTCAGTTGTGACAGTGTAATATCCTTTCCCAGTTCCTGCTTGTACCTTATCTCAATGCCACCGATGGATAAAATATAGTTGACTTCCTCTTCGCAAAACTGCGGGGTTACTTTATAAGCAGCAATGCCATAGGTCATCAGTCCGCCGCCCTTGCTTTCTTTTTCATAGATCGTTACCTCCACACCTTCTCTTGATAATACATGGGCACAGCTTAAACCGGCAGGGCCTGCTCCAACAATAGCCACCTTTTTACCTGTTGAAGTTTTGCGTTGGAATAATTGCCATTTTTCTTTCATCGCCATTTCGGTGCTGTAGCGCTGCAGTTTGGCAATGGGTATCGGTTCTTCTTCCAGTAAATTATATACACAGGCACCTTCGCATAATTTTTCTACGGGACAAACCTTGCTGCAACCTGCTCCCATGATATTGGAAGAGAAAATGGTTTTGGCGGAACCTTTTATATTTTCTGTAGCGATCTGTTTGATGAATTTGGGCACATCAATACTGGTGGGGCAGCTCTTCATGCAGGGGGCATCATAACAAAACAAACAACGGTTGGCATCCACCTTGGCCGCCGTTATATTTTCATACGGCGGGTGAATATCGCTGAAGTTGGCTGCGTATTGTTCGTTGGTTAACCTGTTATTTTTTACTGGCATAAAAAATTTTTATGAACAAGAATGACACAGATTTAAGAGATTTTCACGGATCCCTTTTATTATTCAACCGGCCTGTACCTGGTTGTCATCCATGATTTTTTATCATTGTCATATACCTTTCTTCTTATTTCCGGTTTCTTACCGAAATTCAGTAATAAGCCTACTTCCATTTCAGTTCCTTTTAAATAATTGATGAGCTGGTTCTCATCGCCTTCGTATACGGTTTCATTTGTTTTCAACTCGCATATGATAGCATTTTCAACGGTTAAATCTGCATTATAATCACCGACAACATGGTCTTCATAATAAACAAGAATTCTTTTTTCCTTGGCTACTTTTAGCCCCATGTTAACTAATTCAATATGTAAAGCATTCAGATAAACCTTTTCCAGGAAGCCATACCCAAGTGTATTATACACTTTATAAAAGGCTTTTATGATCTGGTTAGTCAATTCTTCATGTTTCATAAAGAATATTTTAAAATCTGTGTTTATCCCAGCAATCCGTGCCATCCGTGTTCCTGAGTTCAAACTGCCGAAGGCTGTTTTAAAGCTCAACTAACTTTCCGTATGTCTCCGGTCTTCTGTCCCGGAAGAACTGCCACACACTTCTTACCTCTTCGATCATGTCGAGATCAAATTCAGCGACCAGTAATTCATCATTGTCTTCGGAGGCCTGCGCAAAGATTTGTCCCCTTGGATCAACGAAATAACTGCTGCCATAAAACTTACCGAGGTTCCAGGGTTTTTCGGTACCAACACGATTGATGCAACCCATAAAATAACCATTCGCAGCGGCATGGGCCGGTTGCTCCAGTTTCCATAAGTATTGAGAAAGACCGGCAACCGTAGCTGAAGGATTATATACGATCTCGGCACCGTCCAATCCCAGTATCCGGGCACCATCCGGGAAATGACGATCATAGCAGATGTACACACCTACTTTCGCATACTTGGTTTGAAAGACAGGATAACCGAGGTTACCGGGTTTAAAGAAAAATTTTTCCCAGAAACCACTTGTATGCGGGATATGATTTTTTCTATACTTACCTAAATAAGTTCCGTCTGCATCAATAACAGCAGCTGTATTGTAGAGTACACCGGCCTGTTCTTTTTCATAGACCGGAACGATCATCACCATATTATACTTCTTCGCATATTCCTGCATCCGTTCAATGGTGGGACCGGGAACGGTTTCTGCACTTTCATACCAGGCTTTATCCTGGCCGGGGCAGAAATACGGCGTATTGAATATTTCCTGGAAGCAGAGTATCTGTACTCCTTTTTTTCCGGCTTCTTCAATTAAGGGAATATGTTTCTGTACCATCGCCTCTTTGATTTCTGCAATGGTTCCTTCGCCTTCGGTTTTTGGAAGCGACATCTGGATGAGACCTGATTTGATGATTCTTGGCATAGTTTGATTTTTTTGAACACAGATAACACCGATCGGATAGATTTTCACGGATTTTTTTTAATGACCCTGATAACTGAGATACAAAAAATCTGTGTTCATCCCTTTCATCTGTGTAATCCGTGTTCCTGTTTTATATTTTATCAGTCACCTTATTTCTTTTTATAAATTTACCATATCCTTTGTCAAGATGGCAATGGTTGTTTTCAATGGCGATCTTTCCTCTCAATAAGACTGTTTTTACCTTACCGGTTACTTCCCAGCCTTCATAACCGCTGTAGTCCACATTCATGTGATGGGTTTTGGCAGAAAGTGTATGCTTCTCATTCGGATCGAAGATGACAATATCAGCATCGCTGCCCACAGCGATCGTTCCTTTTTGGGGGAACATACCGAATATTTTCGCCGGGTTGGTGCAAGCCACTTCCACATATTTATTCAGAGTGATCTTTCCTTTGTTTACTCCTTCACTGTACAATAGTTCCATCCGGTTCTCAATGGCTGGGTGGCCGTTGGGGATTTTAGAAAAATCATCTTTGCCCATTAGTTTCTGTTCCCATTTGAAAGGACAGTGGTCAGTGGCCACCACCTGCACTAATCCCTGGTTGATCCCTGCCCATAAAGTAGCCTGGTCTTTCTTTTCTCTCAACGGAGGACTCATGACCCATTTGGCGCCGTCTTCTCTTTCGTATAAGGAAGCATCAATGATCAAATATTGAATACAGGTTTCCACAAATACTTTTTGATTTCTCCGGGTGGCATTACGAACTGCATTCAATGCGCCTTCGCAGGTCAGGTGAACAATATAACCGGGACAGCCGGT
>CADEDV010000041.1 GCA_902826165.1 uncultured Bacteroidota bacterium
TTGACGTATTTATTTAATAGGCGGCCAAGGTAAGATTATTTGGGTAGCGGAAACAATACCACTTTCCGGGAATGCCCGAATGTGAATAAATACTGTTTACTCCTCACTCCTTCCGCTAGCTGCATCTATATTTCGTCCAAAGAAGATCGCATTCATGAACAGCTTGCTGCCACCCAGCCAGAAGGCCCGGAAATTCGGGTTGTCCGCAATATTGATCACTCTTCCATTACCAACCGTATTGACGATCACTGCGGCCGAATTCTTAATCGCATCTTTATTTTCCCGGCTCACCCAACCACTTTGTAAAGGATTACTGCCATAATAAAAGGGTGTGGCATACGGGTTCTTGCTTTTTTCCATGAAGACTTTATTCGCCTTGAATAAACTCACCGTTTTCTGGTTATAGCCATAAGCCAACGGATGCGTCCTGTCAATATCCGCTCCGAAAATGGCACCGCTTACCTGCTGGGCACCTTCCACTTCTGAACGGTCAACATAAGTCAGTTTTTGCGTACTATCCACCGGTGCTTTGGCCCTTTTAAATTTCACGTCGCTGATACCATTCTGTGCCGACCAGTTGATGGCTTCCTCTGTTAATATCAATGTGCCACCTGCCTGCACCCATGCTTTCAGTTTGTCTTTATTCAGTTCATTATAATTTCCCCCCACCATGATGAGGGTATTGTATTTATTCAGGTCAGCCCGGTTAAAAACAACAGGCTCCAGGTGAGTAGCCGGTATATTCATCCGCTGGTCTAATAAATGCCATACTTCACCTGCATCCGTAGCATTCACTCCCGGCCCGGCGATCATCGCAATATTCGGCTTGCTGATCACGGCAAATTTGCTGCTGCCGAGATCACTGCCGCTGTTCACATTGCCGGTTTTCACCGCATACACTTTCAAACGATATTTTTCTGTCACTGCACTTACCATGACCGCCACTGTTTCGCTGCTTTCTTTTTGCAGTTTCACCGGTATCATGATGGTACCATAATCAAATTTTTGATTGCCTTCGCTGACCGGCACTTCAAACTTATTCGTCGCTACTTTGATAATCAGCCCGGCTGATAATAATTCATGCAATGCTGCCGGCGCATAGAGATCATCCCATTCCATCAAATAAGCATATTCACTTTTGCCACCCACAATAGTTTTCTTCGCCATTGCCAGTGTTTCCACTTTGCTGCCAAAAACAGGCTGGCCCGTTAATTCTGTATAAGGCAAACCAAAAGCCAGCGGCATGGTCCAGGCGGTGATATCATAGAACAAACTGTCTTTGTATTCTAATGTCTTTTCAAAAATACCCCGGATCAAACTATGCTGCGGCTGGTTCAGCGATACCATATACGAACTTCCTTTTTCAAACTCTGCATTGTTCCAGTTGGCCGGCAATTCATTCAGTTCAATCTGGTGGCGTTTCAGCATTTCAGCAAAATGAAAAGTTTTGGCCGGGTCATTCTTATCACCAAACACATAACCCTTCACGGCATAAGCAGCAGCACGGCTGACAGATTGCTTATAAAAATCACGTTGATACTCTAAGAATTCTTTGCGCAATGCTTTCGCACCTTCCAGTGTTGATAATGTGGTGGTGAACTGGTTCTTTATCGTGAAAGGAAAACTCAGCAAACCATTATTGGTTTGCTGCAAATGACCTCTTGATGAAGCCTGCTCAAACAAGATTCCAATACAACCCTGCACATCAGGATAGGTTGAACCCTTACCATAATAAAAATCATCGTAGTTCTCTTTGGTGAAATACAAAGAGCCGATACGGTCTAAGAACGCCGCATGAAATTTTCCCAGTTTCCCGGTCAGTTCCTGGTTTTTCTCCGGTGTTAACGGGTTCACCCTTGACGGTACACCGGGTTGAAAAAAGAAAGTGGCATTGCTGCCCTGTTCGTGGTGATCGGTCAGGATATTCGGTTTCCATTTCTGGAACCAGGCCACCCGGTTCTGGCTTTCCACATGCACGGTGGGCAACCAGTCCCGGTTCAGGTCGAACCAGTAATGATTGAAACGGCCGCCGGGCCATACCTCATTAAATTCTCTTGAATTGGGATCACTCACCAAATTTTTACTCTTATGCTGGTTGGCCCAGGTGGAAAAACGTTGCAGGCCATCGGGGTTAAAAGAAGGATCAAAAAGAATAACAGTATTCTCCAGCAGTTCATCAATCTGTTTGCCCTGTGCTGCTGCCAAGTAATAAGCACTCAGCAAACTGGCATTGGCACCGCTGGGTTCATTGCCATGAATGGAATGACCGATCCAGACCACGATGGGCATATTCTCTGTATTCAGCGAAGCAGACCGGGATGGATCAGTGAGCTGCACATGCTGCTGTCTTATTTCTTCCAGCCGTTGATGGTTCTTAGGCGAGGTGATGATCAGCAATACCTGCGGACGGCTTTCATAGCTCAGGCCCATGGTTTCTAATTTCACCCTGTCCGGCGCAGCGGCCGCAATGGCTTTCATATAATTCACAAGGCGGTCATGGGTTACATGCCATTCTCCCACTTCGTGGTAAATAATGTCTTTGGGTTTGGGGATGGCCGGGTTATATGAAACACTATCCGGCAAATAATAACTGAGGTTCTGTGCCAGCAACGAACTGCTTATTACAAAACAACTAAGGAAGAGTAACCATTTTCTCATACAGGTGATTTTAGGAAGGGGAAATTACGGAATCGGGGGGCGATTAAAAATTGTTTGGGGAATAAATTAGGGGGGCTTTCAATATAAAACTATGCCTGCAGTATCATATATTTACGTGTTACCCGCAATCTGAGCTGTTCTATGATTGATAAAATTCATCGCTTTATTTACATATGCTCCTTGATAATTATTGGGCTGTTTTTTTCTTTAATAATCCTGGGAAGACTATTTTTTGACGATTTTAGAAATTATCCACCGATCCTGAATTGGGTGGAGTTTCTTGGCTTAATAACTCCTTTCGCCCCTATTGGAACATTATTTGGAACTTTAAAAGAAGACCAGAGTGGTAGAAAGAAAATGGGAATAATCGTACTTACGGGATTTAGTGTTCTGTTTTTGCTATTGCTCATCTGGGGAGTTGCACTTGCATCAACCTTTGACTAATGAAATCGACTGCGGGTAACATTAGGTTTGGCGCAAGCCTTCTGTTGCTCGCCTTCGCTGATTAGTAAAGCTCGGCGGTAAGGTCGTTTTAGTTTTGTCAGGCCAGCGCCAAGCCCAAACCGTTAGCGGCCATTAAACGACTCTTAATATGTGGCAAAAGTCTTTTCTACTTATCGTGACACTTATCTGGGACTTGTCCTTACTGGGACAAGACACAACATGCAGCAATCAAGAATTGGGTAAGATAGAATTCAAAAAAGGTAGTTCAAAGTTAACAGCGAATACAAAAGCCAAATTGGATAGTTTGATTAATATACTTAATAGCAACACATCTTGTGAAATTCTTGCAACAAGTTCTTTTGCAGACTTTTGCGATAAATGCGGCGCTTTAAGTTGGGATAGGACTAAATCAGTCTTTGATTATTTAGTTCATAAAGGAATTAAAGGAGACAGGCTAAGAAGTCTTTCAAAGCTAGAGGGAAATCTTGATTTTATATCGTTGACATTTACATCAATGCCATTGACAGATCAAGTGCCGCCACATCCGAACTTAAGAGGTAAGAAACAGAATAATTAACAACGGCCGGTAACATGAACTGTGTAAAAATCACTTTAAAAAATCTCTTATGTCCAAATTAGCCATCATCAAAACCCAACCCACTTCTTCCAGTGTTGCTGGTTTTATCAACAGCATCGCCGATGAACAAAAACGGAACGACAGTTATGTTATCCTTCAACTGATGGAAAAAGCCACCAAGGAAAAACCAACCCTCTGGGGCAGTTCCATGATCGGTTTTGGAAAGCTGCGGTATAAAAGCCCTGCCACCGGCCGGGAAGTGGATTGGTTTAAGATCGGGTTCTCACCCCGCAAAGCCAATTTGTCCTTACACCTTATAGACCTGGAACGGCATGCAGAAGCTTTAGCAAAACTGGGCAAACACAAAACAGGCAAGGGTTGCCTTTATATCAATAAACTGGAAGATATTAATCTGAAAATTTTGGGAAAGATCATTAGCGCATCAGCAAAATAAAACACTCAGCATGGAACCGGGAATCATTATCGCCACACCTGACTGCGAGATCGTCAGTACAAGAGTTGTCAATACCGCAAGGGAGATCGTATATAAAGCATGGACCGACCCTGCTCATTTACAAAACTGGTGGGGCCCCGCCGGTTTCAGCAATACGTTTCACGAGTTTGATTTCCGGGTGGGTGGCCGCTGGCGTTTTACTATGCACGGACCGGATAAAGGTCATTATCAAAATGAATGTGAGTTTATAAAAATTGATCCGCCGGCATTGGTTGCCTGGCAACGTATTTCAAAACCAATTTTCCGGGTGGTGGCCAGCTTTGAAGCAATGGCACCTGACCAGACAAAGATTGTTTTTAAAATGTTGTTCGATACCGCTGCTGAGTGCAACAAACTGAAACCCTATGTGGTGGATAAGAACGAAGAGAATTTTGACCGGCTTGAAATGGAGTTGGCTAAAATGGTTTCCGGGAGCAAATAAAGTATAAAAAAAGGCAGCCTGTCAGCAGGCTGCCTTTTTACAATATCAAAACCTTCATTAAGCCAAATCAAAACGATCCAGGTTCATCACCTTCGTCCATGCTGCCACAAAATCTTTTACGAATTTTTCTTTGGCATCATTACATGCATATACTTCAGCCAATGCCCGCAGTTCTGAGTTGGAACCAAAGATGAGATCAGCACGGGTGGCTGTCCATTTCACCGCACCTGTTTTACGATCAGTACCGATGAAGCCCTGTTGAACAGGATCAGCTGCTTTCCAGGTGGTGCCAAAATCAAGGAGGTTCACAAAGAAATCATTCGTAAGTGATCCCGGTGTTTTAGTAAACACACCATGCGCTGATCCGTTGTAATTCGTATTCAGCACCCGCATACCTCCCACCAGTACGGTGAGTTCAGGTGCAGTAAGTGTTAAAAGTTGTGCTTTGTCCACCAGCATTTCTTCGGATGTTGTAGCAGAACGCTTCATATTAAAGTAATTGCGGAAGCCATCTGCAGCGGGTTCAAGCACAGCAAATGATTCCACATCGGTTTGTTCCTGTGACGCATCGTTACGTCCGGGTGTGAAAGGTACTGTTACAGTGCTACCTGCATTTTTAGCCGCCTGCTCAATAGCTGCAGATCCGCCGAGTACAATCAAATCAGCTAAAGAAACTTTTTTATTGCCTGCCCCACTGTTGAAAGCGGTTTGAATGCTTTCCAGTGTGTCCAGCACTTTCGCCAGTTGAGCAGGATTATTCACTTCCCAGTTTTTCTGCGGAGCCAGGCGAATGCGGGCACCATTGGCGCCACCCCGTTTATCAGAACCACGGAAGGTGGAAGCAGATGCCCAGGCAGTTGATACCAGTTCAGCAACAGAAAGTCCTGAAGCCAGTATTTTAGTTTTCAATGCAGCGATATCTGCCTGATCGATGAGTTGATAGGTAACAGCCGGGATCGGATCCTGCCAGATCAGTTCTTCTTTGGGAACTTCCGGGCCGAGGTAACGGGCAACCGGGCCCATATCACGGTGTGTCAGTTTGAACCAGGCACGGGCAAATGCATCTGCAAATTCATCCGGGTGCTCCAGGAAACGGCGTGAGATCTTCTCGTAAGCAGGATCAACTCTCAATGCCAGGTCAGTAGTAAGCATAAAGGGTGCGTGACGTTTATTCGGGTCGTGTGCATCAGGCACTAATCCTTCACCTGCATTGCCCTTGGGTTTCCATTGATGCGCACCGGCGGGGCTCTTGCTCAGTTCCCATTCGTAGCCAAACAGGTTTTCAAAAAAGTTATTGCTCCATTTTGTGGGCGTAGTGGTCCATGCGCCTTCCAGTCCGCTGGTAATAGTATCAGCGCCGGCACCGGTACCAAAAGTATTTTTCCAACCGAGGCCTTGTTCTTCAATGCTGGCACCTGCTGGTTCTCTTCCTACATATTTTCCGGGGTCAGCCGCACCATGTGTTTTACCGAAACTGTGACCACCGGCTATCAGTGCCACGGTTTCTTCATCATTCATGGCCATACGGTCAAAGGTTTCCCGGATGTCACGGGCTGCTGCCAGTGGATCAGGATTGCCATTAGGTCCTTCCGGGTTCACATAGATCAGGCCCATTTGAACGGCACCCAACGGGTTTTCCAATTCACGGTCACCGGTATAACGCTTATCTCCTAACCACTCGGTTTCTGAACCCCAATAAATATCTTCGGAAGGTTCCCATACATCTTCCCGTCCGCCTCCAAAGCCAAAGGTTTTGAAACCCATGGATTCAAGGGCACAGTTACCGGCAAGGATCATCAGGTCGGCCCAGGAAATCTTTCTTCCGTATTTCTGTTTGATGGGCCAGAGCAACAAACGGGCTTTATCCAGGTTGGCATTATCGGGCCAGCTGTTCAATGGCGCAAAACGCTGTGTGCCGAAACCTCCGCCCCCACGACCATCATGTATACGGTAAGTACCGGCACTATGCCAGGCCATCCGGATAAAGAAAGGACCGTAGTGCCCATAATCGGCCGGCCACCAGTCTTGCGAAGTGGTCATCAGGTCAAAAATGTCTTTCTTCACTGTAGCCAGGTCAAGGCTTTTGAATTCAGAAGCATAGTTGAAGGAATCACCCATCGGATCGGACAGGGAAGATTGCTGGCGGAGGATATTCAACTTTAATTGATTCGGCCACCAGTCAGTGTTACGGGTGCCGCCGCCAGCTGTTTGCCGGAGTGCTCCACCGGAAAAAGGACACTTGCTTTCCCCATTCAGGGTGTTCGGAGAAGTAATATTTTCCATTTTAAACGATTTATGATAAGTATGTAGTTAAACCTTTCGGGTGGCAATTTTACCACCAAAGCGTTAATAAATCAAATTGATTATTTTTATAAAGATATAATCAAATTCTATGACCCTGACACAACTGGAATACATCGTGGCACTGGACAGTTACCGGCATTTTGTACTGGCTTCCGAAAAATGTTTTGTAACCCAGCCCACTCTCAGCATGCAGATCCAAAAACTGGAAGAAGAACTGGGCGTAAAGATCTTTGACCGGACCAAGCAGCCTGTCATTCCCACGGAAATTGGCACCAGTATTATCGCACAGGCCCGTATTGTACTGCGAGATGCAGGAGTGATCCGCCAGCTGATCGCTGAACAAAAAGATATCATGACCGGCGAGATCCGCATTGGCATCATTCCAACCATTGCGCCTTACCTGTTGCCGCCACTGTTTAAGAACATTCGTGAAAAATACCCGCAGGTAAAATTGGTGGCCCGGGAAATCATCACCGAAGAAATAGTGCTGGAATTAAAAAACAACCGGCTGGATTGTGGCATTGTAGTAACTCCTTTAAAAGATTCTTCTATTAAAGAAGACATCTTGTTCTATGAAGAATTATTTGTTTATGTATCGAAAACAAATGCTTTGTACGACAAGAAATATGTACTACCCACGGAGATCGATCCTGACCAGCTCTGGCTGTTGGAAGAAGGGCATTGTTTTCGTTCACAGATATTAAACCTGTGTGAACTGCAAAAGTTTTCCGGTCTTCATTTTAAATACGAAACAGGGAATATTGAAACATTAAAAAGAATGGTGGATAAAAGTGATGGTATCACCATTCTACCAGAACTGGCCGTGATGGAATTCACCAAACCGCAAATGAAACTGGTGAAACGGCTAAAAGAACCCAGCCCGGCCCGGGAAGTGAGCCTGGTTACTCACCGTGATCACCTGAAAACGAAGCTTATCAAAACACTTAAGGAAGAGATCCTGACGATTGTGCCGAAGGCGATGCAAAAACTAAATAAGAAGAAAGTGGTGGAAATAAATTATTGATATCTAATGCCGAAGGGCAGCCCGGGATTTTACCCTTTCCCGTAAACCTGCTCCCACTGGCCCTTCGTATATTTGCCCCTTGAATTGTTCTGAATATGAGTAAGAAAGGAAAAGTTTTAGTGGCCATGAGCGGCGGTATCGACAGTACCGTGACTGCCCTGATGCTGCATGATGAAGGCTACGAAGTGGTCGGCATCACCATGAAGACATGGGATTATGCAGCGAGTGGTGGTGGCAAAAAAGAAACAGGCTGCTGCAATGTGGACAGCTTTAATGATGCCCGGCAGGCTGCCGTGGAGCATGGGTTTGCGCATTATATCTTAGATATACGGGAAGAGTTTGGTGGTTTTGTGATCGAGAATTTTGTGGATGAATACCTGGCCGGACGCACCCCCAATCCCTGTGTGCTCTGCAATACGCATATCAAATGGCGGGCTTTATTGAAAAGAGCTGATGCGCTGGGCTGTGATTTTATTGCCACCGGGCATTATGCAAAGATCCGCCAGCATGATAATGGACGCTACGTGGTAAGTAAAGCGATTGATGATACCAAGGACCAGAGTTATGTATTATGGGGTTTGCAACAGGACTTGCTGAGCAGAACTTTGCTGCCGCTGGCACCCTATCGGAAAACAGAGATCAGGCAAATGGCCCTTGATTATGGCTATCCCGAACTGGCGAAAAAAAGTGAGAGCTACGAGATCTGTTTTGTGCCCGATAATGATTACCGCGGCTTCCTGAAAAGACGTGTGGAAGGACTTGAAGAAAGGGTGGCTGGGGGCAATTTCATTGACAAAAACGGAAAAATACTCGGTCAGCATAAGGGTTATCCTTTCTATACCATCGGGCAGCGCAAAGGGCTGGATATTGCGTTTGGCAAACCGGTTTTTGTTACCAGGATCGACCCGGAACATAATACCGTGATGCTGGGTGATGAAGAAGACCTGGACCAGAATGAAATGATGGTGGGCAAGCTGAACCTGATCAAATATGACAGCATCACCCCCGGCATGGAAGCGGTGACCAAGATCCGGTATAAGGACAAAGGCAGCCTGTCCAATATTTATCCTGAAGTCGGAGCTATGAAAGTGAGGTTTTATGAAAATGCCAAAGGCATTGCGCCAGGACAGAGTGCGGTTTTTTATGAAGAGGATGATGTGCTGGGGGGAGGGATAATACAGTCAGGAGTCTTGAGCCTGGAGACAGGAAAGATATAAATCGGGACCGTTATACCAAATCTAAAGTTTTGACTATCGACTACAGACTCCCTGCTAATGACTGAAAGTCAGGCAATAAAGCCAGTCGAAATACGTTTTAAAAGCGGGGGATTATGTTTCCCCGCTTTTTGTTTTTATTTTTGAGCAACAACCGGCCCGTGATAACTGTCTGAATTAATAAATGTTGTATCCGTCATTATAGAAAAACCACTTATGAGATTCTTTACATTTAAACTCTCCGTTTTACTTTTCATAGCAGCGACTTTCCTGTTCTCCTGTTCCAATAAAACCGAACAATTTGAAACAGAATTGATCAATGAATTTGTGGTCCTTGAACCAGGAAAATATATCACCTATCGCTTAGACTCATTGGTCTTTACCAATTTCGGACGAAATACCGAGATCCATAAATACCAGGAAAAGCATGTGATCGATGCACAGATCAATGATGGCCTTGGTCGTCCTTCTTACCGGGTATTCAGGTACCTGAGTGATTCCACCGCTTCAACCCCCTGGGTGCCGAATGGTTCCTATTTTATTACCCCGTTAGCAGACCAACTGGAAGTGATTGATGATAATAAAAGAGTGATCAAACTGCATCTTCCCATTAAAGAAGGTTTTAGCTGGAAGGGTAACCGTTTCCTGCCCGCTAATCCGTATGATTATATCAGTGTGAACAACAGTTATGACGATGGGATGGCTGACTGGGATTTTTATTATGATGTATTTGAATCAACAATAAGTTATAAGGATAAAAACTATACCGATGTGTGGACCGTGGAAGCTGCTGATGAATCTTTCAATGTTCCTATTGTTAATGTGGATGGATATGGTTCAAGGGTGAGGTCTGTAGATAAATACTCCAAAAATATCGGCCTGGTGTACCGTGAATATGAGCTCTGGGAATACCAGCCAAATACCGGTCAGCCGGGTGGTCCTTTTAAAACAGGGTTTGGGCTTACCATGTGGATGGTGGACCACAATTAATTTACCCCGGATTGGCTAACTTCATGCCGGCAAAAAGCTGAAAATTGATGAAACGAATTCTATCGCTTTTACTGATCGTTGTTTCGATGCTGGCAACCACCACACTTGAGGCGCAATTTACCCGATATATAGTAAAGCTAAAAAACAAAGGCGGTTCACCTTATTCATTCAGCAGCCCTTTAAATTATTTATCACAAAGAGCCATTGACCGCAGAACAAGGTATGGCATTACGATCGACAGTACAGACCTTCCTGTTACGCCTGCTTATATCACACAGATCGCCAATGTTCCGAATGTCACGATATTAAATGCTTCCCGCTGGCTGAATTCTGTTTCCATTTTAACCACGGATGCCAATGCCATTGCCACCATTAATGGTTTTGCATTTGTACAATCCGTATCGGGTATCGCTGCAAGAATAGCCGGCGACAACACTACAAGAAATAAATTTGAACTGGAAGAAACTGTTATACCTCTGCCCACTGTTAACGGCAGACCATCGCAAATAATGGCTGATTTCTTTAATTACGGAACGAATTCATTTAACGAGATACACCTGCACAACGGGGAATTTTTACACAATATAGGTTTACGGGGACAAGGTGTTCATATTGCCATGTTGGATGGAGGCTTCTTTAATTATAATACATTAGGTGCCTTTGACAGTGTTAATGCTAATGGACAAATACTCAGTACCTGGGATTTTGTATCCGGGAATACCAATGTTGCTGAAGACAATTCGCATGGTATGCAGTGTTTCTCAACGATTGCTGCCAACATACCCGGGCAGTTTGTAGGCAAAGCACCCAAAGCCAGTTTTCATTTATTCCGGACAGAAGATGTGGGCAGTGAATACCCAATCGAAGAACATAACTGGGTATGCGGAGCCGAAAGGGCCGACAGCGCCGGTTGCGATGTGATCTCCTCTTCTGTAGGCTATTATGATTTTGATAATGCCATTTTTAATTATGCGTTCAGCAATATGGATGGCAATACCACTACCTGTTCCATCGGCGCTGACCTGGCTGCAAAAAAAGGGTTACTCGTTTTTAATTCAGCCGGCAATGAAGGCAGCAACAGCTGGGGCCGTATCATTGCTCCTTCTGATGGGGATAGTGTGATAGCAGTTGGTGCTGTCAATACTTCGGCTATACCAGCTCCATTTACCAGCCGCGGCCCCTCAGCAGACGGACAGGTTAAACCAAATATTTCTTCCGTAGGATGGGTTGCCATTGTTCAATCACCTGGTGGCACTATCGGGACCAATAGCGGAACTTCCTTTGCAGCCCCCAATATGGCCGGATTGGGAACCTGTTTATGGCAGGGTTTTCCCGAGTTCAATAATATGAAGATCGTTTATGCGCTACAGCAGGCCGGTAGTCGTTTTTCAAACCCGAATGATACAGTTGGTTATGGTATTCCTGATATGAAAACAGCATTCAGTAGTTTATTGATCGATTATGCCACTTCTTCTGCTACCATTAATAATTGTAACACTACGATCAGCTGGAGCAGCAAAGATGTGGCAGCTATGAAATACGAGATCGAAAGAAAAGCTCCCGGTGAATCCGTCTATACAAAGATTGGCGAAGTAAATCCTTTAGCAGGTGATATACTGGCAAATCATTCTTACCAGTTCAATAACCCATTGGTGAATATTGCAGCCGGAACGATTTCGTACCGTATCCGGCAGATTATTGATACGGCTACAGCTACTTTTACGGCATTGTATATTGATACGGCGAATGCAAGTACCAGCACCGGTTGTTTTACCACCGCCACCAATGATCCTGCGGCTGTAAAAGAATTGGTAATCGTTCAGCCCAACCCGGTTACAGGAACAACCGTATCACTGATCATTGAAACGCCTTATGCGATTGCGAACATGCCAATTGTGGTGTACGATGCAAAAGGTTCGCTTGTTTTACAACTAAAGAGTTCAAAAAATACAGGGAAGGCAACGCTTGATATCCCGGTAGCAAACCTGGCGAAAGGGAAATACTATATCAAAGTATTCAATAACCAGAAACCGGTGGGTATAGCTGAACTAATCAGGCTATAATGGCTTTCGCAGCAAAGCAGCAAACATCGTATCGGCTTTCTTATCGTACCCTTTCAAAGTTTCCATACTTTTCAGCTCCATCTTGAATTTTTCTTGTAAGATGCCAACTATTTCTTCATTCTCTTTTTTGAAAACCGAGCAGGTGATATAAAGAAAATATCCTCCTTTTTTTAAATGAGGCAAGACATTCGTAACAATCCGTTGCTGCAATGCAGCATACTCATCGATCTTTACTTCATGGAAATGAAATAGTTGTTCGGGTGTCCGGCTCCAGGTGCCGCTGCCGGAACAGGGAACATCAGCCACGATAAGATCAAATGGAGAGTTGGGGGTAGCCGATATTGGCTGGGAAAGATCAGCCACAAAACTTTTATAGTTTTTAATCCCCGCTTCGCTGAACCGTTTACGCAGGTTCGCCAAAATAGATTCCCTGATATCAGATACCGTAAATTCAATATTGTTGTTATGATCATATAACATGATGGATTTACCTCCACTGGCAGCACAACAATCCCAAACAGAAAGTTTGACGTTCGATGTTGGGGGTTCGATATTATACAAGAACTCTCCTACACGTTGCGAACTATAATCCTGCACCACCGCTTCCTTATTCAGCTCAATCACTTCATCGATCTTCGAACCATTCGGCAATGCCAGGCAGTCATCGGTCAGTTTATGAAATACAATATTGGCTTTTTGGAGTTTATCTTGCACCGCAACAAATTTCCCGGGTCTTACTCGCAGGAAGAGATCAGGCTGTACCAAAAAAGAAGAAACGAAACCCTGCGGATCAATTTCTTCACTCAGTTCAGCAATCCCGGGAAAAAGATCAGCAGGTTGCAGCGATATTCCAGCTTCCTTGCATTTATCCTCAAAATTAAAATCAACCTTTTCATTCCATTCCGGCCTTAGCGCCGCCAGTATTTCATCCTGTTTATCTGAACAAAGAAATAAAGCCAGTAATATTCTTTCTTCAACAGGCATTTTTACAACCGCCTGCCCCAGCCTGAAATAACAATAACAAAGATGGCTTATCTGCTTCCGGTCTTTGGAGCCATATTTTTTATTCACGGCATAGAACTTTTTTATAAAAGAACTGAAAGGTTCTTCCCCGGCATAATCCAGCAGAATTTCTTTGGCAGAATTGATATAAGAATGAAAGCGGCTCACCCGGCAAAGAAAACAAAAGGGCCGCAACTTGCAGCCCTTTGAAGATTTTATTTATTGTATTATAACTCCAGCAAGGTCTTTACCGGGTCTTTGCCGATCAGTAATTGTTCGGGATTTTCCAGTAACTCTTTTACCCGTACCAGGAAACTTACTGATTCACGGCCATCAATAATGCGGTGATCATAACTCAGCGCCAGGTACATCATCGGCCTTACCACTACTTGTCCATTTACCACCATCGGCCGGTCCTGTATCTTATGCATACCAAGAATAGCACTTTGAGGTATGTTGATTATAGGCGTACTCATCAAGGAACCAAACACGCCACCATTGGTGATCGTGAATGTTCCGCCTGTCAGTTCCTCGGTGGTCAGCTTACTATCTCTTGCTTTGCCTGCCAGTTCCACGACTTTCTTTTCAATATCTGCCATGCTCATGCTTTCTACATTACGCATCACTGGCACCGTTAATCCCCTCGGCGTGCTTACAGCAATACTGATATCGGCATAATCATGATAGATAAGTTGGTCACCATCTATATATGCATTCACTGAAGGCC
Organism: uncultured Bacteroidota bacterium; assembly: GCA_902826165.1. Taxonomy (GTDB): domain Bacteria; phylum Bacteroidota; class Bacteroidia; order Chitinophagales; family Chitinophagaceae; genus CADEDV01. Next base: position 13,939 of record CADEDV010000041.1, read on the forward strand.
ATTCAGCCAAGGCCACCGAACAGGCTTTGGCAAAAAAGCTCATGAAGCCCAGGCCAACACCATGCATTTCTTTGAACTTATCCTTATGCTTATTTCTTATTTCCATGATACGTCCCATATCCACTTCATTGAACGTGGTAAGCATGGCCGTTGTATTCTTTGCTTCTACTAATCTTCTCGAAATGGTCTTACGGAGATTACTCATCTTCTCGGTGCGGACATTGCGGGAATATAATTCCGCACCGGCAAAAGCTTTCTTACCCGGATTAGACAGAGCTGCCAGCACATCATCTTTCATGATCTTACCCTGGTAACCGCTTGGCGTTACGGATTTAGGATCTACTTTCTTATCAGCAATGATCGCAGAAGCAACAGGAGATGCTTTGATATCATTGGAAACGGCGGTAACAGGTGTTGTTGTAGTAGCAGATTTTGTAGTCTCTGTTTTAGGGGCACTTGCAGTTGCTGCTTTCGGGGTTGTGGCTGGTTTTGCAGCTGTCTCATCAATACTTGCCAGCAGGTCGCCGATCTTAATAGTATCGCCTTCGTTTACCGAACCCAGTTTCAATACACCGGCCTGTTCAGCATTTACTTCAAAAGTAGCTTTCTCGCTTTCCAGTTCGGCTATCACCTCATCTCTTTCCACATATTCTCCATCCTTTTTATTCCATTTCAATAAAGTGACTTCGCTAATCGACTCTCCTACCGTTGGTACTTTTATGTCAATCATCAGGAAATATTTTTGTTTTTTATTCTATCTCAAAATCAATTTCGTTTCTAAAAGATTTTTTTTCAGCAGCATCCATCTTATCATACAGTACTCTTACAGTATAGCCGCCGACTAGTTTTTCATTTTTTACATACATCCAGTCACTTAAGAATTCCGTTTTCACCTCCAAAGTATCACCCCATTTTACCGTAGTCACATTAACGGGATCGCTATCCAGAACACCATACAATTTTTTATCCTTATGAAACAGCTCGGATAACCACATATGCTCTGCACTGTTCTCTTCTAAAGGAAATCTCAACTTTACCGTAAAATTCCTCATGTTACTTTCAGAGTTCTCAAATGCGGCAAGAAACTGCCCGAATGTGGTTTTTGCCTGCATGATCGCATTGTTCATCGCTTCATCATCGCTTACTATATTGTATACCTCATCTCCGTTATTTTCTTCTTTTGACACATAGCCCTTCTTTTCTTTACAGGCAATAATACATACGGATACTATTGTAACAAATAACCACTTCATTAGATACTAAATGCTGTTTCTATAATTTCTCCCTGCTCCTGCTGGTGGACTTTATTATACCCCGTAGCTGTGGACGCTGAAGGCTGACGGCTGATCACACCATAGTTTATACTCTTCAGGTTCATTTGCAGGAAAGATGCGGCACCCATGTTCAGTGGTTCTTCCTGTACCCAGAACCAGGTGGCTTTGCTGTATTTCTGGTACAATGCTTCCAGTTGTTTATAAGGCAGCGGGTATATTTGTTCCACCCGGATGATCGCAATATCTGCTCTTCCTTCTTTCTGCTGGCGTTCGGCCATATCAAAATAGATCTTGCCGCTACAGAATAATACTTTACTGATCTTCGTCGCATCAGCAGTAGCGTCATCGATCACTTCTTTAAACCCGCCGGTTGTAAATTCTTCAATCCTTGAATAAGTTCCCACATGACGGAGGTTGGCCTTTGGTGAAAAATTGATCAATGGTTTCCGGAAAGGCCATGCCAGTTGTCTTCGTAGCGCATGGAAGAAATTAGCGGCTGTTGTAATGTTAGTAATTACCATATTCAGCTCAGCACACTGTTGCAGGAAGCGTTCCACCCTGGCACTGCTGTGCTCAGGTCCCTGCCCTTCATACCCATGCGGCAACAACATCGTTACTCCTGACATCCTGTTCCATTTCTGTTCGCCGGCAGAGATAAACTGGTCGATCATGGTCTGTGCGCCGTTGACAAAATCACCAAATTGTGCTTCCCATAAAGTCAATGCTAACGGATTGGCCAATGAATAACCATATTCAAAGCCCAGTACACCATATTCACTCAGCAGGGAATTATAGATACGGAACTTCCCCGTTGCATCGGGAATATTATCTAACCGGTTATAGGGTTTATCGGTATTCTCATCTCTCAATACAGCATGGCGGTGAGAGAAAGTGCCGCGGCGAACATCCTGTCCGCTCATGCGTACATCTTTGCCTTCCTGCAACAAACTGCCATACGCCAGTAATTCACCGGTAGCCCAATCCACTTTATTCTCTGTCTCGAATAATTTTATTTTATCCTGTAATATCTTTTCCACTTTCCGCAAGGGCTTGAAATCTCCGGGCCATTGCATCATGGCATTGAACACTTTCTTGAAATTAGCCTCCGTTATAGCCGTGATAGGCGACTGATCAAAATCTCCTTCTGTTGCATGACGCAAACTCTTCCACCATAATTCAGGTTGCTGGTAATGATAGGGCAATGGATTTTGCTTCACTTCATCCAATCTTTCCTGCAGGTCTGCCCAGAATTTCTTTTCCATTTCCCTGGCCAGTTCCTGAGCATCGGGTTCACCATTTTCCAGTAAGTATTTTACATACACTTCTCTCGGGTTCGGATGCTTATCGATCAGTGCATACAAATGAGGCTGTGTAAATTTTGGATCATCGCCTTCATTATGTCCGTGACGACGGTAACAAACCATATCAATGAACACATCACTATTGAATTCCTGCCGGTAACGGGTGGCAATTTCCACGCATTTCACTACGGCTTCGGGGTCATCGCCATTTACATGAAACACCGGCGCCTGTATGGCTGCGGCCAGTGAAGTACAATAGTCTGAACTTCTCGCATCATCAAAGTCGGTGGTAAAGCCGATCTGGTTATTGATCACAAAATGAATAGTACCACCGGTATAGTAACCTTCAAGGTCACTCATCTGCAGTACTTCATATACAATTCCCTGGCCGGCCACCGAAGCATCACCATGGATCAGTATCGGTAATATCTTATCAAAATCGCTTTTGTATAACACATCAGCCTTTGCTCTCGCAAAACCAACCACCACCGGGTTCACCGCTTCCAGGTGCGAAGGATTCGGCATCAGCTTCAGGTGAATGGTTTTATCATTCATGGTTTGCAGCTCACTGCCGTAACCCATATGATATTTCACATCACCACTTCCCATGGTTTGGTCCCGCTTGGCTGTTCCTTCAAACTCACTGAATATCTGCTCATAAGTTTTGCCCATGATATTGGCCAGCACATTCAGCCTTCCGCGGTGGGCCATACCGATCACCACTTCGTTCACTTCATTATCTGCTGCTGTGTTGATGATAGCATCCAACGCAGCGATTGTTGTTTCGCCACCTTCTAAAGAGAATCTTTTTTGTCCCACATACTTGGTATGCAGGAATTTTTCAAACATCACTCCCTGGTTTAGTTTCTCCAGTATTCTTTTTCGTTTGGCTAATGATAGGGGAGCAGGAAATTTCTTTTCCATCTCCTCCGTCAGCCAGTTTACTTTTTGCTGGTTGCTGATATACTTGAATTCAATACCAACATGATTGGCATAGATCCTTTGAAGATGGTTTAAAATAGTTTGAAGACTAGTGGCTCCAAGTCCCAATCTTTCACCAACATAAAATGTTTTGTTCAGGTCAGCTTCTTCCAATCCAAAAAAGGCCAGGTTCAAATTAGCGTCTCTATCCCTTCTTTCCCGGATAGGATTTGTCTTAGCGATCAGGTGACCTTTATTCCTGTAGCCAAGAATCATCCGGTAAACACCCAGTTCTTTTTTCCAGTCAATATCATCACTGCTGGTAACACTTGTAGTATTTGCTGTGGGTGCATGACCATTCAACTCCGTTTTTCCGGCACCAATAGCATAATCAAACCCTTCAAAAAATTTCTTAAGTTCGGGGTCAATACTGTTAGGATCCTTTACGAAATCCTGGTACAGGTTTTCAATAAAACCGGGATGGGAATTAGTGATATAGGAGAAATCCTTCATGAAAACAGGAATTAGGAAGTTGGTGAAATCAGGGGCACAAATATCGCTGAAAAAACCGAAAATCCGGGCTCAGTATGAGGGTTTTAGAAAGCCTTGTGGGCCAGCAGTATATCTTTGGGCATCGTCCCTTGCGACGCTCCGTTCAGGCTCCGGCCCGCTATCCGGCTTTTTTGGAATAAACTTCCCTGAAATTTGGTGAATAAGGCCTCCGGCCTTACCTTTGCCGTCCTTAAAATTGATATAGATGGCTAATCACAAGGCAACAAAAAAAGATGTACGTCAGGCTGCTAAACGCCGGGAAAGAAACAAATACAATGGCAAAACCACCCGTAATGCCATCCGTGACCTGAAAGCAGCAAAAGGAAAGGAAATGGCGGATAAATTCCCTGAAGTTGCCGGCATGATCGACAAATTAGCTAAACGTGGGGTTATCCATAAGAACAAAGCTTCTAACCTGAAGAGCAAATTAGCAAGAAAAGCTAACGCAGCTGCAGCAGCTAAATAAGTTGTTGGTATAAATTATTTGAAAGGCATCCTTTAATCAGGATGCCTTTTTATTTTTACTGCACAGGCGAAAACCAACCGCTCCATTTATCTCAATCAATCATCATGAGAAAACTAATCGCATCGCTTCTTCTGCTTCTATCACTTACTTCCAATACACAAACCCTTTCAACCCGGTTTGAAAGATCTGGTGGCAAAGAAACTCCTACCTATTTTGAGATCATTGACTGGTGGCAGAAACTGGATCAGCAATCCGGTAAGGTAAAAATGCTGACCATGGGAATGACAGATGCCGGGTACCCGCTGCACCTCGTGGTGGTATCCAATAACGGTGATTATAACTTTGAGAATATCCGTAAGAACAACAAACGGATCATTCTAATTAATAACGGTATTCATCCCGGCGAACCTGATGGTATTGATGCCAGCATGTTACTGGTAAGGGATATTGTGTCCAACAAATACAAAATAGTTGATAATATTGTCCTGGCGTTTATTCCTGTGTATAATATCGGTGGCTGTCTCAACAGGAGTAATAACTATCGTGTTGACCAAAATGGCCCCGAAGAATTTGGATTCCGTGGCAACTCACAGAATCTCGACCTGAACCGGGACTTCATCAAATGTGATTCAAAAGATGCAAGGGCCTTCACCGAAATATTTCACCTGACCGATCCCGATGTCTTTGTAGATAATCATGTAAGCAATGGTGCCGATTACCAGCATGTAATGACCTTATTGACAACACAACATAATAAGTTAGGTGGAGTAATGGGCGATTACCTGGAAAAAGAATTTGAACCTGCCCTGTATTCTTCCATGAAGAAAAAGGGATATGATATGATCCCGTATGTTAATTCATTTGGTGATAAACCTGAAAATGGCTGGCCGGAATATTGGGATGGCCCCCGTTATGCCAGTGGTTATGCAGCACTCTGGCACAGCTTCTCCTTTGTACCAGAAACGCATATGCTGAAGGCGTATGATAAAAGGGTCATGGCAACTTATGAGCTAATGAAAAGCTTCATTGAGTTCACCAGTTCTAACAGTAGTAAGATAAAAAACCTGCGGGATTTGACGAAGAATACAGCTAAAACACAACCTGAATTTCCCATCAGCTGGTCATTGGACCGGTCAAAATTCAAAGAAGTATTGTACAAAGGATTTGAGTCAGGCCGGAAACCCAGCGAAGTTTCTGGTTTACCCAGGTTATATTATGACAGGAATAAACCCTTTGAAAAAACGATCCCGATCTTCAATTACTTTCCTGTGAAATCGATGATCCAAAAACCAACGGCTTATATCATCCCGCAAGGTTGGTGGAAAGTAATTGAATTGCTGAAGCTCAATAAAGTTCAGATGACCCAACTGAAAAAAGACTCACTCATTGAAGTGGAAGTATACAAGATCGAAGATTATAAAACGTTACCACGCCAATATGAAATGCATCACCTCAATACTGATGTAAAGACAAGCAGCAGTATGCAGAAAATAGTTTTCAAAAAAGGAGATTGGTATATTCCGCTTAACCAGGTTGCCAACCGTTTTTTAATAGAAACACTGGAACCGCAGGCAGAAGACTCCTATTTTGCCTGGAATTATTTCGATGCGGTACTGAGCCAAAAAGAAGGATATTCTGCCTATGCATTTGAAGATATAGCTGCTGATCATCTCAAAGCAAACCCTGATATCTTGCTGAAACTACAACAAAAAAGAGCAACAGATACTGTATTTGCAAAAGACGGGAGAGCCCAATTAAATTTTGTGTACCAAAATTCCCCCTGGTATGAACCTGCACATATGAGATACCCTGTTTTCCGTGTAGTAAAGTAACTGATCAGGAAGATTCTTGTGAATCCATTTTCTTGAATATGGCCCGGCCAAATAGAAGGCTTACCAGCAATACAAGAATACTGAAATACCCGACCCAATCGTAGTTGTGTATCCTGCCCGCTTTGTCTGTGTAAACGATAGCTCCGGAGCAGAGTGCTGCAAGTCCGCTGCCTAATTGCTGCACACTTCCATTTACACTCATAAAACTTCCCCGTTGGGATGGCGTTACCACTTCACTGATCATGGCCTGTGCTGTTACAATACGGCCGGTGGCTACCATGAACCAGGTAGCGAAGAAAAGAAGGACGATACCAAATGGTACATTGGGCATACGGGTAATGATTAGCACCATAAAAAGTGAAAGAAAAACCGAAACAGAGAAAACCACAAGTTTGCCTTTTTTATCCGCCATTTTCCCAAGGTAAATCGCTGCGAACATAGACGCTAATCCGCCCACTAAATAGATCCATGGGGTATGATCAGTTGAAAATCCTTTATTAAATTCCAGGTAAGGGTTAATGAATGGGATGATCAGAAAGTGCCCCATCATCAGCAAACCTGAAAATATCAACGCAGATCGTTGTTCAGGCACTTTACAGACCGTGATCAATGCATGAAAAGGAGATTCGCCGGCCTTTTGCTGCTTGATATGGCCGGTCATACTTGGAATGATACGAATGATAAAAGGTATAAAAATAATACCAAGCCCACCGATCATTAAAAAAGGTACATGCCAGTCTTCGCGGAAAATCGAAGTCATTTTTAATGCCAGGGGTACTCCGATAATTGAAGCGGCTGCAAAACCGCCCATAACTATCCCCATAGCCCTCCCCCGTCTTTCATACACAAACATATCGGCCACTATTGCCAGGACCTGCGCACCTATTACACCGCCAAAAAGACCCGCTACTACCCGGGCTGCTAAAAGAAGGTAATAGGAAGACGCCAGTCCGCAAGCAATCGTCCCCAGTACAAAACCCACATAAGCAAACAACAGCGACTTCTTCCGGTCAAATTTATCCGTAAACAATGCAATGCCTAACCCGGAGAAAAAGGCTGCTATAGAATAAGAGCCCACCAGGATGCTAAACTGCAAAGTGCTGATGCCAAAATTCTCGATCAGGAAATTACCCAGGGGCATCATGATCATGAAGTCGAGAATATGTGTAAAGTTGAGAGAGGCGAGAAGAATTAATATGATGCGTTCGTTCCGGGACATGTATAGCGGACAAAGGTTAATGAAAATGGGAATAAAACAAAAAAGCCTCCCAGTAAAACTGAAAGGCTTTTTTAATAAATATGGCAGCTACCTACTCTCCCGCATTGTGGTGCAGTACCATCGGCCATGAGGGACTTAACTTCTCTGTTCGGTATGGGAAGAGGTGAACACCCTCGGCAAAACCACCATAAGATCTTAAAACAATTAACCTCTAGCCTGCATTAAACATTACTGATTAAAGCTAAACTATCAGCTAATAGCTAATAAATTACATATTGGAAATGTTAGATAGTATCTAATTAAAAAAAATTAAAGCGTACGGGCAATTAGTACTACTCGGCTTTGCTGTTACCAACTTTACACCTGTAGCCTATCAACGTCATAGTCTCTGACGGCCCTTAAAAGTAAACTCATCTTGAGGAAGGTTTCACGCTTAGATGCTTTCAGCGTTTATCCTGTCCGTACATAGCTACTCAGCATTGCACCTGGCGGCACAACTGATACACCAGCGGTACGTACGACCCGGTCCTCTCGTACTAAGGTCATGTCCTCTCAATTTACTTGCGCCCACCACAGATAGGGACCGAACTGTCTTGCGACGTTCTGAACCCAGTTCACGTGCCACTTTAATCGGCGAACAGCCGAACCCTTGGGACCTTCTCCAGCCCCAGGATGTGACGAGCCGACATCGAGGTGCCAAACCTCCCCGTCGATATGAGCTCTTGGGGGAGATCAGCCTGTTATCCCCGGAGTACCTTTTATCCTTTGAGCGACGGCCCTTCCATACAGAACCGCCGGATCACTTTAGCCGACTTTCGTCCCTGCTCGGCTTGTGTGCCTCACAGTCAAGCACCCTTATACTAATGCGCTCTTCGTACGATTACCAACCGTACTGAGGGTACCTTTGCAAGCCTCCGTTACTCTTTAGGAGGCGACCACCCCAGTCAAACTACCCACCATGCACTGTTTCCCGCAAGGGATTAGACTCTAAATCAAAGAAGGTTGGTATTTCAACGACCGCTCCACACTACCTGGCGGCAATGCTTCAAAGCGTCCCAACTATTCTACACATCCGTAATTCAAAATCAATGCAAAGTTGTAGTGAAGGTTCACGGGGTCTTTCCGTCCCGTGGCGGGTAACCGGCATCTTCACCGATACTACAATTTCACCGGGCTCGTGGAGGAGACAGTGTTCAACTCATTAGACCATTCGTGCAGGTCGGAACTTACCCGACAAGGAATTTCGCTACCTTAGGACCGTTATAGTTACGGCCGCCGTTTACTGGGGCTTCAGTCAGAAGCTTTGGCTTGCGCCGAACATCCTTCCTTAACCTTCCAGCACCGGGCAGGTATCAGGCTCTATACGTCATCTTTCGATTTTGCAGGGCCCTGTGTTTTTGTTAAACAGTTGGTTGAACCAATTTACTGAGACCATCCGAAGATGGTACGCTTTATCCCGAAGTTACAGCGTCAATTTGCCTAGTTCCTTCTCCACGGCTCACCCGAGCGCCTTAGAATATTCATCCCGTCTACCTGTGTCGGTTTGCGGTACCGGCTGCTATACTCGCTTTTCTTGGAAGAACTTTTAGTACTACGCTTCACCCGAAGGATCCACTCAGCAATTCCGTCTGCTTATGTACCTAGCATTCTCCGTCACTTTTAGTGTATAGCAGGCGCAGGAATATTAACCTGCTTTCCATCACCTACCCCTTTCGGGTTTGGCTAAGGACCGGGCTAACCCTGATCCGATTAACGTTGATCAGGAACCCTTAGACTTTCGGCGATAAGGTTTTTCACCTTATTTATCGTTACTTATGCCTACATTTTCTTTTCAAACCGCTCCAGCATACGTCACCGTACACCTTCGATGCAGTTTGAATGCTCCCCTACCGATATACCACCTAGTGGCAATCATAGAGCTTCGGTTAGTAGTTTGATGCCCGATTATTTTCCGTGCAAGACCTCTCGACCAGTGAGCTGTTACGCACTCTTTAAATGAATTGCTGCTTCCAAGCAAACATCCTGGCTGTTATAGAAGTCTCACCTCGTTTGATCAACTTAACTACTTATTAGGGACCTTAGCTGCTATTCTGGGTTATTTCCCTCTCGGCCACGGATCTTAGCACCCGCAGCCTCACTCCCGGAGATATCTGTTAGCATTCGGAGTTTGTCAGGGTTTGGTAGGCGGTGAAGCCCCCTAGCCCAATCAGTAGCTCTACCTCTAACAGACTTCATAATCCGAGGCTGTTCCTAAAAACATTTCGGGGAGAACGAGCTATCTCTCAGTTTGATTGGCCTTTCACCCCTATCCACAGGTCATCCCAGAACTTTTCAACGTTAACGGGTTCGGTCCTCCAGTTAGTTTTACCTAACCTTCAACCTGCCCATGGATAGATCACAAAGTTTCGCGTCTGCCCCCACTGACTAAACGCCCTATTTGGACTCGCTTTCGCTACGGCTCCGTTAATTTCGAACTTAACCTCGCCAGTGAGGAGCAACTCGTAGGCTCATTATGCAAAAGGCACGCCGTCACTTCTTGCGAAGCTCCGACCGCTTGTAGGCGCACGGTTTCAGGTACTATTTCACTCCCTTGTTTAGGGTGCTTTTCACCTTTCCCTTACGGTACTGGTTCACTATCGGTGTCTGAGGAGTATTTAGCCTTACCAGATGGTGCTGGCAGATTCAGGCAGGATTCCTCCGGTCCCGCCTTACTCAGGATACCGCTCGTCCTCATCAATTTTCGTTTACGGGGCTATCACCCTCTATGGCTCAACTTTCCAGATGATTTTACTTGATGATGATTTCTAAATGCGGTCCTACAACCCTCAAGCGGCACGCCGCTCAAGTTTAGGCTATTCCCATTTCGCTCGCCACTACTCAGGGAATCACTATTGTTTTCTTTTCCTCCCGGTACTTAGATGTTTCAGTTCTCGGGGTTGGCTCTCCTTGCGGAGTACTATACCTTCAGTATAGTGGGTTGACCCATTCGGAAATCCAGGGATATAATGCTTGTGTGCAGCTCCCCCTAGCTTATCGCAGCTTACCACGTCCTTCGTCGCCTCTCAGACCCAAGGCATCCACCATGCGCCCTTAGTTGCTTTAAAAAAATTAGAAACTAGAATTTTGTTATTCTTGTAGTTGTTACCCGACCACATTTCTTCAGACCAACCATAAAATGGTGATATTTCAAAATTGTGATCGTGTTGTTAGATACTTATCTAACATTTTTTTCCAATATGTCAAAGAGCTTATCACTTTTCGTGACTTGCAGATGTGTTGGACTTGAACCAAATGAATCGCCTTTACGAATCACATCATTTAAAGAACTATACTCAGATTGTGGAGGATATCGGAGTCGAACCGATGACCCTCTGCGTGCAAGGCAGATGCTCTAGCCAACTGAGCTAACCCCCCAGGTTAAATGAGTAGACCCGAGCAGATTTGAACTGCTGACCCCTACATTATCAGTGTAGTGCTCTAACCAGGCTGAGCTACGGATCTGTGTTTGTAGCCCCCGTGTTATCGGGTTACTTTTTTGAAAGAACTAACAATGAAAGTTTTGGGAAACAATAGCAAGTAAGTACTTGCTCTAAAAAGGAGGTATTCCAGCCGCACCTTCCGATACGGCTACCTTGTTACGACTTAGCCCCAGTCACCAGTTTTACCCTAGGCGGCTCCTTGCGGTTACCGACTTTAGGTACACCCGGCTTCCATGGCTTGACGGGCGGTGTGTACAAGGTCCGGGAACGTATTCACCGTAGCATTGCTGATCTACGATTACTAGCGATTCCAGCTTCATGGAGTCGAGTTGCAGACTCCAATCTGAACTGAGAAGTGGTTTTTGGGATTAGCTTCACATCACTGTGTTGCAGCCCTTTGTCCACTCCATTGTAGCACGTGTGTAGCCCTGGGCATAAAGGCCATGATGACTTGACATCATCCCCTCCTTCCTCACGCCTTACGGCGGCAGTTTCTTCAGAGTTCCCAGCATTACGTGCTGGCAACTGAAAATAGGGGTTGCGCTCGTTGCGGGACTTAACCCAACACCTCACGGCACGAGCTGACGACAGCCATGCAGCACCTTACAAATTGTATATTGCTATAAAGTGAGCTTTCACCCACGGTCCAAATGCATTCTAGCCCAGGTAAGGTTCCTCGCGTATCATCGAATTAAACCAC
>CADEDV010000042.1:0-4157 GCA_902826165.1 uncultured Bacteroidota bacterium
TTATAAATTTAGCAGCGGTTACGGGCTGACGATTTTCAAATACCGCCACATCGCCAAGCCGTACCGTTATGTGCCATACTGGCCAACAGTTTCACCAGTATTGGGGCGACAGTAAGAATGTTTTTTATCATTTAGGTTTGACTTGACCCAAAGCCCACATCAGCTTGACGTTTTCTATTCAGCTTTTGTACATTTTTGTTCTTTGGTTTTTCAATTTAGCATTTGTATCGGGTAGACTTTTGCTCAAATCATAAGCAAGTGGACACAGCACACACTTTAACAATCACTGCAACCTTGACAAAAACTACTTAGCAGTTTGACACATAACTTACAGGAATATTTTAATCTTCAATCGGCAGCTCGCAATTGGCAAAATATTACTCTAAATTTGTAAATCATTTTTAAGTAGATCGATTCCATTAATCTAAAACAATTAAAACTATGGGCCCAATTAGAATTATTATACCACTTGCTTTTTTGGTGATATTTATACTTTGGATTTTGTATAGACTTATAATTAAAAAAGACCTTCGAAAAAATTTAACCAACTTGTATACAGGATTATTCTTTTTTGCGATTTGGGGCGTAATATACTTTTTCATACTTAAATAGATATCCCCCATGAAAGGAAAAATAGTTAAAAATATAGACGATCAAAAGTACGGCACATAACATCGGGTTTTGTTCAAGTGTGGCTTGACAATCAAACATCAGCTAAGTGCAAAACCAGTCAACTAATTTTAGGACGAGACATTCTTTAATTAGGTTTTGCTACCGGACGGACACAGCAACAAGCCCTGAACGTTAGCGGTTATTGTAAAGCAATATTTCTTTAAAAGAAACAGTCAGACAAAAAAACTATGGCAACAAATATTTCGGTAATTACTATCGATGCTTCAATACAAAAGGTTTGGGACACAGTAACAAAACCTGAACTCGTAAAACTTTGGCAATTCGGTAGTGATTTAATAACAACATGGGAAGTTGGCAGCGATATAAAGTTTCGAACCGAATGGGGAGATAAGGTATTTGAACAATGGGGAAAAATATTAGAAATTAAACCCACTCAGTTATTAAAGTATAATTTATTTGCCCCAAGGCCTGAACTTGAAGATAAACCTGAAAATTATTTTATCATGAGCTATATTCTAACAAGTGAGAATAGTAAGACCAGGCTCGAAATTATTCAGGAAGATAACAGACCAAATGCAGTTCAGGAAGAACCACAGGGAGAAGAGAATCCAATATTGAAATCATTAAAGGAACTGGCAGAAAAGAAGTGACGACCAAACAACAAACCGCTAACTTGAACTGTGAAAAAACCAACCAAAAGGCCCTTTCCCTTATCCTTTCTCCAGCACCTCCCTCACCAGCTCCGGCTCAAACCCCTTGTTCAGTAAATAATCCATGGTTTTCTTTTTCCGCACCAGGTATTGGTCGCTTTTGAGGGCAGCATATTTTTCATCCGCCAGTTTTTTCAGTACTGCCCGGTAGTCTTCTTCGTCAATCTGTTGCAATGCTTTTTTGATACAGTACTCACTTACTTTCTTTCCTTTCAGTTCGTATTTGATCTTCACCCGGCCCCAGTGTTTCATCCGCCATTTGCCGCCGGCAAAAGCAATGGCAAACCGTTCTTCGTTCAGGTAATTTTCTTCGATCAGTGTGGCCATAATTTCATCGTGGTCGGTTTTCCAAACCCCGAGATCATAGAGTTTTTGCTGCACTTCACTGTGGCAGCGTTCCTGGTAGCCACAGTAATGTTTTAGTTTTTGCAGGGCCTGTTCTTTGGTCAGGTGTTTTTTGTACAGCATCGGTACAAAACTAAATAAATAGCCGGAAGACAGGGCAAGTGTTGTGTTCTTACATTCCTGTCTTCCCGGCTGCATCAGTATGATTGGTATTCTTTCTTATTTGGCGCTGCCTGTTTTTCCCTGCCGGGCACTGTATAAAATTTTTACGGCCGTTTCTTTTCCGTTTAGCAGTGTGGTACCATAGCCAATATAGAGATCATCGCCTTTATCCTGCAGGGAAGAACGGTTCCGGATATTACTTCTGGAGGTGCTGATGCCCGCTTTTTGTTGCGGGGCCGTTGTTATTTCTCCTTTGTCATTCAATACAAGCTGGTCTTTGGTAGTTGTTGTAATATCCGTTTCATAGTCGCCATCTCCATCCAGGTCAGCTTCTATTAATATACTGCGCAATGACCGGGTGTTTTGTGAAGCTGTGACCCTGGGCTCTCCTTTTCTTTCTTCCTCATCAGCACCCGGGCCCGGTGCAATGATGCCTGATTTATTGGAGCGGGACGAATTATGATCCTGTGCTTTGTTGCCACCACCATTACCATTGCCCGGATCGGGAGCCGCCATGTTTGCTGTTTTATTAGACCGGGTTGAATTATGGTCCTGTGCCTTGGTATTACTGTTATTCGGATCTGGTGCAATGATGCCTGATTTATTGGAGCGGGACGAGTTATGGTCCTGTGCTTTGTTGCCACCACCATTACCATTGCCCGGATCGGGAGCCGCCATGTTTGCTGTTTTATTAGACCGGGTTGAATTATGGTCCTGTGCTTTGGTACCACCTACTGAAACGAAAGTCTCGTCATTGATGATGAACTTTTGCTCCACTGTAAATGTATAACTACCTTCCTCCAGACCGGTAAATTCAAATTCACCATTTTCATTCGTGGTTCTGGACATTATGTTTCCACCGGGATTCTTTCCGCCTTTAATCGTTAATCCGCCGATTGGATTTCCCGGCGAAGCCATAGCTCCCCCGGAATAAGAACCCCTGGTCAATCGGTGAGTCAGATCATATCCACTGTTTCCGGCAATCATATCCTGGGCACCATCACCATCTAAATCGCCGGATACTACCGGAATGATTTTGATATTGGAACGGGGACTCCATATTTCTTCGTCACCTGCTCCGGCAGCCACCCGGTCATTGGACTGGTTGGATTTTGTTTTCGTTTTTATAAGTGCTGCCACTCCATCATCATCCGCATCACCGGTGTTGATATCATATTGCCTTACGCCTGCATGCTGAATGATCTTTGTTGTAGCTGCTGTTTCGTCTTTGGTGCCGTTCTCATACTGGCTGGTCATAGTGGTTTTATTATCCGCATCTATACTGATCGTAAATTCTTTGACGACACCCGGTACGCCGGCCATGCCTTGTTTCTTTTCAGGGTCCCAGCCACGTACGATTACTTTTTTTACAGTTCCGGCAGTACTTATTCTTGCATCTGCCGTTACATCTTTCACGGTACCATCATGCATGGTGGCCAGTACTTTGGTTGATTCAACCACTCCGTCGCCATCTGTATCTGCTTCAATGATCGTTACCGATCTCCGGATATTGGAACGGGAAGTACTGATCCCTGCTTTTTGTGTCATGGGTTCTTCTTCATTGCTGCTGTTGATCAGTAACTGCATGGATGCATCCGATACTGTAACCTGTCCCAGCAGGTCGGTGCTTTTAGCCGCATAATAATCATATCCTTTTTTACTGAGGAAGCTGCCGCTGACGGCGAGTATATAATCACCATCGGGTACATTGGCAAAAAAGAAATCGCCACTGCTGCCGGTTTTTGTTTTAGCGATCAGCGCACCACTCTGCGGTTCCAGCAATGAGACCGTAATGCCTTCAACAGCATTACCTGTTGCTGCGCTGTTTCCATTTTGTAATACATTTTCTCCACTTAATTCGTTTCCCATGAAGTATGGGTTGTTTTGCACACCGGATAATTTGGCGGTGGCGATACAGGTTTCACAAGTGCCGCCTTCATTGTCGGCAAATATTGGTGCGTACTGGCGGCGGCCCGTTGACATACCGCTTCCGGTTTCCCTGGATCTTTTTCCGGTAGCCATTCCACTTCCTTTGTCTCTTGATCTTTTACCAGTTGCCTGCCCGCTGCTGTGGTCTCTTGCATAAAATCCCGTTGCAATACCCGAGTTATTATTGTTGATGACCATGCCTGTTGACGCATACGATGCTGCTGCTGCACCACCTCCGCCACCGCCCGCCATGGTTTTATTCGTTACAATTCCTGTTGATCCCGGTGATGTCCAGCTCAGTTTGCCGGAGATAATATTCCTGCCAGCTGCATGCAAACCCTGGTTTACCTTTTCACCAAATGTTGCACCCTGTGTTTG
>CADEDV010000042.1:4257-11911 GCA_902826165.1 uncultured Bacteroidota bacterium
TGTGTTTGTTTGGGAACCGTTACGTTCATGGAAATGCGATTCGGCATCCCGCCATCAATTTTCATCCGGCTGTTATAATTGGCTGCATCATCCGGGCAGGAGAAGGTCATTTCTTCTGTGGTTCCATCAGGATTAATAGTGCGCTGTGTTACCGGACCGCAACCGGCATTATTCGATTCTTCACTCGTGATATTTCCATACACGGGTTGTCCCGGCTGGTAGGTTCTTCTCCCGGTGGCAAGACCGCTGCCGGTTTCCCGGGATCTTCTTCCGGAAGCCATTCCGCTTCCTGTTTCTCTTGTTCTTTTACCACTTGCCTGCCCGCTGCTGTGAACTCTTGGGGAGAGAATATTATACCGAACAGTGATGCCGGTAACAATATCGCTGATAGTACGGGATAACTTCAGTGGTTCAGCGCTACGACGTATATCATAATTATTCACTTCTGATTTGGTGCTTAGATAGTCAGCGCCAATACCAAAGGACCAGGCTTCTGATCTTGTTTTATACTGAATACCCAGGCCTGTTAAAAAACCGGGGTAGATACTCTTGCTGGTTGCTTCATTCCTGTACAGTGGCCGTTGTGCTCCTTTCTGTTGCAGGCTTACCAACCCGCTGTTGTTGATAAACAGGCCGCCTTTTGCATGGGCAAACAATTCAACTGTTTTGCCAAAACGCACCGATGGTCCCAGCAGCAAATACATATTCTGCTGTTTTGTTTTATTAATGATCAGTTCATCAGGAGAGAAGGGGAAAGTTTTTAAGAATGTATTGATAGTGGCATCATCCGGTGATGAGGAGCCAAACCCGGAAAGAAAACCAATGCTGGCTTTGCCAAAAAAATAATCGGCACCAAACCGAAAACCGGTACCACTACCCCGGAACAATAATGAATCAGTGTCATTATTGCTGGCCGTGGAATAAACCGGCGCAAAAGAAAGACTTAGCCCGTTACCAGACCTGGATGAATTTTGATTAAACGTTCTTGTTGTTTGCGCTGATACAGTCGAAACGATCACTGAAAATATTAGGCATACAGGTATCCCTGCTGAAGAGCTTTTCATGTGGCTTGGCTTTTAGTGGTCAGAAAAATACAATTAATATTCTCCAAATCCTATAGCCACATGCTGGTTTTATTTAATACTGTTTCCCGCTATTCTTCAAGCCGTTCTGTGCAGCCATACTCTTTTTTGAGGTGATCGTCATACTGGTCGGCCTGCTGAAACAGGGTACGGAATGTGGCCACGCCATTCTCTTTGTTTATATCCTGGTCATACAGGATGCAGCTGAGTACAATATTCTGTTTTACGCAACTAAGTGTCAATCCATGCAGGCGGTAATTCTCCTGTAATAAATATTGATACAGCGGTTTGATCATGCTGGCATCTGCCGGCATCTGGCAGAGATACGCATCAGCAGCAATAAAAAAATTCTCGGGGTTATACACGATCCTGATCTTCGCTGATCCTTCTTTCACACTCCAGTTATTCGCTCCTTCTCTTGCCAGTCGCACATCTTTGCCCAGTTCTTTTAAAATTGCTTCAATTGTTTTGGCTGTACCAACAGGTTCCACTTCTTTCTCTGGTATCTCCGGCAGTTTTACTTCGGTACCACAACTCGGGCAATATTTTCCTGCATCAATATTGGCCGCCGTAACAAGATAGCCGCAACTAAAACAACGGGTGGATGCCTGTCCTTTACTGGGCTGGTACATTTGCAGCGCTTCCCGCAGGTAGAGTACCGGTAAGGCAAATCCTAAATTATCACCACCTCTTATAATAAATGAATTAACACCGATCACTTCGCCTTTATTATTCACCAGTGGACCTCCGCTGTTGCCCGGGTTGATAGCGGCATCAATTTGTATAAACTTCAGCCCGTCCCGGATGCGGTCCACTTTGGAGATCACACCTTGTGTGGCCGTATAATTCAATCCATAGGGGTGACCAATGGCCAGCACTGCATCTCCGTCTTTCATTTCTTCATACTGCCCTAATCGTATTTCGGGTAATTCAATTCCTTTGGGTGCTTCTAAAAAAGCAAGATCATGTTTACGATCCGTGTACCATACCCTTGCTAATGCTTTATCAAATGCTTTACCGGCAATGGTTACTTCTGCATTCTCCGCCACCACATGATCATTGGTGATGATGAGATCAAATTCTTTCAGGTAAAAACCGGTACCGGTGCCACCGTTCGTGGCGATCTGTATAATAGCTTTCTGGTATTGTTCGATTATTTGCTGGGGGTCCATATCTTTTCAATTTTTGATGGCCACGAATGGCACGAATAATTCCTGTCTGTTTAATAAAATTGCCGGATGCTTATGCCTCCATATTTAAAAATTCCAATTCTGTTGTGAACGTGTGATCAAAGTTCACCAGGTTATCAAACCGCAGGTTCTCTGTTTTGAAATCCATATTCGGGTATTTTTGTTTCCAGCGGCTTTGTATCTCTTTTACTTTTTCAATGATGGCATCTGAACGAAACTCATTCGTTGCAGCATCATAATAGCCATTACTAAAGCCGAGTGCTTTGAAATAATCAGCGTAGTTCACCATCATGAATAAATGAAACAATTCCGTTACCGCCCGGGGCATGCTGTAGGAATATTGACAATACGCAATTCCGTATTCACAAACCTGGGTGGCAATGAAAGGATAGTTATTGTCCCGGTACCAGGTCATATTGGCATTGGTGGCATGAATGGAATCGGATACCATTTTATACGGCTGTGGTGCTACAATGGAAAAAGTATACCGGGAACGGAACAGGTAGTTCATGACTTCTTCCTTTGGCCGGGCCTGTATCTTCTTTAACTCTTCGATCATATCCCTGCTTTTATCGGCTGCTGGTCGTTCATCTTTCTTAAAATAAATACCCACGATCTTCTCCAGGTCATTCAGCAGTTTTCCTTCCGGGGTCACCAGGTAATCGATCCGGTACAGCAATGCCAGCAACATATAAGCAATACCGCCGGAGAATTTTTCAGGATCCACCGATGCCACCGTCTCCAGCGTTTGTGTGATCCATTTTTGCAGGTACGCATATTTCACTTCTTTCTCGGAGGGCTGGAGGGGGCCGATATGTTCACTGTCGATGGTTTCCAGCATGCTGAAATCCTGCAGCAGCAGGTCGTCCTGCTTATCGGCTTTGGTGGCCAGTTCTTTTAACCCGTAATACAATTTGCTGGGATTGGCTGCTTCCATATCTGCATCGAACCGCATACACAGCCTGTCATTATCCATGGCAAACCGGCTGTAGTATAAGGTGAAATTCATTTCAAGCAAACGGCGCATAACCGGTACCGAAGCCTGCGGCATCCGGGCCAGGGTCACTTCTGCTTTCACCTGCTCTTTATTAAATGTGCCTCTTACAATTTTAGATCCCTGGTACACCTGGAACCTTCCTTCCGCACCGTTGCGTTCATACACTACATTTTGCACGGCATCATCCCGCAGGTATTCAAAAAAAGCATCAAAGCTTTCCGGGTATTTTTTTTCTTTGAACAGGTTATCGGCATCCGTCCAGCGGCCCACTTTGGCCGGCAGTTTATTATTATCCGAGTAGCGGCCAAAATGGGTATCCGGTTCTGCGGCGGGTTCCGCTTTCTTTTTTCCCCAGCCAAATAGTTTTTCCAGCATGTCATGATTTTTTGAGAAATAGCAAGATACTAAAGATGGGACAAGCCGCATAAGGCTGCCTGTTTTTATACCGGTCAACAAGTAATCCACGGCCCTGTTTAATGTGTTGAGGGTAAAGCAAAAATCAGTAGTTTCGCCCCAAACCAATTACAGATGAAGTTTATTGTATCCTCCTCCTCCTTACTGAAACAATTGCAGCATATCTCCGGAGTTATCAATGCCAATACTGTGTTGCCGATCCTCGAAGATTTCCTGTTTGAAGTTGAAAAAAATAAACTGACGGTGGTGGCCACCGACCTGGAGACCGTGATGCGGGTACAATTAGATATTGAAGCAAAAGACAGTGGCAAGGTTTGTATCCCGGCCAAGATCCTGATGGACTCCCTGAAAAATATTGCCGACCAGCCGCTGACCTTTACGATCGATAAGAATTTCGGTATCGAGATCACCAGCGATAATGGTAAGTATAAAGTGATGGGAGAGAACCCGGATAATTTTCCGAAAGAACCGGCTGCGGATGATACCACTTCTTTTACCATGACAGCTTCTGCCCTGGTAACTGCTATCAATAAAACATTATTCGCTACCAGCAATGATGATCTTCGTCCTGCTATGACGGGTGTATTTTTTGAACTGGATAAAAAGGGTTTACAATGCGTGGCTACTGATGCCCATCGCCTGGTCCGTTATAAAAGAACAGAAGTAAAATGCCCGAAGAATGATTCGTTCATTGTTCCCCGCAAACCACTGAACTTATTAAAAGCCGCTATTCCGGCGAATGAAGATGAGATCACGTTGAGCTATAACGGTAACCATCTTTTTGTAAAACACGGCACCACACAAATGAGCTGCCGCCTGATCGACGCCCGTTTCCCTGATTATAAAGTGGTGATCCCTGCGGATAACCCGTATCGCCTTACGGTGAATAAAAATGATTTTCAAAGTGCCCTGCGCCGGGTAAGTGTATTCAGTAATAAGAGCACCAACCAGGTGGCCCTGAGTATCAGTGGCAGTGAATTACAACTGGCAGCACAGGATGTGGACTTCAGCTTTGAAGGAAATGAAAGAATGAAATGCCAGTACAACGGCGAAGACCTGATGATCGCTTTCAACGCCAAGTTCCTGATCGAAATGCTGAATGCCGCCGACAGTGATGATGTGAATGTGGAATTATCAACCCCCACCAAGGCGGGTTTGATCAAACCCACTGAAAGTGATGAGAACGAAGAATTGCTGATGCTGGTGATGCCGCTGATGCTGAATCAATAATTGTTTCATGAATCATAGAATTTTGAAAAGCTCACTTTACTGGTGGGCTTTTTTAATTCTTTTCTGATTTGGAATTAAATTGAACCATGGATTTTATATTGCTCCGTCGCTACGATAATTATATCCCGGCTCATATCATACTCGGACGTTTACAGGAAGAAGGTATTAACTGCTGGCTGAAAGATGAATATTCCGTCACGATTGATCCATTTTTATCCAATGCTATTGGGGGTATAAAATTAATGGTAGCTGCGGTGCAGGCAGAGAGGGCTGCCGGTCTGCTGGATGGCTGGGATAAACAGGAAATCCCGGAATAGTTTTTCCTTCGTAACTTTTCACTCATATTTATCTGCCATGTGGTATTCTATTTTACACTATTTCCAAACCCTGGAGAACCGGCCTCTCGAACGAATGGCTTTCTTAGTGGGTGGCCTGCTTATTTTCTGGATCATTGAAGGTGCCATTCCTTTACTGCCGATGCGGTATAAGAAAACAAAATTGCGGCATGCCGGCGTCAATTTTTTCTTCACCGTTATCCATTTGATCATTCATACTTTCCTGGCCATTTTTATTGTCCTGCTGTCCGACTGGTGCATGGACCAGCAGTTTGGTTTGGTGTACTGGCTGGGTGCCGGTGTTGGGTTAACATTATTTATTGGTGTAATGGCACTTGATTTCAGCAGCTGGTTAGTGCATGTCATCATGCATAAAAATAAATTCCTCTGGCGTTTTCATTTAATTCATCACAGCGACACTAACGTGGATGTAAGCACCGGGCTTCGCCATCATCCCGGTGACAGTTTACTTCGCGGCATCTTTTTTATGCTGCTCATTCTTGTTTCCGGTGCACCAATGTATGCAGTCATGGTTTACCAGACGCTGGTGGTGCTGGCCACAGCTTTTACCCATGCCAACATGCGTTTACCTAAAAAGCTGGACAACCTGTTGAGCTATGTGCTTATTTCTCCCAATATGCATAAAGTGCATCATCACTGGAAGCAACCTTATACCGACAGTAATTATGGTGCCGTATTTTCCATCTGGGATCGTTTTCTTGGTACTTTCAGCAAGCTGGATGTTGACCAGATAAAGTACGGTCTTGACCGTCATTACCCGGCCGATAAAGACGAGGATATCTTATTATTACTCAAGAAACCTTTCGGAAAGTTAGATTCCTGATATTTACATCCATTAACTTTTCATATGAAAAAAATCATCCTGCTGGCGATGCTTTTCACATCGCTGGTTGCTGCTGCACAAAATAATTTATATGTCGCTGCCCGTTCAGGATTAAGTATGCGGGATAAGCCCGATGCCAAAGCAACGGTGATCGGTAAGATCCCCTATGGCACTAAAATCTCTGTTAACTACCCGGAAGAGATCGTCAACATCACTACCGAAGGGATCGTTGGTGCCTGGGCCAAAACAACTTTCAATGGCAAAACCGGGTACGTGGTGAACTCTTATCTTTTCCCGGCGGCTCCACCCAAAGCAGCCGTGAAGACCATGAAAGAATACCTGGCGCAGCTATCTCCGGTATTTAGTGCAAAGCTGGTCGTGAAATCAGGTAAGATGGATAATATTGAAGAGGGCGGCTGGGAAATACAGAAACAATTATATAAAAATGGAGCCGAGTGGCACGAGCACCTGGGATATGAATATAATTCTTCCGCTTATTTCATTCCTGGTTTTACATTGACACAGGGATTTTTATTGGTACGACTGATCCCGGAGTTCAGGGATATTTTCAATGACAAGGATGAATTTCCCACCGAAAATAAAACGGTAAAGAAGGGCGAAGTGGAATACGAAATCAAGGTAGAAAAAGAAATGCTCGGCGATAACCCCTGGTATAAAAAAATAAAACTGGAGTACGCTGATGGTGCCGTTGTTTTCTTTGAAATGTACCAAATAGATAACCAGCTGGTGATTTTTACCGGGTCGGGTGTGTAGTTTTGCAGCATGAGAAAGATCGCCATGATACCAGCCCGTTATGCAGCCACCCGTTTTCCTGCCAAGCTGATGCAGGTACTGGGTGATAAAACGGTTATCCGTCATACCTATGATGCCACGATGGCAACCGGCTTATTTGATGAAGTGGTGGTGGTCACCGACAGCGATATCATTTTCACAGAGATCACGGCGGCAGGTGGCAGAGCGGTAATGAGTAAACATGAGCATGAAAGCGGCAGCGACCGTATTGCCGAAGCGGCAGCTGATATGGATGTTGATATTATTGTTAATGTACAGGGCGATACCCCTTTTGTAAAAAGAGAGCCGTTGGAAAAATTGTTACAACAATTCAATGATCCTTCCGTACAAGTAGCATCCATGATGCAGGTACTCACCAAACAAGAAGAGATTGGTGATCCCAACTTTGTAAAAGTGGCGGTTGACAAGAATATGAATTCATTATTCTTCAGTCGTTCGGTGATTCCTTACGGGCGGGATAAAAATGCACCTGTTACTTATTATGAACATATCGGTGTTTATGCATTCCGCAAAAATGCGCTGATGAGTTTTACCCAATGGCCCATAACGCCATTAGAAGCGGCTGAAAAAATAGAATGCCTGCGTTATCTTGAAAACGGTATTCCGCTCCGCATGATCGTGGTGGATTATATGGGGATAGAAATTGATACCCCGGAAGATTTAGAACGGGCGGCCCGGCTGTTATAGTGCTGAAAGCAGAATAAGAATCGCCACATATTAATTATAACCCCGCCGGCAGCGGGGTTTTT
>CADEDV010000042.1:12011-22344 GCA_902826165.1 uncultured Bacteroidota bacterium
AATTGACTTGTTTGTTGAAAGTAAAGTTGTGGTAGAAATAAAATCTGTGGAATCGCTGACAGATGTTCACACCGCACAGGTTTTAACTTATTTGAAATTATCCGAATCTAAAGTAGGTTTGCTTATCAATTTTAATGTAGCAGATTTGAAAAAAGGTATTAAAAGGCTTATACTATAACTGTGCCCTCTGTGCCTTCATCCGTGAAATCTGTGGTAAATAAAAAAATATGAAATTCAGGAATTTTAAAATGGTCGGCTTTGTGGTCTATGGCCGTGGAAGTTTTAACCAGCTGGATGAGATCATTGCCCCGCATCGCCAGGATGGCAAACCCATGGTTTTTTTAGTCGATCATTTCTTTGATGGTAAACCATTGGTGAACCGTATCCCCGTAAGAGAAAATGACAAAGTGCTCTTTGTGGATGTGACCTACGAACCCAAAACCACCTATGTAGATAAACTGGCGCAGCAACTGAAAGAAGAGTTCGGTGCCGTGAGTGGTGTGATCGGTATCGGCGGCGGCAGCACGATGGACCTGGCCAAAGCCGTTTCTTTAATGATGAATAACCCCGGCTCTTCAGCAGACTACCAGGGCTGGGACCTCGTGAAATTCCCGGGTGTATATAAAGTGGGCATTCCCACCCTCAGCGGTACGGGTGCTGAAGTATCAAGAACAACAGTATTAACCGGTCCGACAAAAAAGTTGGGAATGAATTCCGACTTCACCCCCTTCGACCAGATCATTCTTGACCCGGAGTTGACTGCCAACGCACCGGCTAACCAGCGTTTCTATACCGGGATGGATTGTTATATCCATTGCATTGAAAGCTTGGAAGGAACTTATTTAAACGAGTTCAGTAAGAGCTATGGTGAAAAGGCCTTGCAGTTGTGCCAGAAAGTATTTGTGGACAAAGCAAAATGGGATGAAGAGTGTGATGATATGCTGATGATGGCTTCCTATGCAGGAGGTATGAGCATTGCGTATTCACAGGTGGGGGTGGCCCATGCTGTTAGCTATGGACTTAGTTATTTACTCGGCACCAAGCACGGTATTGGCAACTGTATCGTGATGAACCACCTGGAAGAATATTATCCCGCCGGGGTGAAAGAATTCAAATACATGGTGGAGAAGAATAAGATCGAGATCCCTGTTGGTATCTGCAAGGGATTAAGTGATGAGGATTTTGAAAAAATGATCAATGTGAGCATGGGTATGAAGCCACTCTGGGAAAACGCCCTGGGCAAGGATTGGGAAAAAATCATGACACGGGAAAAACTGAGAAACTTATACGAAAAACTATAGACCATGCGGGGCGAAACCAACCTTCAGCAATTACTGCGAACCATGAAACCGGCATTGAATGAAGGAGAGTTTATTTTTTATTCATTGCCCGATCTTTCCGTCATCAATATCAACGATATCATTTTTTCCTTCAAAGAAAAAGAGGGCTTTACGGTGATCCTGGAGAAATCACTGGCAGACAAGTTGAACATTCCTTATTCCTTTGTTGCCGCCTGGATCACTTTAACCGTTCATTCATCATTGGAAGCCGTTGGGCTGACGGCTGCATTTTCAAAAGCCCTGGCTGATGAACAGATCAGCTGCAATGTGGTTGCCGGTTTTTATCATGATCATATTTTTGTGGCAAAGCAGGATGCGGAAAAGGCGATGCAGGTCTTGCAGGGTCTGTCCCAACAAGGATAGGTTCTTTTAACCCCCTCCTCTTAATATTTGAAGAGATGCCCAGATTTACTAAATTTATTTGTCGGGTAAAATAACTTTAACCTATGAAGTATTTCCCTTTCTGGCTTATATTCCTGAAATCATTTGCCTGTTCCGCACAATTGGACACGACCTCTGATCTTACCGGTGCTGAAAAAGTATATGGTCTTTCGATTTTCTGGAAAGAAGCGTCTTACAATTTTGCCTATTTTGATAAAGCGAAAATTGATTGGGACAGCACTTACAGGTCCTTTATTCCCCAAGTACTTGCCACAAAAAATACGTATGAGTACTACAGAACACTTCAAAGGTTTTGTGCATTATTAAAAGACGGGCATACCAATATTAATATGCCGCCATATATTCTAAAAGGAGATATTAGTATTGATGTCTCTCTTCAACATTTAGATGGCAGGATTTACAATACCAGTATTCCAAAAAGGGATTCTTCTTTCGTTCCCCTTGGGTCTGAATTAATAAAAGTTAATAATATACCCGTAAACGACTTTTTGAAAAACGAGATATTTCCCTACATTTCTTACTCGGCTACACACCAGCTATACAATACTGCGATAAACCAGATTATTCGACCTCCTTTCGCTTTTAACGACAAACCAGTTCGGTTAACTTTTAATACCCCGGAAGGGAAAATAGCTTCGTATGATGTAAAGATAAATACGGGCAACAAAGAATGGAAAAGCATTCCGGCTATTATCAGGTATAGAGATTTCTTTACGATGCTCCCTGGAAATATTGCCTATCTGCAACTGCGACACTTTCGGGACACTTCAGTAGTGGCAGCATTTAAGAAACAGCTTCCGGAGTTATATAAAGCAAAGGGTATTATTATAGACCTCCGGTATAACAGTGGTGGCAACTCTGCTATCGGAGTAGAAATTTTGAAGTATTTCACTGAACAGAAGCAGATCAAAGGATCAGCATGGAAAACACCCAACCATCTTGCTGCTTACAAAGCATGGGGCAAATTCTATACTTTAAAAGATACGGTGGATATGACGGAGAAAGATAAAGAGTCGATTAAAAAATCCATAGCCGTTGCAAACCATAACTATTGGTTTGGAGAAGATGCGGAAATTTTTGATAACAATTTAACTATACCTAGAATTAAAGCGCCACTTATTGTATTAATTGGCAACAACACAGGATCGGCCGCAGAGGATTTTTTAATAAGTCTTGATGATATTAAAGGAAGAGCTACTACCATCGGGGAGAGAACTTTTGGAAGTACCGGCCAGCCTTTGAGTTTTGACTTACCCGGAGGCGGGTCTGCAAGGATTTGCACAAAACGGGATACCTACCCGGACGGACGTGAATTTGTCGGATATGGAATCAAGCCAGATATTGAGATAAAAAGAACCATTACCGATTTACTTGCCGGGAAGGATGCGGTACTGGAAAAAGCACTGGATATACTCATCAGTAAAGAAACCAGAAATAAGGATTAATCTTTAATTTGGCTTGTCTGTATCGTTGCGCATTACAAACGCCACAATTCAACTGCTTTTATGAACTTGTCACAACAAACCGCCAAACAGTTCCGCGACGTTTTTACGGGTGGCAACTGGACTTCGGTTAATCTTAAAGAAACACTTACGGGTGTTGACTGGCAGCAGGCTACCACAACTGTTCATTCTTTGAATACCATTGCGGCCCTGGTTTACCATATCCATTATTATGTGCAGGCGGTGCTGAACGTATTGAACGGAAATCAGCTGGAGGCCAGTGATAAATTCAGTTTTGATGTTCCTGCCATGCATAACCAGGAAGACTGGGACAAATTTGTAGCCACCACACTGGCCGATGCGGAACAGTTTGCTGCGTTGGTGGAACAATTACCCGAAAGCCGGTTTACAGCAATTTTTGTGGATGAAAAATACGGCAACTATCACCGGAATATCTATGGTATCATTGAGCACACCCATTATCACCTGGGGCAGATCGTACTGATTAAAAAGATCCTGCTGCAAGGTCAATAAACCCCTCTTAAAATACCCTTGTCGCGGTATTGTACCTGTATGCAAACGGGCTACCTTACTGCAAAACTTACAACATGAAATTATTGTTATTCGCCTGTGCCGTGACCCTGCTTGGTTTTACGGCCTGCAACAATGAACCTAAAACAGCTGAAGCCTCTTCTTTCAGTCTTGATTCTGTAAAAGCACAGATCGCTGCCAGTAATGCGGTCTATGGTGATTGCTTTGCTAAAAACGATTCCGCCACTTTTGTGAGTTGCTATACCAGCGATGCCTGTATCAACCCGGCTGCTGTGCCGAAGATCTGCGGCAGTGCCGGTATCAATGCCTTTTTTGGCGGGGCGGTGAAAATGGGTATTAAAAAAATTATATTGACCACCGGCGAAGTGATGGGTGGCAAAGACGGCGTGATCGAAACCGGCAGCTATGACCTGCAGGGTGATGGCGGCGTTTCGTATGAGAAAGGAAAATTCATCGTAATGTGGAAGGAAGAAGGCGGTAAATGGAAAATGCACCGGGATATCTGGAACAGCGATGCGCCGGCACCGGCACCAGCTAAATAAATTTTTGCTGTCAAAAAGATGAAAGAGGTCTTGTTCATAACAGGGCCTCTTATTTTTGTGTGCTCTTCTTCCATTTCTTTGCTAACTTTCCTTCACGATGAACGTAAAGCTTCGCCCTGAAAAATATTTAAAGTATCTCTACCTGCCCAACCTGTTTGGCACCAAGCGGACCAAAGAGATCCTGAAAGTGAATCCCACTTTAATTCCTGTACGGGAAGAAGCCCGGGAAGTGAAGGCTTTTGTGTATGATTATAATGCAGAATCATTGCATGAGCAAAGAGCCGATCATGTGAAAGATTGTTTTCCGTATAAAACCAGTAACCGCATCAGCTGGATCAATATTGACGGGCTGCGCAAATCGGATGTGGAAGCTGTTTGTGAACACTATGATGTTCACCAGTTGTTGGTGGAAGATATTCTCAGTATGCACCAACGGCCCAAGATGGATGAGGTGGAAGGTGTGCTATTCTGCCTGCTGAATATGCTGTATTATAACAATGAGCAAAAGTCGGTGGAAACTGAACAGATCAGTATTGTGCTGGGTAAAGATTTTGTGATCAGTTTCCAGGAAGATGCCAGCCGGGACGTATTTGATCCGTTGCGTAATAAACTGCGAATGGGCCGCAGCCAGATCCGCCAGCGCAGTGCTGACTACCTGCTGTATTCCATGCTCGATCTTATTGTTGACAATTATTTCCTGGTGATGGACCGGCTTGGCGACCAGATCGAAATACTGGAGGAAGAAGTGATCCGCCGGAGTAATACCCGGAGCCTGGCAAAGATCAACCAGCTGCGAAAAGAATTAATTGTACTGAAAAGAAATATTATTCCCGTTCGTGATGTGCTGAACAATATTATCCGCAGCGAAAGTGAATTGCTGGACGACAGAACGACCAAGTATTTTAAAGACGTGTATGATCATATCGTGCAGGCCGCCGATCTTACCGAGAACTATCGTGATATCATGGTGAGTATGCAGGACCTGTATATCAATAATGTAAACCTTCGGATGAATGAAGTGATGAAGGTGATGGCGATCGTAACCTGTTTGCTTGCACCCGCTACGGTTATCGGCGGCATCTTCGGAATGAACTTTGACGAAATTCCTTACCTGCACAACCAGTACGGGTTCTGGATTGCGGTAAGTGTGATGTTGCTGATCCCTGTGTGGATGGTTTGGGTGTTCCGCAAAAGGGGCTGGTTCTGATACTTACATTCTCTCACTACCAATAAACCGTTATGAGTGATTTTATAAGCGACCAGCTGGATGGCATTGTGTCCCTGTTTGAAAAAGAAGAAGAAAGAAAGATCCCCTGGCTGAACCATGCCATCCAGGTGGCCAGTAATATTTTATTTGTGATCGCCTGTGTGATCCTGTTATGGAAAGGCTGTGTGTACCTTTTTGATTCGTATTTTCCACCCGATACTTATGATCCCGTTAGTGGTGCTATGCGCAGCAGTGTGAGCAAGGCCATTAAAACACCGGGGGCGATCATTTTGATACTGGGGCTCTTTCTTTTCGTGACCCGTATCATCGTGGCACTGAAAGTATATATCAAACCCTTCCAGTTATTAAGTGTGCTGGGCCTGGTGATACTCGGTATCAAACTCTGGAATATTTTTTTTGATAATAATTACAGCAGCTACAGTGAATTCCTGAAAAATTTTGCGCAAGATATTTTTAAATAGCGGTTATCTTTTTTTGTAAACCGGGACGGTGCTGCAGGGTTCGCCGTACATGATGCTTTTAACCACAGGGCGTAACAATTTGGTGATCTCCATGTACACAAAATCTTCAATGGGTGTTTCACCACATCCTTTTATCACCACTCTTTTATCGGTGAATTCATTTACGTCAACGGCGGAAAGATTTTTAAGGAAGACCTGCTTATGCAATTCTTTTTCATCGCCCATCACTATTTCTTTGGCAATGGGTTGCAGGTAAGCCGCCACCAGCATATAGGCCCATACGGGAATGATGGCATCGGCGCTGCAGAACAACGCCACATGCTTATCCTGGTAAACGGACCAGTCGAGATTCTTCAATGCTTCCCGAAAATCTTTTTCTTTCAGGATCATACCCATGAACAGGTGATCCTTCATATCAAACACAGCGGTGGCTGCCCGGGGATAATATTTTTCCAGGTCCAGGGTGATCAGTCCGCTTTCCGCTACTTTATTGACAAAGGGTTCACTCATGCTTCCAAAATCAGTATGTAAAACTAACAAATCCGCACGGCTCTTGTTTACGGGGGCAGGAAAAACAAAAAACCCGTTCCTTTTAACGGAACGGGCCTTGCAGTTGGTATCGGTAAAATCCTTGTATTAGAAATGTTTGGTCCGGTTATCACTAATGCTGGCTGCTTCACGAAGAGCCATTAACGGTGAATTACCTCTTTGTTTAGACATTTCATATTGTTGTTTCCTTTGTTCCGCCACGTTTGCATCAGCGATCGCTGTTGCAGTTACATTATCCACTCTTACGATATACACACCGGCTGTTCCTTCAATCGGCTCGGTTATAACTTTACCGCGGCTGGCCGGGTTAAATGCAGCACCCAATACTTTGGGTTCAAATCCTATGGTGCTCTGACCACCACCCAAACGGAGACTATCAGCCACTTCTACCAGTTTCCCAAGTTTGGTGGCTGCTGCTTCCAGCGTAGTCACGGGTCCGAGTTTTGTTTTGATCTGCTCTGCTTTCTTATGATTGCGCAGCAATGGCTCCACCATGGCTCTTGCTTTGCCAACGGGCTGTGTTCCCTTTTCCTGCACTTCTGTTACCACAGCCACAACATAGTTTTCCTCCACTCTTTCGGGTTGCAGTACTTCCCCACGTTTAGCTTCATATATCTTTCTTACAAAATCCCTGGAGAAGCCAAGACCGGTTACCTGGTAAGCAGTCGGGCTGATATCCAAGCCAATTCCTTTATTATATCCTTTTGTTTTCCACTCTTTATCAAATGTTTCGTTGAATGATTTTTCATCCCTTGCTTTACCGGCAAAATTTCCGGCATTGTTACGGGCCTCATTGATCGTTTCCTGGCTGGCTACAACAGGCTTGCTCAGGTAAGCGATCTTATAACCGGTTGCAGATCCTTTCTGCGACATCACTTCTATATAATGGTACCCGAAATCTGTTTTTACGATTCCTTTTTCACCCGGACTTTTTGTAAAACAAAAATCATTGAAGGGTGCCACCATCTGGCCGCTTCCTATATCATATACACCGCCTTTATCCTTGCTGCCGGGATCTTCTGATAATTTTACACAAACAGAATCGAAAGGCTGGCCGCTGTTGATCAGTTGCTTCACACTGTCGATCAGCTTTAGCGCCGTAGCATCATCTCTTACCATTTGTGATTGTCCTGTTTGCGGATCCCGCTGCATCGTAGCAATAAGGATATGGCGAACTTTTGCAGAATCGGGCATTTGTTTTACTCCCAGCACTTTTGCAATAGTGAAAGAGCCACCATCCGGGTAGGGTCCATAAATAGTTCCTACGGGTGTTCTGAAAATTGAATCTTTCTGTGCTATCTGTATCGTTTTACCGTTGATATAACCATTGTAAAAATTGGCGGCGCCTTCCGCTGCCAGGAAGTTTTCTATATCATCATCTTTAGCAGCTGCCATTGATGGTGCGATCGCTTTCAGTTTTTCGATGGTCTCTGCCGTATCTTTTCCATTGGGTGCTGCACTGAATGAGAGGTAAGCAATACTGCGGGACTCTTCCTGTTTGAAATCATCTTTGTGCTTGCTGATATAATCGGCCACTTCCTTATCACTGATCTTTACACTGCTGTCAGGAATTTCAGTGTAGGGCACCCTTACAAAAGAGATGCGGCCCAGCTGGCTGTTATCTGCATTTTGTTTTTCCAGTAACCATTTAGGGAAATTGGTACTGTTGGTGAACAGGGAATTATATTTTTCTTCCAGTCGTACCTGCTTCATATAATTGAGCAGCTGGTTCAGTTGTTCTTTTCTTGTTGCGTCTCTTCCTTTCTGGATCTCGCTGATGGTCTGTTGCACCTGTGCCACATTGTACTGGCCATCCTGCCCGCCTAAATATTGTTTGGCAACCGGGGAAGGGTTAGGACCATATAACATATCGCCCATTTCTTTTTTACCAACTTCTATACCCAGTTTATCCAGTTCCTGTTTCAATAATATCCTGCTCACTTCCTGTGACCAGGCACTTTCCATCGCCTGCTGGCGGGTAGCTTCACCGGAGGGATAACCCTGTTGCTGCATATTCTGCTCGTTCTGGTTAATCAGGGTCTGAAACTCTTGTATCCCGATCTTTTCACCATTCACCTTTCCTACTGTAGTGGAAGGACTGCCACCAAACAGGTTGCTTCTGCCGGTAAGGGCATCCATGGCGATAAATCCGAGTAATGCAAGGGCTATGATCACCACTGAAATCACCGCACCTCTGTCCCTGATAGATTGAATAATTGACATACTAATATTATAATAAACTGTTTATGAAAGGACGGCAAAAATAGGGCTTTTGCCAATATGAACAAATTGTGGAAAACCGCCCAAAACCACCATTTTTCAGGGCTTTAGACGGTTTTCGAACCCCGTTTCCGGGTTATTTTTTGGCCTTGGGGTGAACCAGTTTCATTTCCTTCACCAGGTGGCCGGCCCCGGCATATTTGTCCACTACAAAAAGCACATAGCGAATGTCCACCATGATATTACGGCAAATAGAAGGATCATAATTAATATCACTCATCGTGCCCTCCCAAACCCGGTCGAAGTTCAGGCCGATCAAATTACCGTATGCATCCAGGGCGGGGCTGCCGGAATTACCACCCGTGGTATGGTTCATAGCGATAAAACAAACCGGCATCTTGCCTTTGCTTCCGTATGGACCAAAATCTTTGTTGGTATATAATGTCCTGAGCTTTTCCGGCACATCAAATTCATAGTCGCCCGGTTTGTATTTATCCATCACCCCATCGAGGTAGGTATAGAAATCATATTTCACCGCATCCCGGGCATTGTAGCCTTTTACATTACCATAAGTAACCCGCAGCGTACTGTTGGCGTCGGGATAGAATTTTCTTTCTTTCATCACATCCATCTGTGCCTGCATATAGGTTCTTTGCAGTTTGTTGATACGGGCCTGCACTTCATTCACGGGGCCCTGCACCTGCGTTTGATAGGTCTTTAATATATTATTATAGAGTTTTAATAATAACCGTTCTTTCAGATCGGCTGTTAAAGCAGCTGCCGGTTTATCTAACAGCTTCATCAATTCGCTGGTAGTGTACAATTCCTTTTCGCTATAGAGTTTGGCGGCGAGTTTTTTATAGCTTCCTTCGTTTGCAGCCAGCGATTCTTTGAATAACGGGGAAACATATTTTTCTTCCTGGTCTTTTACATACATCTCCATCAGCACTTCAAACAATTGCTGGTCCACCACCGGGCTAAATTCTCCCAACAGGTCGGTCAGTATATTTTTTACCGTGGGCAGCCGTTGCGCAAATCCTTTTTCTCCATCTTTTTCATAAGCGGTGATCAAACTGTTGAGCTGTGAAGCAATGGTTAATAATTCCACCCTTCCTGTTATTTCGATATAATAATCCCTGGCAAAACCTGGTGAACGCATATCTGCATAAGCCATTTCCAGTTCGGGTAACAGGTTGCCGTAATTCGTTTTCCATTGCGGGTTGGCGTTTACTCTTTTCTGGAATTCGTTCTCATATATTTTCTTCTTACCAACTCCATCAGTTCTTGTTAATCCCAATACTTCACCCTGCCATTTTTTATACGCATTCTGCACACTGGCATATTTAGCCGCATACATGATCTTGACCTGTTCATCTTTCCGCATAAAATTATCCATCACCGATAAGGCTTTATCACGGATGGCGATCTTGGCCGGGTCATTCACTTTCATAATTTGATCTACTGCGGATGAATGCAGGTATTGCGTGGTGCGGCCGGGAAAACCAAAGACCATCGTAAAGTCGCCTTCGCTTACTCCATCTAAAGAAATAGATAATGCCTTCTTCGGCACATAGGGAATATTGTCGGGTGAATAATC
>CADEDV010000042.1:22444-25562 GCA_902826165.1 uncultured Bacteroidota bacterium
GTGGGGGTTACACCATTTAATATACTCTTCGTTACATCTTCTATCCGCACAATAAACGTGACGAAGAGTTTGGGGTTGGGGATCTCTTCACCATAGTTCTTTGCCCAAAAACCATCCCGTATATAATTACGGTCCAGCGTGGAGTGATTCTGGATCGCATCAAAACCGCAGTGGTGGTTGGTCAATACCAACCCTTTGGAAGAGATCACTTCGCCGGTGCAAAAACCACCAAAGCTTACGATGGCATCTTTCAGGCTGCCGCTGTTAATATTATAGATGTCTTTGGCGCTGATCTTCATACCCAGGCTTTTCATCTGTTTTTCATTCATCTTTTCCAGCAGCAGCGGGAGCCACATGCCTTCATCAGCCCGGACCAGCGATACAATCAATAAGCAAAACGAAACCAATAGGAGTTTGAGGTACTTCATACAGCAAATTTTGAGGCCTCAAAATTAGTCCTTTATTGATTAAGGCCTTTTCCGCCGGTATATTTATCCAATCCGGGTAGTTATGTTCTTTATTTAGTATACCAACTTATTTCAATCTTCGGAATCAGCGGT
This sequence comes from uncultured Bacteroidota bacterium, assembly GCA_902826165.1. GTDB lineage: Bacteria > Bacteroidota > Bacteroidia > Chitinophagales > Chitinophagaceae > CADEDV01. Next base: position 23,005 of record CADEDV010000042.1, read on the forward strand.
TATTTCTCCCCACTGACCTGTGCATGGAGAAAAATAAATGTGCATAACCGGCTGTGAAACGTGGATAGCGCAGTGCATCATTGGAAACGAAAAGAGGAAACCCGTACAAGCACTATGAAAGATGTAGGAATTTAACGAGTTGTTCCACCAGTATCCACAGCTGAAAAAAAATTTTGTGTTGTTTTCTTTTGCAGGTTGGTTGTAAACAAGCCTGTGGATAGTATAGCTGAAATGCAGCAGTGACGCTAAACCTTTATGTGGATTTCCCTGTTAATATTGTGTATAAACCAGGTTTAGTAATTTTACAAAGCAGGAAGCAAAACAGTTATCCACGAATCCACAGCTGTAATAATAATACTCTTTTTTTATAAAAATATAGTATTACTATTATTGTATTAACGGGGATGGAGAAAAAACTTTGTTTTGAAAAATTGGAATTCGTGGTGGAATATTGCTGCCTGATCAACCGCAACGAAAAAAAAGCAAACATGAACACTTCACTCGCCGATGCCAAAGCCAACGTTGAAAAAAAAGGATTCCTGGACATTGACCTCGATCCCACGATGGACCTCTTTGCCGCTATCGAAAGGTTGAAGAAAGAAAAAAATGCCGTGGTGCTGGCGCACTACTACCAGGAACCGGATATCCAGGATGTGGCGGATTATATCGGCGACAGTCTGGGGCTGGCACAACAGGCCGAAAAGACCCAGGCGGATATGATCGTTTTTGCCGGGGTGCATTTCATGGCGGAAACGGCCAAGATCTTAAACCCCACGAAGAAAGTAGTGATACCGGACCTGAAAGCAGGTTGTTCGCTGAGCGACAGTTGTCCTCCCCCACTATTTAAAAAATTCAAAGAGCAACATCCTGATCATGTGGTGGTGAGTTATATCAACTGCAGCGCCGGTATCAAAGCGCTGAGTGATGTGATCGTAACCAGCAGCAATGCCCGGATCATTGTAGAAAGTTTCCCCAAAGACCAGAAGATCATTTTTGCTCCCGATAAAAACTTAGGAGCTTATATCAACAAAGTAACAGGACGGGATATGTTGTTGTGGAATGGTGCCTGTATGGTACATGAAATATTTAGCCTGGAAAAAATCACTAAACTAAAAGTAAGACACCCGCAGGCCAAACTGATCGCCCATCCTGAATGTGAAGATCCTATTCTGCGTATGGCAGACTATATCGGTTCCACCACTGGTTTATTGAAATATACCCAGACTGATGCCTCGCAGGAATATATCGTGGCCACCGAGACCGGCATCCTGCACCAGATGATGAAGGCATCACCGGGCAAAACATTTATTCCTGCACCGCCTGATAATAATTGCGCCTGCAATGATTGCCCGCATATGAAGCTGAACTCGCTGGAGAAACTCTATCTCTGCATGGAGTATGAAACACCGGAGATCAATATGGAAGAAACACTACGCCTGGCAGCGAAGAAACCGATTGACAGGATGCTGGAGATCAGTGCAAAGGCTGGGTTGTAATTAATTCAGAAAGGGAGAAGTTCGTAAGGTCTCCTGATAATAATCTGTTTCCTGATCAACCCTTTCTTCAGGGTTTTATAACTGATTCGCTTACCCGATACAGGTAACCGGAATACAAGAGTGCCCCGGTGAATGCAGGTAGTTAGTTTTACCGGCTCCGGTGCAAGCAGCCACACATTTCTTATATCCTCTACCCCCAGTAGCAGGGCAGGATGAACATATTTAACTTGTATTTCTTCGTACATCCGGCAATAATTTTATTAAATTTATAAAAAATAGCTGGTACAGATTTGTACTGATAATCAATATAAAACTGTACCAGCAGTTACGCCAATTTACGAGTTGTGCGTCACTTTAAACAGACATTGCGTTTAACAATTTTCATATCGACGATTTTAGTTGCGACACTTCTTTTAGGTTTCAGACATTTGACTAATCCTGTTACCATAACAGGACACTTAAAGAAAAATCCCAAAGACAGTTCTGCATTTGTTGACAGGGTATTGGTATTTGTAAAAGGCGACAATAAAATATTAGCAAAGGTTTTAACTGACGAAAAGGGTGACTTTGAATTGACCTTCACACCAAAAAAAGAAAAGTCGTTTGACTTTTTCTGTACGGGCTTAGGTATTGACACTTTATTAATTGCTTCGGTGACGACTTTTGAAAGCGACACACCAGAAATGACATTTTATATTCCTGGACAAGTCAAACGAAATGCCTTTGGCAAAGTTCTTTGTCCCATATGCAAGCGGACAGACATGGTTTATAAAATTCAATATGGTGACGCACCTATTATGACAAGACATATTAGCAAAACTGGCGACACAACTTACAGCCCGATTTATAAAGGAACCTATCAGGAGAGTTGCATTGTTGGACTAGCTAAGTTTTTTTGTGACAGGGACAAAGCAAAATTTTAGCGTTCACTTTTTGTCGGTGGACAAAAAGCGAACGCACAACATTGGGTTTTATGCAAGTTGGGCATGACCAGTAAACATCAGCCAATTGCAAATCCAAGCTGTGGTTCGGGCTGGACGAATAAATCTCAACTTTAGTTCT
>CADEDV010000043.1 GCA_902826165.1 uncultured Bacteroidota bacterium
CTTCTTTAATGCTTTCGTTCGTTTTCTCCGCAGCAAACACTAAGGTTACCGGCCGATGCCCGCCTTCATTCACCTTAAAATCCCAGTCGATCAGTTTATGAATATCACTGGTGCCCATGATGGTTAAATTATTATCCAAGGCGATCTGCAAAGCTTCTTCAGAATAAGTATTATCATTCACCACTTCAATACCATCCAGCAATTTTTCCTTGATCAGCAGTTGATGCATATCGGTCAGTGTGGCCATACCGTCTTTGCGTTGCGAGGTCCAGTTGGGATGATTCCAGAAAACAAAAGCCCCTTGTTTCTTGGCTTCGCGGAAGACCGCTACCGAATCATCCACCAGCAATTTATTCGCATCGGTGATGAACACGGCATTATTATGACCGGGCGGCATCTTCCGGGTGATCTCTGATCCGCGGACGATCAGCAGGTCGTGGTTCTTCGCTTCTTTCAGGGCCAGCTCATAGGAACGGTTCCTGTCGGGATGAGGTATATCCGTTTTATGCGGCTGGTATTCCAGGTGTTCGGTCAGGGAGATCGCATCCAGTCCGTCCATCAATGCTTCCATCACCCGGATATCAGGCCATACACTGCCATCCGAAAAAACCGTGTGTTGGTGCAGGTCGCATTTCATCGTTTTATAACCGGGTATATCAGGAAAGATGATCTTACGTCCGTACTGGTGACTATGTTCCTGTGCCGTGGCCACCGTGCTGTATAAAACCAATAAAGCAATACATATCTTTTTCATATCCCTGTTTTGCGGCAAGGTAAACGAAAAGCAGAATAAGAAGTATTAACTGTAGATGAATTTTGCAGGGTTTCACCTGCCCAAAGCTTTTATAGTCGTACTCCTTTTTTGTAGCTTGCAGCAGCAACCCTTAAACCCCAACTATGAAACAGGTAGTATTATTCACTCTTCTTCTCTTCAGCCCTTTCGCAGCAACGGCGCAACTCATTATTAAACGAAATCCTGCGACACATCAGCAACTCTGGGTGGGTGTCATGGTTTCACCAGATTACAATAACCGTACGCTCAGCAGTGATGGCAGTATGGCGGCGGATATCGTTAAAGACAGCCGCAATAAAAGAGAAGTGGGACAGATCGGTTATACCGCCGGACTTGCGGTTAATTATACCCTTACAGAACAATGGAGTATCGAAGCAGGTGTGCAGTATGCACAAAAAGGTTACCGGACCAAAAAAGAAAATCTGGTTTGGCAGCAACCTTCACCGGCTTTCCCCACTACTTCGAAATTCATTTATAATTATTTCTTCCTGGACATCCCGCTGCAGGTAAAATATACAACAGGCACCGGCAACTGCCGTTTCTTTTATACAGCCGGATTAGCGATGAATATTTTCCTGGAAGGAGAAGCCACCGGCATCTTTGAATATACCAATGGCAGCAAAGACAAAAGCTCCGGCCCGGCCACGACTAACGAAAAGAAGGTCAGTCTCTCCCCGTTGCTGAGTGCCGGTATTGATTACACATTCAAACCTAATATGCATTTTCGTGTGGCACCCATTTTTCGCTATGGTATCACGAAGATGATCGACGCACCGGTATCAGAACGTTTATGGAATGTGGGGCTGAATCTTGGATTTTATTACCGGTTACTATGAAACAATTTTTAAAAAACTACTGGCTGAATATAGCCATAGTCCTGGTAATGGGCTTGCTGCTTTTGTTGTATATACCTGTGTAGGAAAAAGGATATATCAATTCGACCATTAATGCAATTGAAAAAAAATCCAGAAAAATTACATTCGCCCTGCTTGGCCTTGTTCTTTTAACAGGACTGGTACTTTATATAAAGCAGGAGAAAAAGATCTGTGCCTTGTCGGTCATCCCTATACTGGTGATTTTTTTACTGCCTTTCTATTTCATCTTCTCTGTCTTTATTCAATCAGGTATTTATTTCATGAACGGGTTGGTTGTTAAAGAAAAGATCAGCAAAGAATACCGGGTGATGAGTACCGGTAAATCAACCAAGATTAACTACTTGTTGGATATGGAGAACAATAAAATCATTTCTTTCGGCAGTTTTGGTTTTACCACCAAACCAAAAATGAATACAGACGGAGACACTGTCAACATTGCCTTTGATAAAGGATTATTGGGTTATTTACATAACCCGGAAATAACCAAAGCAATTCCAGCTGAATAGCATATATTTAATAACAACCCCAGCCCGGAAAACAGTCGCCTGTTTTTTTAACCATTAAAACAAACTGTTATGAAAAAGCTCTTTTTTTTCCTGCTGGTAGTATTTACAACCACCTCCCTTTTCAGCCAGCAGGCATTGACCCGTGAAGAACTACTGAAGAAAAGTAAATCACAAAAGACAGTTGGTTTTATCCTGCTGGGTGCCGGTATTACTACGCTGATCGTTATCAGTGCCGGAGATACCGAGTTTGATGCTGTTGGTCCGCTTTTCGTTGGCGGCACTGTAGCGGTGCTGGGTAGCATCCCTTTATTTCTTGCAGCAGGAAGAAATAAAAGAAAGGCTAATAAGATGACCGGTTCTATCGGCCTGCAACAGGCACCCACTATAGAACTGGCCGGTGCCCGGTATCGTTCCTATCCTGCCTTGTCACTGAAATTAAACCTGTAATTTCTCTCTGTATTCTATCCGTTTATTAACATCCTGCTTCAGGCTGCCCGGGGATTAATCCGTATTTTCGCCGCATTGAAAAAAAGTGTTTTTATATCGCTGTTATTTTTACTGCTGGCTCCTGTATTGGTGCAGGCTGCTCCTGCTAAGAAGCCGGTAGCAAATGATACCAAGCCGGCCGCCAGCATCCGTGTTATCATACCTGTTTCCTGCCCCGATGCCGAATTGGTACAGGGAACAAGCATCAGCCTGCCCGGTCTGCCTGCGCCAAAAACAGCACAGCGGTTATTGACCTGTGCACAAGAACATACTTGGAAATTACAAGCCGCTGATAGTACTTCGTTATTGAAGGAATCATCACAACTTTATTTCGCCTTTAATAATCATCTTTTCTTTATTTATCCCTCGCATAATTTCTGGTAATCCGTCCTACAGGCTCATTGCAACAACCCGGTCATTCCTGACCGGCGCTTTATTATTCACTAAAAAAGAAATTATGTCAACGATCATAACGGCACTTTGTGTGCTGGATTTTATCGCCCTTATTATCGGCCTGCTGATGTTTGTTCATAAACGTGACCAGAAAGCCGATACAGAAAAAGCCAATCAATTAAAATAAATAAACCAAGTCAGTGCAGGCAAACCCTTTACGATGAATATAGATGCCGGAAATATTTTATTGACAGGATCGGTATTACTGCTGGTCAGCGTTATCGCCGGTAAAACGACGACCCGGTTGGGTGTGCCTACACTGATCTTTTTTCTTATCATTGGAATACTCGCCGGTTCCGAAGGTATCGGCGGTATCCAGTTTGATAATGCTGCCGTAGCACAACTGATCGGTATCATCGCCCTGAATTTTATCCTGTTCTCGGGTGGACTGGATACCAACTGGCAAAGTATTAAACCCGTTCTATGGCGCGGTGTTGCTTTATCAACCCTCGGTGTTTTTCTCACCGCTTTAGCTGTAGGAATATTTGTACACTACGCATTTGGCTTTACGATTCTCGAAGGTTTATTGCTTGGTGCGATCGTATCGGCGACAGATGCAGCTGCGGTATTTTCCATACTGCGTAATAAAGGCATAGCATTAAAAGGATACCTGCGGCCGGTACTGGAACTGGAAAGCGGCAGCAACGACCCCATGGCCTATTTTCTTACCATCACACTCACCGGCCTGGTGATGTCAGGCAATATTGACCCGGCAGTAGTAGTGATCAGTTTCCTGAAAGAATTTATTCTCGGTGCTGCAATCGGGTTTTCCATGGGAAAAGCCAGTGTATGGCTGGTCAATAATATTAAATTAGAAACAGAAGGACTTTACCCGGTACTCACCCTCGGTCTTGCTATTTTCACTTATTCAATGACGCATGCTATTGGCGGCAATGGGTTCCTCGCCATTTATCTCTGTGCCATCATCATGGGCAATAGTAAAATGGTGCATAAAAGAAGCCTTATCAAATTTTATGATGGGCAAGCCTGGCTGATGCAGATCATTCTCTTTCTTACATTGGGCCTGCTGGTCTTTCCCTCCAAAGTCGTTCCGCTGATCGGTATGGGTTTACTCATTTCTGCTTTCCTGATCTTTGTGGCAAGGCCATTGGCTGTTTTCGCTTCCCTTTCCTTTTTTAAATCCAATACGAGAAGCAAATTATTTATTTCCTGGGTGGGATTGCGGGGAAGTGTACCCATCGTATTTGCTACGTATCCGCTGCTCGCCGGTTTCCCCAAGTCAGAGCTGATCTTCAACCTGGTTTTCTTTATTTCTATTACCTCCGTATTGCTACAGGGAACCACACTTTCCTATGTAGCAAAACTACTGCATGTTACCGTTCCGCAAAAAGCAAAAAGAAGAACAGGGCTTGATTTTGAACTCACCGACAAAATCAAAACCGCCATGGAAGAAATACGGATACCGGATGATGCCGCTGTTATAGGAAAAAGAATTGTGGAGCTGGGCACTCCCGCTACTATCAATATCCTCTCTATCGAAAGAGCAGGTGTTTATATTGTACCCAATGGTTCCACTAAGTTAATGGGCGGTGATATACTGCATGTACTGGCAGAAGACGAGAATGCACTGGAATTACTATCCGCCACGTTGGGCATCAGTTGATCTTCTGCGCCGCTTTATCTTACAACTGACAATTTTTTTATCTGCTACACAGTATATTTGTTTCCTTACAAAAACTGCTAGTATGACTTTAGAACATGTTGCCATCTGGACTGACCAGTTAGAGGCCTTAAAAGACTTCTATGTAAAATTTTTCCATGGCGTGGCGAATGAAAAATACACGAATGAAAAGAAGCAGTTTTACAGTTATTTCTTAACCTTTCGATCCGGAGCAAGACTGGAACTGATGAGTATGCCCGGTATTCCTGGCAATAAGAATGACCGGGTCAAGGCTCAACATAAAGGAATTATACACTTAGCTTTTGGTGTAGATACCATGCAGGAGGTGGATGAAAAAGCAATTGAATTAAAAGCTGCCGGCTTTCCCATCCTGGGCGGTCCCCGGAAAACCGGTGATGGTTATTATGAATTTGAAACCCTGGACCCGGATAATAACCGGCTGGAGGTGACAACAGTTTATAATAAATAGAACGCCGGATGATCATTACAACAAAAAATAAGAACGCTGTTTCATTTCGCCGGTTAACAGGTGCCGATTATGATAAACTAACTCATTACCTGCTTCAATTATCCCCGGAAACTAAAAACCGTTTTGGACCCCATCCTTTTGATAAAACAGCAGTCAGTCATTTTTATCAAACTAACCCTTACAATACCGGATACATAGCAGAAGATGACAGCGGCGGATCAATTGTGGCCTATGCTATCATCCGTCTCGGCTACCTGGAACATGATGGTGACCGCTTGCGTTCTTCTGGTTTTGTACCCGATCATTTTACCGATGTTACCTATGCGCCTTCTGTAGCTGATCACTGGCAGGGTCTGGGTATTGGTTATCATTTATTACAATTCATCGAAGAAGAGCTGAAGACCATGGGGCGGCAACGGATCATTCTCTGGGGTGGCGTGCAACAGGAAAATGAAAACGCTGTTCGTTACTACCTGAAAAATGGTTTCATTATACTGGGTGCATTTGAATACAACGGCCCCAACTATGATATGGTAAAAACGATTGGCTGAACTATCTTAGCCGTGAAACAAGGAACATGCCCCGGATAGCTGCTATTTTTACATTTAACAGGATACTGCTGCTGATCTTCATCTTTGTGCTGGGTGTGGCACTGGCTTTCTATTTTGAATATTATTACCGGGTTCTCGTCGTTAACTTGTATGAAAAATTACATCCTGAAAAGTTTATACTCATTGGAAAATATTTTCAATTTCCTGGTGCCCGTTTTATCAGTGCCTTTGGGATATTTGGGATACTGCTTACCAGTTTATTGTTTGAACAAAGAAAGAAAATATTGAAACTGCTGATCACTGTTATTCTCTTCTTCCTCGGCACAGCCGCCATTGTTTATGCAGACAGTTCTTATCAACTCGCAGCCTGTACCGCCTGCAATGACGGAAAATTTACCCTCCGCCTGCGGGATATCCCTTATGATTTGTATTTCTATGCAAGTCTTTTCATTTCACTTTTACCTGTTATCATCATGGCTTTCAAAAAAAGAAAACAATCCTGATGCAACCGTACGATTTTACACCTGTATTAGAAACAAAACGGCTGCAACTGCGTTCACTCGTTGCAGAAGATGCAGAAGCTATCTCCATCCTGCGTTCTGATCCGCAGGTAAATACTTATCTCAACCGGCCGGCAACACTCAGCATGGAAGAAGCCACAGCCTATATCAGTAAGATCGCAACCGGCATACAGCAACATAACTGGATGTACTGGGCCATTGCAGTAAAAGTTTCCCCGGGGCTCATCGGTACAATATGCCTCTGGAATTTTGTGCCGGAAAATGACAAAGCAGAGATCGGCTATGAACTAAGCCCTGCTTACCAGGGCAAAGGATTGATGCAGGAAGCTGTTGAAGCGGTGATCCGTTTTGGTTTTGAAGAAATGAAATTGCAGCTCATCACCGCATTGGTAAAACCCGGTAATGAAAAATCCCTGCAATTACTGGAACGACATCATTTCCGGCCTGATCATTTCAATCATTATGTCAGTAAAGAAGAAGCCGGAGAGTTTGTTGTGCATTATTTACTCAAACCAGTAATTTAACCAGACAGCACTACTAAATATAGTAATTGTTTCATGAAAGAACATCGCTTCATAGCAAGGCGTTCAAAAATTATCAAACAGACCTCTTTGATCTGGCTTTTTGTGCTGGTCCATATCACCTCTAATTTTATGATAGTCCCTAAACTTATTTTAAATGATCAATATACAGCTCTTTTGTTGATTAATCTTGGTTTGGGCATGTTAAGCATTCCCGGTGTCTATCTTTTTTTTAATTACTATAGGCATTCAATTAATAAAGAATTTGTACTGACATATAATACAGTAAGATTAATAGACCACAAGACAAAAGAGGTAATTGAACTGCTCAACAATGAGATCGTCACGATAACACTCAATAATCATATACGATCAAGCAAACTACCTTGGATATTCAACGAAAATTTTTGTCTGACCGATCGAAATGGTAAAAGTATAGTAATAACATCCTGGATAATGGATATAAGCGATTTATGGACGAATACACTATCCAGAAGAATCAACAATGATAATATTTTAAAAAACGAATTGGTTTTCCCGGTAATAAAGACCCACTCAGTGCATATACTCCCGCCTTAAAGCATTTCAACGGCATAGATACTGTATGAGGAGTGTATGAAACAGGTAGTATTACGATACCGGGCAGGGCTGACCCGGGCATCAATCCCGTTTACCTGCCAAAAATCAGCTATCCGCCTGATAAGGTTCTTCTTTCCCGCAGGCTAATACTGTACCTTAGTTCCCGGAAACCTGACGATAGCAGCATTTAATCATCTAAAAAAACTAGTATGAAATTTATGCCCCTTGCCATCCTGGTAATACTTTTTACCAGTTGCGGACAAAACAAAAAAGAAAAAACGGTAGCCCAGGAAGCCGCCGTTGATTCAACCTCCTTTATCACTACGGCCATCGTTGATTATTACCAGCAGCATTTTACTCAAGAACATGCGGCTGATCCCAAGAACCGGTTCCGGGTGGACACGACCGGCGATAAAGAGATCCAGGTCAAAACTATGTTTGACTCCACTTCAACTGAAGGCTCATTAAATATCATTCCAGTTGCCACTAAATTCCTGAAAGGAGACCTGAACGGCGATAAAAGAAATGATTATATAGTGCCGGTATATTCCACGGGTGGCGGCAATGTAAGCTGGACAGAACTATTTGTCTTCACCACTACTACCGGGCAACTAAATCTGTTGAAAATGTATTCTTCTTACGACCTGGGGCATTGCGAAGCCACAGGCGGTATTGACGGCCAATTCTTCGCCGAGAAAATTGACAGTAGCGGCCTGCTGGTAGGCGAGTCTGCCTGTTATGCGTTGAACGACCCCTCCTGCTGTCCGACAATAAAATGGACAACCCGGTACAAAGTCAGTAATAATACACTGACTCTTGCAGACCAGGTAAAGAAAAATTGATTTCACTTGCTATTGCTTAAGACAGCTGCCCTTTGTGAAATGCAATTTCCAAAGGGCAGCTTCATTTTTACCAGTCTTCACCTCATATCCTTTCCAAACAGCAGTTCATCCCTTCGTTTTTTCGCTGGTAACAATCGGCCACAGCATTATAGGGAAGATAGTAGCTTGTAGTATAAATAATTTTACTACCATGAAGAAGATTGTATTATTCCTATCGCTATTGTTTGTACTGTCAGCAACTGTACAGGCACAAATACCACTCACCGTCAGCCCAAGCGGCGGCAATAAAAAGGCTTCCGTACAGGAACGCATTGGTCTCACAGATGTGACCATCCATTATGATCGCCCCGGCGTAAAAGGTCGTGAAGGTAAGATATGGGGACAATTAGTACATACCGGTTTTATTGACCAGGGTTTTGGCAGCAGCAAAGCAGCCCCCTGGAGAGCAGGCTCTAATGAGAACACTACCATTGAATTTACCAATGCGGTGAAAATAGAAGGGCAATCATTACCTGCCGGTAAATATGGCTTCTTCATTGCCTACGATCCCAATGAATCCACCCTGATCTTCAGTAAGAATTCCAACTCCTGGGGCAGCTATTATTATGATGATAAAGAAGATGCCCTGCGGGTGAAAGTAAAGCCACAGCCACTGGAAAAAAGTGTTGAATGGCTGAAATATGAATTCACGAATGAAACAGAGAACAGTGCCACTATTGTTTTGCAGTGGGAAAAATTATCCATTGCCTTTCGTGTTGAAACGGATCTTGTCGCTGACCAATTGGCTTCCTTCCGCAGGGAACTAAGAACTGAAAAAGGTTTTATCTGGCAAAGCTGGGACCAGGCCGCCGCCTGGTGCCTGCAGCGCAATGTCAATCTTGACCAGGCTTTACTATGGGCCGACTCAGCCACCAGTGCCGGCTTTGGTGGTGATAAAGTTTTTACAGCGTGGAGCAACAAAGCAGCGATACTGGAGAAACTGGGTCGTGGTGAAGAAGCGGCTACGATCATGAAGACATCTATGGCTTTTGCCAGTATGAATGAGATCCATCAATACGGAAGACGCTTATTACAACAAAAGAAACCCAAAGAAGCATTGGAAATATTCAAAACCAATTTTTCCAAAAATCCCGGACAGTTCACCACTTTGATGGGTATGACAAGAGGTTATTCCGCCAATGGTGATTTTAAAAACGCATTGAAGTTCGCCCAACAGGCATTGCCACTGGCCCCGGATACCAATAACAAGAACAATTTAACAACGATCATTGAAAAACTGAAGAAAGGAGAAGATGTGAATTAGAAATAGCAGTGTTAAGCTGAATAAAAAGGCCGGAACAATTCTGTTCCGGCCTTGCACTTAAATAAGGTTGGTCGTTAATTACAACCCAGTATCTCACAAAGTTTAGATTCCAGTGCAGCACCCCGAAGATTTTTCCCGATGATCTTACCGGTCGGATCAAGTAATAAGTTTTGTGGAATACTCTGTATCCGATACGCTTTTGCTACTTCATTATTCCAGAATTGCAGGTCGCTTACATGTGTCCATGTCAGGTTATCTTCTTTGATCGCATTCAGCCATTTATCTTTTTGACCGGGCCTGTCCAATGATACACCCAGCACAGTAAAATTCTTATCCCTGAATTTATTGTAATTCTGCACCACGTTGGGATTCTCATCCCGGCAAGGGCCACACCAGCTGGCCCAGAAATCAACCAGTACATATTTGCCCCGGAAAGAGGATAAGGAAACAGGATTGCCGGAGGTATCTGCCTGGGTGAATTCCAGGGCCTGTGTTCCCACCGCCCCGATCTTTCCATCGGCTATCTGGCCAGCTAAGATTTTACCAATATAAGAACCCTGTACGGCAGTATCCAGCTTATTAAACCTTGTTTCCGCTGTGTTGGGGTCATCATTAAAACCCATCATCACCAGCAATACAAAAGGAGAAACGTAAGAACCTGTCTTTACGCTGATAAAACTATCGATGGTAGTTTGAATATCCTTTTGTAAAGCTGTATACGAAGTGATCATTGCATCCCGTTGCGGACCCGGTGCCGTGCTATTGATCGTGTTTCCCGCGGTATTCAGTTTCTGGGCCAGCGGGGTGAAGGTTTTCTCAAAATCCTGGAAGTCTTTGTGCGAGGAAGAACCCTTCACCATCCATTTATCCATTTCATTATTACTGCCCGTAATAGTGATCACATTGTTCTCTGCATAAATATTAAACGGCTTCATATCTCCAATAGAGACCAGGCAAAGATCAGGCTCCGTTATTTTTCCTTTCAATACAAAAAAAGTTTTTGCAGAAGTAACGGGTTTGCCATTTCTTTTTACAGTCACCTTTTTTTCGGCAACTGTAGTTGTGGCCAGTTCAGTATTGGTATTAGCATTGATCAGTTTCACTACCGTTCCTTTTACCAGGCCACTGATATCACCGGTGATCGTAAATCCTTTTTCCACAGCAGGCTTTTTAACAGCTGCCACAGGTTGTGCCATAGTGAACAAAGGAGACAACAATAAGATAAAAAATAATTGACTGATTCGATTTGACATAGACTCGTTTTACGCTGAGGGTATTAATAAACCACAAATGTAGAGAATCAGGCAGGACCGGCAAACCGGCTCCCTGCCGTTTAACAATTTTATTGCTCATAAACGTAGAAATTCCCCGGAAAGATGTCAGTAAAGCGACAAATCTCAGGATAGAATGCCGGACAGGAACTTCCGGGTGGCCTCCCCAACAGGCTCTCCCTTTCCCAATGCATTGATATAGGCTGTTCCGATGATCGCCCCGTTGGCATGAGCACAGGCCGCTTCAAAACTTTGTTTATCCTTAATACCAAAGCCAACCAGTACCGGGTTTTGCAGTTGCATGGCCTGTAGCCGTTGCAGGTATTCTTCCACGTTACCAGCTGCCTTTTCACTGCCCGTGGTTGACGAAGAAGACACCGCATATAAAAACCCGGAGCTGAGCTGGTCTAATTTCCTGACCCGCTCTTCAGAAGTTTCAGGTGTAACTAAGAAAATAAAATCAAGCCCGTATTTTTTAATAATGGCTCCGTATTCTGTTTCAAATTCATACTCCGGAAGATCGGGCAGGATCAAACCATCCACCCCCACCGCCGCAGCGTCTGCACAAAAACGTTCAAAGCCATATTGCAATACGGGATTCATATACCCCATCAGTACAACCGGCAGCTTGATCTCATTCCTGCATTGCCGCAATTGTTCAAACAATATGGCAATCGTCATTCCATTGGCCAGCGCCACCGAACTGCTATGCTGAATCACCGGGCCATCCGCTAAAGGATCACTATACGGCATACCCAGTTCAATCAGGTCTGCACCATTGGCCTGCAGGGCTTTCATCACTTCAGCGGTTGCATGTAAATGAGGAAAGCCGGCTGTGCAGTACATGTTAAGCAAACTATGAGATTTCTTCTTGAACAATTCTTGTATCCGGCTCATGTGGTATTTTTTGCCACGGAGGCACAAAGCCACAAAGACTTGGTGCCTCCGTGTCTTTGTGGCTATAAATTTTTCATGTATGTATCGAGGTCCTTATCCCCCCTTCCGCTCAAACAGATCACTATCACATCGGTCTTTTTAAAATTGATCATCTTCAGTGCATGTAAAGCATGTGCAGATTCCAGTGCCGGGATGATCCCTTCGGTCTTGCTAAGTTCAAAAGCGGCATTCAATGCCTTGGTATCGGTGGCACTCATGAATATAGCACGACCGGTCTGGAACAAATTAGCATGCAAGGGGCCGATACCCGGGTAATCCAATCCCGCAGAGATACTATGCGGTTCCACCACCTGTCCATCTGCCGTTTGCATCAGCAGGCTTTTACTGCCATGCAAAATGCCGGGTTTACCGAGTTGCGTGGTGGCTGCACTCATACCACTATTCACCCCATGGCCTGCAGCTTCCACAGCAACAAGCTTCACCGAAGGTTCGTCTAAGAAATGATAGAATGCACCGGCTGCATTACTGCCTCCACCCACACAGGCGATCACATAATCGGGCAATTCATTCCCCGTTTTTTCCAGCAATTGTTTGCGCATCTCTTCACTGATCACACTTTGAAACCTGGCCACCATATCCGGGTAAGGATGCGGCCCCACCACACTGCCAATAATATAATGCGTATCATCCGGGTGATTGATCCAGTCACGGATGGCTTCATTCGTCGCATCTTTCAGGGTCTTGCTGCCACTGGTCGCCGGTATCACCGTAGCGCCGAGCATTTTCATTCTCGCCACATTCGGTGCCTGCCGTTCAATATCTTTTTCTCCCATGTACACGATGCACTCCACTCCTTTCAATGCACATACCGTGGCAGTTGCCACCCCATGCTGGCCGGCTCCTGTTTCTGCAATGATCCTTTTCTTGCCCAGCCGTTGTGCTAGTAATATTTGCCCGACGGTATTATTGATTTTATGAGCACCGGTATGACAAAGGTCTTCCCGCTTCAGGTAAATATTGGCACTGTACCGCTTACTCATCCGTTCTGCATGATACAACGGCGTTGGCCTCCCCACATAATCCCGCAGCAGGTCATTGAATTCATTTTGAAAACCTTCTTCATAGATAATGTCAAGGTATTTTGTCCGCAGCTCTTCCACATTGCGGTGCAGCATCTCGGGGATATAGGCCCCGCCGAATGAACCATAATAACCCTGTTCATTTGGGCTTTGATATGTTATCTTTTCTTTCATTAATTTTTCGAATTGTCGTTCCAATTATATAAATACCTGCAAATACTAATACCGCTAACCCGATAAATTTTATTATTTGCAGCAGATAATAACCACCTGCCATTTCTGCTTGTAATAATATCATAATTGTTTAATTACCCAGCTTTAGTACTACTATCATCATCTGTTGCGTCGCACTCTTCAGGGTTCGGTAATTCTATTCATCATTTCTTCACATATTTCCTAAAGGCACTTATAAACTGAAAAAGTAAATAGGAATAAACAATCCTTGAAAAAACATCGAGAAATAAAGCTAAATTAGATTTCCAACCAATGCTATTATCTGTATAAACATCAGCAAATTTTCTCACAGGGTTTATTGACTGAAGCCAATTAGCTGCATCTTTCCAGAAAAGATTTATATTAAATGAATTATACCCCAATAAAAATTTATTCAAATTAAAAAAGAACAAAGACAATCCAATAATCCAATAAAATGCAGTAAGCCATGATAGACCATGATTATTAGAAATCTTATTTGTCCTTATGATAAATTTTTCTCCGAAATTTCCTTTTGCTTTCTTTAGATGCGAATGATACGCCTCCATTTCCAAATTATAATACTTAAGCTCTTCAATTTTATCGTTGTTCTTAATCATTATATTTTTAAGCTGACGATACGACTCTCTTAAATGTAAAGGAGAAGAATTATCCTTAATAATATTTGCCTGTATCTCATTACACCATGTAACATTAGTTGGCACTATGTCTTGAATACTTGAATCTATAATTATAGGAGAGTCAAAAAAACTAAAATCAACATTAAATATCTCACATTTTCCCAAATTAGAATTATACAAATATAATCTGCCAGGTAACTCTGTTTTCAGACTAGACACATTCATAAACCCAAGATTAACAAAATGCTGACAGTTAATATTTCCTGTTGACACTGTCTGAAAGTTAATCCTCCCCTTATTATAGCCAGACAAAGAAATTGTGTCTATTTTAAGAACATGAAACAACAACTCTCCAGTAAAGTCAAATTCACATCTAATACTTAAATTAGAAATATAACTTGTATTATCCTGTGAAACCTTTTCGTCGAAAGAACTAAACATTAACTGCGTACCATCCTTTATTTTAGAGATAAAACAGTTTGAAAGATGGGGTTTTAAAAAATTAAACTTCGCAGACTCTGATTTAAGCAACTCCAAACGTAATGTTTCTGCGATTAAATTATGGCTACTTATCCCCCTTTTAAGAAAACATCCTGCAATTTCAAATTTTGTGGCACTAACATTATTTATTGAAAACGAAGAGTTGAACTGACAATCAAAAAAACCTAAATTTTTCAGATTATTTCTACCTCCAAATGAAAACGGAGCATTAAAAACACAATTAATAAAATTAATATTATTGTCAGCTGATGGAATACTAACAACAACAGATTTATTAAAAGTTACATTACTTATTTGTGCATCCTTTCCAAAATCAGAACCAATGTGAACAATATCATTAATTAGAGTTTCTGGAATGTAAGTTCCATCTTTTATATGCTGTATAATATCTACAAAATTTCTGGCTACCATTCTCTTGATATTTATTTCAACCCCTGCTTAAACTGCAGCACCAATCCCATATCTTTCACACCCGGGCCCTTTTCAAATTGGCTATTGATATCAACACCAAAGAAGTCGGGATGTTTGAATCCTTTTACTTTTGCTGCATCTTCCGGGCTGATACCGCCACTTAAAAAGAAAGGCTTCTCAATTTTAGCTTTGGTGAGAATACTCCAGTCAAACTGTTTTCCCGTGCCGCCAAAACTTTCTTTCAACCCGCCATTATCAAACAGGTAATAATCGCAGGCGGCATCATACTTCGCTACCAATTTATCAATATCCACTCCATCTGTTACCCGGAACGCTTTGATCACTTCCACCTCACTTCCCAGGTCCTCGCACATCTCCGGGCTCTCATCCCCGTGCAGTTGCACCGCATCAAGTCCATATTCATCAATGGCATCCAGCACTTCGATCATTTCGGGGTTCACGAACACTCCCACTTTCTTCAAATCAAAATCGGCATGCTTCAGTTCTTTGCCGGATAATTTCTCTCCCATATATCTTGGAGAGTCTTTATAAAAGATCAGTCCGGCAAAATCAACACCCAGTCCATCCAGTTGCTGCAATTGTTTCATTGTGGTGATACCACACACTTTGATATTCATCGTTGTTTATTTATTCTTTTTTACCCACCCCAATTTCTTATAGCAGTTCATTTCCTCAATCTGCCCCTCCGGGGAGGGGATGTTTCCTAAGGTTGCAAAACTCTGGCTATTATTACGATTTACCGTTCTCTTTTTGCTCTTGCCGACAGCAGGGCTGTGCGGGGCATCCCCTCCCGGGAGGGGCAGGGGTGGGTTACTGC
Organism: uncultured Bacteroidota bacterium; assembly: GCA_902826165.1. Taxonomy (GTDB): domain Bacteria; phylum Bacteroidota; class Bacteroidia; order Chitinophagales; family Chitinophagaceae; genus CADEDV01. Next base: position 15,372 of record CADEDV010000043.1, read on the forward strand.
CTTTTTCTAGAAACCGGGTTGATCAATCTTTCCCTTCTCTTCATCACGTCTTCGCTTACCCCATTCCTTTGTTCATAGTCAAGTATCCAGCTCTTTATCTCCCTGACAGCTGCTTCCACTTTATTCACTACCAGCAGTGCATCAAACCGTAAAAAATTGACTCCATAATTTTCAATATCATCCTGTCTTATCCAATCTTTAATAATGACTTTCTCATCCAGGTGCGTAATCCCATCCACTTCGATTGCCAGTTGCAGATCCTTGCAAAAGAAATCAACGATGTACTTACCAATTGGCCGCTGCCTGTCAAAATCATATCCCATCATCTGCCCTTTCTTCAATTCATTCCAGAGTTTTACTTCTGAGAAAGTCATATTCTCCCGAAGTTTCTTTGCCAGTTCTTTCAACTTTGGGTTGTATGGAATGATTCTTCGTTTCATTTTTGACCCACCCCATTTTCTTATAGCAATATGTTCCCTTAATCCGCCCCTCCGGGAAGGGGATGTTCACTAAATCTGCTGCTTTCTTTACCCCTTCATATTCTTCACAAACTCCCTCACTTTTTCCATATTCTTTACTCCGGCACTCACTTCAAACTTGCTGTTGATATCCACCGCAAATAATTTCTTTGCTTCCGGCAAGGCAGCAAATTCTTTCAGCTTCTCTTCATCACCCGGTTCAATGCCACCACTAAGGAAAAATAGTTTATTGGTATTCGTACCTTTCAATACATTCCAGTCAAATTTTTTACCCGTTCCACCATATCCTGATCCTAATGTGTCGAACATATACATATCACATCCTTCGTGAAAAGGTCTTACCATCCAGTCGATCGGGTCATTATCACTCAGCCGGAACGCTTTGATCACCGATACATAGTTGGCAACTTTTTCACAGAACCGCTCCGATTCATCGCCATGCAGCTGCACCATATCCAGCCGGTAATCCTCCACCGTTTGCATCAACTCTTCGTAAGGCATGTTGACAAAGACCCCCACTTTCCCGATACGGCCACCGGTCTTTTTCATTTTCTCCGGGCTGATCTTCTTCCGCACAAACCTCGGCGACTTCTCATAGAAAATGAACCCTGCCAGGTCAACGCCCATTTCATCCAGGGCATTCACCTGTTCCGGCAATGTCATGCCACAAACTTTAATTCGCATAAGCTTTTGCTTTTATGGTTAAATAAACGAGCAAAAGCAATCGTATAGATAATCATTCATTCGCTAACCCGTTGCAGGTCGATCACAAACTGTTCAAAAGCCAGCCCGGGATATTCTTTCTTCATAAAATTCTCCCCGATCAAAAATCCTTTGAATCCTGCCTTTCTTAAAGTTACGATTGTCTGCACCTCACTGATGCCACTTTCTGCCACCGCCGGTTTATCCGTTGGTATCTTGTTGATAAGCCCCAGCGAAATTTCAATATCCACTTCAAATGTCTTCAGGTTGCGGTTATTCACTCCCACCATATCCACTTCCGCACAAATATGATCCAGTTCTTCCTCATTATGTATCTCCAGCAATACTTCCAGCCCGATGCTTTTGGCATAGGCAGCAAACTGTTTTACTTCAGCTTTTGTTAAGCAAGCAGCGATCAATAAAATCACATCGGCTCCAAATGCCTTCGCCTCTGCGATCTGCCATTGATCCACGATAAAATCTTTCCGCAGCACCGGTATATCCGAGATCACTTTGGTTTGGATGAGGTCATCCAGGTCACCACCAAAGAACTCTTCATCCGTCAATACAGAAATACCGGCAGCACCTAAATCATTATAAGCTCTCACCACCGGCTCCACTTCCAGCTCTTTTGTTTTGAACCAGCCTTTGCTGGGACTCTTGCGTTTGAATTCCGCAATGATACCGGTACTATCCTCTGCCAGTAAACTTTGTTTCAGTGAACGGTTACTGACCTTCCAGAAAAACCCATCCCGTTCAAACCGTTCAACAGGACTCAGCGGTTTGAATTTTTCAATCTCCTTTCTTTTATTCGCAACAATCGTATCTAAGATCGTACTCATTGTAAGGCTATCAGCTTTTTTAGTGATTCATTTGCTTTGCCGCTTTCCAGGCTTTCCACGGCGGCCTGATACGCCCCGTCATAGCTTGTATAATTGCCGGTGCAATATAAAGCCATCGCTGCATTTGCCAGCACCACGGCATTCTGCGCCCAGCTGCCTTCCCCGCTGACTATTTTTGAAAATATCTTTGCCGCTTCTTCAAGGGTGTTACCGCCTTGTATATCCTGCGGGTCAACAGTTCGTTTACCCAATTGTTCCGGTGTCATGATCCTTTCCCCTTCATTAGTGATCACTTTGGTATCGTTGGTCAGCGATATCTCATCGTATCCATCCAGGCTGTGAATGATGGTAAACGATTTCTCTGTCTGCTGCAATAAGTAATTATAGATACGGGCCATCTCCAGGCTAAACACACCTACCAACTGGAAAGCCGGGTCGGCCGGGTTTACCATCGGCCCGAGCATATTAAAAAAGGTTCGCATGGCCAGGTTCTTTCGTATCGGCCCCACCACTTTTAATGCCGGGTGAAACAGGGGAGCATGTAAAAAACAGATACCTGCTTCTTCCACTTCCTTTTTCAGTTTATCATTATCTGCTTTGAATGTATAACCGAGCTGCTCCATCACATTGGATGCACCACTTACGGAAGAAGCCCCATAGTTGCCATGCTTGGCTACTTTTTGCCCGGTGCCTGCAACAATAAAGCAACTGAGGGTGGAGATATTGAAGGTGTTTTTCCCATCACCGCCCGTACCAACAATATCAATTGTAGCATGCCCGCTCAGGTTGACCGGCACACATAATTCCAGCAACGCATCCCGGAAACCCTGCAACTCTTCAATGGTGATGCTGCGCATCAGGTACACGGTCATGAATGCTGTTACCTCATGTTCATTGTAAATACCCTTCCCGATATTGACCAGCACATCCTTTGCCTGCTCCCTGTTCAGCGTTTTATGCTCAAATAAATATTGCAGAATCTTTTTCATTGTCTCATTTTCAAATTAACTAATTATGCTTCAACCAATTCCTCAAAATCGTTTCTCCCATTGGCGTCAATACACTCTCCGGGTGAAACTGCACTCCCTGCACATCATATGTCTTATGCTGCAAAGCCATAATATAATTATTATCATCCCTGGCAGTTACCTCCAGTTCATCCGGGAAATTTTCATCACTCACGATCCAGCTGTGATAACGGCCCACTTCAATCCGTTCCGGCAATCCTTCAAACAAACGGCTCCTCTTTCCTGTTCCTGTCAAAGAATCAACTCCAATCTCCGTAGCCACTCCATGATACACGGTACTTAAATTCTCCAGTTTACCGCCAAAAGCTTCTCCAATGGCCTGGTGACCCAAACAAACTCCCAGTATACTTTTGGTAGCTGCATATTCTTTGATCAGCGGTAATAACAAACCGGCTTCTTCGGGAATACCCGGACCCGGGGATAAGATGATCTTATCATAGACTTTCACTTTCTCTAATGGCAACTGGTCGTTACGGAATACATCCACTTTCCCGTGTATGATCTTCTCCACCAGGTGAACCAGGTTGTAGGTAAAGGAATCGTAATTATCGAATACTAATATTTTCATACCCTTGAAAAGTTCATGGTTCATCGTTCATGGCTATCAACCATAAAGAATGAACCCGTTTATAAAGTCTCTGCAATCTCAATTGCTTTTTTCAATGCCCCGAGTTTATTATTCACTTCCTGCAATTCATTTTCCGGCATTGATGCCACCACCACACCGGCTCCTGCCTGGCAGGTCAGTGTATTATTCTTACTCAAAAACGTCCTGATCATTATGGCATGATTGCAACTGCCGTCAAACCCGATAAAGCCGATAGCACCACCATAATAACTCCTGTCCGTTGGTTCATAATTATTGATCAGTTGCATGGCTTTGATCTTGGGTGCGCCACTTAATGTGCCCGCCGGAAATGTCTTAGCCACTAATTCAAAAGGATTACTGCCGGCTCTCACTTTTCCTGTTACCTCGCTTACGAGATGAATGACATGCGAATAATATTGCACCTGCTTATAATGTGCCACCACCACTTCATCGCACAACCGGCTGAGATCATTGCGGGCCAGGTCCACCAGCATCACATGCTCTGCATTCTCTTTCGCATCTTTTAATAACCGTTCTGTTTCCAGCCGGTCGGTTTCCTCATCACCGGTTCTTTTGAATGTACCTGCTATCGGGTGCAGCACTGCCTTCCCGTTCTGAATGATGAGTTGTGCTTCGGGAGAAGAACCCATCAGTTTATAATCACCATAATCAAAGAAAAATAAATACGGAGAAGGGTTGATACTACGCAGGGCCCTGTACACATTGAATTCATCGCCCATAAAGCCCTGCTGAAAACGACGGCTCAGAACGATCTGGAACACATCGCCCCGGTGACAACTGGCAATTCCTTTTTGCACCATTGCTTTATACTCTTCACCGGTCATATTGGATGTTTCCTCTCCTTTTTTCTTAAAAGGATAAACAGGAACATCCTTACCCCTTATCAGAGATTCCACAACGGCCAACTCGCTTTCAATTCCCCTGATGCTATTTTCACAGATGAATAATTCGTCTTTGAAATGATTGAAGGCAATAACATATTGGTATAACCGGTATCGCATTAACGGAATAGCTGCGGACGATGAGCTATGAGCAGCGAGATTAACCGTATCAAAAAACTGTACGGCATCATAGCTGGTATATCCAAACAATCCCTGTGCAAATTTTGCTTCTTTGGTTGCCGTGCTGCTGATCTCAAATTTTTGCATGAAATCCCACAGCAATTGCGGCACCGTACCGGGATCGTTGATAGCCACTCTTTCCGGTTGCTGCCCGGGCAATTTAAATTCGATACTGCTGGCCGAGCTGATCTCCATCCCGGCAATCGCATTGATGCCGATAAAGGACCAGCTGTTTTCGGCAGAATGATGATCGGTGCTCTCCAGTAGCACCGTATCCCGGAACCGGTCCCGCAGCCGCAGGTAAATGCCCACTGGTGTGAACACATCCGCCAGCATTCTTTTCGCACTGGTATTGATCGCTATTTTCTTCATACCCTTTCTTCCTTGTTTGAATGACAAAGCCCCGGATAGTCCGGGGCTTTGTAGTAATATGCTTCTATAAACATAGTTATGACCTTACAAACCCCTTAGAGTTGTATGCCACCACCACTGATTATGTACAAGTGTTTTGTTCATTGTGTTACAAATATAAAAGCAAAACCATTATCGCCAAATTCTTTTTAGATTTAACCCATGAAACGGCCCAAACTTCTTCTTCTTTTGTTCCTCTACTTACCTTTTCTCCTGCATGCAGGCGGAAAGGATACGGTGGTTAAAACCGTTATGGTCTCGTTTAACTATTCAAAAACCATTTTCCCGGAAAGCTGGCAACCGGCCCCGATCAATGCCCGGGGTGAGATGATCAGCGTAAGCGAGGTGGTAAGAAGTAAGGAGGCCAGCATCATGGCACTGCAAAAATACCCTGAAGTGTTGCTGGATAAAAATCTCCGTGCCGTGTACTGGTTAAAGAATATGCGTTTCTATGATGTGGGGTATGGCGGTACCAATTCTAATGATGCGTTGTTTCTCACGAATGACGGAGAACTAATGGGCTACACGATGAAATATATGGAGCAGACATTGCACCATGAATTTTCCAGCATCCTGTACAGGAACTATAAAAAGCTGTTCAACGATTCGGTATGGATCGCTGCCAATGCCTATAATTTTGATTATAACGATCCGGAAGCCGGCGTGGGTGCCATCAGGAAAAATGCTTCCTCGCAGGATATAGATACGGCATATTGTGCTATTGGCATGCTGACGCAATATGCCATGTCGAGCCTGGAAAATGATTTGAACACTTTTGCGCAAAACCTGTTCTGTCCTTCTCCTGGTTTCTGGAAAGCCGTTGATAATTACCCCCGTATCCGGAGCAAGGTCGGTTTACTGATCAGTTTTTATAATAAATTAGATCCCCTCTTTACCGAAACTTATTTCCGGCAACTCGCCAATTCAAAACAGTAACTATGCTTATTCAACATAAAAAAGTGGGCAATAAAGGTTTGTTTTTTGTGCAGCAGGATGGAAATATACTTGCTGAAATGACCTATACCATGCCCTCTGCAGAGAAAATGATCATTGACCATACCGAAGTAAGTGATGAACTCCGCGGGCAGAACGTGGGCTACCAGTTAGTACATACCGCTGTTGAGTATGCCAGGACACATCATCTGACAATCATCCCGCTTTGCCCTTTTGCCAATGCCGTATTTAAAAAGAAGCCGGAATATGCAGATGTGCTGACTTGACTCCTTGCGCCATTCATATAATAGAGCAATATTTTATCCTGTTCCTGCTTGCTTCATACCTATTGTAGCTTAACTTCCCTGTATAAAATCACACACTATGTTTCTTAAAAGATCAATGCTTGTACTCATCCTATTCATTACAGCAACCAGCCTGACTGCACAGGATGATGCCGCTTACAAAACTCCGCCACAGGCCATCACAGATATGCTGCTGGCCAAACCCACTCCCAATATCAGCCTCGATGATAAAGGAGAATGGATGTTGTTTACCGAAAGCAACAGTTACCCTTCGGTGGAAGAACTGGCCCGTCCTGAATTAAAGATCGCCGGGATGCGCATCAACCCCAATAATTTTGCCCCCAGCCGCCAGAATTTCATCAACAACCTGTATTTAAAGAACATTGCTACCGGTAAGGAATATAAAATTACCGGCCTGCCTTCTCCCCTTGCAGCGGGCAGCATCAGCTGGAGCCCTAATGATAAAAAAATTGCTTTCACACATACCACTACTTCAAAAGTGGACCTGTATGTAATTGATATCGCCACGCAAAAAGCAACAAAGGTCAATAAGGCAGCACTGAACGGATTGATGGGCACTTATCAGTGGTATGATGATAATACCTTATTGTATCGTACCATTATCAAACCGGCGGCAGCCGCACCACCCAAACCGGCTGTCCCCAAAGGACCGGCCACGCAGGAAAATTATGGCAAGGCTTCTCCCCGCCCTACTTTCCAGGACATGATCAAAAGTCCTTATGACGAAGAACTCTTTGCATTTTATACTACGGCGCAATTGGTAAAAAATGTAAAGGGAGTGGAAACAAAGATCGGGCAGCCTGCTATTTACAGTATGATCAGTGTATCTCCCGATAAAAAATATATGCTGTTGCGTACGCTGAAGAAACCTTTCTCTTACCTCGTACCGGCACAGGGATTTCCATCTGATGTATTCATTACGGATATCAATGGCAAAAAAATAAAACAGGTGGCTGATCTTCCTTCGGCAGAGACAGCACCGGGTGGTTATGATAATGTGCAGTTGGTACCCCGTGGTTTTGAATGGAGGGATGATGAAGCCGCTACATTAGTTTGGTGCATGCCGCTCGACAGTGGCTTAATTAAAAAAACAGCTGAATACCGGGATGCCGTTTATGCACAGCCTGCTCCCTTTACGGCCGAACCGGTTGAACTTTTCAAAACAAAAATGCGCTACCGCGGCACCACCTGGGGTGATAAAAATTTAGCCCTGGTAACAGAAGGACTAACCGGTAAACAAACCACGCAGCTTGACCGCTACAATCCCATCACCGGTGATCTGGAAAAACTCATTACCCGTAATACCACCGATGCGTATTCCAATCCCGGTTTCCCGGTGCTGGATAAAAACCAGTATGGCCGTAATGTGATCAAAACCATTGACAACGGGAGTAAGATATTAATGAACAACACAACGGGCAGTTCACCCGAAGGCGATAAACCCTTCCTCGCTACGTTTGATGTGCATACCAAAAAGAAAGAGATCGTCTGGCGTTGTGCCGATGGTTATTTTGAGACCGTGGTAAGAGTATTGGATGCAGATAAACTGCAATTCTTAACAAGAAGAGAGAGTGAAAAAGAAATGCCGAATTACTGGATCAAAAATCTGAAGTTGCGCATTGCTGACCGCCAGCTCACCGAATTCAAAAACCCTTACCCGCAGTTAGATGGTGTGACCAAAGAAAAGATCAAATATAAAAGAGCAGATGGTGTGGACCTGACAGGCGACCTGTATTTACCCAAAGGTTATGATGCAAAACGTGATGGCAAACTGCCGGTCTTTATCTGGGCCTACCCGGCTGAATATAATTCCGCGGCTGATGCAGCACAGATCCGTGGCAGTGAACATAAATTCACCCTGCTCAACTGGGGTTCGCCGGTATATTATGTAACGCAGGGTTATGCCGTGCTGAATAATGCAGAAATGCCCATTGTGGCAACCGACAAAGACAAAAAGCCCAACGATAATTTTATTGACCAGTTAAAAATGAATGCAGAAGCGGCTATCAATACCCTGGACTCTCTCGGTGTCGGTGACAGGAACCGGGTAGCGGTTGGCGGACATAGTTATGGTGCATTTATGACGGCAAATTTATTAGCCCATACCAATCTTTTTAAAGGCGGTATCGCCAGGAGCGGTGCCTACAACAGAACACTGACACCTTTTGGTTTCCAGAACGAGGATCGTAACTACTGGCAGGCTCCAGATCTCTATCATGATATGAGTCCCTTTAGTTATGCCGATAAAATTAAAACTCCCTTGCTGCTGATCCATGGTGATGCCGATAATAATACCGGAACTTACCCCATCCAGAGTGAACGGATGTTCAATGCCATTAAAGGCAATGGCGGCACGGCCAAATATATCAGCCTGCCTTATGAAAGCCATGGCTATGCCGGAAGAGAAAATATCCTGCATACCCTGGCCGAGCAGTTTGGCTGGTTAGAGAAATATGTAAAGAATGCGCCGAAACCTGCTGAGAAGAAAGAACAGAAAGCATTCTGAGCGGAGCCGAAGAATGAGCGGAGCCGAAGAATGAGCGGAGCCGAAGAATGAGCGGAGTCGAAGAATGAGCGAAGCCGAAGAATAAATATCAAAAATACTACCTTACAATCCCGGTCTTGTACCGGGATTGTTCTTTTTAAATATCTGCGTGTAAACGTTTCTAAACGTTTACAACTGCGGATTGCCGCAACTCAATTCCGTACTCTAAAATCTTGCACAAACTGGCTGAAACCGCTGAGAATCAAACCGACAATTTTTTGAGGTTGTCAAACAAAATAGTTCGTAGTTTCGACAATACACACGCTGTGTGCAAGCGTAAGACAGACCTCGTTTATTGACGAACATTTTTAACTATGCAGATTGGACAGAAATTTAATACATTGTCAAAGGAGGAATATTTTTTCTTCATTGACAATTATAAAAAATATGATGACTTCAATACGCTTGGACTTTATCGCTCAATTATTGAGAACGATAAGTTGACACTTGCTGATAAAATTGAAGTTAGAGACTATGCCCATAAAATCTTTCAAAAGACCTTCGACTTTTTACAACTAAAAGACCCTAAAACTTACTTTGAAGTTTCAGTAATTGGACAAGAAATTACTAAAGGTGACGAAGACCAGATTTGGAATAACATTAAAGCAAATCAACAGAAGATTTTAGCAGACAAAAAAATTAAGCATAGAAATTTTGGCGACTATTCAAAACACAATTGCGGCTATGACCATTGTCCATACAACGGACTTATGATTAGACAAGGTTCTTGGTTAGCAGAAGGAAATATGCATTTTAATTCAGACAAAAATAAATTTTCAGGAAGGATAAAATCAGACAGACTGAAAAAGGATAGAAAAAAAGAACAGCAGACAATTAAGAAAATCATCGAGGACGAGTAACGCCAGCACACAACAGGCGGTTTGGCAATATGGCGAGCGACGAATATATTTTCAACTTTTTGTTCGCTATTTGGCTTCAGTTCCAGCCGACGAATAACGCCAAGCAATAGAATAAACAATGAACTTTTAGTTATAAATTTAGCAGCGGTTACGGGCTGACGATTTTCAAATACCGCCACATCGCC